>JBILHS010000154.1:0-10727 GCA_044350425.1 Saprospiraceae bacterium | reverse complement strand
GTTCGTTTGGCTCCGCAGAGGACATCCATATCGCCGTCGCCATCCATATCGGCGGCGGACATTTGCCTCAGGCTGCCAAAACCGTTGTCCGGATCGGCATAGCCCAGACCGTTGTCAGTGCCGATCCCCTGGTGAAGAAAATAGCCTCTCGCATCAATAGGGTCATTTTCGGCCCAGAAAATGTATCGGTCGGCATGACCGAGCAAGTCTTCACGCCCGTCACCGTTCAAATCGACGCTGATAAGTTGACCAATGCGACCGGGGAACTCCGCCACCCAGCTTGTAGATGAACTGAATTGCGCGGTGAGTGCGGCAGGAATCAGCAGAAAGGCAAGATGAAGCAGTTTTTTCATGGGAGGCAGATGGTTTGTCGAACAATGTTTAGATGTACAAAGGTAGGGCAGCAGGGGTATTATATGTGATTTCTGTTCGTCAGGCCAGAACTTGCCGCCGCCGGTGCACCAATAAAAAAGGTGTGATCCTGTGGAGGATCGCACCTTTTTTATATAAAACAGTTCGGATGCTCTATTTCGTAAACTCCAGGTTGGTCCAGAGATATTCTCCAATACACTCGCCTTGCTTAAAGCCAAGCTCACAGGCACGACGCATGTGTACACCTCCGTAAATGCGGGAGTGGAATGCTTCCACACCAGCTTGTTTGAAAGATGCGAATTCTCGTACACCCAGATCCTGCTTATCGGTGTGTTGAGTGTCTACGAATGCGCGTACGCCAAACAAACGGGTCAATAATTCAGAAGAGATACCCGCATTGGTAGAGGTTCCTGAAGTATAGTCAGGATAGGGAGGCGTTGGAACTGGTGAACTCCAGCTGGTTTGTCCCATTACATTCCGGATATAAGATACCGGACGCTGCAGATTGTACTTGTACTTCAGATGCCAGCAGGCGATGAATGCATCGCGTGTACCAATCGTCATTAAAACATACATCTTTAAGGTAGTTGCAAGATCCAGGTCGTACTGATCTACCAATTGATTTGCAATGGCTAACCAGGAGCCTGCCGGAGTACCTGATTGCAGCGGGTTGTTGGCCCAATATCTGCCAATGAATACCTTAGTAGGGTCAAAAGAAGCATCATAAACTTCTTTTACATCTTTGTAATAGATGCTGTTTGGAGCCTCGCTGTAGGGGTGTGGAGCCTCCACTTCGCAAATATTATAAGACTGGATCACAAACGGACGACTGGTCCACCAGTATGGCATCATAAAAGTTTGTCCTAGGGTGCTTCCATCCCAAAACTGAGGATTACCGATGCGACTGGGGTAGGTATATGCAAGGTTTTCCATGCCGAGCCGGTTGTCCTGGCGTGACCACAGGATGATTGCTTCCGCCAATTCGTTTGCAAACTGCTTAGAATCAGCAATTACTTGTGGTGAAAGATCATGCTTACCTACCAAAGCGGTTTCCTGACTGCGAGCGATCGTGGTCATACGAGTGCGTGACGCATCGACCATAGTAGGCATCATTTCCTCCAGCACCTGAGGCATCGCATGGCACAGTACAATACCCCAATCATATGTTTTGCCAGGGACAGGCTGTGGCAAATTAGTCAAGCCTTGAAGTTGCCCAACCAATGAGCGACCGTTTGGCAGGCTATGCACCATGGATTCATACGCTGTTATGGCCGCGTAGGCGTAAAGGCGTGAAGCGTCTAAAGCAAACCAGCCCTGGTTCTTGACTGCATCATAAGAAAAATACATCCAGGATTGTGGCAAACTGGCGTCGTAGATTTTCGACTCCGGCTCAGCCTGATTGTTTTCATCTGATTTCTGGCAGCTCCACCAGAGTGAGCTGGTTCCCAGAAATAATGCGAGTAGAAAAATTCTTGAGTGTTGACGAGATTTCATATGCGGATGAGTTTGCAATTATGATTATTTTACTTTTTCATACAAAAGTATTACTATTGTATTTAATTGCAAAATCATCAGGCGTGCAAATATTAACATCAAATAAAAAATACCATTTTTAGGGTATTTTTTTGGGTAGTGGTAATGTTTGAATTTCCCCTTATTGCGGCACAAAGCGTGTCGCACTGATTTTTATGTTGAATACAGGTACAATAAAAAAAGCGGCCCGATGTCCCACACACCGAGGCCGCTAAACTTAGCAGAAATATTCTTTTTTAAGTTTCAAGTCACAAGTTGAAGGTTGCAAGTTGGCCGATATGCTCGGCTTTGGCAACTTGGCACCTGAAACTAAGCACTTTTAACTTGCAACTTGTAACTCAATCCACGTTGTCGTGCAAATACGAGTTGCCACCTACTTTGATCTCTCCTTCTTCTTCGAGCGAGATGGTCCAATTGGACATTTCCTGCTTTTCTGAATCCGGAACATCGTCCAGGTTGATGCTGCGGCGGAGGTAAGCGGGTTGGCTTTCCAGGTCGATGATCGTTTGCGGAGAAGAAAGTTTCACCACATTGATGGGTCGGGCAAGTACATCCTGACGGCGGCGTTGTACCTCTTCGATGCGGCGGCGACGTTCTTCAGGTGAGAGCTCCTCTTCCGCTTCCCGGAGATAAGGATCGTTGCTCACGGGCGCTGTACGCCGGATTTTGTCCACTGTTTCCCGGATGTTTTCGAACTCAAATTCGAGTACACTGGCTGCCTTCTCGTCTACCGGGCTGTACGGCTCATCGGACGTAATCGTAAAGAGAGAAGGCTGGTGCTTTTTTCCAACACCCTCCTCGTCCAGGTGAACCACCTGACGTTCATTGGATTGTGCTGCTTTTTGTCCTGCCTGGGCAGGATTGCGCCGTTCGCTGACATCAAAGCCTGTGGCGATGACCGTCACAGCGATCTTTTCGCCCAGACGTTCGTCAAAACAGTTACCCCAAATAAGGTTTGCGTTTTCGCCGGCCTTTTCCTGAACAAACTGTGTGATCTCAAAGATCTCATCCATCGTGGCTTCTTTGGCACCCGAAGTGATGTTCACGAGGATGTTTTTCGCGCCGAAGATGTCGTTGTCTTCGAGCAGCGGCGAGCGCAGTGCCTCGTCTGCAGCACGGAAAGCGCGGTTTTCGCCTTCAATGGTGGAGGTGCCCATAATGGCTACCCCGGAACCACGCATGGTAGTGTTCACGTCTTCAAAGTCAACGTTTATATAGCCAGGCACCGTGATAATCTCGGCAATGCCTTTGGCAGCGGTGCAGAGGATATTATCCGCTTCGCTGAAGGCTGCAGAAATGGTCAGATTTCCGTAGATATCGCGCAATTTGTCATTGCTGATGATCACCAGACAATCCACATTCTTGCGCAGATCTTCCAGGCCTTCCATGCCGTTTCCGACACGGGTCTTGCCTTCAAAAGTGAAGGGCAGGGTAACGATACCAACGGTGAGGATACCCAATTCCTGTGAGGCTTTGGCAATGATCGGAGCCGCACCGGTGCCGGTGCCCCCCCCCATACCAGCCGTGATAAACACCATTTTGGTGCCATCATCCAGGAAACGTTTGATCTCCTCGATGCTTTCGATGCAGGCTTGTTTACCTACTGAAGGTTTGCTGCCGGCGCCACGTCCTTCTGTAAGGATCTGACCCAGGGAAATTTTGGTTGGTACAGGGCTGAGGTTCATGGCTTGAGCGTCGGTGTTGCAGATGGCGTAATCCACGCCGACGATGCCTTGCTTATACATGTGGGTCACGGCATTGCTACCGCCTCCACCTACGCCTATGATCTTTATGATTGAAGGTTCATCCTTCGGAAGGTCGAACAACATAATCTTGTAATTTAATGAGTTATCGAATGTGGTTCGTCAGACGACTTTGGGTTATCAGACGAATTAGAGGGTATTCATTTTCCATGGATCAAATTGCATAACCAATGGACCATTTTGCCTTACACTTTAGTTTTAGTTCGTTCGAAGTCCATATCAGGTTCTGCTTCGAACCATTCCTTGGTCTTTTTGAAAACGTTGTCGAACCAGCTTGCGCCTTTTTCCTCGGACACATTGGATGGTTCACGATTCTCCTCTACGACTGCCGCTTTAGGCTCCTCTTCTACGGTTTTTGATGGGTTCAGATCCTGCAGACCGCGCAACAACAAACCAATGCCTGTGCTGAAGATCGGGCTGCTGACCGACTCATGGTAACCATGCGCCAGATGCTCTACAGGCACTCCGATTCGGCAAGACATGCCTGTGTGCAGCTCCGTGAGCTTGTCGGTATTCGCCAGAAGCGCCCCCCCCCCGGTGAGTACAATGCCACCAATGAGTTTGCGCTCGTAGCCGCTGCGGCGAATTTCCCACAGCACGTAGTCCAGCACTTCCTCCATCCGCGCCTGAATGATCCGGGCGAGGTTTTTTTCGCTGATCTCTTTGTGATCGCGACCTTTCAGACCTGGAATGGTGATGATGCGGTTGTCGTAGACCTCATTAGCGAGTGCAGAACCAAATTTGACCTTAAGCTTTTCCGCCTGTGGTTGCATCACCGTACAGCCTTCTTTAATGTCGGCCGTGATGACGTTGCCGCCAAAAGGAATGACCGCAGTATGGCGGATGATTCCTTCGTGGAATACGGTAATATCGGTAGTTCCACCTCCGATGTCTACCAGTGCTACACCGGCTTGTTTTTCCTCATCACTGAGGGTCGCGTCGGCGCTGGCAATGGGTTCGAGGGTAAGGTCAGCGATCTTAAGGCCTGCCTTCTCGATGCATCGGGAGATGTTATTGACGGCAGTGATCTGCCCCGTAATAATGTGGAAGTTTGCTTCCAGACGCACGCCGCACATGCCGACCGGGTCGGTAATGCCCTGCTCTGAGTCCACTGTGAACTCTTGCGGGAAGACGTGAATGATCTTGTCGCCGGGTGGCAACACCAGCTTGAACATGTCGTTCACGAGGCGGTCAATATCGCGATTGGCGATCTCTGTGTGATCGCTTTCGCGGGTCAGAATACCCCGATGTTGCAAGCTTTTGATGTGCTGTCCGGCAATGCCGACATGAACGCTGTGAAATTTCATGCGAGCATTGCGCTCGCAGATTTCAACGGCCTCACGAATGGCTCCAACGGTTTTTTCGATGTTAGAGACCACGCCGCGCAGGACCCCCGCGCTTTCGACTTTGCCGATTCCGACGATTTCGAGTTTGCCGTGCACATTTTTTCGCCCGGCCAGGCAGCAGACTTTTGTCGTGCCTATGTCTAAGGCAACGACCACATCTTGGGGTTGTGGGATAAACTCCGTCATAATGTGTTGAATTTAAGTGATTTGAGTTTCGGTGTTATTTTTATTCTCAATACCCACTTGGCGGTCGAAACTCTTCCCCGCCTCAAAGGTATTTGTATTTTAAATATTTTGTGTCAAATATTTTGTTTATAAAAACAATTGGCACAAAAAGATCAATCCTAAGATTACATTCAAAATTGCCGCCGCGATGATTGCTACAAACCACGCAGTTGCTTTGCCGGAAATATTGTTTTTTCCTGTCAACTTTTTTATCAACGGATCCACAAAAGAGATCGAGATAAACGCTAATACGAACCAGGCCACAAAAGCAATTTCAAACAAGCCCATGGTCTTCGCAAACCAAAACATGGTCATAAAAGAAATCAGCCCCAGAATTAAAACCCCAATGAGCATGGTTTGCTTATTTACCTTTTGCATACCACCTGTCCGCTGTACTTCAAATTAATGGTCCCATACTTCCTCCAGCCCTCGTACGGCATCCCCTGCAGGTAAAAAATCTTCAATCGGTTCAGTTTGTCTTCCACTTTTCGGACGGAACCCAGCACTATTTTTTGATCTCCAATGAGTGGAACGAGAATAAATTCGCCCGCGTTGTTGATGTGTATCTGTTGTATGAACGACTTCAAAAATTCATCAGCAAGGAGAGTCTTAGTCAGGTTAAACAGGTCTTTCAAACTGCTTTTCCGCTTTCCAAGAAACTCCGGTGTATAGGGCGAAACATTGCCTGTTGCTACGATCACCCTTGCTGCGAAATTTTTTGAAGGAGGCATCTTTTTGCCCACTGCATCCAGGTAATAATTGTTCCCATTGTTGTCCAGCACCCGCACCAAGGGCTCCCGCTGGTCAATATTGATGTGCAACTGATTGTTCTGGTCAATGTACACATCTGCATTTTTCACAAACGGATCGCTCTCTAATACCCGTTCCATACGTTCCACTTCCAGATTGGCGAGTTCCGAATTTTCCAGATCCGCGCCAAATGCAGTCAGTAAGGCCGCCCGTACATCCCGGTCACTAATCAGCTTATCTCCACTCGGCAATTCTGTCACATTCACCTGCATCCCCTCCGCGAAAGTATTCGCCTTGCGGTTGCGGGCAATAAACCAGATCATCCCGACGATGAAAAGGAACATGAGCCATGCAAGGCGGGTGTAATTAAGTCGCGGAAACAACATTTATAATGTGGTCAATGTGGTTAATGTGGTCCCTCCTTCGCTAGAGCTACGGCGGGTAAAAATGGGATCAATGGGTTAGGAGTGATTTGATTGGTTCTATCATGGTGTCAATATCCCCCGCCCCCATGGTCAGCAAGACTTCTGGTGAACGGGTTTTCAATTCGTTGAGCAGGTCCGTTTTCTGCAGCAACTGTTTGTTTTTCAAAGTCATTTTATCCAGCAGCATCTCCGAAGTGATCCCGGGTAAAGGCAATTCACGCGCCGGGTAGATCGGCAACAAAATGCAGGCGTCCAATTTATCCAAAGCGGTCGCAAACGCATCTGCAAAATCGCGGGTACGGGTGAACAGGTGTGGCTGAAAAATACCTGTAATTTTTTTGCCCGGGTACAGTGAACGTGCGGCCTGAATGGCAGCTTCGAGTTCAACTGGATGGTGGGCATAATCGTCTACATATACCGTGTTCGGCGTTTTTACAATGGTTTCAAAGCGGCGTTTCACCCCTTTAAAATCTACCAGCGCAGCGCGCAATTCGGTGGAAACACCTCCCGCAGAAAGCGTTGCCGCAATGGCTGCCGTTGCATTCAGGATATTGTGATTTCCAGGGTAATTCAGCCGCAGGTCGCTCCAATCAAAGATGGTGGATTTGAGCCCGAATGCCGTTTGACCATCTACTACATGTACATTATACGCCTCATAATACCCTTCTTCAATACCGAAGGTGAAAACAAACCGTCCCGTAGCCAATAATTCTTCAGCAACATCTTCCAGTGGCAATCCATGCTTATAGATCAGTTTGCCTCCCGGTTTGATCTGTCGCGCAAACTGTTTATAAGATTCCACAACGGCTTCCGGTGTACCATATATATCGAGGTGATCTGCGTCTATGGCGTTCAAAACCGCCACATCCGGGCTAAGGTGCAGAAACGAACGGTCATATTCATCCGCCTCTACCACCACCCAATCACTTTTGCCCTCTACAAAATTGGAACCCAGGTTGCCAGAGATACCACCTACAAAAGCGGTAGCATCTACACCAGAGGCACGCAACAAATGTGCGGTCATGGTGGAAGTAGTGGTTTTACCATGCGTACCGGCAATCGCTACACATTTTTTGGCACGGCTAATGATACCAAGTACTTCAGCTCGTTTTTTAAGTGGATACCCACGTTCTATAAACCAGTTCAACTCAGCGTGATCTTTGGGCACTGCAGGAGTCCAGACCACCAGATCAACGCCTTCCGGGATCTGTTTCACATCATCGTCATAATGCACGAGCATCCCTTCGGATACAAGTGCCCGTGTCAGGTCGGTTTCCGTACGGTCATAGCCGTGTACCTCCGCACCATGCAGGCGGAAGTAACGGGCTAGGGCCGACATGCCGATGCCGCCAATGCCGATGAAGTAGATCTTTTTGATTGCGTTGAATTCCATGTTTACTTTTTTGCCATTTTCAAAATCTCCTTCTGTCCACCCCGATTCATTTCAAACTCCAGGGCTGCGCCATCGTATTTGAGAAGTTTCACTAATATCTCTTGCTTGCCCGTCTCCGTGGTATACAACTTGTCCTTTTCAGTGCGCCAGGTGCCACTTTGGTTTTGGTTGGCAAACTGGGCATTATATGTGCCGTCTTCCTTGAACTCAAATCCAACCTTGGTTGCATCGATATCACTCGGCTTGTCCATGATCAGCCACTCAGTTCCTTGCCAGCTGCCCAATAGTGCAGGGTTTTTGTCATTGGTCTTTTGGCAGGCACTGATGGCCACTAATACAATCAGGATAAATAACTTGTTGATTTTCATAATTTTAGATTTTTTCTGTTAATTTAATTGCCTCTCTTGCGATCGCTTCTGCTGCATTGGGGCGTCCCATTTGCCGGATGCTTTCACTCAGACTAAATGCCAATGCTTCGCTTTCCAGAATCAGCAATGCATCCTGCAGCATTTTTTCTCCTGCATCTCCATCCCTTACGAGGCGGGCGGCTCCTTTTTCTACGAGCGCCAGTGCATTTTTAGTCTGATGATCTTCGGCTACATTAGGCGAAGGCACCAGAATTACTGGTTTTCCAACCAGACACAATTCACTGATACTTAAGGCTCCTGCTCTCGAAATCACCACATCTGCCGCTGCATAAAGCAAATCCATCCTGTCAATAAAGGCAAGACACTGTACGTTGGGCAATTTGGCGGTCTCCATGGCTGTGTATTCATACTCGTAAAACTTGCCACACTGCCAGATCACCTGAACATTATTCAGTTTTTCGAGAAGTTCCACATTGTCTCGCATCGCATTGTTCAAGGTTCTTGCTCCAAGACTTCCACCGATGACTACGATCGTTTTCTTTTCCAAATTCAAGCCATAATATCTCAAACCTTCTTCATGCTTTCCTTCCAGATGCAAAATATCTGAACGCACCGGATTCCCTGTAAAAACAATTTTTTCTGCTGGAAAAAACTGTTCCATGTGATCGTATGCTACACACACCCGGGCTGCTTTTTTGCCCAATATCTTGTTCGTTACCCCTGCATAGGAGTTTTGCTCCTGAATCAGCGTTGGAATGCCTGCTCTTTGAGCAGCCCGCATCACAGGGCCGCTGGCATATCCTCCGGTTCCAATGACTACATCGGGTTTAAACTTCTTTACAATATCTCTGGCCTTCCACAGACTTCTCAAAAGCTTGATCGGGAAGGAAAGATTTTTCAAGCTCAGGCTCCTTTGAAAACCCGCAATATTCAGCCCTTCGATCGTATATCCCGCTTTGGGGACACGCTCCATTTCCATTTTCCCGTGCGCCCCTACAAAGAGAAACTCTGTATCCGGACGCATTTTTTTGATAGCATCGGCGATGGCAATTGCTGGAAACACGTGTCCGCCAGTGCCTCCGCCAGTTACCAGTATTTTTAATCTCTGATCGCTCATTTTATGAATCACCAAGGTTAGGAAAGGTGAAAGGTTTTTCTTTCCTGGCTAATGGTTTAGGTTTACTGTTTTGACTTTTATTCGATTGATTCGATGTATTTCGATACGCTCAAGATCATTCCAAGGGAGATACACGTAAACAACACACTCGTTCCACCCATAGAAACCAGGGGTAAGGTCAATCCGGTGGCTGGCACGAGATTCAGATTTACCGCCATATTGGCCAGAGCCTGTACCGTCAGCATCAGACTGAGACCTATGGCTAAGAATGCCCCAAACGCCTTAGGACTTTGGGTAACGAGCCGCACATTCCGCAAAAACAACAGCACATAAAGCGCTAGTATGACCAAGCCACCGACCAAACCATATTCCTCGCAAATGATCGCATAGATGAAGTCGGCATTGCAATACGGCAAGTAGTGTCGCATCATGGAATTCCCCGGGCCGTTGCCAAAAATCCCGCCTTTGGCGATGGCGATTTTAGCTTGTTGAACCTGATAACCTCCGTCCTCGTCATGCAAAAAGGTTTGGACCCGATTTTCCCAGGTGTCCACCCGAACCAGATCTAGCTCCGGATATACCTTTCCGATTCCCACCAGAATGACAAAGACCATCACGCCCAACATCATCATCATAATGATGTACTGCGCACTAACCCGCCCCATGAACATCAGCAGAACGCAGGTAGCAAAAAGGATCATAGCCGTACTCAGGTTGGATGGCGCTATAAGTCCGCATACCAAAACCACCGGGATGATGATCGGGAAAAAGGCCTGCCTGAGGCTGGTGATATACTCTTGTTTCAAGGTCAAAGCTCTGGCCACATAGATGATGAGGGCGATCTTCGCCATTTCTGAGGGCTGAAAACTGAAGCCACCCAGACTGATCCAGCGATTGGCATCATTAATATTCGCTCCAAAAAACAGGGTAAAAATCAACAATGGGATGGTCACAAAAAGTAATGGTCTGGCCAGTTGCTGATATCTTCGATAATGGATCAAATGGCACAGGTAAACCAGAAACAAGCCAAAAGCCAATTTCACAATATGTCCCATGATCATACCAGTGGTATTGCCACCACGGGTACGCCAGGCTTCCCATCCAGAGGAAGAGAATACCGCCAGAATGCTGAACAGACTCAGCACGGCCACGATCATCCAGATGGTACGATCGCCCCGAAGTTCTGCTGCTATACGGTTGCCTAGTGACATTTTTTACGGTTTACGGTTCACGGTTTACGGTTCACGGTGGACGGTTTACGGTGGACGGTTAGTTTTGAGTGGCTAGTACTTTTTGGTAAAACTCAAGGTATTGTTTAGCTGATTTTTCCCAGGTGAATTGGGCAGCCCAGGACTTTAATTTTTCGCCTTTGCCAGGGCTATTTTCAAACTGTTTCATACCGTTGGCAAAAGCCTCTATTAAAGTATTAGGCTCA
>JBILHS010000230.1:0-3509 GCA_044350425.1 Saprospiraceae bacterium | reverse complement strand
GCAAATCGCCTTGCGGCTTAAACGTTGTCGTGATCGTAACGGTGCCATCTGATGCTTTTTTGATTGTAGATTCCATTTTAATGCTGTATTTTTGACTCAAATCTACATCAAATGGGAATCACACCCCGGAAGATTGGCGGAGTTGAAGGGGTCGTAATTTTTTCGATAACCAAAATGCCAGGTTGGGTTTTCGAGACCCGGAGGGACTATGCCACGCCAACCAAAAACGTCGTCGTTGTGGGATACCAAAATGCCTTCCACAGGTTTAATATTGACCTCTGCCCTGCTGCCAGCCAGCGATTGGAATGCCGTACCGCCGCCGCCATGCAGCCATACAGACAATGGGAAAGGTTGCGTGGTGTCAAGCCCTATGGGTGCGGAAACAAAAAAAAAGCCTGGCATTCCGTTTTTGGCAGCATTGGCCATGACAGGAAAGTCGGGACGGTTTTCCCATTGGTTTTGTCGGCCATCAGCCCACATTAAAAAAGCAAAACAGACAAATCCGTTCGCAAATGGGGAAGGGAAAGTAGCCTGCAAATGGCATTCGACCGGGTCGTCAGCCGGATTGTACTGGAAAGGTACAGCTGCGGTCGTAATATTCTGCCCGGCATTTATTGCCGTTTCGCCATCAGCCACAACGGCAAAAAACAAAGCGCCGGATTGATGGGGTGTGTACACAAAAAGTGCCTCGTTTGCTGCCAGTTGATATTTTCCGACGCCTGTGGGACTTGGAATACGCGGGGTAAGCGAAGTGTCAACCTGCTCTTTGAGGGCCGCGCAGGCATACTCAAAGCGGTGTGACTTGCCCACGCGGACGGCGTTATCTGTGGAAGTGAATGCCGTGGGTTTGGCATAAATTTCATACCAATCAGGCAGTGGCAAGGATGCTTCCCAGACGACCCACACTTGTCCATCGGCGTACCAGGCGCGGACGTTGGTTTGGGAAAAAGAATTGGTAGTGAAAAGGAAGACAAAAAGGGTGGAAGTAAGGATTGTTCTCATTTTTTCAAATTTGACTGTGAAACAGAAGTCAAATTTGACTTAAAAAGGGCAAATGAGTTTAATCGAGGTGTTGGATGCCCGCAGTTATGATCAGCTAATTGTCATAATGCAACGAAGTGAAGATATCTACACCAGCCATGTGACCCGAAATATCTTGATAATGCCTACCTGAAAAGTCCGGCTTGTGTGGATGTCTTCACTTCGATACGACATGACAACAAATCGCAAAATGCGGATGGTCCGTAAATTCATTTCAAGGTTGAGCAGCAACATCCGGACCATTGGATTGCTTTTTTAAAAAAGTGATCGTGATGACGCCAATGCTGGCAACCAAATATTTAGAAAGGTTGCTCATGTAAAACCCCTCAAAACCCAGTGCAGTAAAAAAGTCGTTGTAAATGGTTAGCGCGGCAAAAATGCAGAAAAACCTTACTATGATATTTTTCATAATTAGACAATTAGTGGGGTGAAATTACACAAGAATAATTTCACCCCAAGGTATTAAAATTTAATTTCGGCCAAATCGTAACTGATTTGATGTCTAAAAAAATGATACCGAAGCACTGTAGCCAGCGGCTGAGTTGAAACCTTGTTGAATTCTCCTATCTTGCCCTTCAGGGGTAACTCCGCCATGATTAGAATCATCAATTAGGGCTGACGCCCACCCAACTATATAACCAATACAATCAGCTTGCAAAATAATCCAAGCCTGCCCACCAGTGAGGACATCATTCGGATCGCCCGTAAAACCAATAAAGCCGCTCGGATTACGACTTGCCCAATAAAGGGAAGTAGATTTTAAGGTGTGTAATGCACCACAAGCTAAGGTTCCCTGTCCAGATCCCCAGGTTATTTGATTAAAAGCCGTGAGTAAACTCGTGCTTTTGTTGTAAGTTAACACACAAACCTGAGACTTGGTCAATCCAGAAATATTAGTTGAAAAAAAGACAGTTAGGCTATCCAAAAAGTTCAGCTCGCTGGTGGAAAGATTGTTCGTCACTACACTAGCATTTCTAATACTAGCTAGGCGAGTCAAGATTTTTGCAGTTGATCCATAGATGTTTTGGTTAATTGCAGCGGCCATAGAATCCCGTGCAAAACTTTGATACCCAGTTGCGAAATTCAATGCTTGAGTTGCATCAAAGAAATTGCACAAGTTACTCAGCAAGCTATCAGCTCTTGCCGTATTGCTTGCAAATGATTGGGAAAAATCAAATGTTAATCGGATATTCTCTAGTCCTGCGTTGTGTGAAGTTCCAGCTGTTGCTGCAAATTCCAACGGAGTGGTCCGATCCTGGGCAATCCCAACTGAAGGGGTAATAGAAGATGAGGGTTCTAATTTTGTACAATTAGAATAAGAAAAAAGTAGGAGCATTGCTCCAGCTGAAAAAATGATTTTTGAGCTCATAAAAAATATAGAAAGTTTAAAAAAATGACATGAAATGGTCCCGCGTAAGCGGTATTTAGTTGGTTTTTTGCTGCCCCCTTGCCAATAACCAATTGGCAAGGGGATCAGATCTGTGCAGCAACATTTACGGCTTCCGATGCGTAACTTCATTATAAAGCATAACAACCTGGGAAACGTGAATGGTAGGTTGGGTATTAGTCGTCAAAACAAAGCCTCTGTTGGTTAAAAAGAGCGTTTTCTGTATTTTTTGGGGCCTGGGATTATTTGTTCAGATGTCAGCTTTTATTCATTATTTTCCTGTTCTATTTTAAGAAAATTCCATAGAAGCAATTCACTATTAATACAGTTTGCATTATAGAAATTAGGATGAGGTGCCTGGAAATTGCTGAAAATTGATTCCAATGATATTGAATTTGTATGCGGTGTATTATTAACGGGGTTTTTTATTGGCTTGCCAAATAACTGCGTTCGAAGACTATTTTTATCTTTTCTAATATTGGCCTCTATATTAATTGCACTATTGTTTTTCAATGCGATTTGTAAACCTGATACAATTTCAAATGCAGCATTCTGATTGACCAGCCATTGAAGTATGGTTCTTTTATTGCTTTCTTTTAATGCTCCACCGCTTATAAAACTCAATAGATCTTTAACCTTTGGTGTGGAACCAGGATTAATATTCAATGCCCGTCTATTTGGAGCATTATGTTTTTTGGCTTTATATCTTCCTGAATTAAATGGACCTCGATCATCCGGGTCGAATTCCGGCAAGTCACTAATTAGTTTTTTGAGGTTCTTTTTAGCGTAGTAGATCAGGTTCTTAGAGGCTCCTTCACTGTCCAGATTTAATTGTGCTGCAATTTCCTTGTGGCTATAACCCTGGGAAAACAAGTTAAAGGCTTCTCTTTGCTTATTGGGAAGCAGTTTAATGAAAGCGTCCAGGTTGAGATCAAATTTTTCCATGGGATTAGAAATTGAAAACGTGTCGATTGGAAAATCATGAATGCTGATCAGGTACTTTTTCCGCTTTGCTACGTTGATCGCACTGTTCCTTACAGCCCGGTACATATAGGCCTCTAAATTCAGAATGGCCTCATAT
>JBILHS010000049.1:0-38942 GCA_044350425.1 Saprospiraceae bacterium | reverse complement strand
CTTCGCCATTCGTCAATTCGGTCGTTATCGGGGTGCCTGAACCAGTATTGGACATGTGTACATTCCCGGATGCCGTTAAGCCTGGTAAATCGATAGCCAAAATACCATTCAGATCTATTGCATTTGCGCCGGTGCTTCCTTGTACGGTGCCGGTAACTTGAGTGGCGCTTATCGGTCCAGTGGTAAGTTTGTCGGCATTCAGGGTTGCCTTCTTCCAATCCACGCCAGTTTGATTAATAGATACTTCTTTTGCTTCTCCTGCCACTTTTCCAACAGGGCTAAGGTTAGCCTCGAGGGATGCTGCATCTGCCGTCAGCCCTGCTGCTTCTGAGTAATTGACGCCGGTAGCCTTAAGATCGAGGATATTCGCAATCTTTCCGTTGACTTCGCCATTCGTCAATTCGGTCGTTATCGGGGTGCCTGAACCAGTATTGGACATGTGTACCTTACCGGATGCCGTTAAGCCTGGCAAATCGATAGCCAAAATACCGTTCAGATCTATTGCATTTGCGCCGGTGCTTCCTTGTACGGTGCCGGTAACTTGAGTGGCGCTTATCGGTCCAGCGGTAAGTTTGTCGGCATTCAGGGTTGCCTTCTTCCAATCCACGCCACTTTGGCTCATGGATACTTCTTGTGCTTCACCGGATACGTTTCCAACAGGTCCGAGGTTTGCCTCGAGGGATGCTGCGGTTGCAGTTAGCCCTGCTGCTTCTGAGTAATTGATGCCGGTAGCCTTAAGATCGAGGATATTCGCAATCTTTCCGTTGACTGCACCATTCGTCAATTCGGTCGTTATCGGGGTACCTGAACCAGTGTTGGACATGTGTACCTTACCAGATGCCGTTAAGCCAGGTAGATCGATAGCCAAAATACCATTCAGATCTATTGCATTTGCGCCGGTGCTTCCTTGTACGGTGCCGGTAACTTGAGTGGCGCTTATAGGGCCAGCGGTAAGTTTGTCGGCATTCAGGGTTGCCTTCTTCCAATCCACGCCACTTTGGCTCATGGATACTTCTTGTGCTTCACCGGATACGTTTCCAACAGGTCCGAGGTTTGCCTCGAGGGATGCTGCGGTTGCAGTTAGACCGGTAGCTTCTGAGTAGTTTATACCGGTAGCGTTAATCTTGAATATCTTTGCAATCTCCCCGGTGACTGCACCATTTGTAACTGCGGTCGTTATCGGGGTACCTAAACCACTGTTGGCCATATGTACCTCACCGGATACCGTTAAGCCGGGTAAATCAATCGACAAAAGGCCTTGTAGGTCCATTGCATTTGCGCCTGCGCTTCCTTTCAATTTGCCGGTAGGATTGGTAACACCTACTACATCACCTAAGCCGATTCGACCACTATAAGCTACAACCGCTTCATTCCAGTCTACCGCATCATGGGTCAAACTGAGCCCGGATACATCCCCCGTAAATTCATTTTCATTATAGTGGAAGATCAATGAGGTTTGCTCCGCTATTAATACCCCTTCCTGAAAACTCAAACCATTAAGCTCCATATTGAAGTCATTCCCCACGACGAGTGAAATTTTGCCCTCTTCAATGATTACTTCTGAGGTGCGTGAACTTCCATGATAAAGGGCTGACGCTTTTCCAGAGGTAGTAAGTTGTGCCACTTTGGAGTCGCCCGTATCTACAGCCAACGTACCTGCCAAGCTAAAGTCATATTGATCTTTACCTACGGTGTTGATACTTCCATTTATATTGGAGATAGTGATCAAATCAGCAAATTGCATATCCCCGGAATAGGTGAAGCGAGCGTTGCTAAGCTCAGCCCCCGTCCTTGACAAAAGCACATTATTGGTTTCTGCCTGAAAAACTTTCCCTTCTCCTAGGTTAACGTCAAGGCGCACCAAGGGAATCAGCACCGATTCAGTTGCCAGGTTGAAGCAATCGAGCGTAATTCCAGCAGCTTGAATGGAAAGGTATTCAGTGGCCTTGATCAAAACAGACAGGGCTCCCAAATTGGCTCTGATTGTATTGATACTGCTTTTTTTAGACAAAATTTCCTTGGAGGTTCCTTTGCCATGTTTTTCCTCCCAGGTATTCATCAAGTCTACCAATTCAGCTCCGGTACTTAACAACTGAATCAGACCTGGAATGTTATTGATTGATTTGGATGACAGATTGAGATAGGAAGAATAAGCCTTATCAATGAGAGAGAACGTGCTTTCTTTTCCAGTAAAAAAATTTGAAATTTTAGCGCCAACGGTTATTTTTTTGTCCAGGTTATCTACTACAATATTCTCTTTTTGCAATTTTTCGACTATTCTTTCTATAGATTGGATTTTTTTTAAAATATTGGCATTCTTTAAATTTTGAGCAGTATTATTTTCTTTTAGAAATTGTTCGCCAAGTTGAATAGCCTCTTGCCGTTTTAGTTCTTTTTTATCCGGATTCTTTTCTCCCTGATAAAGTTCTAATGTTTGCTGCACCTTGGAAAATGTATCAGTTGCGCCAAATATATTTTTAACACCCTGAAATAGGCCTACAGAACCCTCCAACTGATCGGCATTTTGTCCTTCGAGGCTAACCTCTATGCCACTTTTGTCATTTCCAAGCGTAATGTTGGGGGACGAAGCCATGGAGGACAATGGTTGCGGAGCAGCGGTATGGCCAGTATTTTGCGCACCAGAGGACATGGCCTTATTCAAAGACACCGGTCCGTTTTGCTGCGTTTTTTCGGATTCCCTACTATTTGAACTAGAAAAAAAAGGCATAAAAAACAATTAGAAATGATAATCAGGAATGTAAAAACAGGGGTCTGACTGGGTGATTTTTTTAAACAATTTCATTTTTCTATTTAGCTTTTTGCAGATTGATAATATTTTTTATTTGCTCATCAGTTTTGGTATACCATTTCAATAAATTTCCACCTTCATCGGCTGTAAGCAAATAATCTGGGTCCTGGGATCCGGCACAGTATCCCAAGGACCAGACCCATTGTTTATAGCCTTCTAAAGTGACAATACATGTTTCAATACCATAGCGGAGGCTGAGATCATAAATTTTGACTGTATTATCAAGGCTGGCGGAAAACATTTTTTTGCTTTTAGGCTCATAATAAAAGCTGGTGATCTCAGATTTATGCTCAAGGAATTTAAGCGCAAAGTCTTTTGAAGACAGGCTTTTTTGAAATAATTTATCCAGCGGATACAGAAAAATTTCACCAGATTTCAAGCCCAATGCCAATGTGTCATCGACATAAGCAATGGCACTAATCGATTTTTGCGCAGAAAAATCAATCAGGAGCTCGAAGTATCCTGCATCAGGCAATTGGTAAAGTCCTTCGGAGGTACTGAAAAGGGTTGTGCCGCTATTTGGCTTTCGGTATGAAGCGAAAATTGGTATTCCAATGTTGGTCTGTTCAGCTTTTCGGGTATCAAGGTCGAGTCGAACAATGTTGTCGGGCCCAATAACAGTAATCTCGCGAGCATTTCTGCCAGGTAAGATGTTTGAAATGGCGTTAGAGGATCTAAGATGGTATTGGAACAGCGTTTCCTTTGTTCCATCTTCAATTTTAACCTTTACAACCTCGCCCGTAAAGGTGCCTACGATCAATGTTTTTTCATCCAAAAAAAGGAGTGTCCTAATTCTAAGGCCGATATTCCAGGAAGTGACTTTGTTTCCTGCTGCGAGGTAAACGACACCTTCATCCCCGCCGGTTGCAATAGTACCGTTGGGTGAGATGGCCATTTTTCGAAGTCCACCTCCTTTTTTAGATACCAGCAGTTTCATTGGTGAATCGGCGTATGAATTGCTGTGTTGCAGTTTAGACTGTACTTGATTGAGCAATTTTTGGAGTTGATTGTTGGGGATCACTACACCAAAAACCTTATTAGAATAATTGTTGTAATCATTAAATGCAGTATGGAGTCTTTCAACCAGTGGCGCAAGGTTATCAGCGCGTTCAAATTCATGCTCAAGTACAAAGAATTCCTTCTCCGCAAAGGCCATTTTTTGCCTGTTTTCGGCCTCGCTCTTTGCTTTTTCTTCAGCGCGTAAGGAATAAGTCATCTGTTCTTTGGCTGCTACCTCATTTTTTCGGGACTCTTCGGCAGCTTGTTTTTCAATAATTGCATAATCACGCGAATTTTCAGCACTTTTTTTAGATTTTGTCGCCTCTATTTGTGCACTAAGCGCAATAGATTTGTCACGTAGCGCCTCGTTTTTGGCAACATCGGCATTTCTTTTCTCTTCTTGTGCTAATCGTGCGGATTCGACTGCTTTTCTTTTCTCTTCTTCGGCTACTTTTTCGGCTAATTTGGCTATTTCTCCTTCTTTTTGTGCCTTTATATGCGCTTCTTTAGCTTTTAAATATAAAGCGCTTACCACAAGCAATACGGCAATTGAAATGATAATAATGATGGTATTTCGCCTGCGATAGCTACGGATTTCCTCTTTTTGAGCATTTTCCTTGGCTGCTATCTCATCGCTAAAGCTCTTTTCGCTGGCATCTATATAATGCATAGCACTATCAAAATCACTGTTGTATCTTTTGGCCCATGCCTTCGTTGGTTTTTGCTCTTTTCGCCAGTTGATCGCCAAATTCAAATCAGGTGGGCGCAGATAACCTGTACTTCCGCTCGCAAATCGGACAGAGGCTCCTACAAGTCTATTGTACATTTCAACGGATTCCTTTTCTGATTTCATCCATTCGTAAAGGTGCGTCCACTGATTAAAGATATTTTCATTGTAAATGCTTAATATATGACTCTCCGAAAACACTTCGTGTATGTTGGTATCCACGGTTGTTATTACGATTGGCATCGTTTCTAAGAATTGTCTTGGAGGCGTGGTAAAGGGCAGAAGCAGACGAAACAGGTCTTCCTTGCCTACGCTTGAAATAAATCCAATATTTTGAATTTTTTCGGAATTTCTGACCCCTTTGGTAGGGCTTATTACTGTTATAGATCTGAATATTCGTTCAATGCTTGCTTTGTCGTCCAATGGCAAAGATTCGTAATGAGCCTCGAGATCTTTTGAAAAGCATTGTTCAAGTCCTCCAACAGCTTCTATATCCTGCAATTCAATGATTTTCGAACCCTTCTTTTCAATGTTTTCAAAACACTTATATAACAAAAACTGCAAATTAGGCAGTTTTCGCAGATCACTTCCAAAATCCTTCTGTAACAAGTCTATTGCGGTCGGACTAGCGGTATACCCCATAGAAGCTAATGGAGAAGTAATAATTTCTTTCAACTCTGTAGTCCGAAATCTTGGGATAAAATAATCCCGCTGATTGATCTCTTCCCGAAGACGTTTGAACTGTGAAAGATCCCCCAAAAACTCAGATCGAAGTGAGAAGATGATATAAACAGCTGCATCGGGTGTGAGAGATGCCCTCAGCAGATTATTCAGATAAGAATTCTGCTCATTGTTTTCTGATATTCCGTCGGCATAGTTATTATGGTATTGGAAGAGATCCTCTAATTGGTCTACAAAAATCAGTAAATTTTTTTTTCCTGCAATGGGCGAACTTAAATAGGCATCAATAATACCTGTATTGGTTTCACGCATCATGTTTTCAATGCGAAGACTGGTTTCTGGCGTTGTTTTAACGGAGGGATCAAGAATACCATTCCCGGCGAGGGCATACGCTAAATTTTTGATAGGCGAACGACCGGGTCGTGTCGTACAAGTAACCCATTCGGTACCAGCTACGCCATTGTGACCGCGTTTTAGGGCCGGGAATAGCCCGGCTTGAATTAAGGAGGTCTTTCCACAGCCAGCCGTACCGGTAATTTCGACAAGTTTGCTAGTCTGTAGGCTCGTCAGGAGTTCACCAACTTGTTTGTCTCGACCAAAAAAAACAGCTCCTTCCGACTCCTTGTATGCTCTTAAGCCAATAAATGGGTTATTGATTTGCTGATTCATAATGGTATTATCTCTTTTCTATTTGTCACTGAAGTTGGATGGAAGCATTAGAGCTTATTAGAATGTTTTACCTTCTTTCTGAAATTCCCGCTTAATACCCAAAATAATATCCTGGTTTGAAAGGGGTCTTTCACCATTTTTTTTAGCGTTCAGCCAAGCAAAATGAACAATATTATTGATTGAACCACCAGCCACCTCATAGTCTGCTGCGATACGTCCGACATCAATTTCATGTGAATCCGTAAGTCTGCAAAGCACATTATTCCAAAGAACCTCACGTTGTTCCTGGTTGGGTAGGCGAAAGTAAATAATAGACTGGAAACGGCGGGTAAAAGCCATATCTATATTCGGTTTTAGGTTGGTAGCAAGAATAATCAAACCATTATAATCCTCGATTCTTTGAAGCAGAAAAGACGTTTCCTGATTTGCATATTTATCCTTTGAGTCTGAAATTTCAGTGCGCTTTCCAAAAAGCGAGTCTGCCTCATCAAAAAACAAGATCCACTGCTTATTCTCTGCGGTATCAAACAAATTCGCAAGATTCTTCTCCGTTTCACCAATATATTTGGAAACTACCTGTGATAAGTCAACCCGATATACTTTTTTTCCTGTTGACTCCCCAAGAAGACTGGCGGTGAGTGATTTCCCGGTGCCCGGAGGTCCATAGAAAAGTGATCGATAGCCTTTCATTAGTTTTTTTAAATGGATTGATGTATCTTGCTTTAATTGCTCCTGATACTTAAGCCAAAGCAATATAGTGTCAATTTCCTCCTTGATGATGGAATCTAACACCAAATCAGACCAGCTTAGGCGGGTTTCAATGCGTTTTGCTGGGAAAAAGGTGCTAAAGGGTGGGTCGTATTCTTTACCCGTGGTGAGATAGCTCAGAAATTCCTTCGAAATCTGGAGGCTTCCGCTCAGGTAAGGCTCCAGATATTCCGAATTTTGCAGTTTTAAAACACCGTGTTTGTTGAAAATATGGTCTTCAGAGAATAGCTCAGTGATGTATAACCTTGTCAATAGGTCATCACCTGCCAAAATAAAGCAAGCAGTTTCCCCGGTAGGCAAAAACCCGTTGTGGGTTTTGCCCTGTAATCCCCCAAATTCTGTATAAAATCGTTCAGTTAATCTGTTTTTTATAAGGAATTGGTCAAAAAGCTGCGGCCTTACGTGAGGTACCAAAGACATAATCAAAATCAAACGCTCGCCAAATCGCAAAGAATAATGCTTAATAAACTGTGCGTAGATACTTTCATCATATTCCAAATTTGGCTCAAGCACTTGAAATATGCTGCTCAACTCGGAATCCTGCTTAAAATACAATTCCATACGGGAAGCTATCACCGTCTCTAACCATTTCAGCTCACGGTCTATAGTACTTGAATTGTTTATAATCTCTGTAGATTCCATCGTATTACAATTATAATATGCCCAGTTTGAGCGCTTAATTCCAAATCACAAGAAGCCGGTTCTTCATCCAGCCGTATTTAATCATTTTTATTTGCCATGGCAACGTCGTAAGCAATACATCGTAAGCGCGCTTCTCTACCACCAACTCCCAATGTCCTTCTTCATGCCATGTCAATCGCCCTTCTCTTTGTAAGAAGGTTTCTCGGAATGTATTGATGCGTGTGCCCTGTAATTTTTCCCAGTTGTGAATGACCCCTGCCAACATTGATTCGGCCAAAGTCCGTTCATCTTCTCTAATATCCAATTCGTTTTCTACCACTGTTTGAAGTTCCATACCGCATAACAGTTTGTTCAAAACCAGTTCGTTTTCTTGATAAAGCGTATTGCCTGTTACAATAAACTGGCACAGTAATACCGCGCGCATACGCATCGCTTCATTTAGAAAGTCATCTCCTTCCACCATGTTGAGCCTTCTGAAAAAACGACCCAAAAACGGCCAAATTAATGATATTCCAGCATTATAGACATGGATACCCTCTTTGGGGTTAGATATATTTTCTTGAGTTGGAACTTCCGGCACAATTTTACGCGCTATTCGCTCTTCCGCTGCAATCTTGGCATTCAAGGTTTCAAGAATTCGCCAGTTGCCTGTTTCCGCTGGCAAATCTTTGGCCATTAATTTTTTTATCAGAATAGAAGGCCTAAATTGTAGCTTCTTAGCATACAAGTTGAATAATTCATTTACAATAACCGTTAGATCCATGATCTTCTGGTTGCCTTTTATCCAAATTTCACCGATTTGAATTACCATGGCACGGTCATCTGAAATCGTCAAAATTTCCCGTAACCCACCAAATTCACTTTCCGCCAACGTGGACTCTAAAGACTGCAATGCATCTGACAATTCTGCATCCATGAATTGCAGTATTCCCCTTACCTGATGGTCTTCAAACAAGCTTAAAAACAACGTACGACTGGTTCTAATCTTCCAAAGCGTAAATAATTGTTTTCGAAAAAGTGTCTCTGATTGCGAAAAAAAGTAGTAGATGTCTTCAAGCAACCTTTTTTTGTTGTAATCGGGATATTGAGAACTAATGGTTCCAAACTGAAGATAGTGTCGAAGTATAGCCCAGCGATGCGCTTCAGTGTTGGCGTCTTCCTTATCTTTAACTTGTTGGAGGATGACAAGCAGTTTTTCTGCCATTTGAACAGGTGCTTTTTGCGCCAACTGTGCTGAGAACTGTTCGTGATAGGAAGGGGTAATCTGCCAGAAATCTCGGGCAAAGGATTGTACAGCCTGCGCATCATGTTTTTTGCCAAAAAATGAATACTCGAGTAGCAAAGCCAGCAAATCAACTTTTTTCAAGGGAGCCCCGGGAGCAATTATGGCATCTAATAAGGCCATCAACAATTGAAAAAGCATGGGGTGACTTGAACGTCGGGCCCGCAACGATGTCTTAATTATCTCTAATAGATACTGCTCGTTCAATACTGTAGTCAAATGCCGCACTCTTCGCATGCCATCATTACTTGAAGTCACGGTTTCAAGCAGATCCGTAATATTGTTGGATAAAACCTTTTGTCGAATAGAGTTCAGGGTTTTTTGCACGACATCTTTGCTCAGCCCCGATGGCCATTGACCATTGTCAATTAGATATAGAAAAATATCTTTGTATACTTTTTCTACTTCACTAAAGGAAGGTTTTAGTTGTTTTCCAACTTCCAAAAAACTATCACGCAACGACTTAGAGCCATCCTTTTCTACGACGCTAATTAGTAGTTCCCGATCTATGGTAAGATAATCTCCTATTTTTTCAAGCAACGTCATCCCTCTTCCGGTATTGGTGGAATATGTCCACAATCGCTCTTTTAGGAAAAAATGGAACAGTTTTAAAGATACCACGGCTGGAGGAAGATCCCGCCTTAAACCTTTGAATAAGGTCTCTATTTCCTTAAAAAAGCTGCCAATGCCTTGTTCCGCATCGCTCCTGTCGAGCAGGTTCAGAAATTGATAAGCATCTTCCGCCCCTAATGCATCCTTTAGTCTGGACAGTGTCATTTCAGTTTGCGACAAGGCAATTATGTTTTGAATCATCGAAACATCTTTTTCCCTTATCACTGTTTTAATCAGCATTGTCATTGCGTGCCAACTAATATCGGACTCATCTGCCCAAAAAGGTTTTTGACCTATTTGAAGATAGTGAATCAGCAGGTCTTTACTATACTGGCCACGCACAAAGGATGGCCGAAGGTTGAACAAAATATCCTGATCCGTAAATTCTTCTAACACTCCCATAAGCACAGGCGGTATTTCCCCCCTGCTGCTTGGTTCATTCAGCAACTTGGTCAATCGCTTCATGTCTATCAGCGACCGTGCATGTAGCTGTTCAAACAAATAATAATGGTAATTGGCCGCCTTGAATTTTCCTGCTGAAATTGAAAGTATGTATTGAAAGGTCCAGGGCAAAATATAGGATGATAACTGTTCAGCTGGAATTTTGAAAGAGGCAAAGTGCTGTTGAAATTTAAGAACTGCCTCATACGCCTGCTGCCAAATAATATATTTTTCTTTTAAAACTTCTTTCAACAAAAACGCCGCTTCCTGGAATTTTAAATTTTCGAGGATATTGTCAAAAACTCGTTCATCAAACCTGTTTTTTTTAAGAATATCAATAAAGTCAGACGTTCTATTGTAAAGATATTCTTCGAGAATTTGAATAAGGGCGGTGTCATCCAGGTTTTCTTGGTTTGAATCGCTGAGAATGCCCAATGCAAGCAGTAAATCTGGAAGGGAGGTTCTAAAAGTATCCGCTGAATGATTATCGGTGTTTTCCTTTTTCTTATTTTTTGTTTCGCTGACCAGTTGGGTTAATACCTGACTAAGGTGCTGAGATAATTGGTCTGTATTTTTTAGTATTCCCTGCGCAATTTGATCGTGACTGTTATGGCTAACTCCTTCTAAATACAACAGAATATCCCTGGAAAAATAGCGTAAATCAAGCCGCATTTTTGGTTCCTGCAACAATCTGATGACAACATAACGAAACAAGGCATTTTGACCAACCCGCCCGAACGCGCCCAATTTATACTGAGCAGCCAATAAGGTAAATTGAAAAAATGACAGGGCCTTTCGGGGAACAATCAAGAAAATAAACTTTTCTATTGCAGACTGATCCAACTGACTTGGCAAGTCAATTTGCCGCAGGACACGCAAGGAGTTGCCGATGGTAATCATTACCTTCCGCTCATGCATAAAGTCAAGGAAAGCCTTGTATCGGTATAATTGAGTCACCCGTGTGCGATCTTGGATTACGACAGCGCGTAAAAAGGTGGCCAATAAAGACTTTTCAGCCCTGCTGGATTGCGTACTGACTCCTTCCAAACCCAACAAAAGTTGAAACAACAAACCTTTAAGCACATTTTTGCGGTCTTTATAACCAACCGGAATCAACTGTGAAAGTATTATTTCAGCCCATTTTTCCCGAGGCTCAGATCTAAGCTTTGGCGTAAGCAAATGTAGCGTTTGCTCATTTCCGATTCCAACGGAATACAACTCTTTTAGGATGCCGCGACGGTTTAATTGCGAAAGGCTTGAAATAATAATTGTGGCAAGATTTGAGCTAGTTTGTGTTGTTTCAGTATTGTCAGGTTGACGGGATGAGATAAAAGGTGAATCTTGGGGCTTATCAGAATTCGCCCTAACGGATGAATGTTCGGCTATTTTAGACCTACTTAAGGCTCCAATTTGACCATATTGATCCAGTTGTATTTTGTCATGTAGTGCTTGCAAATTATACAGAAAGTTTCCCACGAATTTAGAAGGCCTAATCATAGAAGTCACTTCGGCATAAAGGAGCTGAACGACGGATTTGTACTCAACATGATAATGACTCGAGAGCAGTTGCAATTGCTGTTTCAGAAAATTAGCACTGTTCAGCTGGCTCTTCTTTTTTTCAATGAGGGACTTTAGAGCGAGTTCCTGAATTATTTTTCGGAATTGAATTTTTTCTTGATTTATTGGGGCGATTCGCGCCTGTACATGTTCTATTACTTGAAAATACGCATATAAAAGGGTTGTATTTGAAGGCGTAAGGACACCAAATATTTTTTTTATAGCATCGGAATGGAAGCTGTTGATAATGCGCCTTCGAACGGTCTGATTTCTGCCAATGTCGTATAATAATGCCAAAAAAGCATCCTGGTTTGCTTTGATTACCCAGATAAGCAAGGCATCTTTGGATTTAAACCGTGAAGCACCCGTGTGATAATTATAGTAACCCTTGGAAAGGAAAGTTTGAAGGGCTTCAAAATCTGTTGATATATAAGAGGAGCTCAAAACGGGTGTAGCTGCCTTGCCAGGATTCAGGATTTCCTGGTATAAAACTTCAACAATGGGCGTAATACCTGACTTTGACACGAACCCATTTTGGCTGAGCATGCCAAGTGTCTCCCGGATATAAGAAACCAAACGCCGGTACGAAACACCATATTTTACAACTAATTTTTCCAGCTGAAATCGCAGAAAAGCTACTTGGTCAACACTGGTAGCGTGGTGATCAAGTAGGTATGTAAGGATTAGTTCTTGGAAAACTTTTTTAATTTTTCTGCCTTCTTCGCTAACAATTTTTCGTTTTTGATGAACAGCGATAAGGTCTTCAACGTGGTAACGAAAAAAATTCTCAGGATTTGCTGATAAGATTCCGAATAGGCGGTACAACGTTTCATCCTGAAATTGATGGATAATACGTTGCCTAAAATGCAACGCTCGACCCTCCATCAATACCATCTCTCTGGTTTTTCGTTTTCTTTTAGTGATTAATTTACGGAACAATGGATCTAAGCCCTTTTCGGAACGTGCGGCCCACCATGGGTAATATCCCCGCAGAATAAAAAAACGAAGCAACTCCAAATCCCTGTCTGATGTATCCAATACCTTAGTAGGGCTGAGGGACCCTTCAATGGAAAAGTAACGTTCATTAAATAAATCAGAAATTTTTTGTCTAAACCGGTTAGAGAAAACGCCAGAAAATTTGCTAAAGTCTATAGTACCCAGATCTATTTCTAAAGAGGGGATTCTTAAAGTAAATTCTTTTGAAATGCTATTTGAAAAGAAATCATCTAGAAAACTTAAAAGTTCTACCGAAAACAATTCTGTTAACTCATTGGAGATCACATCGACATCAGCCTGACTCTCCAGACTTATATCAAAGATTTGTTTTTCAATAAGATGCGTGTTTTTCAAAGCCATTTATAGCCTAAATAGAGAGGGTTTGAACATCGAAACTATAGTATAATTTTTAAAAAAGCACTTGAATCAATCCAATTCCAGACCATGTGCTTTATCGGGATATTGCTTGGGTATTCCATTAGTCTGGGGTTATTCAACTGCTAAAGCGCATTAACATTTGAATCATTCTCAGTGAAAGAAGATCCAACTGTCCAAAATCTGATTCCGCTATTAAACGCTCAGCCAACCAAGCGCTGTATAAGCTCTCAAATTCAGCCATTTTTTCAACCCCTATGTAAACTATGTTGAGTTTTAATTGAGCTGGAATATTTTCTTCCATGACCTGAGCAACAAGCGTTCTGAATTCATTTTTTTGGAAACGGGATGGCCAACTAGGTACTAAGACTGTGCACTCATTAGAAAAGCCAAAATTATTTGGAAACTCATCCATAACGGCACTTTCCTGCGTAATTTCGTACATTTCATCAGGACTGATATCGCCGGAAGCAATATTGGACAGGTATTCAACAGCCCTTTCAATTTCTGTTTGTGCACCAATATTGGAATAGAACTCTTTGTTTAATTTGGCAATAGGATTGTGGGAAAGATCATACAAAACAACTTGAAACGTATTTCCCTCCGGGATATTTGCCACACCATAATTGGATAGGTTGGTCCCTAAGATAAATACATCTTCTGCCACATTGCGTTGCGTATTAAAATCTCCGGCATGATATCCAAGGATGTACACTTCACCATCTTTCCCGAATAAATTCAAGCGGAATAACTTCTTGTCCTTTGGCCTCAACAAAATATGTTCCACTAAGTGAAAGCCTTCACAAATGCGATCCAGAAAGTGAAATTTATCAATGGCAGACCTTATTTTTTCCTGACAATCTGCCAGGGAATCACTTTGATAAACAACCACGGGTTTTCTAACTACCTGACCCAGGTATAAGATACAATACTGATCGTCAGGCGTATTGGCGGGTTTTACAATTTTGTAGTATTTATCTGACGAACCGAAAAGAAATAAGTCCTCAATATAATCTCGATGCAAAGAATAGTAGGTAAGTTCTTTTGGGTTGTATAAACGCCCTTTTTTTTGCAGAACCTGAATAGACTGTCCTTCTTCTGTTTCAATGATTGCTTCCTGCCATAAACCAGCAGATGTTTCCACGCGCTCAATGTCACCGGTCTCCAATATAGGCTGAACGAGAGAGCGCAACTTAGGGTTGACGATATTGAGTAATAAATAAGCCCTGCGAATGATACCTGAAATGTTGTCTGTATCCCACGAAACTTCCCGATAATTGAACCCAGAGCCTCTCGAACTACTCACCTTAGGATAGTCCTTCAACAACCTGATTTTTGCTGCGATCATTTCATGTTCTGTATCCCTTTGACTCTGAAGGCCATTTTTAAGATCATAACGTTTCAATATCTCGGATGGAAACCTTTCGCTAAACCTGGCAAGCAGGTGATCCAATACTCTATTGCGCCGGTCAATGAACGTAAAAGGATCTTCCCCAATATCTTGAATCTCATTTAAATAATCGGCTTTGCTTTCGGCAATCAATACATGCTCTAATTCAGGAATATCATTAGGCACTTGGCTAAAATATGTCTGATTGACATCTTCTTCGATGGAAAACAATCGCCGTGCATTCGCCAATTGTGCCAGATAATTGGCCATTATTTGTTCAAAGAACAATAGATAAGCCTTTAGTTGCTTAGATTGCGCTATTCTTTTGCTATCGGCACTGGCAGACAGACTTTTTTTACCCAGACCATAAATTTCCGGCAATTCTTGCTGAATGGAGTAATACGTTTTGATTTGCTCTTCCCGAAAAGTAGATTCCTGTAAGAATTCTTCGTATTTGAACTTCTTTAAGTAAGAGATTTGGTCCGTTGCAATAATTGAATCAAAGAGCTGCTTGGCACTGACAGGATCAATTTCATACAATACATGTTCTTTGTAAAATTCAAGTCTGTTTAAAACTTCATCGTAATGCTCAATATCACTCCAAACCACGGGATAACGCCCCTCTTCGATTTCAATGATATCACCACCGACTTTAACCCCGTTTTTATATACGGTTAAAGATTCAATATCTTGGACGCCACGTACTTTAAGTATAATATCCTTGATGGTTTCGATGTAAATCGCACTCATTTTTGGGTTTAGTTCGTCTGGCGCAATGTAACCGTACTCAGGTCTAGGTCCGTCGAATACCTGTTCAGGTCTTTTCCCAAGTGCAATGAGCCCCATCGGGTCATAAAACCGGACTTCAGGGTTGATGTAGTTGTCAATTGCACTATAAAGATTGGCCAATACGGTTTCTCCAATTGCATCGGAGCTTATGTTTATTCTCCCGGAAAAACTGATGATATCTTCATCAAGCAATACAACTTCTTTTAAATCCTGTGCCAAATGCCTATTTTCCTGAAATAAATTTTCTGCTTGGCTGCTAATTTTGGCACGTTCTTTTTCATCAATATCTATTCCGCATTGAATTAAAACACGAAAAAGGCCTTTATAACCAGATGGATCATGCATTACAGGTAATACCCAAGCATTGCGTACCAACTTGATGCGATCAATAATCAGTCGGCGAAAATCAATCGAAGTCAGTGGATCACAGGGGAAAATATTGGAGGGACTGAAAAAGAGATTGTTTTGGGAAAGGTTGAACTGATCCGTTGCATGTAATAACAAATCTTGAATTTCAAAATTCGTGCGATAACCCAGATCGGTGATGGCGTAACAGAGCTGCTCCAAGATAGTCACACCTGGATCATGATAATTGAAATCAGTCCACAAGTCACCAGAAAACTGCTGCGCAAACGCTATTCCCTTCGCCAAAAGGAATTCGTATTGCATAGACTTTGCCTCTGGCAATGCTTTGGATATTGATCTGGCTTCTTTCATAAAATCACCGTTGAGGAATCATATTAGTCATTTTCTTCCGGGTTCCATAGTCTGGTAATGTTGTATTGGATGAGGTACGGCTCCCCATTTCGGTCGTCCAGCCCGTAATGCCTACGGGTTCTGACTTGTAAAGCATATTCATGCAAGGTACCGTCCCACCTAAACTGCAATCGGTTGAAAAAGCTACCATAATAGGCAGTGGTGTTTCGAACCTTCCATTTCGACATCCGCCCTCCAAATGTAGTCAGAGCGATCGCATGAGCGATGGCATATTTTCCACTTAAGGGACGCCCACTCACCTGGGCCATGACTTCAAAGGCCTGGATTTTATCAAGCCCGCTGATAATATTATGCCATTTCCCGTCACCAGGAACTTTTCCCTTTTTAAAGGTACCTGTACGGGTCTCAAAACCACAGGTGCCCTTTACTTCCAAGGTATGCACGGGGGTTAGCGTATTGATGCCAACATTACCACCTTTTCTCAAACTAAGACGCACGCCTTGGTCGCCCTCCTGAAAACTCAGGCCATTAATATCGTTTTCATTCAAGCTAATATGCCACGACGGTAGTCTGTCTTTATAACTTCCAAAAAAGGAAATCAAGCGTTTCGAAAAACCAAGGGGAGAAATCCTGAAACCGTCTTCAACCCCGCGGCCAATTCCATCATCAACAATGTTGATCATGGAATCAATCATGTGTGAAAAGTGCATTTCAGTTGGAAAACTACCCTTTTTGAAATAGTTTTTGAGGGTTTGGCGGTTTAGCAATGTCATATTCATCAAATCTTGATGGTAAATTGATAGGCTTGTTCCAATGTGGGTTTCTCTTCGCTATCTAATTTTGGAATTTCATTATCGGAAATAATAGGCTCACTGATGATAACCAGATTTTCCCCTATGATCAAATCTGAAAAAGAGGTCGCTTCTGGAGCATGATACTCTTCCCGCTTAAGAACCTCAATATCATGATATTGGCTAGGCACCAATACGGACCATGGCGTAGCGCCCTGAATTAGTTCGTCCCCATCCTCCATTACTGCCGTATCCAGCATCAAATAATCACCCTTAAGGTTAGTTTGTAGCTGGATGATGGATATCCCGGTCAAGTAGGTAACATACGATCTCGACTGAATAAAATTAATCAGGTCTGATTTTTTAATTGAACCGCCTAAGGACGCATTGATATTTTGAGAATAGAACCATGGGCAGATGTAATTCAAAATATCGTTTTGTAATTGCTTCAAAATCAATCCATGAGAAGATGAATTAAACATTATTTTACATTTAATTCTGACATACTCATAACTGGGATTTCGGACTATAATTCGTACAAAGGGGTTACAGGTACTTTGTAAAAAGTCTTCCAATTGACGTATGTCATCTGGGCTGAGTTTGGGTTCATAGAATCTGCTGTTGGGTGCCGCTTTTGGAATCGCTACGAGATACACCTCACCTTTATTGACAAATAGTTCATTGCCCGTGTGGCCTATACACTTTGCCTGTGATATCCAGTCAAACTTCCCTAAAGCCATCCGTTCAAAATCCCAACGTGAAATACTTCGATTTTTGTGTCTTAAGGTTTCACTGGCACGCGCATAAAATACCTCTTCGGACTCTACAACCTGGCCTCCAAAACTGGGAAAGCTCTGTCGAATACCAACAACGCCAGGAATGGGGTCTACAAAATCCCGGATCACATTGGCCTCTATACCGGTAAAGGTATCACTTTCAACTGCTTCGGTTACGTTGGTTGCGGTGACGGCATTCACTTGGATGCTTACAATTCGACTGACCAACTCCGCTTTCTGAGTTACGGATGCTTTGATCCAATAGTACCGGGCATCGAGCAAATGGTTATCTTTGGTCATATCCGTTGGTAATTCAATGGATAATATTCCCGTCACGATAAAGCCTTTGGTTGTATCCTCAAGTATTTGATTTTTCGAAAAAGGTTTCCAAACATCGGCACGCAAATAATGCCATTCCAGGTTTAGCTCATGGGCAAATTCCCACTTGTCACTTCTGGTCAGTTCAAAAAGAAGGTGAATCGGCTGGGGGAGGTCCAATCCATCCAAACCTATGTACAGCTCACCCTCTTGCAGGAAGTGAGGTAAAATAGAGTTTTCAACTGCTTTGCCGGCTGAAAAAAGTTTGGAATATCCAAAAGGATGTAGGTGTAAATAGGATTCGTCTGCATCCAGATCATTTTGGTAGGACCTCCTAGAATCAAAAATTAGAGAAGAGGAGGCTTCATAATTTACCTGAATTTGGCTTATTTTGGGAGTCAATGGGTTATTGGGCAATGGTTTTTTGGCCTTTTCACCCTGCAATAAATTTATCGGAACCGCATTTTCACTGACTGCTTCAGAAAAAACCCTGGAAAACAGATCGAATCCAAAACCAATGGACGGCTCGGTCAATTCCAACTTGAGCATACCTGCTCTAAGTTTATTTATAGCATCATGAATCTCTTCCTTGTTAAAATCATAGGCGGGACGAATATCCAGCAGTTTCAAGTCTATGTTTTCAACAACCTTAGTGCTTTTTATGCGGCCACTTTTTTCGGATTCAAAAAGGTTAAATTCCTGACGGTTTGTCACTAATTCAGGCTTGAATCCATAGTCTGACAGGGCACTAAGTCTAAATTTAAAACTGGAATTGTCTATTTTTCGGTTATAGGCGGCATAATATTCCTTGAGTCCACCCGCTTCAATGGGTAAAGGATCAAATTCCCATGAAAGTCCGATTGATGTAATGTTTTTAGAAAAAAGCTCCTCATGTCCAATCAATAAATACGAGCCCAGTTTGGGTATAGGACCAAATATTTCGACTGAATTACTGGTATCTAAAAAGCCAAAGTTGTTGTAAACCGATAAATCTTTGAGTTTTTGAACTTTTGCAACAATGTTAACCTCTGTGAGTCTCAGACCTTCTAAAAAGGAATAAGGATTGTTGGAATCAGAACCCAATAGCAAAATACGCAGCACAGGACGGTTCAACGGATACCCTGCTTGATGTACTGCTTCGTTGTATGAAACGATCGGTGGCGTGGCCTGATCAAAACCAAATGAGAGTGTTATAACACCTGAACTCCAGTCTCCTTTTGGAAAAAACTGATAATCTTTGATTGGAATCCATCCGTTTTCCCCAGTAATGTCGATTGTAAAGGAGCTGGAGAATACGAAATAAAAAATCTCTTCCGGTTTTAACCCCCGGTTATTGGCGATGTCAATGAGTAGGGTCGTCAGGTACTGAACTGATTCTGCTGTAAAAGTAAACGATACTTCTACCTGACGAAAACCGGAGCTTAGTTTGAGTGTTGGAGAAGCGATGGCAAATCCAACCCGGGCATCTGGCATGGTTCTATCGTCGGGGCTGCGGTGCCGTTGCTCCTCGCCCAAACTTGGCCAGCCTTCAATAAAATTCTTCTGTGGAGCGCCTTTACCGTCTGCACTATCTGCTATAGGATTAGCATAAATGCCAGAAACCATTCTGAACTGGGAATTTTGATCGACTGTTTTATTTCTGCTAACAAACAAAGTTTTTAGCTGACAAATCTTTACTTGTGAAAGGTGCACCTCACGGTCTAAAGCGTAATAACGATTAAAGCCTTGCGGATTTTGGCCAGCCAGCAATAAATTCCCTTGTTCTACTATGATGTTGTTAAAACTATCCGTCAATTCAATAGACAGGAAAACCCTATCAGGAATTCTACCCGCTGGTTGTTGCTTCAGAATATCGCGATAATAATAATTCAGATGCCTGTTAGTTAGCTTGTTGAGGTCCCCCTGCAGGTATCTGTAAAGCTCCAAAAAAGTCAGCAACAAACCGATGTGAGGCTGGTGTCTGTCATCCTTTTGTAGTGTATTTTGAAGTAGGCCCGGGGCCTTCGCTACAAAGGTTGAGATAACCCGGAAAACGGTTCGATAAACTAATAGCAATTGCTTCAGGGCATTGTTGATTTGTTCAACAGGAGTGGAGCCCCGATTAAAAATATTGTTAGGTTCAATATTGCCTATTTTCCAAATGGCATGAAACTCGGAATAGTCACTATTTAATTTTAGCGGCAATCCACTATCTTCAGCGGTAAGTTCAAAGGAAATGATGGTATGTAAACAATTCCTGAGACTGTATTCAATGGCAGAAGATAGTTCATCTTCTATGATACTTCCCTTGCGGTCTTTGTGATGGCGCGAAGCTAATTGGTACCATTCGTTTGCTTTCTGTAAAAACAGGTAAACTAAGCCAAATACATCGGTAAATACACTGGACTTGGCCTCAAGCGTTGCAAACAAATCGAACGATTGTAAGAGCCCCATCCTGCGCTGATCATAATCCCAAACGTTAAATTCTGCGATATCTGCCAAAATAAAGCACTCGTCAGACATGAAAAAAGCTTCCCAGTCCCCGTCCAATTGATATTTGCTATTGAAGTAAGCAACCTTCTTGGAAAGATCCCGAATGTATTTCAGAAAGTCTGTAGTAGAGCGTTCATCAAACAGAAAATACTCCGGCGAAAGCGCTTCTGAAAGCCTCCCCTTACTGGTAGAACCCGGATGTTTACTCATTGTCGGCATCGCACGTATTTAACCATCACTTGATAATATTTGTTCCTTCCACGAGATAGAATGGGAACACAATGTTGTTGCGAACATTGGTTGCTTCTATCTCATATTCTATGTCAATCTGTACTTTGCCTTCTACCACATCAGATGCGTCAACACTTAATTTGTGTACCAATATCCTCGGCTCATTTAGACGCAGCGAAAGTTTTAGTTCGTCTGCCAAAGCATTAAGCTGGCCTTGTCTGGTCGAACTAAATATATGATCGTATAAGGTTGTACCGTAATTTAGTCGCATCAATCGTTCACCTGCCCTTGTTGAAAGAAAGATGATGATACTTTGACGGATGTCTTCTTCATTCTGAACCATCTCAACGGCTCCGAGTGCTTTGAGGAAGGTCGGTGGAAAACTCCAGCCCCTGCCAAGAAAAAATCTGTCTTCGCTCATAAAAAACGGCATTTTTGCACTTAAGTAACGATAAAAGAACGTAACTGGTTAGCATCTTTTAAAGATCCTGTAAGGATTTTGAGATTGTGCTACCCGGTTACCAATTCAGTTTTTATCTGGCTCAGCCACCGATGAGCACAGTCGGGAATCCTAAGACGATACTACCACCATGAGCCATTGTGTCACCCATTCTTGCAGCTGGTTTGCTGCAAATGAGTACTGTGGCTGATCCTTTTACAATAACATCCGGAGGCCCGACGCAGACAGCATTATCCCCCATAACAGCAGCCGGCAAACCGCCAATCAACACAGTGGGGGCTCCTGGCCCTATGATGGGGCCACCTACATGTGGAACAGGTACCGGGCCTACCGGAGTCACCATCGGACACACATGCATGTCTGTAATTCTTGCTGCAAATGGCATGCTTTTTATTTTAGTTAATCATTACAAGAGCTCCCTTGATAACCACTTGTCCGGAAGCTGTTAATTCTGCTTGCGCCGCACCCTTACCAGAAAATTTTATATCTGCTTCAGCAGTTACATTCAAGCCTTTAATGCCTACGTCTCCGCCAGATGCCTTAATATCTACCCCTGTCCCTCCAGTAATGGTAACTTTTTGACTGCTTTTTATGTTGATTGCCTTAGAACTATTGATGGTAATGCCAGAACTGGAGGTTGTGATGGAATTACCATTTTTATCTTCGATGGTGATTCCTGAATCCTTATCGCTAATAACAATACTGTTGCCACCGGGGGTCTTCAAGGTTATGATTTTGTCCTTATCATCAAACTCGAGTGTCAGTTTTTCGGTGCTGACAATGGCTTTCTTCGAGTTTTCAGCTGTGAAGGTAGTATAAGGTTTATTTTTTGTATCATAGAGACATCCCAAAACAACTGGAAAACGCGGATCGTCATTTAAAAACCCTACCACAACTTCCGAATTCAGCTCCGGGATAAAAAAGCTGCCAGCATCTTTTGTAGCAAAAAATTGCGAAAGACGAGCCCATAATCCATTGCCACTGCTTTTCAAGGCAGGAATTTGCACCTGAATTCTATAGTCAGCGTTTGGGTCGGCATCAATTTTCTTAACAATTCCAATGTGCATACCCCTGATTGGGTTTAGCAATGGACTTTCTTCTTTGAAGAACGGCTCTCCTTGGAATTGCTTGGGTAATCCAAAGCTTACCTTCGTGGTATAATTTCCGTCGAATAGTTCGTGCTCTACACCTGTTACATACACATCTCCGTCAAAATGTGCTCCAAAACCAGACAGCGTAATCAGGCTACCAAGAATTATATTATTCATCCCACGGAAAGAAACGTGGCCACGAACCCTTTTTAACCGCGATTCAACCAGTGTTGCATCTGCAATTGCCTTGAGTTCTGCCTCCACTAAAGGACCGGAATATGTAAGTTCCCAGGTGGCAGGGCTCACCACTGTGCCAAGCGTTGCTCCGGTCAGGTCACCAGGTTTGGATAGACCACCTGGGTCTAAACCGGTTTGTGTTACCAAAGCTTCCTTAAGCGGATCCCAGGCATTTACAGACACCCCCTGTAACTGGGTAGAAGCGTCAATTTCAGCTTCAAAACTGTAAGCAGATATGCCGTACTCCACATTGGCTAAGGAACTGCCCGTGACTGCAGGCTTTTTTACAGACACCGAATTGTCGGAGTTAAATACTACAAGTCCATTTGCATGGGCCCGTTTAATCATAAAATCCCAATCATTGACGTTATACTGTGACATAAAATCGTGTGTCACCGTAGATGCATCTACTGTTTTGGTAAGGCCATAATTCCCCAACAAGGTTGAGATGATATCACTGTCCTTTTTTTGTTCATATATCTCAGACTTATTGGCTATGGTCATTTTGATTGCTTTATCCGCACATTCCAAGACCAACAAGCTACTGGAAAATGAATTTTCATATCCACGTTTTACTGAAAGAGAATGCTTGATCAGGACTCCGGTGAATACGCCTACATTAGTCTGATCGTATCCTAAACTAATAACAACAGTCGTGCCAGGGGAGAAGCTGGCATTTTCACTTTCTTCAAAAGTGCTCATGTAGCTATCTCCTGCGATGATGGTAATCATTGCCCGGCTTACCTTGTTGATGCCTTTGTATACATTTATACGCATAACAACAAAGCTGCTGTCCAGAGGGCTTCCATTCAACTTAATGGCAAAGCTAGGAAGCTGGCTAATGGAAACATTGGGAGAAGTGGCCGACATATTGGTTTACTTTTCGAGGGGGGGGAACAATAATCGTTTCCCAACCTGCAATCTTCTAAAAGAGGAGAGTTTGTTTTCTTTGGCTATCTGGATGTAGTATAAATTGGAGTCATAGAACTCCTGGCACAATTGAGGCAAACTTTGACCATCCTTTATGATGGGCATCCGGGTAATGTCTGGACTCTGGTATTTGGAGGTTTCCACTACACTGTCCACCACCTCCACTACACCTAACGAAATATTTGCCCGAAGCGGATTCCCAGTTATGTTGAAATAAGTATATTCTATAGAGAATTCGGTTACAATCCCATTCAGCGCAATATCTCCCCATAGGATTTGTACAAAGGGAGGAGCGTGTGTGCTTCGAAGCGGAAGAATAGTCGCTTTTTTAAGCTTTTCAATAGATGCTCCAAGTCCCGTTCCTCCTGTGGAAGAACTTAGCCCATCTGCATTATTGGGGAGAACTCCACTGTCGTCCAATGTAAAAGAAAATTTGATGGCTTCTTTATAATAAGTAGGACGCTTGCTTTCTATGGTATCGCCTCCGGCGCTACCGGGCTCTTGGGCAATGTTTTTTTCTTGTGCAAAAGAACAAGAAACGGAATTAGGGTTTATTTGAAGTTCATAGCTGCCAACATTGGTTTGCAGTTTTCCCGCTTCAAATTTTTGAAAAGCATTTATTATGAGTTTACTTACACCACTTCCAGCCATTAGTGATTATATTTTTTTTCCAGAAGATCCATGATTTGGAGTACACATTCGTCCACAATTTCCTTTTTTTGGCGATAATTAAGGGCTAGTTTAGGAGAAGAACCAGTGTCTTTTGAATCGTGATTGGATGAATTATCTGGTTGACTTGAACCTGTTACTTTGGCTTTAATAATCAATTCTTTGATTTCAACTGGCATGATCATCGCTAAGATAAGAGTGAGAAATAGGAATAAGCCAATTCCAGTGTTTCAATTGCCAGAACAGACTCCGTAGATTTGAATTCGCTGATTTTCCACTTGATTGGGTAACAGTCATAGAAAGCCCAATTCATAATCTGGGTCTTTGAATCATAATCAAGCAATGTTACAATCACCACCTTGGTTTCTATTTTACTAGTTGGCATGGTAAGCGAATTTGTACACCAAATACCAAGATTGGATCCCTTATAAGCAAATCCACGTTCTAAGATGAGGTTATCATAGCTGACACTCTTGGGGAGTTTGTACACTCGATCGTTGACTCCTCCTTCTTTTATTTCCTCCACTTCTCGTGAGCCGGATATTCCATCTACCCGTTGAAAGTAATTGTCCTGAGATTGACTCCCACCATTTGTGGCTGAAAATGAAACAGTGAAATTAAATCCTATCGGCGGCTGATTGCGACTGTCCATCTACAATTGCAAAAAAATGTGAAAGAATATTCTTTTATATAAAAAGAAGCCGACAGGATCATCACCTAAGCCGGCTTCCTTTTTATTATAGCAAATTAAGCGGATTGAATCGTCATCCCTTCACAAACGAATACGATGGATTCAACAGCCACCTCACTGGTCTGAGAATTCATATCAGTTGGTGTCACTTGTTTAGGGAACGCGTTTTTGAGCGTCCAGGTCATCCTTGGGTTACCATCTTCATCCAGCAATTTGATCACCACTGTCAGCCTTGTATAAGTATTCAACTGAATCTCTGCAATCCAGTCAAAGAATTGGTTGTCAGTAGCAAAAACACCCTTTTTAAGGGTAATATCACCGTACTTACTTAGTCCGGGCATTTTTATTGTAGAGTGTACTGGGCTGTTTCCATGACGGTATTCAATGATATCTGTGTCAATATCCAAACCAGATACCTCCTGAAATGGGAGGTCTGTCTTGTCTCCGATATCAACAGAGAAATAAAATTTTGGCATGGGCCAAAATAGATCCTGATCAGCACCGGTACCAGCGGTAGGCGTAGCCATAGGTTTATTTTTTTTTAATTAACAGAATAGATTGCGTTCAATCAAGACTTTTGTTGCTGTTGCTGGAACGTGATGACGATGAATTCAGCAGGGCGTGTAATAGCTACTTTCACCGTAAGTTTCAACAATCCGTCTAAAATGTCATTCGGTGTCATTGTCACACCTAAGCCAATTTCTACAGAAAACGCATCGTCTGGAGTATTACCCGCGAGAATACCTCCCTGCCATTGGTTGTTCAGGAAGTTGGTAACCATTGCTTGGAGGGAAGTCCAAGTTGTCGCGTTATTGGGCTCAAATACATAGCGTTCAGCTGCCATTTTCACACTCTGTTCGAGAAATGTCATGGTTCTGCGTACGCTGACATAGCGCCAGTCTTGGCTATTGCCATCGAGGGTGCGAGCCCCCCAAACCAACGTGCCTTTTCCCTGAAAAGTTCGGATTGCATTGATGGCCTTACCATTAAGGGGAAGGTTCAAATCTTCTTGGCCATCCTGGGTGATTGAGACCATTGGCGACACTACTGAGCCGACACTGACGTTGGCTGGTGCCTTTGCGATGTTGATAGAATTATCAACCATTGCATAAATTCCTGCCATTGCAGGGCTAAGTGGCATGATGTTCAGGTTGTCCTTCATATCATTCAAAACTGATTTGAAGATAGGACTGATGGCCTTCAAAGTGCTGGATAGCGTTTCAACATCATCTGTACCAATGGTTGCGATCTTGTTAATCTCAGCCTTGATGGATTCTGCACGGGCTTCCTTGAGCAAGCCCACTTGAAATGCATCATTTACTTCTTTGGTTAGGATTTCAATGAGACCATCGCGGTTGATGATGCTGGTGAAGCCTACCTCCGTAGCTTGTACAATCGTTGAGCTTACGAATGGATAGTACGCGGCACCCCATTGTAAAAAATTGGCACCAACACCTTCTCTAAACTGATTGATGACGTCGTCTTCGTCCATTGTCCGGTCTACGCCTCCGTTGTACACATCTAAGATGGCAAAACGATTTTTCATGACATAGCCACAATGGTTAAGCATTGCTTGTTGAAGAGAAAAGCAATCAGCTTTCTCCAGCAAAATAGCCTCTGGAATAACCAGGAGGGTTGGCTCCATGTACTTCAACAAGGCAACAAGACCAGCGCCCGTTGCCGGGTCGTTAAAATCTTGAGCTTTGATTCCGTTTGTATAGTCTCCAATTGAGACGATATAGCAAGCGCCACCACCGTTGGAAAAATAAAAACGAAGGGAACTGTGAAGCAAAAAACGTGTACCACTATCGGCAGATAGCTTGTACCCAGCTTTCGGATCTGCTGAAATGGTGAACATTGTGTTTGGAGGACCGCCAAATAACTCCTCGTATTCTGCCATGGATGTTATCCTTGTTGGCAGATTTAGAAGAGATTTGGTACCTCTAGTTGCTCTTTCTGTGTACCCAACAAAAGCAGGTATCGCGGTTGCTACTGGGACTACAGAAGAAGAAAAAGCACTTTTTTCCTCAATGTAAACCCCTGGAGTAGCCAGTACTTTTCCCATTTAAAAAAATTTACAGTTTAACAAAGATTTCGATGTAAAAAACATTCAACTTTTCATTGTAATTCAGATACTTTGGGTTGGCGTTCGGTAGGGACCTTAAATAAATTTGTCCGTTGTTACTGGCGGCCTTATTCAGCATAAAAAGTTCCTTAGGTTTGTCAAGCATTGGACTAGAGCCATCCGAGGTTATTGTAAAGCCTGGGCTCCCATTCTTCAATGTTACTTTTTCAGGTGGTTCAAAAAACATGCCTATTTCTTCGCGTCCCTTACTTTTGATTGAAAAATCGCTGTAATAGGCCACCAAGGCATCATCTCCGTAAAAAAAATATCTCCAAGAAGCTTTTCTTGCTCCAAAACGAATGATGTATTCACTTGAAAGATGTCCTTGCCGTTCCGAATCACCGTAGCCAAATAACTCATTTGATGTGTTAAAAAACAATTCAACATGGCCGGATAATCCATCTGATGGATAATCTTTCAGGCTACTTTCCTGAACTTGCTCGTTGGGATGAAGTACCGTACCGTTGTTTGAATTACTGCTGAATACGTAATATTGATCGTTGTTGTACGGGATGTCCGTGAAATTCAAAAAAAGCGGATTCCTATTCCTGAAATTAAACTGCAAACGTAAGACACCTCCAAATACAGGACTCGATAAATCTCTGTTTTCATCCAGCAAAAGCGTAAAGCCACTGTTATTTGGTTTCAAAAGAATCGAATATTGCCGAAGCAACATAATGGTTTCCTGGCTGGGTTGGAAAACGAGATCAGCACAACGCCCCGAACTATAATATTCATGCAATACTTCAACCGAGGCAAGAAGTGAAAAAGCCGTGGTGTATCTAAACGATATTTTTTCCATTATTCAATGAATGCACTGACATTTTGTTTGGGCCGGATTCCATTGTCCATGAAACTACCATTAACTACCAGTGAAGTCGGTACCTGATATTTTTTTCAGGCTGGATACCAATGTCAATGGAACTTCCTCCACAATAGTATTGCTGCTAAAGGTCAACATTTTTAACTTATAGACCACGGATGGAATATACTTTGCTCCAAGCATGCCCCACAAATTTGTCAATTGTTGAAGATCTGAATTGATAAATTCAACCACAATTTTATCAACATTATCCGATAACATGGGTGTATTCATCTTATCAAATACATTTTTACCCTGAAAAAAACGAATCACTGATGAAATAAACTTAAGTGACTCAAGGTAATTGGTGTCCGGAAAATTGGCCGAAAACAGGACATATAAGTTGATGAAAACAGGTGGATTCATCCCAGAATAGGATTGTAATTGTCCATTCCGAATACTTTTTTCCTCTTCGATATTCAACAGCGTGACCACAACCCTGTTTTCTATTTGCGAGCTCATGTTACCGCGTAAATCTACCAAGCTGGAAACCACTACTCTATCTTCTGAAAGTCCATATTCTGAACTTAAAAATTCATTGAGTTGATGCCCCAAAACTGGCAATACATTGTGTAACATGTTTTTACGCTTCGGTTATTAAGGTGATTTGAGTGATGCAATTACTTGATTTCTAAAGGAGTAAGAAGTTTGAAGACCAAAACCACACTACTTGAGTGTTTATTTAAGGTTGACCACTATCACCGCTTCCCATCATCATTTTAATTCCTTTTACCACAATGCGTATGATGTAAATACAAAGAAACATTGTGGAACACCCAATGACAAACAGCTGTACCGTAAAAACTTTTTCAACACGGTTCATTTCAGGACCGTGACTTGTAAGAGATAACAAAAACAAAAACAAAAATGAAAGTGGTACCGACAGCAATACCGCAACAAAAAACCAAATGAACTCTTTTAAAATACGCGCCTTCATGTCTTCAATTCAGCTGTTATTCAGAGAAAAAATAATTTATTGTCCGGAGTAAAACGGCATTGGTGTACAAGACCCCGAGAGTGCTTGGCCATCCATTTTCAGGTTAAGCTCAGGGGAATTTGACCAACTTTAGCGGGCTACCTACTGTTGGGCTGATGTAGGATACCTGTATCCAAGACCCAAAAACCGTAAATAAAAAACCAAAACGGTGCTTTTTCAGAACTATACGTTACAAATGACAGGCCAAACTGCCAAAATACAGGCGCAAATCTAGTTTAAGTTTACAAGTTTGATAATTTTTTTTATATGTTCCACCTGTTTAGCCTCCGGCAATCGGATACCCTGTACCGCCAAATGACACGGTATAACGTTCCTTGAAAGGATTGAATACGGGCTCTGTTACGGATACTGTACGGAAGCAGCATAGACCTTCACTTTAGGTTTAGCTGGCCTGCGGTCACTGATTGTTGGAGAAAAGCAATGCTCCATGCCTAATTGCATGTTGGAATAGACAGGTTGTAAAAAAAGCCCAAAAATTTGATAACCAACCGTTTGAGCTTTAAATTCTGTGGAGCTGGCGGAATTCAAAAGTTATAGCCGTCGTAAAGTGATTTTGCAAAAAAGTAGATTTTTTGAATGTTCTGATCGGTTTTGTTTTTAGATTTACAACAGCTTTGTAGCATAAATCCCCTGCTTCGCCGGGCAATCCTTTTCCGATTTAAGGATCAGGCGATTTTGACCGACTTGGGAGTTGCGATTTGAATAAATTTGTTGCCCATCAGCGCAAAAACAGACGCTACAAAACCTTCTAATTGCTGAAATGGAAGCCGAAATGTCACTTTCAGCGTCAATAACAACACGATACAAGCCAAGAGCCTTGGAAACTTGCCAATGCAGCGGCACTAGTAGGCGGCGGTGGCGAAGAAGAAGGAGGCGAGCGCGAAGCAGTGCTAGAGGTCATGGAAATACCGACTTTTAAAGCCCCCGAAATCAAGGTTTACCCAAACCCTGCGGCTAATTTCGTGAACGTAGATCTGCCACAAAACGAACTGACCGGCACTTTGAGCATCGTATCTGCTTCCGGCCAATTGGTTCGCTCCGCACAATCTTCTGAAGGCGAAGCCAGCATTCAGTTGGATGTTCAGGATCTGCCAAAGGGTGTTTACCTGTTGCGCTGGGTACAGTCGGATGATCAGATCGTGGTGAAGAAGTTGATCGTGCAATAAAAGTGGTTTTGGGTAAATCCTGTATTTGCCCGAAAAGCATAAAAAAGCCCGGATCGTTGAATCTCAACAGTCCGGGCTTTTGCTTCTAAAGCCGCAGAGACAAACTCCGGGCAATTCTTTTCAGAAAGTCATAATTTGCGCCCTTCGGGACCTCCATAAACCGGGTCTCAATCTGAACTCAAAAATGAAAGGGAAAAGATACCTGCTTATTGGCCTGGCTTTAGGAATGGTGATCGGGTGGCCCCTTGGTTTTCTTCGCCTGCCTTACCTGGAAGAGAACAGCTCGTTTCTGCTGGGTGTTTTTGCCGGGCTGGCACTCGTTTCGCTCTTGTTCCTGCTTTTGAAGGTGTGGAGCAGGGGATTTCAGCCCGGGCTGATGAGTAAGCAAACGGACCCCGGAGATCTTAAATCCACACGCAGGCAATCGTTCATTTGGATAGTAGCGCTGAGTATGGTGGCACTCGGTGGTATCTGGCTCGGCTCGACCATTTATCGCCAATACGAATCTTTCAAATTACAAATTGAAAAAAAAGACAGGCAGATACAGGAAATGGCGTCCCTGGTAGCATCGCTGAAGAAAACTGATCCGGAGCCACTGATCCGCAGTTTGCTGCATGATGTGGGGGAAGAATTAAAGCAAAATCCTGACAGGTCCTTGCATGATACCACGATCGCCAGAATTGCAGCTTTGAGTTTTGCATTCAAACCTTTTAAATACATCGCAGGGGATAGCTTGTCGCCTAAAGCGTACAGCCCCGGACGCGGGCAACTCCTGCAGGCATTGGTCTGGATGAAAATTGATTCAGCATCTTTCGCGCGGATCAAAACCAAGGCCCTTTTTGCCGCGGCAGATCTGGAAGGGATAGATTTGAAAGGAGTGGATTTGAGTAGGATAAACCTTAAAGAAGCCAATTTGAAAAGCGCGGATCTGAGTAGCGCTAACCTGAAAGGTGCTGATCTGAGCGACGCAAATCTTTGGGGCGTCAAGTTGAATCACGCAAACCTGAGTAATTCGGTTTTTAAAAGGGCAGATCTGAGCTGGGCGCAACTGAATGAAGCGACCCTGAGCTTCGCAAACCTGAACGGTGCAAACCTCACAAACGCACAATTGCTCAAGGCTGACTTAAATGCCGTATCCTTGCTCTGGTCAAATTCAGAAGGCGCTTTGTTCAATGAGGCAATTTTGACAAACGGTAAATTCTTTGGAGCCAATTTCAGTAAAGCAAACTTGAGCCAGGCAAATCTGAGTAATACCGACCTGAGAAGTATCAATTTTAGCCATGCTGATCTCGTTGGTGCGGAGTTTGACCATGCCAAGGTAGAGAAAGACTGGCTAGACCAATTAAAGGCATGGCAGCCTGCCGGGCTGAATGAACTGCTGGAGCAATATAGAGTTGAAAACGACGCGTATGACACTTGGAATCGTCCTTGGTATCATATGACAAAAAAGCAAAACTACTAAGTTACTCATTTAGAGCCTTTTTATAGTTCAACTGACCGTTCATGATGGCGTTGATTTTATTCGAAAACCGGATCACCAGTTCGTCTTCAGGTTTGTAGGGCTTAAATCCAATTTGAAATGCCCGGCTATAATAACGCTCCAGATCATTCAGGTAATTTGCAAACAGTTCAGGGGTCCACGCTGTTTTGCGGTGAATGCGATACTTCGCCTTCAGTATTTTACCCAATTCCTGTCCCCATTCGTTATTAATGATATCCACATAATTGTCCAACGGGCCCTCGCCCAGATCAGCAATCTGGGCCTCAGTAAATATTCCGGTGATCAATTCCGGATGACGGTAACGCTCATGGGAATCTCCCATGAAATCAGCCAGTTCCTCCGAAAAACAAGTGGTAATGAATGCCTGGGAGGTCATGTGATTGAAGGAATTAAGGTAGCCCTTGTCTGTGCTGTCCCGGACGTTTTTAAAAGCCAGCTCAGGGGTGTTAATATTACCGGCCAGCGATTTTGCAATATCATAAAAAGCTAGATCACCCTCCCCGAACAATTCCGGTCGCCATCTGGAAAAGGTATAAATTTTCTCCAGGTCTTTTCTGTTTCTGATCGCATAAGGACTACGAAAAAGAAATCTGAAGCGATCCCACGTGGTCCCACGGTACTTTGCTTTCGAAATATCACCCTGGCTTATTCCCGTCTCCAAGACAGCGGTCACAGATCTGCCATCACTGCAATGACTTGCCCGAACAATATAATGCCCTGATGTAGTACTATCATATTGGATCTGGATGACAGTTTTTAAGGCTTCAAAGGAGGAGAATCTTGTCCCGAGTAAAGCTCCGCGCACCGTTTGGTACCCAGGCGAATCATAGGTGGCTGCGTTACTCAGGGTATCACAGGTACATAATTCAGCTTGATCCAACTGTTTGAGATCAGATGCCTGATCACAGCCAATATGAAAGAGGGTGAGTAGTGCTAGAAACTGGAATTTATACATAGCATGCAGCCATTGTAATGCTGGCATTTGCGATTCGCAGAAAGTGGACAGGGCTTTTTCAAGTAAGGTGGACTGCAAAAGTAACCTGTAGCTCAAAATTTACGGACATCACCTAAATAAAAAGCCCAGACGGTTAGAATGAACCATCTGGGCTTTAAGTAAAAGGCATTCAGATGCCCGGTTCTATCTTTCTACCACCAATTTACGCAGGGTTCTTTGTCCATCCTCCAAACTAATTTTTACCAGCCAGAAGCCGGTTGGAAGGGAGGCTATATCCAAGAATACATGCTGCGCCGATGCTTCAATTTGCTGCCTGCTGATCACTCGCCCGTTCATATCACAGAGCTGGATTTCAGCAGCCTGCCCCAGGGGCGAAGCAAAATCTATGGTGATAGTTTCGGATGCCGGATTGGGAAATAGGGTAATAGCTTGTGTCCAATCCGGCGAGGAAGTACCCACTGAATTCGATACGGTGACCGTTCCGCTACTGCTTGTACATCCATTGGCATCCGTAATGACCAGGACGTATTGCCCCTGGAAAAGATTGGACAGATCTTCGGTGTTGGCATAAAATTGTCCATTGCGGGTCCAGTTAAAGGAATAAGGCGAAATGCCCCCTGTAGTACTGACCTGGATGCTTCCGGCCCCTGCGTTACCAGGATCGTTTACGACCTGTTGCACAGAAATAAGCAAGACCTGTGGTTGTGATACTGAAACAGAGCCAGATTGTGTACAACCGGCAGCGTCGCTCACCGTATAGGTATGGTTTCCGGCACAAAGATTGGTCGCTAAAAGGCCATTTTGGCCATTACTCCAGGATATATTGAATGGGCCCTGGCCGCCATTTATAATGAGTGAGGCTGTTCCGTTGCACAGATTAGCGCAGCTAACTGGTTGTACGATACTGCTTTGTGTGGATGGCCCCGTAATATTTACGGAAAAACTGCATTGCCCGTTGTTGCCACTGCCATCTGTGTAAGAATAGGTTTGCACGGTGTTTCCAACCGGGAACATAGCACCTGAAGGCAAGCCGGAGATCAATTGAAGATTGGATGGGTTCACCGGACAATTGTCTGATACCACTGGCAGATTGTAGGTGACCGGTCCGGAACAATAGCTGGGTTCCAGATTTCCAGGACAAGTCAGGTTGGGAGCTTGTAGGTCTGATACGGTGATCACAATGGTTTGAGTTTGCACACAGTTATAGCTGTCCGTAATGGTTGCCGTGTAGGTATTCGGACATAGGCCTGTCAGGACGATCCCGGTTTGACCGTTGCTCCAGTTCACACTAAAATTTCCGCTACTGAGCAGTGTCAGGCTTGCGGCACCATCGCAGGTGCCGGAGCAGGTTGCCGGGCTTGGGGTCGCATCAAAGGCTAAGGCTTCGGCCACAAAAATTTCGAAACTACACTGGCTTGTATTGCCTGCCTGATCCGTATACTGGAAACTTTGAAGGGTATTTCGAGGTGGAAACGTGCTGCCGGAAGGTAAGCCGTTCAACTGAACGAATTGGGCCGGATCAATCGGGCAATTGTCCATGACCAGTGGCAAGTTGAACTGTACAACCGGATTGCAGGAACCCACAGTGATACTGGTAGGGCAAATGATCGAAGGCACGATATTGTCTACGATCGTCACGATGGCTGAACCGATACTTGTAAGACCACTCAGATCCGTAGCCGTAATCGTTACAATGTTTGCACCCAGTTGGTTGCAGTTGAAAATGAGGGGCGTTACCGTCCAACTCGCAATGCCGCAATCGTCGGTGCTGCCATTGTCAAAAAGGTTAGGCGACAGGGTAACCATGCCGTTGTTGTCAAGGTCAACCATGGCATTTTTCAAAAAAAGCACCGGAGCCGCCTGATCAAGAACCAAAATCTGGGTGTTTAAGCTTTTAGGGCAATCGTTTGCATCGGTGATGGTCAGGGTATAATTACCTGGAATGAGCCCTGAAATGGAAGATGTGGTACTTCCGTTCGACCAAAAGTATTGGTAAGGTGGTAGCCCGCCCTGAGTAGAAATCGACACTGCTCCGGTATTTGCATCCGGGCAGGGGACATCCGTTTTAGACAATATAGAGATGGTAATGGGACCCGGGCTACTGATTTGGGCGCTAAAAGTACGGGTACAGTTATTCCCATCCGTTACCGTCAGTTCATAAATGCCAGGTGCCAGATTGTTGATGCTAGCATCTGAACCGTTGTTCGACCAATGATAAGTGTATGGTTGAGTGCCTCCGGTAACGCCCACGGCCAGTGAACCATCCTCCATCCCAGGGCAGTGCACATCCATTCGGAAGGTCTCGTTGACCACTAAGGGCAGGGCGCTGGTGATCTGAATCGTTTGGACTGTCTGACAACCAGACGCATCCGTAGCCGTGACTGAATAGGTGCCAGTTGCTAGTCCTGTGATGGTTTTGGACGCGCCCCCATTGGACCAACTATAGACGACCGGGTTAATGAATGAACTCAGATTTATTGTGGCAGAGCCGTTATTGGCACCAAAACAGCTTACATTCACTCCGGAAATCGTGCTGGTTATGATGCAATTCGCAGGGTTAACATTGGTGGTTTTTACAATGGTGCAACCCTGTGCATCCGTTAAGGTTACCGAGTAAGGCCCGGGTGCAAGGTTGCTGATGGACAAGGTCATTGCACCGTTGCTCCATTTAGCAGTATAAGGCGCTGTGCCGCCGCCTCCGATGACAGAAGCGCCACCATTGTTCACGCCGGGAATCGATTGGTGCGTTACGTTCACAACCGCAGTCAAAATAAGCTGATTGACGGAGGCTACAGCAGTTGCGGAGCATCCTTCAGAGTCAATCACCGTTACAGTATAGGTGCCAGCACTTAATCCAGTGACGGTCACTGCGTGTTTGCCGTTAGACCAGTTGTAAGAATAATTATCGGAACCGCCGCCTGCTGCCACGGTGGCCGACCCAGTGGAACCTCCACTGCAATAAACAGGTGTGGTTTGAGCAATTACTGCGGTCACGGGTGTGGACTGTGTAACGACCATGCTATCCAAATCCATACAGCCGTTTTGAGTGTTTGTCACCTTCAAGGTGTAATTGCCTTCCAGGGTTACCCTTGGATAAAGTGTATTTGCTCCGGATACAATGTTTCCATCCCAAGTGGTCCATAAATAGCTGAAATTGGAGCCGTTGGAAGAGAAGGATGCATTGATCAGAATGGAGGTAAAATAACAGTTTAAAGATTTGTCCTCCCCGGCATAGGCAAAAGGCGGCGTGGTGTTTTCATTCGTGTAAACAGCTCCTGTATTGGTGCATCCGTTGCTTGGATTGGTGGCAGTTACCGTGTAATATCCGGTAATGCCTACCAAGGGGTTTTTTAGAGCAGAGCTAAAGTTATTTGGCCCCGACCAGGAATAAGTCAGGCCCTGCGGAGAAGAAGTGGTCGTGATTTGTGCCAGCGGATTGGTGCAGGTGATGATAGTGCTGGTTGCAGATACGCTGGGAGGCGTAATGTTTTGTGATACAGCAGCCACCGCAGTGGCCGTGCAACCATTTTGGAGGTTGGTTACCTGGAGGGTATAGTTGCCGACAAAACTTACGCTGGGGTTTTGTTGAGCAGACATAAATCCGTTGGGGCCGGTCCAACTGTAAACAACGCCAGAGGTTGAGGAATTCCCTGTGAGCGTAACCAGGGGCGATGCACAGGTTTTGACTCCTCCAGAAGCCGAAACATTGGGTGTCGTGATGTTTTGTAACACGGTGACCGTCGCAGACCCTGTACAACCGTTGACAGGATTCTTAACCGTCAAGGTATACGTGCCGGGCTGGCTCACCGAAGTATTCTGCAAACCAGACATAAAGTTGTTAGGACCAGTCCAGGCAAAACTAACACCCGGCGTATTGGAGTTGCCTGAGAGCTGTACCAATTGGGTAGCGCAGGTGAGCGTGCCATTCACAGCAGCCGCAGCCGAGGGCGCGGTGAGGTTACTTGTAACGAGGATCACATCGGAAGCAGTGCATCCGTTTAGCGGGTTTTGAACCGTTAACGTATAAGTGCCGGCACTGCTGACCACGGTATTTTGTAGGTCGGATGAAAACCCGTTTGGCCCGGTCCAGCGGAAACTGACCCCGGGAGTGGTGGAGCTACCCGTCAATGGCACAGAAGTTTGCGAACAGGTGATTGTCCCGCCTCCCAACGCATCCACATTAGGCGCCACGAAGTTCGAAGACACGACGGCTGTTGACTTATTGATGCAACCTGTCAGCGTATCCGTTATGGTGAAAACATAATTTCCCACCACACTGACCACCGGATTTACAAGTTTGGAGTTAAATCCACCCGGGCCCTGCCAGACAAAACTGGTGTGAAGTGTGGTGTAAACCACCGAAAGCGTGACAACACTGGAGCTGCAGTTGATGACGCCTCCAGTAGCAGTGGCAGATGGGGGGATGTTCTGTCCGGTGACGGTTGTTACATCGGTAGCTGTGCAACCGTTGGTCAGATCGGTAACCGTCAGTTGAAAGCTGCCGGCAAGATCGATGACTGGCAGGAGTGTGTTCCCGCCGGATAGGATGTGTCCTCCATTCGAGGCTATCCATTGGTAAGAAAAGTCAGGTCCTGTAGAACCGCTGCCATTAAGTGAAATGGTGGAGTTGGTACATGGAACGAGAAGCGGGTCACCCGCATCCACCCCTGGCGCCGCAAAATCATCCACCAAAGTAGTTTTTAGTTCGGCCGTGCTCCCGTCGTTATCGGTTACCACCACGGTATAATCGCCGGCTGAGAGGCCACTGAGCACAGGTCCGCTAGCGCCTGTATTCCATTCGTAGGTGTAGGCAGGGTTTCCGCCGGTAGCGATTACAGAGATGGAACCGAGGGGGCTGAAACAATTGGGTTGTTGAAGAGAGACGAGGGTGATTTCAAGGGGGGCATCATTTGAGCTTGTTTTGGAGAAACCGTAAGTTTGGGCGAGGAGGGCACATGCGAGTAAAAAGAAGGATCGAACCATGGGATAGCTTTGCAGATTAAGTGAAAAAATGAATTGAGCTGCAAAGGGACGCCCCCCACCTTAAAACGGGCTTAATTCCTGGCTTCACGGTGCCTTAAAAAGGTGCTTGTGTAAACCTTACGACAAAACGATTCAGATCCGGGGCTGGATTGCGGTATTCAATGCTTGCTCCGTGAATGGCGAGGATCCGTTGCGCAATCACCAGTCCCAATCCATAACCACGTTTGCCAGAGGCATTTTCACCCCGAAAAAATGGCGTAAATAAACTCAGGCTTTCTGCTTCAGAAAGGGTAGGGCCGATGTTGTCAAAAAAGATCTCCAGTTTTCCAGGCGTGCTGTCAATTTGTATCCGGGCAGCCTGGTCATTGGCATAGCGACAGGCATTTTCAAGGAGGTTTCTAAAAGCGGTGCGCAATAAGGCCTCATTGCCTTGCACCAGAAGGTCGTTCTCGTTTTCAGGAGTTCCCGCAAACCCCAATACTATCTTGTATTCAGGCATTGAAAGGCTGAGATCTTCCAGGGTATTATACAACACCTCATCCATGCGTATTTTAGGGGTATTATCTGCCAGGGTTGGTGTTTTGAATCGGGACATTAGCAGGAGGGAGTTGGTCATATCTACCAGTCGGCTTTGCTCTTCCCGCAGGGAATCCAGGGTTTGGCGGTAAGTTTCCGGGCTGCGATCCTTGGACAATGCATTTTCTGTGGCGGATAACATATTGGCGAGCGGCGTTCGTAGCTCATGGGAGGCATACTGGACGAAACTGCGTTGAGATACAAAGGCCTGTTCCAGACGTTCCAGCAGATCGTTGAAGTTTTGGGCCAGAACGGTCAGCTCATTTTGATGCGCAGGAACCTGAATACGCATGGTCAGATCATGCTCACCGATCCGGGAGATCTGTTCTGTCAGGTTGGCCAAAGGACGCCCGACAATGGTTCGCACGTACAAATAAGCCAGCAACACCGTTAATCCCAGGCCGGAGATCCAGGTGAATAGGAGGATGTTCCTAAGGTTATTCAGTTTGCGGAATCCATAAATATCATAAGCGGTTGCCATGATCACTTTCTCCCGCCCGCTACTCTCCACCACAAGGCCAGTGGTCTCAAATTTTGTAACCGGATCCGTGTAGTTGAGCTTTTTTTCCTGCCTGATCCGCTGGATCAGAGGATAGACGATCTGGACACTATCGTCATCTATGCTGCTGTAAATCAGGTGATTGTCTTCGTCAAACATCAGCACCCGCTCATGGTTCAGGCTGGTAAGGGTATTGCGGTCAATAATTTTAAGCAAGGTGGAATCTATTTCCTGGACATCGAACCACAGCCGTTGAGTGGTCAATGCTTTTTGCTCCAGTCGCTTGAAAAATTCCAACTTCCGGAATTCAGCGGATTGGAAATAAATGAGTGCAAACGTGACGGAAAGTACCAGCGCTACAAATACGGCAAACCAGAAAGCAAAACGGATGCGCAGGTTCATGGCAGTGGTTTTAGGTAATAACCAAATCCCTGTTTGGTATGGATTAATTTGGGTTCGAAAGGCTTGTCAATTTTATTGCGAAGAAAATTAATGTATACCTCTATGGTGTTCATACTGGTGCCAGAATCAAGGTCGGTATCCCAAACTTTTTCTGCAATTTCATTTTTGGAAAGTATCCTTCCTTGCGAACGGGCCAGCAATCCAAGCAGAGAGAATTCTTTGGCCGTCAGGTGAATTTCTATTCCGGAGCGTGAAACCGTTTTTGTGGCAAAATTAATTTCAAGATCAGCCACGGTGATTTTCTCTGAAAACTGCTTGTTCAATTGCCGCCGCTTGATAAAGACCTTCAGCCGGGCAAGGAGTTCCCGCAGATGAAATGGTTTCACCAGATAATCATCCGCGCCGGAATTGAATGCCTCCATTTTGTCGTCCAATTCGCCCAAAGCGGTCAGCATCAGGATCGGAACCTCCCGATTTGTCTCCCGAAACCGCCGGCAAAGCTCCAACCCGTCAATATAGGGTAAGTTGATGTCCAGCAAAATCAGATCATATTCAGCACTTTTGAACATACTTTCACCCATACGCCCGTCATAAGCGAGATCGACCAAAAAGCCCTGCTCCACCAATTCATTGCTGACGCTGGCCCCTAATTTGAGTTCGTCCTCGACAAAGAGGATTTTTAAAGGCAATACCTGGTCCGTAAGATCCATGACGCATGAGCGATGTGAACTGCAAAATTGGAATAAAAAAAGCCAA
>JBILHS010000048.1:0-39071 GCA_044350425.1 Saprospiraceae bacterium | reverse complement strand
AAAATGAAGGTCAGTGGTTGCTTCCGCACGCAGTACGGCGCGGAAATCTATGCCCGCATCCAATCTTTTATCTCCACGGTCCGAAAACTCCAATTCAATCCTTTCAATGAACTCTATACCGTATTATATCTGGCGGTATCCCAGAGTATCGGGTCGCTGGAGGCTAACCAGTTACAAAATTTATTTGCTTAATGGTCCCGGCATCGATTCCAATTGAATGCAAATAATAGATACCTATACTTATGTGTTTTGCAAGCAGGTACCACGGGAATAGCTCTCCGGCTAAATAACGCCTAACCACGGTTGTTTCACTGGTGTCTCCGCTAATGGACAATAATGACGTATTATAATTTAGCCCAAGATGCGTGCCTGCGTTCATTCTAAACTTGCCTTTGGTTGCAATTTGATACCTGCCCCAGAAAAGAAAAGACCAGGGCTTTCCTGCCAGTGAAAAGCGAAGATCCGGATCAAAGCTAATTCGCTTTTCCCTCATGGATAGCATGAATATTGCTGCAGGTTTACCCAGAGAAAAACTGGGGACAATTGAAATGCCGTTGTTGGAGGCACTCATTGATCCTGAAAAGTGCGTGACAACCTTTAGGCTGTCAGCTTTTTGCGAAAAAGAAAGGTAGGTAAGTGGGAATAGGGCAATAAGCAGGATTGCTTTTTTAATCGAACGTTTTGATACACAAAGATTCATCAGCCAGATTGTTTAATAATTTCTGGCTACAAAGGACCGGGATTGGCTCATCCTGCCTGAACGAATTTCAAAGCGATTGTTACGATTTTCAAATAATTTTGGTCGGGGGGCTTGGTAAATAACTCCGCTGGCGCAAGGCTTCAGCCTTGTGTCTACTATTTGGGTCGGCTGTGCCGACAAACAGCAATATCTTTTGTTTTGATCACAAGGATTGGGCTATTACCAACTAGATCGGTTTGTCGGCACAGCCGACCCAAATAGTAGACACAAGGCAGAGCCTTGCGCCAGCGTTTTATTTTCTAATACCTACTATGCCAAAGCCCCTCAAAAACCAATTAGCACCTCCAAGCCCGTCCCCGAATCCAACAACCTCGTTCCAATCTTCGGCAGATCCAATTCCAGTACTTTCCCGTTTTTAAGCGTCAAAACCTTAGGTCCGCCTGTTCCGGTATGCAGAAGGATCAGATCATCTGAGGCATACACAACATCCGGAGTGGCATTCATAAGCTGGCAACCGGCCTGGTGAAGCAAACTCCTGAACACCTTAGCCCCATGCAGCGGCACAGCTGAATACACCATGCTGTAATCCGAAAAATCCTTTCGGGCAATGGCGACCCCGGCGCTTTTCTGAAACGAAGCCAGCGGCTTTGCCTCAGGATCAGCGATCCGCCACACAGGATCGATCGGCGCGGCGTTGTCAATCGTATCCTGTTCCATGATCCAGACCGGATTGCCTTCTATTTTGTCTTGCTCCAGAGTGATTCCGGTAAGCTGCTCGGTAAGCACTTTGCTTTTATGGAGGCCATCGCTGTATCCGGCGCCGTAATTCCAGATGAGCGTGCGTCCGTTTCGGGCCACAGAATCCCGGATAAATTGTCGCTGCCCCGGACTCATGGTCCAGGCATTCATAAAGAGGATTGCTTTGTAGCCTTTCAGGTCCATTTTGGGCAGATCAAAGGCATAGATCTGATCCATCGCAACGCCACTGTGCAGCAACTGCTCGGCTGCGAGGTCCAGGCCCTTTTCACAAGCCTTGGAATTGACATTTTTTACGGCATAAAAACTTTCCGTATCCCAGACCACCAGAGCATCTGCCACCTGCGTTCCGGATTTTGTCGCCCGCCCATACCGGATGCGGAAATACCGGAGTGTGCGGCTGATCTCACCCAGGTACATCGGACTGTCCCACCAACCGGTATTGCGCCGGGGACCAAAATCATACAACCAGGTGCCACAACCCTGCATCAGCGGCAGCCAGAGACTTCTTTGCAGGATAGGAAGATAATTGGTGTCGCCCAGGGCGTCGGATCGGACAAAATCCCGCTCGCGCTTGTTCTGTAGGTAGCCGTTGTCTGTTTCGTCGAACCACAGTTTGCCATGCAATTGAATGGAACGGACGGGGGCACGCTGCATTCCGGAGCCTCCTGCTTTCCGGCATGGATCATAATAACTCGGCGGACCGGCGAAATAATCGATCCAGGGGCTTTTCAATAAGCGTTCCGCTTCGAGATGCCCGTTCATGGCCTGCCGGCACAATCCGAATTGCATGTAACCGTAAAACACCCCGGTAATCAGGGGCCTACCCCACTCCGTTTTGACCAGACGGCAAAAGAACTCAATGTCGTCGGCGATCACAGCCTGCTGGCATTTGTAAAAATCCATGACCCGTTGTTCGAGTTCCGTATCCCGAAAAAAACCGTCCGCACAGCATTGACGCTCGAGGGTATCCGGCACCGTAGCTGTGGCCAGGGTAAAGCGGGTTCCTGCCCAGGCCGACTGAAGTGCTGCATCAGACCCGTATTTGTTTTTCAACCACTTGCGGAAGCTTTCCTGCATGGGGATACTCACATCCGGCTCCTGTTTGATAAAGCCCCAGGGATGCCATTCGCCATACACACCGCCGGATACGTGGATTCCGATCACCGATCTGCCCTCGCGGGTGCGTGCCAGTCGATTACAAAATTGCTGCACTTGTTCGCCGGCTGATTTGCGCCAGCGTTCGGATGCCAGGCTTGCTCTGTTTGCGCGTACTACATCGCCATCCTCATGGTTAAAGGGAAGTCCTTCCGGGAGATCCATGACCGGTCCGTCGGCATACTGAACACATTCCTCCGGATGCAGGAGATTCCACCAGCCAGGGGCGTTCACGTGCAGGCGCAGGACCAGAGACCCGCCCGGACAAGCATCCAGCACCCCGCGGATCTGCTTGCGTGCCAGGGCTATGTCAAGTTTCTGCTCCGGGCCTTTCCAGATATCTTCCAGCCAAAGATCCACCTGAAACAAGCGTACCCCGGCGGCTGTCATTTGCCGGAGGTTGTGCGCAGGGAGTTCTTCCCAGCTCCAGCGACCGCCGGTCACGTGGGTAAGGGCATACATCAAAGGCAGTTCCGCCTGTTCGTTGACGTAGAGGGTGGGCTGGCCGTTTAAGGTACGAATTGCTCCGGTTTGGGCGCGCTGGGCAGGGAGCAGGAAAGGAAGCAGTAGCAGCAGTACAAAGGGCAAGAATTTCATGAGGGGAAGATAGACTGTGGTTAGCGTGATTTCAATGATTGGAGTGATGCAAATGCTTGATTTCAAAATGAATGAAAAGCATCCTTGTTTAAAACCACACCGCTTGCTATAGATTAAGGGAATATCCCTGAATGACACTGCTGCTTGAAAAATTTTGGTTTCTGTTTCAATTGACCGGGTGACTGACCGTCCAAATTCGTCAATAAGTTACTGCGGACGGAAAACGTCCAAAGCGTTTTGCGGTCCTACCATCCCTACTCGAGCCCCCAAGCTTGTCATCTTGTCGAGCCCCGTCCACCCTAAGTGCGCTTTGGCTGAGTATATGCCTTCCCGGTTATCAAAACACCTGTGTGGTACGCGCACTTAGCGTGGACGGGTCTCGACAAGATGACAAGCTTGGGGTAGGCGCTAAAAGCAAAGGCAATTTGCGAGCCTTTGTCAAAGATTCCGCTTTGTCATACCCAAAAATTTGAGTTGACATCATGTGACTGGCATTCAACCGGCTAATTTCGACAGGAGCCCATTTTTCTATTCGAATTTGACATCCGTAGAACGATATGAAAAAACTGCCTTTTTCTTTTTCCCAGGCTCTTCCACTTTTAAACCCTTGAAACTGATCCCATGCACATCGTCCAGTATCACTGCCGTTCTGTAATCTTCCTTCGCACAGTATATCTTTACATGGTTGAATTCAATGCCTTTGGCATGCCGGATGTAAAATCCCCAGGCGGGCAATTCTTTAAACATCGAGAATTCAGGGTATTTCGCGGGCAATTCCGGCACTTTATCCAATTCATCCAAGCCTACTTTGGCATATCGGGGATTGCCGCCGCCGGGGTAATGTATTTTGATATTGGTTAAGACGACATTTTCAATGGCTACATCCGGCATGCCCACGATGGATACGGGGGATACATTTCTCGGCAGATCTTCCACGGGTCCTTCATATTGGTATCCGGCATCGGCTTTGGTGGCCGGGACTTCCGCATACACATTGGAGATGCTAATGTTTTTCATGCTTCCTTTTTTACCCGCCCGCCGTTCACCAATGCGGAGGAATATTACGTTACCGGTGTTCAGGCTTTCCAGACTGTCCACCCGGATGTTTTCAATGGTACCTCCATCCACGGCAGCAAAGCACAGTGCGGAGCGATAAGTATCAAAAACCGTATTCTTGTGGATATAGATGTTCTTAAAACCGCCGACAGAAAAAGTTCCAAATTTGATCCCATTGGCACTGGAACGAATCATGTTATGATAGATTTCAACATTCTGGCATAAGAAGTTGGCCTGGTGGGATTTGAGACAAATGGCATCATCAGAAGCATCAAAATAGCTGTTTCTTACGATCACGCTGTCGCAGTCCACAATGTCTATCCCATCATTATTCCAGTAATTTTTACATTCGACTGTGATGTTTTCCACCAGCAGGTTCTGGCACTGCTCGTATTGCTGGTTCCAGCTGGCCGGGTTTTTAATCATTACATCCTGAATTAGGATGTGCTTGCAGCCTTTAAAATAAATGTTTTGTGGACGCATGCCTTCATTGGGACGGTCGTTCTTTAAGGCCGTATCCTGTATGATCCCTTTGTGGATCAGGGCAAGCGTGTTTTGAGCCACCTCGTACCCACGCCCATCGATCACACCTTTTCCGGTGATTCCGATGTTCTCCTGATCATAAGCAAAGATCATCGCCGTCCAATAACCCTTGCGGTCATAATCAAAGGGATTTAAAGACCCCAGCAGCACAGCGCCTTCTTCCAGCCGGATGGTGACGTTTGATTTCAGGTAAATGGTCCCGGTTACGAACCTGCCCACATTGAACACCAGGCGGCCACCACCGTTTTCATGGATATAATCGATGGCCTCTTGAATGGACCGGGTATTCAGGGTGGTTCCATTGGATTCAATGCCGAAAAAAGAGGCTTTGTAATCTTTAGAATGAGCGCTTAGGGTGAGGAATAGCAGGAGAATGGAGAGGGCTATTTTTGATTTCATATAAAGATGGTGCTGAAGATTTGGTGGCATCGGCAACATGCAGTAGTTGTAGCCGTCTATTCTTTTACCTTGTAATATTTATATTTTTTCCTGATCTTTTGTTTTCTGATTTTTTGAAGCCCATGATACGCTTCCATAAACTCATATTGCAAATCTTCAATTACAAGAACACTTTTTTTGGGTCTTCCATGCTGAAATTTGATCTATTCTACTTTTGTTTGTTCAAAGAATTCTCCCATATCACTTGCTAAATATGAAGTGACCTTCCAAATGCCTGTTTTTTGTCCGTTTTTGTATTCCCCATTTTCCTGAATCCGGCCTTTTACTGATAGAAGACATAGTTGCCATCTATCCTATTTGATATTGATTCAAGAAACCGGATGTATTTTTGATCAGACTACTGGACATTTTGACAATAGACGTTGGACTTGCACTCTAAAAAATTGAAAATCATGCACTTGCAGGATCGTGTCTGGTGTCCAATGTCAAAATGTCCAGTAGTCTGATTTTTGATACCTTTTTCCCTCTTCCTGTTTTGAAATGCTCTTACAGCAATCAGAATGATAGGTATAACAGTATCCGTTGGCCTCTTTTGCAGCGAATATTAGACATTCTGTATTTGTGGGGCATAAAACCCACAAGCTTCACTACTATTATTGGTTCTAATTTTAACCGTGTCCCTTTTTTCCCCTTTGTAGGATTTGAGCATTTTAAAAGTTAATTCAAGCCAGGCTTTTTTTCTTTCAAAAAACAAAAGATCCTGATTTGATTCCTCCACCATCCGGAAGCCAATCAAAATTCCACTGAAAATAACATCTGATATGCTTGAAATTCCGGCGGTCTCGGTTTGAGTCCAACCCATTTCTTTTATGGGCAAATCAATCAGATTAGTCCCGCGTTCACAGGCAAGTCCTAATTGGCTGTAGCAAACAAATGCTACGATATTTATCAGTATTCTCATGATGTGTTTTTGATTTTTAAACCAGCAGGAATATTCTACTCAGCCCAAAACTTCCGAATGTCCCCAGCCAGTTTCACCCGGTCAGGCTCATGCAAATACATCATGTGCCCTGCTACGTAATAGGGTTTAATGACCCGTTCCGGAACGATCCCATTCCGGGCAATGATAGTTTGAAGCAATCCTTCACCGAACCTCCCGCTCCAAAGCTTCCAAAACCTGCCCTGCCATCTGCCAGGTACTTTCCATTTGTTCCACGGATGCCTGCCCACCATAGATGGCTTGTTCGCAGGTATGCCAGACCGAAAGCAGGGCCTGGATCCGAATGGGGGAGGCGCCCCGTTGACGCAAGAGGGCACTCAGGTCAGCCTCGTTCATTTGTGCCGGCTGGAGTCCAAAACGTGCAGAAAGCCAGGTTTGCAGGGCTTTGAATAAGGCCTCATAGAAGCGCCGCGGATCGCCGGCTTTCAAAAGCTGGCCGGCGTTGCCCATGTGAAGGCGGGCTGAAGCCAGATCGGGACCGGGTGGATTTGGGGTTTGGGGATTTGGGGATTTGGGCTGGGGGACTGGTGGATTGGTGACTGGCTTCTGAACGCCTGGTTTCCGGTTCTTTAAATACATGAAAATGCCGAGGATCACAAAAGGCATAGCCAAGATACTCCATATCAGGGGTAATTTAAGCCAATCCAGCAGCTGATCGAGCAGACCCGATTGCTGTGCTGCGTCCGGCGTTTGGGGCGCTGCATCAGGCAATGCATTGGGCGATTGATAGTTTTTACCTGCGCTGACCCGAAACTGTATCCTACCTGCCCGGAGCTGGCCATAGCGATTGCTATCTACGTCGAAGTAGCTTAATTCCGGGGTGATCTCCTGCAGTCCCGTATCTTTAGGCAAGACCACATACTCAAACCTTTTGCGATGAATGATTTCCAGTTCGCTTTCATATTCTTCTTCTTCCAGCATACGTGGTTCGAAAATCTCGCAACTTGAAGGCACTGTGATTTTGGGCGGTCCAAATCGCCGGGTATCGCCATTGCCTTTAACTTCTACAATGATCGTCAGGGCATCATCTGTGCTCAGGGCATTGGTATCCGCTTTTACTTCCCATTCATAACGGCCTACGGCGCCTGTGAATTCAGGAGGCAGGGGTTGAGGCAAAGCTTTTACCGTGAGCGAAACGGGTTGGGTTTGTAAGCTCACCGGTTTAGGGCCAAAAAGAAAGCCCTGCGTACCGGGTTGTTCAATGCCCACACTTACCCGTGCAGCCCCTACGCTCAGGTTGCCCGCCTCTTGAGGAAAGAGTGCATACTCATGCAGGGTGCGGACTGCATATTTTTTCTTGCGCAGGGTGAGGTATTCTACCCGCTTGTCGTAGCGGATCTTTTCTTTGGAAAAAAAACCGTCAAATTCAGGCAGTGCAATGATATCATAACCATCCACCGAAAGCTGGGTGTACAGCCGGATACGCCAGCTTACCTGCTGCCCTACAAAGACCTCTTTTTGATCAAATTCTGCAGCAATAAATACCCGGTCGTCCGTGCCGCTCGGAATCACCACCTGCCCTTTATTACTTGAACCAGAAGGCAGGACATTGACCGTAAGTGCTTTGGAAGCAAGGGTTTTTCCTGCGGCATAAACAGTAGCCGAACCCGTTGTAAAAATACCGGGTTTGTTCGCCGTAAGTTCCAGTATCCAGGTCTGACTGGTACTGCTTTGGCCATTCACAAAGCTCATGCCCCGTGCTTCAGCGATGCCGCCTGTTCTGAACCCAGTGAAAGCAGGCGGGGTAAAACGGGAGCCCTCCGCGTTTTTTAGCGTGAAGGTCAGTTCAAAAGGCACCCCAACGATCACTTCTTTGGTATTGATGCTCGCTTCAAAACTGACATTGCTTTGAGCCGGCAAAACCAGAAACTGGAATAGGAAAAGCAGCCCCAAAGCCCACCAGCGGCAAGCCCGGACATTTTTTTGCAATCGATCGCTGGTGCTAGGGTGGGCTATCATAAGTTACATTACATCCAGATAGTTTTGAACCGTCTTTTAGGTTCAAGGGGTGGTTTGGAAGGTGCACCGTTGGGTGTTTTTGGACGGATATCCTCTGAACCTGGCAGAGCCTGGATGCTAATAGACTCGGTTTTTAATTCCTGGTCACCATTTTGAATGCTGACTGATGGAATGGTCAAAATACCTTCCTGGATCGGGGTAACCGTGAAGTGATAAGCTGAAGAGGCCAGGGTCTGTCCATTATTGATGGAAATACTGGACGATTGGGAGCTTCCGAGCACCCTAAAGCCTGCAGCCTCCCAATTCGGGGGCATAAATTTTCCATTGTTTTTTCCATTTTCCAGAAAAAAGGAGACTTTAAACGGAGCGCCTACGGCAACGGAACTCAGTTCCTGCTGGTTTCCTGCAGACAAACTGGATTCGACATAAAAACGCGTTTCGTTCTGAGCAGTTACGCCCAAGACGTTCAAAACGACCAGAGAGAAAATGGTTAGTACGGTACGCATAAGTTGTTGTTTTTGTTTGGACAAATATAAGGAGAAAAGCCTTTTATTTCACCCCCATTCCATTCGGCCAACCCTCCGCAGCACGAACAAAACTCAATTTCCCTTCCGCATCTTCAGCCATCAGGATCATCCCCTGCGATTCTGTACCCATCATGACCCGGGGTGCCAGATTGGCCACAATCACTACTTGCTGACCAATTACCTGCTCCGGCGTAAAATACTCGGCGATGCCAGACAGGATCGTACGGGTCTCAAAACCCAGGTCTACACTGAGCTTGAGGAGCTTTTTGGATTTCTCCATTTTCTCCGCGGTGAGAATGGTCCCGGTGCGCAGGTCTAGTTTGGCAAAATCATCGAATTGGATGTTTTCCGAGACCGGGCGATAAACAGTAGCAGTTGTTTCTGCTGCAGGTGTCTGATCAGCACTATTTGTAGCGGAATCTGTAGGAGTTGGCTCTGTATGCATGGTTAGTTTGGCAATTTGTTTTTCAATCACTTCATCCGGAATCCGGCTAAAGAGGTGTTCAGGTTCGTTGAGGGCGTGCTGCGGGGGCACCACCGGATTACCCTCCACGAGTTCATTGAGTACATCCAGCAGGTCGCCGTTGTCCTGCACGGGGCTAAAATTGAGCATTTTACGCAATCGGTCTGAAGAAAATGGCAGAAAAGGACGTAAGGCTACCGCCAGCACGGCCACGTACTGCAGGGCAAGGTTCATGACCACCTTGACCATTTCGGGTGCTTCTTTTACGGTTTTCCAGGGCTCATTGAACTGGAGCAAGGCATTGCCCGCACTCGATATTTCCATCAGAATACGCAGGGCTTCGCGCAGCTCGTACCGTTCGATGGCCTTGCCCATTTCCTGCAATTTGTCATGCAGGATCCGCAATTCATCATTGTATTGTCCGCTTTTTTCTGCCCCCCAGCCGCTTTTGAAGGTCTGTTCGGGATCGATACGCGGCACCATGCCGCTGTAATATTTGTGCGTCAGCACGAGCACCCGGTTCACGAAGTTGGCAAGATTGTTTACCAGTTCGTTGTTGTTCGTTTCCTGAAAACCCTTCCAGGTGAATTCAGAATCGCTCTGCTCGGGCATTTTTTTGATCATGTTGAAACGCAACACATCCTCTTGCCCGGCAAATGCTTCACAATATTCGTGCACCCAGACCGCCCAGTTTTTGGACGTGGATAGTTTGCGGCCTTCCAGATTCAGGAACTGGTTCGCCGGCACGTTTTCCGGTAAAATAAATTCGCCGTGTGCTTTCAAAATGGCCGGGAAGATCAGGCAGTGAAACACAATATTGTCCTTGCCGATGAAATGCACCAGCGCAGTGTCGTCACTTTTCCAGTAAGGCTCCCAGTCTTTGCCATGATCCAAAGCCCATTGTTTGGTGGCTGAAATATATCCGATGGGTGCGTCCAGCCAAACGTAGAGTTTTTTGCCTGCTGAACCCGGGATTTCTTGCGGCACATCTACACCCCAGTCCAGATCACGGGTCATCGCACGGGGCTGCAGACCCTGATCCAGCCAGGAATTGCATTGGCCGATCACGTGATTTTTCCAATCTGCCGGGTTGTGCAGTTGTTTCCCGTTCGCTATACCGGTATTGATCCATTCGCGAAGCCAGGCCTCGTGTTGGTCCAGTCGGAGAAACCAGTGTTTGGTAGGTCGTTTTACCGGCACAGAACCGCTGAGCATGGAGCGGGGACTGATGAGGTCGTTGGGACTCAATGTGGAGCCGCACTTTTCGCATTGGTCGCCGTAGGCTTCGGGGTTGGCACATACCGGACAGGTGCCCACGATATAGCGGTCTGCCAGAAACTGACCGACGGTTTCGTCGTAATACTGCTCGGTGGTCTCTTCCAGAAACTCATTTTTCTCATGGAGTTTTCTGAAAAAATCCTGCGAGGTCTGGTGATGAATTGGCTCGGTAGTACGGTGATAGATATCGAAGGAGATACCGATCTTTTGAAAGGTATCCCGGAGCATGGCATGGTATTTATCCACCACTGCTTGCGGTGTGGTATCTTCTTTTCGGGCTTTTACGGTGATGGCTGCACCGTGCTCATCTGAACCGCAAACAAACACCACGTCTTTGCCCATCAGGCGCAAATAGCGAACGAAAATATCGGCAGGAAGGTAGGCGCCAGCCAAATGGCCAATGTGGAGAGGGCCGTTGGCATAGGGCAGGGCGGCGGTGACTAGGTATCTTTTTTTGGACATTGGATGGTTGACGGTGGACGGTATACGGTGGACGGTAGACGGTATATGGTGAACGGTATACGGCTGACGGCTGACAGATTTTACCCACACAGGTATAATCTGGCCATTCAGGGACTGATATGAGGGGAGCAAAAGTAAGGTGAAAATGCTCAAAACCCCGCAAAGGTTCCAGGCTTTGAGCCAAATTTCATAAAATTTTAAACAAGCGCTTAGAGCGATCTACGCATGATCCTACTTCTGCGCCCGACTAACCAATCCCCAGGCCATGAGTCCGAAGACAATATTCGGCAACCACATGCCGAGCCAGACAGGCATATCGCCGCCGGTAGCAAACGATACAGTGAACTTGGAAAAAACAATGTAAGCTGCACCGATCCCTATCCCGACAGCCAGGTGAAGCCCCATACCTCCCCGCACTTTTCGACCGGCTACGGCCAGTCCAATGATGGTCAGGATGATGATCGTGAAAGCATCTGCCGTGCGCCTTTGCATTTCTACTTCATAGCTTCGGGTGTATGGAAGCCCGCGGCCCCGGTCGCGTCCAATGGCTTCACGAAGTTCCGGGGTGGTCATCTGTTCCCGCTGGTTTGCATAATAAACAAAGTCGGCCGGAGTGATATTGATGGCGGTATCCAAGGGCGTATTGTGCTGTACAAAGGTTTCGCGCAGGCCGTCAAAAGTACGCACAGACCATTTGGGGATTTCCCAGCGGTTGGGCTCTCCTTTCCATTTGGCAGATTCAGCTTCCAGGATACTAATCACCTTGTTGCCTTCAAACTGTTCGAGGCGAAGCCCGGAGGCCGTTTTGGCATTTTTGTTGAACCCACGCACAAAAACCTTGGTGTTCGGAGAGGTCAGTAAGTGAACATTACTGGTCTTGCCTTTGTCCTGGTCTGTCCAGACATAAGTATGTTCGAACCAAAGTTTCCATTGGTTGAGCAAGGGCGCCCCGAAATGGTTGATGGTCAGATGCAAGAGCATGACCACAGACGCCGCGATGATATAAGGTTGAAGCAGTCGGCGAAACCCAATGCCTGCACCAAATACCGATAAAATTTCTGAATTAGATGCCAGTCTGGAAGTAAAAAAAACCACCCCGATGAGGGTGTAAAGCGGCAGAAGTAAGCTTGCCATGTGCGTCACAAACCCCATATAGTAGGCCAATATGTCCTTCCAGGTACAGGGCTTTTCTATGATGCTCTGCACCTTGTCGCTAAAGTCGATCGCGCAGGAGATCATGCTGAAAATCAATAGCGAGAAAAATACCGAGGAGAGGTATTGCCGTATCAGATACGCGTCCAGGACTTTGAATTTCAGCGAATTTGTCATTTATCTCATTGGGTATACCTTGTTGATTTTAAACCAACCGGATTAAGACTGGATGCATTTTTGAATCGGCTCAGCCCTTAGCTCTTTTATAAACCGGTACTGTTGAACATGGCTCACCAAACATGATGCTTAAGGCTATCGGTTGCAATTTACGGGTAATCTCCAGATAAGCCGAAGCAGGCACGGGTTTGTCGCTACATCCTTTGACTACGATGCGCTTGCCTTCAAAGGGTTGCAGATCGAATGTAGCCAGTTTTTTAAGGAACGCCTGCCCGGCAAATTCCGCTGGCTCACACAGTGCAATATCGTTCACATAAGGTGCGGCATGAGTAGCCACCAGCATGTAGGCCCAAAGTGGAATGATGGCGTCTGCAGAACAAAAAACAGCCAGATTTTTTCCACGATACTGTTCCCAGTCCAGGGCTAGCAGCGCCTCCCGGAAGTCTTTTTCTTTCAGGATCAACTCCATAAAAAGATAACCTTTCAGGTCGAATGGTACGATCTCTCCGATCGGATACATTTCTTCCAGATCAATGGTGACCAGACTGCTGTTGGCTACTCGGTTTATCAGGGCTTGTTCCATATTTTTTAATGTGGTCATTTTTTAATGTGGTCAATGTGGTCAATGGGGGAATGTGGTCAATGCTGCTCCTGGCTTGCTACTGCTACGGCGGGCAATACGGCCTCTTCCAGGGCTGGTGTTTCACCCACCGTATTTTCCTCGTCCTTGAAATCCTTGGGTTTTGGAAGATCAGTCAAACTATTGATGCCCAGGTAATCCATGAATTTATCCGTGGTACCATAAAGCAGTGGTCTGCCCGGACCTTCACTGCGCCCAGCGATGAAAACAAGTTCTTTTTCTAAAAGTTTCTGAAGTGCATAATCGCAGTTCACGCCACGGATCTCCTCGATCTCCGGGCGGCTCACAGGCTGCTTGTAAGCAATAAGTGCCAGGGTTTCCAGAGCCGCCTGGGAGAGTCGTTTTTTGGTAGCCTGGCGCAGGTGAATGGCCACGGTGGTATGGAACGCACCTTTGGTGAGGAACTGCCAGCCCCCGGCGATCTCAATGAGTTCAAAGGAATAATGCGCTTGTTGGAATTGTGCTTTGGTCTCCTCAATGGCCTTTAGAATATCATCGGCTTTGATCTCAGCCTGAAAAGCCTCCTCCATGACCGTTTTTAGATCAGTAAGTGCCACTGGTTGAGGCGAGGCAAAAATGAGCGCCTCCACGTGTTGTTTCAAGAATTCCATCCCGCAAAGATAGGTAGGCATGAGGATGTTGCGTTGGTTGTAAGCCAGAGAATCTTGCAGGAGAAACCTATTTGAAAGACGTCTTTCTATCGCGTACTTTGCGGGACTAAAATTAGCTCTTGAATGATCGAAACTGAAAGACTCCGCCTGCTTCCCCTTTCATATGATCAACTGGTCAAATACATTCGCGCAGACCAATCCCTGGAAGCTGAGCTAAAATTGAACCCGACCAAACGGCTTATTTCGCCGGAACTGAAAGAAGCGCTCGAAGAAACCATTCTTCCAGGCGTGGCTGACCTGGATAAAAATTTCCTTTTCTCTACGCTCTGGACCCTGATTCTTAAATCTGAAAATAAGATGGTAGGCGACCTTTGCTTTGTAAACCCACCCGATCCAACAGGAGAAATTGAGATCGGATATGGCACCTACGAAGATTTCAGAGGGGAAGGCTACATGACAGAAGCAGTGCGCGGAATGATCGGTTGGGCTAAAACGCAAGCCGGAGTAAAGGCCATCGTGGCTTCTACCGACAAAGACAACCCGGCTTCATTCAGCGTGCTTCAAAAAAATGGATTCATCCGGTGTGGGGAAACGGAAGGACTACTCCATTGGAGACTTGATCTGGTAAAATGACCATAGCCGTCAGGCGATGGTAAAATGACCTAATACCGCACCACAATTTCCTGAAACAACTCATTCAACTGCCCCCGTGATTGCAGTGCAACGATCGGCTTTTCCCCATTCCAGGAAACTTTGAGTACACCAAAGTTTTTCTTGACGATCATTTCACCCACGCGGTGCCGGTTGGCCTCCTCATTGCCGCTGCGAATGTGCGTCATGCCGCTGGAGGTAAAATCATACAATGGATACGGCAGGCCTTCGAGCTGCATTTTCGACACCTCTGTCATGTGGCGATCACCAGAGAGAACGAGCAGATTTTTAGGCTTGGTGCTGGCGATCAGCGCGAGCAGTTTTTTGCGCTGGTTGGGGAAATTGCCCCATTTTTCATGACCGTGGTCGTCGGCAACGACCTGAATGCTGGAGCAAAGCACATTGAGGTTGGCCGTGCTGGTTTTGAGTTCATTTTCGAGCCATTTCCACTGAACGTCACCCAGTATATCACCCTCCATGTTCGGGATATAGCGACGTTGCTTGGTCGAATCTTTTACCAGCGGATCGCGGAAATAACGTGTATCCATTACAATGAATTTGATCCGTTGGGCGCCTTTCCCAAAGGTATAGCTGCTGTAAGCGCCTTCTCGTCTGCGGATCACGCTGTTCATCGGCATGTCGAGAAAATCCATCAGACATTTTTTCGCACCCTTTTTGAAAGGGTAATCCTTGCAGCCATCGTTTATGCCATAATCGTGGTCGTCATAGACACCAATGACCTGCGTTTTGGTGCGCATTTTTTTATAATCCGGGGTCGTTTTCAAGCGTTTATAATGGGACGCCAGGGCACGCATATCCGAAGTGTCGGCATAAATGATATCACCCAGCCACACCCAGAGCTGCGGGTTGTTGGCTATAACATGCTGCCACATGGTCTGGGGCATAGACATTTTATTGCAGGATCCAAATGCAATAATAGTAGGTGCTACCGTAGTGTCAATTGGTTTGGGCGCAAACGCCTCTGCATCGAGTGCTTCCAGCGTACCCGACTTGGCAGATTCCTTAGGAACGGTGGTAGGTTGAGCAAAAACCGGAAAAGCTAACAGCAGGGAAAACAGGTTTGCTGCAGCAAAAGAAAAAGCTTTTTTCATGAATTTGGATAGCAAGCGTAAAATGCGTGTCTTGGACGGGGTTTAGGAAAACGTATCAAGTGCAAAAATCGTACAGGGATCAGGAAATCGATTTGTTAAGGAATACTATTAACTAAATTTGAGACAGCGATATTACAAACTGGTAACAGGAACTTACGGTAATTCAACCTACTTTTGAAGAAAAAACAGCTTCAACATGTGACACACAGCGATTTTAGTGGTTGGTTTATTTCTTGTACTTTGTCAAAAATAATTCTTTCAGGGAACCTCAGGTTGAAATAGACCGTGAGCCTTGCGTGGTACAGGAAGTCTATCAGCCGAGATAATATCCAACACCTAAAAAAAGAAAAAGGCTTGTAATGTCCTGACAAAAGGGTTAACTTTGATGCAAGTAATGTTGTCAAATAACCAAATCCCCGAATTAACCCAATGAATGGACAGCCTCCAACATCAGATCGCGCTTATACTCGTGCCACAGATCGGCGCGGTAACCGCCAAAACCCTTGTAAGTTATTGCGGAAGTGCAGAAGCGGTATTCCGCGCCAGCAAAAGAGAACTGAACAAAATCCCCGGAATCGGTCCGGCCATCATTGAAGTGCTGGCCGCTTCCAAAGAACCCCTGAACAAAGCAGAACGGGAAATTAGTTTCATGGAACAACAGGGTGTACAGGCCGTTTTCTACACGGATCCCGCTTATCCTGCCCGTCTGCGCCAATGCCAGGATAGCCCGGCAATGTTTTTTTTTAAAGGGAATTCAATTTCAGTTTTTGATATGCCACGCGTGGTCGCGATCATTGGAACGCGGCAACCCAGTGACCATGGCAAAGCGATTTGTGAAGAGATCGTAGCGGGATTTCAGGTGTACAATGTCCTGATCGTGAGTGGCCTGGCGTTTGGGGTAGACGTGACCGCACACCGAAAAGCTTCGGCCATCGGCATTCCTAATCTGGGGGTCTTAGGGCATGGTCTGGGGAGTATTTACCCGGCACAACATCGTAACATCGCCCTGCGCATGATCGAAAATGGCGGACTCGTCAGCGAATATACCCACGATGCAAAACCTGACCGGGAACATTTTCCCATGCGCAATCGCATCATTTCCGGTCTTTCGGACGTGGTATTGGTGGTTGAAACTGCCAACAGCGGTGGTTCCATGATCACGGTGCAATTTGCCGAACGACATGGTCGCGAGGTATTCGCGGTGCCCGGTCGCCCCCATGATGCTAAAAGCTTGGGTTGCAACCTTTTGATCAAAAGCGAACGCGCCAAACTCGCAGAATCTGCCGCAGATATCGCTGCCCGCATGCAATGGGATGAGCCTGGAAAACCCAGACCGAGGCAGGCGCAATTGTTCCAGGACCTGAACCCAACTGAGACAATGATTGTTGGACTGATTCGGGACAAGCCAGAAATTCCGATCGATCAATTGACCCTGGACACCCATTTGAATCCCGGCGAACTGGCCGCGCATATTCTTGCACTTGAATTTAAAGGGATTGTTAGAACTTTACCCGGCAAACGATACATCGTATCGGGCTGAAACTTTTCCATGTGAGATCACTACTTTTCATTTCGACACTCGCCCTTTTTTCCTTCCAGAATGCCCCTGTTGAGCCGGGAAGGCAATTGGCAACGGTACCTAAAAACATCATCCTGCTCATCGGGGATGGCATGGGTCTGTCTCAGATTACTGCCGGGATGTACGCCAACGGAAACAAAATCAACCTGGAGCGATTTCCGGTCACAGGTCTGATGAAGACCCACTCCAGTAGCCACCTGATCACAGATTCAGCTGCCGGAGCTACCGCGTTTTCCTGTGGGTGCAAAACGTATAACGGCGCCATCGGGGTAACAAAAGCTAAAGCGCCTTGCCTGACCATCCTCGAAGAGGCCGAAAAAAACGGGCTGGCTACAGGATTGGTAGCCACTTGCAGTATCACCCATGCCACCCCGGCCGCGTTCTTTGCACATGTGAACAGCCGAGCGGAGACTGAAGATATTGCCCGATTTTTGGTTCAATCCAACCTTGATCTTTTCATCGGGGGCGGAATGGATGCATTCAATAAACGCAAAACAGATACGCGCGACCTTTACAAGGAACTGATTGCAAAAGGTTATTTCCTATCTAACTTTCAGGAACAAAAGCTGTCAGCAATCACGCCTTCGCCTGCGCAAGCTTTTGGCTGGTTTTCTGCCTTTGGAGAACCAGACTCGGTCAAGGGTGGTCGCGATTACCTGCCTTTTGCTGCAAGACTGGCTCCTGCTTTTTTGAAAAAACGCTCCGAAAAGGGCTTTTTTCTGATGCTGGAAGGTTCGCAGATCGACTGGGCCTGCCATGCTAAGGACGGTCCCCGGGCAGTATCCGAAATGCTCGACTTTGATGCGGCGGTCGGTGAAATTCTGAAATTTGCGGAAGCGGATGGCAATACGCTGGTGATCGTTACCGCTGACCATGAAACAGGAGGCCTGGCGCTGGAACAGGGAGATGGTTTTGATGTGATCGACTATGATTTCACAACCGGTTACCATACCGCCACAATGGTGCCGGTATTTGCCTTTGGTCCTGGTGCTGAGCAATTTGGCGGGGTGTTGGACAACACAGATATTTATTCGAAAATGGCTGGACTTTGGGGTTGGAGTACGGAGCAGACGGTCAAAGAAAAAACCGGAAAATCCAAGGCTCGAAAAAGCGCTAAAGCTGACTGAGGCGACCCCAAACAATCCAAGGTTAAACGCATTGCACTCGTCTATGAAATATTTATCGCTACTACTCCCCTTGTTTAGCTTTGGTTTTTGCAACCAGGCGGTGCAGCAGCCCACCCATTCTCCTAAAATCGAAGCACAGGCATTGCCCATGCCAGCACCTGTTTCAGTCTCTGAAAAGATGCATGGCCTGACCTTTGTGGCGCCTCCGGAACCTTTTCCTGAAAACCCTATGACCGCGGTCAATTCCGTGGGCGCCACCTGGATCTCGGTGGTTCCTTATGCTTTTACGCGGCTGGATGTGCCCAATGTTCGTTTTATAGAGCATGGTGGGCAATGGTGGGGCGAACGTCCGGAAGGGGTGCGTGAAACCATCCGCCTGGCCCACGAACATGGCATCAAAGTCATGCTAAAACCCCAGGTATATGTCCCAAATGGTTGGACAGGGGCATTGGATTTCAAAACAGATGAAGACTGGAGCCAATGGGAAGCTGCCTATGAGCGATACATTTTGCGCTTTGCAGCACTGGCAGATTCAACGAATACTGAACTGTTCTGCATCGGGACAGAATTCAACAATGCCATTCAAAAACGCCCACAGTTCTGGACCAGCGTCATTAAAAAGATCAAAAAGGTCTACCGCGGTAAACTGACCTACTCATCCAATTGGGACGATTGGGCGCGGGTGCCATTTTGGAACGAATTGGATTACATTGGTCTGGGTGGATACTTTCCTTTGGCAGATGCCACCACTCCAGAGGTTGCGAGCTTAAAAACTGCCTGGAAACCGATCCTGGAACGCCTGAAAACACTCAGCCTTGAAAAAGGAAAACCGGTTTTATTTACCGAATTCGGCTACCTGAGTGTGGATGGTTGTGGCTGGCGCAACTGGGAACTGGAAAGTGGTATTGAAGGGCGAAGCATCAACGAACAAGCCCAGGCAAATTGTCTGGAAGCACTTTTCAGCACCTTTCAACCCGAAACCTGGTGGGCCGGCGGATTCCTATGGAAGTGGTTTCCAAATATGCGGGGCCACGAAGGCTATCCCGAAAGAGATTATACCCCCCAGGGGAAACTAGGCGAGGGGGTTTTGAAAAAGTGGTATAAGTAGTTTTTAGTTTTAAGTAGGGAGTTTAAAGTTACAAGTTAAAAGTTTCAAGTGGTGGCTGAGCCTGGCGCTTGAAACTTTTAACTTGTAACTTTAAACTCTCCACTTGAAACTTTAAACTCCCCACTTGAAACTTTAAACTCCCCCCTTGAAACTTTAAACTCCCCCCTTGAAACTTAAAGCTTACTTTCGGTTCGCATCCTGCTTCGCAAACACTTTTTTCAGCAGTTCCGTGGTACGCGAGCCTTTGTTGCGGCGAATGTTTTTTTCCTCTTCTTCGATCTTTGCGAATAAGCCTTTGAGGGCTTCCTTGGTTACGTAGTCATCGAGATCACTGTTGACCTTGGTCACCAGCGGGATTTTGTTGTAAGCATCAGCTGCTTTTTTCCAGAGACTGTTTGCGCCGATCTTTTCAAGGGATGACACGATCTTCGGATTGAACTTGTCGTACAACTGCTGATTGGTGGTGCGGTTGAGGTATTGTGTTGCCGCATTATCGCTCCCGAGGAGGATGTTCGTGGCGTCGCTGAACGTCATGCCGGTGATGGCTGATACAAAAATTGGCTTGGCCTCCTTGGCTGCATCTTCTGCGCCTCGGTTCATTTTTTCCAGCAATTCGTTTTCAATGTTGCTGAACCCAGGAACATTTTTAAGCTTGTCGGTCACCTTGCGCACATCGGCGGGAAGCAGGATCTTGTACGCACTTTTAAAGTACCCGTCGCGAAGGGCCAGTGCATCGGAGCCTTTCCCAATGCCGTTTTTGAGGGCTTCTTTCAGACCCTGACTGATCTCTGAAAGACTTGGTTCAGAAAGGGCGTTTTGGGCTACTTCCTGGAGTACATCACAGGAAGAAAAGGTCAGGATGGATGCGAACAGGGCGAAAATTGCAATTTTTTTCATAGTGCGAAATTGTGTTGATTTGTAATGGTTATGACGTAAGGGAACAAGGATGAGGAACACGGATGACGCGGATTGGACACGGATTAAAATTTAATACTAATAAATCCGTGTCTAATCGGTGTCATCCGTGTTCCCGTTCAGCCTAAGACTAAAGAAAAGCATGATGGTTACTAAAAGAAAACGTTATTTTAAAGGCAAGATTCCATCCTTTTTGAGCAGATCCATATACTTCATACTTCCATTTTTATTCGGATGCATGAAATCGCCAAAATCAGCCGGGTCGCTGAGTGCATCCCGATAATCATGAACCGGCAGGCCAGTGGCTTTTTCGACGGCCATTTTAAGTGCATCCAGATTGTGAACCTGAAACCCCGGGAAATACGGGCTGATCACCAGGGAAACCTGAAGTCTGGACTGTGCCGCTTCCACAGTTTCCTTCAATTTTTGAATCAAATACGGCTGTATTTCCAAATCGTAGGAATGTTTGGAAACGGCATCTGCCAGGGCTTTTGGGATCTCCCGGTCGAGCAACCAATCTTTGTCGGAACGGTTTCGGTAAAACATCGCCCGCTGAAAAATCTCGTTGTTATAACGATACAACCAGGAGACCTGCCCGCCCCAATAAACTTTAGGTATCTTCTTTTGGATCAGGGTGTCCAGATTTATTGAACGCCAGTTATAGGAGAGGAAACCAGCCAGTAATGCATCGTTTTCGCGATCGCACATCGTAATGTCGAGGATCATCCGTTGAGGATCGCACAAGGGTTCAAAGTTTTTAAGATCGAGATAATCCAGGGTCAAACATTTGGCAGCATCCATCGGAAGGCCGTTATAACTCAGATTGCAGGTTCGAACCCCTGTGATCTCCTCTATGTAAGGTTGGTAAAACGTCAGTCCACGCGAATTGCCCAACAAGAGGATATCCGCTGCTGCCTGTCTGCTGTAAAGTTGACCGTAACGAAACTGGCTGCGCATCTCCTGGGTATGCAGATATATTCCTCCCAGGCGGTCGCCTACAAAAAGCAGGATAATCAGGGCAATGTACCATAACAGGTGTTTCATGCTGCTTGTGTTTAAACCACTTCATGGCCTGCTCCTTCAAGTCAATGATCCATTTTAAGCCGCCACAGCCGCCAAAAACTGCTTTTCATACAACTCCCGGTACTTCCCGTTTTCAATTTCGACCAGCGCTTCATGGGGCCCGAATTCCTGAACCTGCCCCTTATCCAGCACCAAAATATTGGTCGCCCGACGAATCGTGCTGAGTCGGTGCGCAATAATGATACTCGTGCGACGCGCAATGAGTTTTTCGATGGCATGCTGGATGATGGACTCCGATTCTGGATCGATCGACGAGGTCGCTTCATCCAGGATCAGAATTTCAGGATTGAAAACCAAGGCCCGAACAAAGGAGATCAATTGCCGCTGTCCCATGGAAAGTGTTGCGCCCCGTTCCATCACCTGATATTGGTATCCGCCGGGAAGTTTTTTAATGAATTGGTGGGCTCCGATCATTTTAGCCGCTTCGATCACCTGGGCTTCAGAAATATTTGAATCCCGCAGGGTGATGTTTTCCAGCACCGTGCCAGAAAAAAGGAAAACATCCTGCAAAACCACAGCAATGTGACGGCGCACAGCATACACATCATAATCATGAATATCGCGGCCGTCAATGCGGATCTGCCCTTGTTGAATTTCGTAAAAACGATTGAGCAGACTGATGATGGTCGTTTTTCCGCTCCCGGTACTGCCCACAATGGCCAGCGTTTCACCCGGATTAATATGAAACGATACGTCTTTAAGCACCGCGTCGGTTTCGAGGTTATCAGAGTAGGAGAACCAGACTTTATCAAAGGCCACTTCGCCGCGCAGTTTTTCTGGCGCCAGTGTTCCGGTATTTTGTACGGTATCCTGATTGTCCAGCAATTTGAACACCCGCTCCGCTGCGATCAGACCCATTTGCAGGGTATTGAATTTATCCGCCAGCATCCGGATCGGCCGGTAAAGCATCGAAATGTACAAGGGAAAAGCGATCAGCACCCCGATGGTCACTTCTTCGCTCAGTACCTCACCAGCGCCGTACCAGACCATCAAACCCAGTGAAAGGGCTGAAATGATGTCCACCACCGGAAAAAAGATGGCATAGGCAAAAATGGCTTTCAGGTTGGCCGAGGTATAGTCGCGATTGATCTGACGGAATTTTTCGCCTTCACGGTCTTCCGCGTTGAAGATCTGCACGATCCGCATGCCACTGATACGTTCCTGCAGGAAGGAATTCATGGTGGCGATGTGGTTGCGCACGTTTTCATAACTCTTGCGCACACTTTCTTTGAACTGATAACTTCCCCAGATGAGGAGCGGGAATACGGAAAGTACCACCAGGGTTAATTTCCAGGAGGTAAAAAACATGACCACCAGTACCGCAAGAATCGTAGTCAGATCTGCCAGAATGGTCACGCTGCCCTCACTGAAGATCGTATTGATGGCCTCAATGTCGTTGATGGTGCGGGTGCTACTTTGTCCGATGGGGGTTTTATCGAAGTATTTGAGATTCAGAGAAGTAATATGTTTGAACACCTTTACCCGCAGGTCGCGGATGGTAGCTTGGCCAAGCCAATCGGCGTGATACAGGAAGAAATAACGCAGCACGACCTCCAGGATCAATACCCCCAAAATAAGGCAGGCCATCATGGTCAATCCGCTCACATCGCCCGGGAGGATGTATCGGTCTACCATGTGCTCAATGAGCTTGGGACGCAAAACGGCGAGCGGCGAGAGCACCAGAGTCAGCCCCACGGTGAGCCAGAAAACCTTTTGGTAAGGCTTCACCATGCGCATCACCTGTCGGAAGAGGGAGAAATTGAATTTTTGAGTGTCGGCCATACAAGGAAGGGTAAGGGGCTTTGTCTGCGAATGGGAAATTACAAGAACGAAATACAGAATGCAAGGTTGCAGGCTTAGGAAATTCAGGGCATTTTATTTGGGTTAGCTGGTTTTTCCTGGATGGTCCATTCCTCGCTAAAAGGCCTGGAGGCTCGAAGGGTGGGGCGCTTCAAATTAAGGAAGGCAAATACAATAAAACCTACACCCACGAGCCCATAAGGCTAGATCAACAATGGCTTTTCCCCCCTGGACACTTGAAAATCGGTACGTGTTGAATAAAAGAGGAATTGAATAAGTGCAAAAACGGCCATAATGCCAATACCTACTAAAAAGCTCACAATACTTATAAAATATTGGAACGGTTTCCGACTCTTTTTGGCAATTTGTTCAATATTTTGTTTTGCAATACTCATTTTATTTCCATTCATCGAAAGCTTCAAAGAATCCGCTGTAATATCTGCCAACCGTCCTTTAGAAGTACTTAACCCGTTTGACCCAATCCATTTCACCGTAATTTTATCTCCTTGTTTAAAATGCCTGGTCTGGCCATCTTCCTTATGAACGAAGGTCCATTCCTGCTTTAAATGCTGGGCCTGAGAAATGGGCGTTAGGAAAATGAATGCCAGGAATAGTGTAGATAAAATTGGTTTCATAGTCTGAGATTTTAAAAAACCTTACAGATCCATCAGAACCTTCACCGGACAATGATCCGAATGTACCACGTCATTGAGCTGACGGGCATAAATGATCTTCTCTTTCATATTGTCGGTGACCGCCTGATAATCGATCCGCCAGCCCTTGTTGTTCCCACGAGATCCGGCCCGAAAACTCCACCAGCTGTATTCTTTCATTTCAGGGTTTTTGTAACGGAATGCATCGGTAAAACCATTTGCCAGCCATTGGGTCATCCAGGCCCGCTCGTCTGGCAAAAAACCGGAGCTGTTTTTATTGCCCTTAGGATCGTGAATGTCAATTTCCTCATGGGCAATGTTGTAATCGCCCACAATAATGAGTTTAGGTCGCTCTTTGCGCAATTCCGCCACCCAGCCACCAAAATCGGCCAGAAATTTCATTTTAAAATCCTGTCGTACATCACCCGTGGTACCGGAAGGGAAGTAACAATTCAGCAGGGTCCAGTCGCCAAAATCGGTGCGTAAAATACGCCCTTCCCCATCATAACCCGGCATTCCACAGCCCTGTGCCACGTGGGTTGGCGCCATTTTTGAAAAAGTAGCCACGCCGCTATAGCCCTTTTTTTCGGCTGAAAACCAGTGATGATGATATCCCAGGGCTTCCAGTTCCAGGATCGGCACGTCACTTTGCAGGGCTTTGATCTCCTGCAGACAAAGAATGTCGGGCTTTTCCTCCGCCATCCATTCCCAGAGGCCTTTAGAGATGGCGGAGCGGATGCCATTGACGTTGTAGGTGATGATATTTAACATTTATAAATGGGGGCGCCACTATGTGGCTTTGAACGTTTTTTGGAGTGATTGTCTGAACATATAAAAGGCTCTGAGTTACGATGTTAGAATGGCTTCGTTCCTTGTAGGGGTCTAATCTCTGCCTAAAGATTCAAAAATATCGTCTATCTGATCATAGGATTTCACGCCTACTTTCTCTTCTTCGCCGCCCACGATGCTCAAACCGGCGAGTCCAAGTGCTTCCAGGATTTCGGGCCAATCTTCAGCTGGAATATCTGCCTGAAGCAAGGATGGACGGATAGAAAATAAGTCGCGCCAAAGATCTTTTTCGGCGTAAAAAGTTGATTTTGAAACATCTACCCCTGAAAAATTAAAAAGGAAGACATCCACCTGGGACGCAAAAACCAGCAGTTCTGATTTTGAAAACAGCAGTCCCGCAGGACCGACTTCCAGTTCCAGAATTACTTCCAGGCCTTCCAGTTCAGCCAGGTCAGATCCGTAATTTTTAGCCGAGACCTGCACTACATCCAATCCATAAAATGTAGCAGCCTCGCTCACCACCCGAATGGGTGTGCGACTGAATTCTCCAACAATCTTAGGTCCTTCTACCCACTCCCGGATGGCCTTCATGTACATCGGATCCAGGTATCCTTCGGTCCCTGCTTCGAGGTTGAAGCCCAGATAATCTACCTCTTTGGCTGCAAAATAACGGGCGTCGGTGAGGTGGGCGACGCGGCTGGCTTTAATTAATGTGGTCAATTTGTTGAATGTGGTCAATTTGTAAATGTGGACAATGTGGTCAATGTGCCGCAAAACTAAGGAAAGGGTCTGCTCTAAAAGGAGATTTTTACGGTGGAGGCTTTTGCTATCTTTGCCCCACCCCCACATTGACCACATTGACCACATTAAAAAATTGTCCACATTTATCACTCTGTTTTGAAAAATCGATCCTTACTCTGGCTTCTTCTGATCCTCGCAGTGGCTTTTGCCGCCTGGAAACTTTTTGCCAATAAAAAACAGCTGAACCAGGAGGCTGAACTTTCCAAACTGACCCGGGCTTTCGTTCCGGTTGAGGTAGTGGGACCCAAGATGGAAACCCTGGCCAATCACCTGGAAGCGGATGGTATCTTTCTGCCATTCAAAGAAATGTTCGTCATCTCAGAAACGGCTGGACGGGTTTTGGAAACCTACAAAAACAAAGGAGAATGGCTTAAAGAAGGGGAGATCATCGCCAAAGTGGACGATGAGTTACTCCGGATTGAACTGGATGCCACCCAGGCCAATCTGGCCAAACTGCGCAAGGACCGGGAGCGCCTGACCAACCTGATCGAGGGCGAAGCGGCACCTAGAAACAAGATCGAAGACCTGGAATTAGGTATTTTTACTGCTGAAGCCAAGGAAAAAGGCCTTAAAAAACAGATTTCTAATACGAGTATCCGTGCACCCATGACCGGATCGCTGGGCCTGCGCTTCATCGAGCGGGGGAGCGTTATTGGTCCGGGCATTCAGGTGGGGCAAATGACCAATCTGGAAAAGCTATTCCTGATGGTCAAAGTGACCGAACGCGACGTACTGAATGTGAAAAAAGGTCAAAATGTAAGTGTGCATGCGGATGTTTTTCCAGACCTGAACATTGCCGGGAAGGTGACCAATATTGGCCTTCGCGCAGACAATGCCTTCAATTATGACATCGAGATAGAAGTAATCAACCCGAAAGGAAACCCGCTGCGTGGCGGCATGCATGCCAAGGCAAAATTCACCTTTGATGCCAACCGCAGCGGTCTTACCCTGCCGCGTAAGGTCATTGCCGGAAGCCTTCAGGATCCTAAAATTTATGTCGTTCAGGGAGATTCCATGGCTGTGCTTCGCGCCATCACCCTCGGCGGGATCTACGGCGATAAGGTGGAGGTTACCTCTGGTATACTTCAAGGCGATCAGGTCGTGCTGACTGGTCAATTGAATCTGGTAGATGGGGCTAAGGTGAGTGTGGTTCGGTAAGATGGACTTTAGTCCGTCGGGACAATGGGCGTTTACGCCCCCGTTCTACCCATACTGCGCCGTAAACGGCACAGTTCCGCGACGAGGAGCGCGAGTTACTTCAATCTGCCAGCTTCTACCAAGCCGCGCTTGACGAGGAAGCATTCCGCGACAGCTGCATAAAAATATTTTTTGTTTTATAATTTATTGTAAAATTAAAATATTTGTTTTAGGTTTGTGATAAAAATATTTGCATGGCCAAAAATTTGGACATCCACGAAGCACAAACTGCCTCCCCCGCGTACCTACAATTGGTGGCCGACGCGACCGCCCGCGTTCAAACCGGGCAATTGGCCGCCTTCCGGGCGGTCAACAAAGAACTCATTCAACTCTATTGGGATTTGGGCAAGATGATTGCTGAACGCCAGCAAGCAAACGGTTGGGGCAATTCGGTGGTCGAGTTGCTCGCTGTGGATTTGCAAAAAGCATTTCCGAGCTCAAGTGGCTTTTCAAAAACCAACGTTTGGCGGATGCGGGCTTTTTACCTTGCGTATAGGCAAGCGGCAATTCTCCCACCGCCGGTGGGAGAATTGCCGCCTGACCAAAATGCAGGGGAATTTCTGCCACCGGCGGTTGCAGAAATTGGCTGGACACACAATTACCTCATCCTCGAAAAATGCAAAGACCCGAACGAGCGGCTATTTTACATGTACCAGACCCGCCGATTTGGGTGGACTAAAAATGTCCTGATTCACCAAATCGAGAACCAGTCCTTTGAAAAAACGGTCATCGGTCAGCAAAACTTCGAGCAAAATTTGCCTGAAAACCTGCAAACCCAGGCCATTTTGGCGGTCAAGGACGATTATGCCTTTGATTTTCTGGAACTCGGCGACCAACATTCCGAACACCAACTCGAACAGGCGATCCTCCAAAACATACGCCAGTTTTTGGTGGAAATGGGCGGCGATTTTTGCTTTATCGCCAACCAATTTGCCCTCGATTTGAACGGGAAGGAGTACCGGATTGATTTGCTCCTTTTCCATCGGGGCCTGCAATCGTTGGTTGCCATTGATTTGAAAATTGGAGAATTCGAGCCGGAACACACCGGAAAAATGAGTTTTTACCTTTCTCTCCTTGACAAACGCATCCGAAAACAGCACGAAAATCCCTGCATCGGCATCATCATTTGTAAAAGCAAAGACCAAACGACCGTCGAATTTGCCTTGCAGGATGTCAACAAACCCATCGGCGTTGCGACTTACAGCATTTCAAAATCGCTTCCTAAGGAATTGAGTGCGTTTTTCCCCTCGCCAGAAGAGCTCATCAAACGGGTGGAGGCGGTGATAAAATCGGCTGGTGAACATTGACCTGAAATGCTTGATTTTATAACCCCAAAAAGGGGCGGTCAAGGATTTAAAAATAGAAAAATCCACGTGAATATGCTTCATCCGAGTAATCTCCCTTGCCGTATCTTTGCCCCCTATGTCAGACGTCATCCAATTATTGCCCGATAGTGTAGCAAACCAGATCGCTGCCGGAGAAGTGGTACAACGCCCTGCTTCCGTAGCCAAGGAATTGCTTGAAAATGCGGTAGATGCAGGGGCGACCAAGATCCAGCTCATTGTCAAAGATGCAGGCAAAACCCTTATTCAAGTCATTGACAACGGTTGTGGGATGTCTGAAACCGATGCCCGGATGAGTTTTGAACGGCACGCTACGTCCAAGATCCGGGAGGCCAAAGACCTGTTTGCACTCCATACCATGGGTTTCCGTGGCGAGGCGCTGGCCTCCATCGCTGCCGTGGCGCAGGTAGAAATGCGTACCCGCCGCGCAACCGATGAATTGGGGACCCGAATTGTGGTCGAAGATACCACCGTGAAAGTACAGGAACCCTGTCAGGCCCCACAAGGCACCAGCATTGCGGTTAAAAATCTGTTTTATACTGTGCCCGCCAGGCGCAGTTTCCTCAAAGCGGATCCTGTTGAAACGCGTCATATCATGGACGAATTTCAACGGATCGCCATGGCCAACCCGGATATTTTCTTTTCGCTACACCACAACGATTCGGAAATTTATCATCTCCCTGCGGGCAATTTGCGGCAGCGGGTGGTCAAGATCTTTGGCGAGGCGGTCAATAAAAAACTGGTGCCTGCGGAACAGGAAACAGATATTTTACACATCACCGGTTTTGTAGGGAAGCCCGATTATTTCAAAAAAGGCCGCGGCGAGCAATTGTTTTTTGTAAACAAACGCTTCATCCGCAGCAATTACCTCCACCACGCCGTGATGGGGGCTTATGAAGATCTGCTGCCGGCGGATACTTATCCGCTTTATGTGCTGTTCCTCGATATAGACCCGGCAAGTATTGACATTAACGTACATCCGACCAAACAGGAGATCAAATTTGACGACGAGCGTCTGGTGTATAACTTTTTGAAAGTGGCGGTGCGCCATGCACTGGGCAGTCATAATGTGACCCCAACCCTCGATTTTGAGCAGGAACCCGCTTTCCAGCACCGATTGACACCTTCGCCGCAGATGCGTCCGGAACGGGAGGCTGATTCAGTTGGTTCTTACCGGCCGGCACGTCCGGAGCCCGGTGAAGATGCTGCCCGACACGCCAGCAATCTTGAAAACTGGCAGAAGCTTTACGAAGGCCTTCAGCTTTTTGGCGAAAAATCCGGGGCTGAAAACGCCGAAAACAGTGACGAGACCCTGGGCTCATTACCCACCTTTGAAAAACGTCCGGGAGTTGAAGTACTGGAGATGGACGACGATGCGGAAAGTTTTTCGAAAGGACAGCGTGAGCCGTATCAGATTCATGGTCAGTATATTGTGAGCCATTTAAAATCGGGTTTTTTGCTGATCGACCAGCAGGCGGCCAGCGAACGAATTCTGTACGAACGCTACTTTTCTGCGCTCGAAAACCAACCCATTGCAACTCAAAAAGCACTTTTTCCCAAAACGATTGAACTTTCTGCGGCAGATGCTGCTTTACTGCGTGATATTCTGGAAGAAGTAAATTATCTGGGCTTCGAGATATCCGAATTTGGCGGCAACACCTTTGCGATTCACGGCTCGCCGGCAGAACTCCGGGGCGGCATTTCTGAGGAGATGCTGTTGGAAAAGGTATTGGCACAATACAAAGGAAATCTGGAACTCCAGCTGGGTACCCGCGATAACCTTGCCCGCTCCATGGCGCGAAACGCAGCGCTGCGCCGGGGGCAATCGCTTACCCCACAGGAAATGCAGGATCTGGTGGACCGTCTTTTTGCCTGCTCCGTACCTTACAACAGTCCTTCAGGTCGAAAATGTTTTATCCAGTTTGACTTAGAAGAACTCCAAAAACAATTCAGTTAAGCGCACTTATGTCCAATTCCTTTTTAAATATACCCCTCCGCGGTGTAGCAGGCCAGTTGATCATCATCAATGTGATCGTATTTATTGGCTCTTATTTGTTGCTTGGCGAAGGGACATTCAACCCTGAAACAGGCGATTATGAATCCCTGGGACGAATGGCGCTCGCCTCCTTTCTGCCGGGCTCTACCTATTTTGAACCCTTTCAGATCGCCACACACATGTTTATGCATGGGAGTCTGATGCACTTGTTGTTTAATATGCTGGGCATTTACTGGTTTGGCACCATGGTAGAAATGGTGTGGGGCCACCAGCGTTTTCTATTCTATTATCTTACCTGTGGATTGGGCGCCTGGGCCATGCATGTAGGCATACAATGGTGGGAACTGGATAAAATTGGAATAGATCCAACCTCCTTTAACGGTGCGATGCTGGGCGCTTCGGGTGCTGTATTTGGTATCATGGTGGCCTTTGCGATGAACTTTCCTGACATGGAGATCCGTCTGATGTTTCCGCCTATTGCGATGAAAGCCAAGTATTTTGTCCCGCTGATGGCCGGGGCGGAATTGTTCTTTGGCGTAAGTGGCACAGCGACAGGGGTTGCCCACTTTGCCCACCTCGGCGGGGCCCTGGTAGGTTTTCTGCTGATCACCTATTGGATCAAGTTTAAATAAATGTGGTCAATGTGTTCAATTAGATCAATGTGGTCAATGGATTTGATCCTGACCAAAAGCAGTTGAACACATTAACCCATCGTCCACATTAACCCCATTGTCCACATTGACCACATTAAAATAATTGACCACATTAAAAAAATGTCGCTATTCAAATCAATCTGGGATGATCTACAATACTCCCTGAAGGCGGGGAACATGGTGACCAAGCTAATTGTGGTCAACTTTGCGGTGTTTGTCGCCATGAAATTGCTTTTCCTTGCACTGAGCCTTTTCACTATGGGGAAAGGCGAGCTGATGTATGAGGAAGTCCTCATCGCCTTGTGCCTGCAGGCAGATCCGGTCACGCTGGCATGGCACCCCTGGGGGATATTGACGCACATGTTCCTGCACAACGATTTCTGGCACCTGTTCAATAATATGATCACGTTTTACCTGTTTGGTCGGATCGTGAGCGACCTCATTGGAGAGCGAAGGATCTTGCCGATCTACTTGTTGGGCGGATTGGCCGGGGCGCTGGTTTATGTCGTCACCGCACAATTCTTTTTAGGAGTTGGTTCTTATGCGCTGGGCGCCTCAGCAGCCGTAATGGCAATGGGTGGCGTGGCTATTGTGCTGGCCCCTGATTATCGGGTGCAGCTTCTTTTCCTGGGATCCGTAAAAGTCAAATATATTGTTCTGGTACTGGTTTTGCTCGATGTAGTAGCAATTGCCGGTACTTATCCGGCTGGCGGTCATGCTGCCCACATAGCAGGTTTTGGCATGGGTATTTTCTTTGTGTTTCAACTCCGGGACGGTCGTGACCTGGCAGTTCCGATCAATCACTTTTTTGCCTGGTTTCGTGGGCTTTTTTCCGCGCGGCCAGGGCCAAAATTCAGTCGCCCTAAAAATGCACCACCCATGCGTGCTACGTTCGGCGGTGCAAAAGGCAGCGGAAAATCCGATTCTAATGATCGTTCTTTTCAGGAAAAACTGGACTCCATTCTGGATAAGATCAAAGCGCAGGGCTATGAGAGCCTGAGTCAGGAGGAAAAGGACTTTTTGTATGAGGCTAGTCAGAAGTAGGGGAAAGGATAATCAAGGGTATAAGGGCTGATTCAGCAAGTGCTGTTCCTTTCTATGTTTGGCTCAATAGGCCTTGCTATCAAGATGTCGTTCAACATGCTTTCTTTCTTTTCGATTGAATCGGCCAAAACGACTTGAGGGAAACCTCCGAACCGGATAAATTCTTCGTAATGTGCCTTATATTGGGCGTAGACAACAGCTCGAAAAGGTTGAAATTAACAAATTAACAAGGGTTTTTCGTCTATTTCCTTGAAGCGCAAAAACTCGATAAAGTCAAGTGGATACATTTCAAATATTTTTTTTCGCCTTGCAATACTTTCTGTAAATTGGTTCTTCAGATAGTAGGAACTTGACCCTGTGACGATAAATTGGACTGAAAAATGATCGTGATGCCTATAGTACTACTTTGTGTTAAATTTTAAAATACAAAGTAAAACGGTTTTTTCCTCCAATAAAAATATCCTATGCAGTGGCCAGACAATTCATCGCATTGGTTGGACGAGATACTGGGCATAAGGCTGTTTATACACAAACAAAGCGGGCATCCCGTCCTAAAACGAAATGCCCGCTGCTATGCTAACTTTCAACCTGAAACTAGTTTACCACTTCTTCCGACCGCCGCCGCCATAGCCGCCGCCTTTCTTAGGCTTGCGGTCCCATTTTTCAAATACTTTGTCTTCTCTTCTCGGGGCTCTGTCACGCTCAGAAGCATCGTCTACCCGGATCGGGCGACCATTGATCGTGAATTCTGGCAAGCCCTGACGAACCACCGCTACATAAGCTGCTTCGAGGTCGAAGTGCAGGTGGGTGCGGCTTACATCGACCTGGCCAATGGCACGACTTGGAATACCAAAGGAGCGATCCAACAGGATCAAGAAATCCTTTTTGGTCACACCATCCATTTCGCCTACACTGACAAACAAACGAACCGAACCTTCAGCAGCGCCGGTATTCGGAGTGGCTGATGGACGTACGCCGCGTTTGTCGCCACGAGGATAAATGTTGATATCCGGCGCAGTGCGGTAGTAAGAAAGGAAGCGGTTGAATTCAACACTGGCAAAACGCATGATGAGTTCTTCCTTGGTCAGGTCTTTCAGTTCTTCCTGGATACGCTCCATGTAAGGCTCAATATCCGCGTGGTGCACTTCCTGTTCGTGGATGCCTTTGATGATGTTGAACAATTGCGCCTCACAGACTTCCATACCCGTTGGAAGCATTTTTTTCACGATAGGCGCCTTGGTTTTGCGTTCGATCTGGCGGATTCTTTCCTCGTACTTAGGGGTTACGATGGTGATACTTACACCCGTTTTGCCTGCACGACCGGTACGGCCTGAACGGTGGGTATACACTTCGATCTCATCTGGCAAACCGTAGTTGATCACGTGGCTGATATTGCTCACGTCCAGGCCACGGGCCGCTACGTCGGTGGCGATCAGGAGCTGAAGGTGTCCCTCACGGAAACGCTGCATCACACGGTCGCGGTCGGCCTGGGCCAGGTCGCCGTGCAGTGCGTCAGAGTTGTAGCCATCGCGTACCATTTGCTCGGCCACTTCTTTGGTCTCGATACGGGTACGGCAAAAGATAAGGGCATAAATTCCAGGAAGTGCGTCCACAACGCGTTTGAGGGCGTTGTAACGATCGTCCGCACGACACACATAATATTGGTGCTCAATGTTTTCGTTGGTCTGAAGATTCCCGGTCACGGTCAACTCGCGCGGATTCTTCATGTAGGTATTCGCGATGGTCCGTACTTCTCTGGGCATGGTAGCCGAGAAAAGCCAAATGGATTTGCGTTCTACTACTTCAGAAAGGATAAAGTCAATGGCCTCTTTAAAGCCCATGTTGAGCATTTCGTCGGCTTCATCCAGTACCACGCGACGTACGCTGTCGAGCTTGATGGATTTGCGGGCGATGAGGTCCATGAGGCGGCCCGGTGTAGCCACCACAATTTGCGCACCGGCCTTGATCTGACGGATCTGGGTTTCGATGCTTGCTCCTCCGTACACGGCTACGACCTTATATTGGTGTGCTTTTTCGGAGTAGTTCATCAGGTCGCTGGCTACCTGAACACAAAGTTCGCGGGTAGGGCACATGATGAGGCCCTGAATGGTGCGTTCCTTCGGGTCAATACGTTGGAGGAGTGGGAGGCCGAAAGCGGCCGTTTTGCCGGTACCCGTCTGGGCGAGGGCGATGAGGTCATTATCACCCTCAAGGGCGACTGGAATGACCATTTGTTGAACAGGAGTGGGGGTTTCAAAGCCCATGGCCGTGATACCCTCCAAGAGGTCGTCGGAGATTCCGAGCGTCTTGAATGCAGACATTAATAAAGTACGTTAGGGCGAGGGGACTGGTTGACTTGCGCGCTGCTGTTCACGTAGTTATGCTTCACCCGCCTTCGATCACCGAAGGAGTGCGCGCGTCGTCCGTTACTTCCAAATCGTTTTTGGAAATCAACAAAGCCTGCACACCTCAAGATTGCTCCCTGCCACAAAAACCTACGCACCTAATGTCAATGCTACCCAATGCCGGAATGAGAAAGAAAAAAGAGACATTCGGCATTTAAATGCTGTTTGTCTACAATGAGCCGGCAAAGGTACAAATTATCTTTTGTAAAAACCTACTATTGTTTATTAAATTCTGTTTTGGATGGTTTGTCGGGTGTCGACTGTCATCTATATTTTGCAAAACTAATTTTTAGTGAAAGCCATCCCGTGGTATGCAATGGATTTAACCCAACTTCGTCAATTTAGCCGCAGAGCGGCCTAACGTCGGTAGATTAGATGGGTGAATTATTTTGGAGGTGCAGAGCACCGGAACTCGTCGCAGCCCTTCCGGTGCTCTGCACCTCCAAACCGTTACCTTAATCCGAACACTACCGACGTTAGGCCGCTCTGCGGCTCCAAAAAAAAACGGAAGCCACCCGGCTCAATATTTAAGTGGGCGACTTCCGAAAAAAGAACGCAAGGTAAGTTATTTTTGAATTTACTGCACAACAACTGCCAATTTCCCATCTCCACTGACGGCCAGGCGGGTGATTTTTTGCACGCCATATTTTCCAAAATCGGCTATTTCCTTCCAATCTGTATTGCGGGATGGCTTGAATTGATACAGTTTAGGGCCTTTTCCAGTAAGTAGCGTGCCATCAGGCAGTAAAGCAAAATCTTCGCTTCCGACAGGCATTTTCAGAATGATCTCCTGCAAATTGGTTTTTGGATCCCAGGTTTTAAGATACCAGGTCAGCTCGGTTGCTTTCTGCACGAAAAGCAGCTTGCCGTCTGGTCGTTTGATCATACAACGACCGATATTTGACCCAATGCGATTGGGTTTCTGGCTTTTTGTGCCGAGTACCTGAAGTGTGTGGGGCTGCCCGTCTTCGCCCACTATAAAAAGCGCCACGAGTGTGTCGCTCAACCAACAGTGATAACCCACATTGAATATTTTCGGAAACTCGGGCCGACCATGGTCGGATCGATCGATCGGGAACGACCACAGCCGCTGATTGCCATCTTCTTCTACCCGTATGGCCGAAAAACGTTTGCCACCGGGCATTCTTGTGGGAGAATATTCTGCAGTATTTGGGGTAGCCGTTACCCGGGTCTGCGTTTTTAACAGCAGATCCAGCGCAATCAGGTCCGTCTGGGTGGTGTCCTGGGGAAATTGTGCGGTCAGCCACAATTCGTTATTTAAAAAAAAACTGGGTTGATTGTTATAGCCGTCCCGGTTGAAAGCTGTCAAAAATCTGGCCGACTCGGGTCGCCAGGTGCTGTCAGCGGTTTTAGTCAGTGAAAACAGGAGGATGTTGCTTTTCCCGGGGCCTTGAGCCGTCAGTGAAAAGGGAAGTGCCAGAAGCAATAAGGTTCTAAACATGATGGACGTTTTTATTGATGCTTCATTGGATATGGATCACGGAGTCACCACGATCCCTTTCTCCCCGAAGCTCCATTTACCCACTAAGGTCTTCTCGTAAGAATTCTTCATCAGGAATTCATAAAACTCAGGTCTGGGGATGCCCCGTGCTCCAAGGCTGACGAGGTGGGGCGTTTCCACCTGGCAATCTACCAGCCAAAACCCCGAATGTTCCAGTGCCTGGACCAGTGAAATAAAGCCTGCTTTGGATGCATTCGGAACGCGTGCAAACATACTTTCCCCAAAAAAGATCTTACCAATAGAAATACCATAAAGCCCGCCCACCAACTGCTCGTTTTCCCAGACTTCGACGCTGTGCGCCAAACCCCGTTCATGTAAGCGGGTGTACGTTGCAATAAAATGTTCGTTGATCCAGGTGCTTTCCGGACCGGGTTCATGGCGAGGCACGCTGGCACAGGCTTGTATCACAGCTCCGAAACAAGTATCCAGCGAATACCTGAATTTGCCCTGGTTAAAAATAGAACGCATGCTTTTATGCACGCGTACCTCCTTCGGGAATAAAACAAAACGCGGATCGGGGGTGAACCAGAAAAAATGCCCATCATCTTCAAACCAGGGGAACATCCCATGGGCATAACCCATCAGGGTCCGGTCTTCGTGCAGGTCGGTGCTTACGGCTACCAGCCCGCTCGGCTCCGCCTGTTCGGGCTGCGGGAATACATGACAATCATCATCCGGGAGGTAATAAACAGGCATTTTGGAAACAAAGAACGGCGGCAAGTGCGATTTGCCCCTGCCGCCGTTATGGAAAAACGTGCTGAAACGTTTGCAGTTCAATTATTTTACAGCGATCACTTGGGTCTTCGCCCACTGGTCGCCGAGGCGCAGACCTTTATCGTTGGTCAGTAGCACTAATTTTCTTCTACCTCCGCCGATAATCCCCGATCTACCAAAGCTCCACAAAGCGGGATAAGTTCCGTTTTAGCTCCAGATTTGACCGTAGCTTTCCCTTTATTGTGAATGATCAGGGCGAGTTGTTCCGCTTGTTCGCTGGCATGCTGTAATACCTGCATAAAGCATTCTATGACCCATTCAAAAGTATTATGGTCATCGTTGTATACGATGATCTGTGCTGGAAAGCCCGTCCCGATGTCGTCCATCGTGAGTGTGTCCTCGTCTTCTTCCCAAAGGGGCTTGGTAACTGGCATATAGATGGTTATGTGTTGATTTGTTGGTGGGAGACCTCCGAGGTCTTCGAAGACCTCGGAGGTCTCCCACCAACAAATCAACAATTTTTCAAAGTTTGTTTGACCGCCTCAAAATTCGGAAGTTCTCCGGCATTTTCAAGCACTTCTGCATATTGTATGATGCCTTTTGTATCCACCACAAAAGCTGCACGCTTGGACACGCCTTTCAAACCAAGACCAAACTCCTTATAAAGTGCATCGTATTTTTTGCTCACCACTTTGTTGAAATCAGAAAGCATCGGGAAGTTAAAGCCCTGCTCTTCTTTCCATTTGGCGAGGGTATAAGGGCTATCCACGGAAATGGCCAGTATTTGCGCTTCCAAACCTTCATATTCAGCCAGGCTGTCGCGCATCATGCAAAGTTCTTTGGTGCAAACACCTGTAAAGGCAAAAGGGAAAAACAACATCAATACGTTTTTGCCGCGCTGTTCAGAAAGTTTCACCAGTGATTTATCGCTGGCACGGAGGGCAAAATCCGGGGCTTTATCGCCGACTTGGAGCATAATCTGAATTCTGATTGAGTTTTACTCCTGCAAAAGTAGGCAACCCGTTTGTTGTAGCGCAGAAAAAGGTGGGAGGATTTCTTTTTTTGGGGATTTGGGGATGGGTGGATTTGGGGATTTGTTGGGCCAGCGCCTGGTATTCGAATTTACTTGGCCGCAGAACGGTATCCCAGGCGCTGGCCTAACAAATCCCCAAATCCCCAATTAACCAAATCCCCAGTTCAAAACTCAGATTGCCCGACGCAATTTGCTATAACGTAGTATCTTTGTTTTAGGCTTCCTTCATCTCAAATTTTATCTTTATGCACCTTCGTTTACGTCTGTTACTGTCTTTGGCACTGCTTTCATTTTCTTTATCCGCTCAAAAATACCTCGAAATGATCGAGGCGGAAACCTATCCAATCACCGCCATACAAAAGGAAGCCGAAGACTATTTTGACGTGGTTGGACGTGGGAAGGGCAGCGGGTATAAACAGTTTAAACGCTGGGAGTATGTTGCTTTGATGGAGTTGGATGCTGCCGGCATCAAAATTCCCAACTATGAGTTGTCCAGGCGTGGCCGTGATTACCGGCGTGCTGCAAAGCCGCAATCCGTGGAGTCCGGCAATTTTGGCGGGGATTGGAAACAATTGGGACCCACCTATTCGATCGCCTCCTCCAGCTGGAGTCCGGGTTTGGGGCGTGTTACATCGATTGGAATAGACGAAGGCAACTTCGATCATCTGATTGTTGGTAGTCCAACCGGCGGCGTCTGGAAATCTACCACTGGAGGGAATGCCTGGACACCGATCGCAGATGAATACACGTCCATCGATGTCTATGCGCTAGAAATTTCTCCTTATAATAACCAGCAATACCTCTGGGGTAGCACCTCGGGCAAAATTTTCCGGTCTCTGGATGGCGGTGCAAGCTGGACTACCACCAGTAATCTAAGCGGAAATGGGAAAGTCAGCCGCATCCTGTATCATCCAACGGACCCGAACACCGTCTATGCCGTATCCGAATCAAACGGCTTGTTTCGCTCTGTCAATCAAGGGAGCACCTGGACTGCTGTGGCGGGTGCAAGCGGTGTGGTAGGATACGACGTAGAGTTCAAGCCAGGCGATCCGAGTACGATCTACTTTTCCGGAATTTCCGTGTATCGTTCCGTCGATGGGGGCACCTCATTTATCCAGATCGGCGGCTTTGGCACCGCCAATAACAACTACAAGCGAATGGGCGTTTCACCAGCAGATCCGAATGTCGTTTACGTGATAGAAGCACTGGGCGGTAAATTTGGAGGGTTTTATAAGTCTACCAATAGTGGCGCTACTTTCAATAAGCTCGTGGATGGCGCCACCATCAATTATCTGGGATACAGTGAAATAGGGGACGATGACAGAGGACAAGCGCCCCGAAACATGGACATCGCCGTCGATCCGCTCCACGCGAACGAGGTACATATTGGTGGCGTGCACACCTGGAAATCGATCGACGGCGGAGTCTCTTTTGAACTTACCTCCTACTGGGTGCCAAGTACGGCTGCGTCGCTGGGGGTAGGGTACAACCATGCGGACATCTGTATCCTGAAATTTGCCGGAAATAAACTCCTGGTGGGTTCCGATGGCGGATTCTTTACCAGTATCGATCAGGCAGCCTCTTTTCAGGATCATTCTTTTGGACTAAGTATTAAGGAATTGTACAAAATCGGTGTGTCAAAAACCAATCCCAATGTGGTGACTGGAGGCTCTCAGGACAATGGAACCTGTGTGATGCGTGGTGCGAACAGATCCTTTGTAGACTGGCTGGGTGCAGATGGGATGGAGACCTTTGTGGACTGGAACAACGCCAATATCCTGTATGGCACTTCTCAAAACGGGAGCATGTACCGATCTACAAATCAGGGTACCTCTCGCAGCTCCATTTCTAAGCCATTGGATGAAGACGGGGCCTGGGTGACGCCTTTCGAACAAGACCCGCAAGTGTCTACGACCATCTATGTTGCCTTCGCAGATGTGTGGAAGAGCACCAACAGTGGCAACGATTGGACCAAGATCTCCACTTTCAATGACGGGAATTTTAACCAGATGAAACTGGCGCCATCCGACAACCAACGGATCTATGTATCCCGCGGATCAGCGCTGTT
>JBILHS010000229.1:0-3545 GCA_044350425.1 Saprospiraceae bacterium | reverse complement strand
ATCAACCATAATTTCTTTGGCGGCAATTTTTCAGACCCCGAAAAAACGGAACACCTTCGGGGTATCGAACTCGTGGGCGGCGCGACCATGGGCGGCGGCACGGACATTCGGGTGGACTGGAACAACTTCAACTTCTCGGTAGCCCAAGTGACCCACACACCATCGCACGAGGTTTTGCTCAGTGGCGAGTACCCGTCCGGCACTTCGACCATTGTAGAGTTCAATAACTTTTTCCTTGACCAGCCAACGGGAAACCCGGGGGACAACAATTTGTACGGCATAACGCTCAACAACGGCAACAAGAACCAAGTGGAGGTTTACTCCAACACCTTCAATTCAGGTGCTTGGGGGCCGTTTTCTGACCCTGCCGCTGATTGGGGCATCAACTTAAATGGCTCTATGGGCAGCGGCAACGTGATGACGGGAAACGCCTTCGAGTTTAACCCCAACACCGCTTTTTCGGTGAATTTCTTTGCGGGCATCTATTCACAGGATTTTACCAACACGGTATTCTGCGAAAATAATCTGCGAGAGAGCACCTACCCCATGTACTTTCAGGGCACGAGCATGGGTACGCAGTATTTTGCCAACACCCATACGGGGGGCGGGCACTCCTTCCGGGTACAGGACGGGTTTATCGGGCAACAGGGTACACTTGGTGGCGAACACAACGGCAACGAGTGGTATGACAAGTGGCTCAACATCATACCAACGCTCCATGCTTACCACTTTCCACAGCAATTGGCGGGGCAGTCACGCATCTGGGCGCACACGAATCAGTCGGTAAGAAACACGCAAGGCTTGGGCTACACATTTTTTTCCGAGTACTACCCTGCCGATATCGATCCCAATCAAGAGGCTTGGTTCCAATCCGATTTTACAGGCTATCCGGGTGCGGGGGATTGCATAACCCATCTTGTCGGAACCGACGAGACCGACAGGGCGATAGCAGGCGGCACGATTGACGCGCTTGTTCAGAACCCTACGCATATTTGGACAGGCCGACGCTACCTGTACGCCAAACTGACGCAAAACCCGGCGTTGCAGGATGATTTTGCTGAGTTTGGGCCTTTCCTTTCTGCGCAATCGCAAACATCGGTGGGGCAGTTGTACGCCGTGGAACAGAAAACAGCGGAGGGGTTGGCCGTTTCGGCATCATTGGCTGCCCAGTTGGGACAGATAAAAAGCGCTGTGGAACTGGTGCAGGCCAGCTTATCACTCGCCGATTCTATTTTGGACACTTCGATAGATGCAGGCGCGTTGGCATCTATGCTGACCACAAAATCGGGTGGCCTTGCCCAACTTCACATACTGGACAGCCTTTATGGCGTGCTGAACGACGCATATCGCGCAGACATGTCCGCCGAGTTGCAGAACGCGCTCGCCCTGAACAATCTGGTAACGGTATCGAGCGCCTACGAGCAGTATGAAAAAACGGTCAACGATATTGCCATCAAAAAGGTGCTTTATCAGAATGGCGAACTGACAGCGGCACAGGTCAGCACCTTACAGGGCATCGCATCCGAATGCCCCAAAACTGGCGGCCACGGGGTGTACCGCGCTCGTGGGATGCTCGCCGGCTGCGATGAGGGCAACTGGAACGACAATACCAGCAATTGCTACCCCATTGCAGCACCTGTTCAGGAGCAGGTACTGGACAACGGTTTTGGCGAGCGCTCAACGGCAAAGATTTTGGGCGGCCAACTGTTGGTCTATCCCAACCCGGCAACCGACGGCTTTTTCGTAAGGCTGCCAGCCGGACAGTCCGGCACAGTCACCATTTCGGATGCCATGGGCAAGGTATGGAGGACGGTCGCGTTCGCCGAAGGAACGGAAGTTCAGTTTGTTGACCTGCCAAATGCCCCTACTGGCGTGTACCTGTGCGCCGTGACGACCACAAAAGGCGGTCGCCAGATTGTCAAGGTAATCTTAACCAACAAGTAAATTTTTTTCACCAGACAGGCCGCGCCCATGACAGGGCGCGGCCTGTCTTTTATTTTGCCTATAATGAAACAACATTTCATATTGATCTTAGTACTTCTCCCAATGGCCATGCTCCATGCCCAAAACAGGCATGAAAATAATTGGGTGTTTGGATTTGATAATTTAGGAGGTAATCTGCTCAACTTTGATAACGATTCAGTTCATATAGAAGCAATAAATATGACCGAAGCGAACACCTACGAAGCCCTTGCCTGCATGAGCGACAAGGAGGGTAATCTGCTCTTTTACACTAACAACTGTACAGTGTTTAATAAAAACCATCAAGTAATGGAAAATGGGCAGGGACTAAACCCCGGTGTTATTCAGACATACTGGTGCAGTATAAACCCTTTTGCAAATCCGTATAACCAATCAACGATTACAATTCCAAAGACAGGAAAAGATAGCATTTACTTGATTTTTCATATCGATAGCGAGATATATAATTTTGGCGGGCCGGGAGGAAGTTTTGTTACGCCCAAACATTTGTTGATGACAGAAATTGATATGACCGAAAATAGCGGATTAGGAAAAGTAGTTTTGAAAAACAGCATAATTATTGAAGACACTTTGGCGGGAACGAAACTCTCCGCAGTTAAGCATGCGAATGGTCGTGACTGGTGGTTGATTATCCCGGAATACAAATCAAATTGCTATTATTCGGTACTGGTAACCCCAACAGGAGTTATTGTAAATGACAAGCAATGTTTGGGTTATTCATGGAATAAATATGATGAATCGGGAGGGGCGTTGTTTACAAATAGTGGAGATAAATTTGTCCGTTCAAACGATATGAACGGGCTTAATGTTTTTGATTTCGATAGATGTGACGGAAGCCTCACAAATCCCAAATATATTTCTGTTGCACCCGACACAAATACTATCAGCGGCTTGATACTTTCCGCTAGTGGTCGTTTTGCATATTACAATACCCGGCAGAAAATATATCAGTTCGATCTTGAATCTCAAAATATTTTAGCCAGTAAAACTTTGGTTGCCCAATATGACGGGTTTACTAATTTTGGAACGAAGACGGATTTTTATTATTCCAAATTAGCACCTGATGGCAAAATATACATGTGCACATTTGACCCAACCTATTATCTCCATGTCATTGAACATCCTGATTCAGCAGGATTGGCCTGCGAAGTAAGGCAGCACGCCATCGAACTGCCCAACAGGCATTTTGCAGCCATGCCCAACTACCCTAATTATCGGTTGGGGGCATTGGCTGGGTCGCTGTGCGATACGATTAGTGTAAGCACCTATGAACCGTACTTTCAGGAAAGCCAAATAATAGTTTATCCCAACCCGAGCTCCGGAGACATTACCATTCAGCACAAAGGCGGTTCAATAATTGTAAAAACGGAGATGCTTCATTTGGTAGGAGGTGCCATTTTTATTGATACACAGCAAGGAAATACTGTAAAAATCCAGAGACCGACAAACAACTTCAAACCAGGTTTTTATTTGTTAAAAATAACTGATGATACGGGCTGGTTAGAAGTCAAAAAAATAATAATAAAATAAAAGGGCCTCGAACTAAGGATGTACGAAAATGC
>JBILHS010000228.1:0-3552 GCA_044350425.1 Saprospiraceae bacterium | reverse complement strand
CAAACCAAGCCCATGTAAGTATGAACCCACGGATAGCTACTATCATAACGAATGAGCTAGAACCTCCGCCAGCTGGTGAGCTACAGCCTTTACTTGGCAGTGGCATTATTTATAATTTTGGCCAAGGCGCATCCGCAACCCCGCTTGAGTCTGCCCCGGCCTCTACTCCGCACGAAATAGCACATGACGTGACGGTACAAGGTGGTGGCGAATTATGGGTGAATAGAAACAATCGGATTGCTTACATTAACAACCCCGCCAACCCTATCAATCGGCAACCACAACCGTTCATGGTTGCTGTACCCGGAGCCGATTGCGGAGAGGAAGAAAGTGTGACTGTAAGTATTGAAGATCAAAGTAAATTTTTAGTGGGACAAAATTCAATAAATAATACGGGTACCGTTTGGTTCAATGCGGAAAGTGAGCTGCTGGTTAAAAATGGCGGACTTGTTGTAATTGAGGACAACTCATTTATTCATCTCAGAGATGGAAGCGTCTTCGATATGTATGGAGGCGCTCATACTACCATTAAATCCAGTGCCAAAGTGACCGTTAATGATGGAAGTTCATTGCATGTACAATCTGGAGCAACTCTCCAACTTCAAGGCAACTCGCAAGTTTTTATTGGGAAAGAAGGAACACTTGTTTTAGATGCCGGTTCCATCATAAACCTCGAAGCCTACGGCTCAGAAATCCGCATCGAAGGCACCTTGGTGATCAATGGCGACATCACATTTCAAGGGTATGGCTATTTCCATTTCTCCAATGGTGGCACCCTCGAGTTCGGCCCTGGAGTGAACAACTTCAAACTCACCGGACGAGGTTTCGGCCACCGCTTTATGCGCCTGAGTAGTGATCTCGGGATTGAGGCAAATCACGGTGTCATCTGGAGGCAGGGTAAGATTGAAGCCGATCCAGGTGGCTTGTACATCAACGCAGGCGGCAGTTGTCGAATGGACGATGTGGAGTTGGTCGGCCCAGGGTTAGGACCAAATCTAAACTATGTCGGAGTGACTGCCAGTGGGGCTACTTCGCTGGATTTCCGTCACTGCGAATTCAAAAATATTAGCACCCCGGTGTCCACCACACAATCCAATACTCATTTTTTCTGGATTTGCAATTTCAATAATATAGAGAATGGCATCGTCGCTGATGGAGGAGGGGGAGGTTTTAGCATTAAGGGATGCACCTTTGAAGAATTCGCTTGGACTGGCGCGACCATCTCTAACCGCCCGACACTTACTGTAGAAGGAAGCACCTGGGAATCGGAAACGGATTCTCATGCTGGGCTAGAGCTTCATAGTGTGAATCAGGTTGTTGTTAAAACTAGCAATTTCAACAGCAACGCCTTTTTAGGCCCTTTCACCCCAGACCCAGGAAGTGTGTTGGGTACTCAGTGCGGGGCATTTTTGGACAATGTGCCACTTTTCATCATGCGGAATTCAGGAATGACGTTCAACACAATAGGAATTATTGCCAGCAACCTTTTTGATGGCCCCTCCAATGTATTCCTGCTCAATGGTTCTTTTATCCAACGCAGCAGGGTGGGTGTTTATATGGATGGCACAGATACTGAAGGGCTTGTATTGATGGACTGTGCCGCACTCCTCCACAATGACTTCGGCGTGTTTGGCACTGATGTAATCCTTATGATTGATGCCATCAACGCCCAGCAGCACCCACTTGATGGTGGTGAGCCAAATACTTTCCTCCGGGATTGCACTGGCGGCTGCGACGATTTGTATTTTAGCCTTTGCTATGTCAACAAATCACCCGTACAGCCCATCCCCATGCGGGAAAACTGGTGGTGTGTGTTCGACATTAACACGCCACAGCCTATGCCGCAGAATTTCATGGACATCCGCCGTGCAAACTGCACCATTCCCGTCACCGTCAATACCTTCCCGCCAGCAGCTAGTCCGCCCTACGCTTGCTTGGACGACGAATTTACCAGCTCCAACAGTTTTGTCGGAAAAGGACCCGAAGCCGACTGTAACGTAACCATACCGGGTGGCAGCACAATTGGTCTCGGGGAGGCGTGGCACTCTGCCTATCAACAACTTCGCTTGGAGGACTTCGAGGCAGCGGAAGCAAGTTTCCAACCAGTGGCAGATTTATGGCAACCAGACTTAAGTAGTTATGCATCCAATTGCCAACTCTATATCCAGGTCGCAAAGGCAATCGTAGATGGCGCGAATGGAGGAGACCAGCTACGCCCTAGTGGTGACCGCAATACAGATTTGGAAAAGCTCGTCTATACCAACCCAAACCCGGCGACTGGGCAGCTGAACGTCGCTTTTCCGGACGGACCTTGTATGCTTCGGGTATATGATTCTTATGGTCGGCTATTACACCAAGCACAAGCATTTGGCGGCACGGCCCGTTTAGATGTGAGTACTTGGCTTTCAGGTATTTACACCGTTGAAGTCTCTGGTGAAAATGTGCGGGAGCAAGTGAAAGTGGCCGTGCAAAAATAAGAGTAAATTTTGGCCTAAAACGAAACCCCCGTCTCACAATTTGCAAGACGGGGGTTTCCTATTTTGCTGTCGGGTTTGTGTATAGGCTGATTCAGGGCGACGACCCACCCTGTAAGAAAAATGAATGGATTTGCATTCGTTTTGCTGCCCATGAAAAGGGGCTGCTATACAGTGTCTTTACCACACCGATCGCGGCAGTAGCTGGGGGAGTGATTGGCAGTTTCAAGACTAAAATAACGATTGGCAGCCGTAGTGAGTATGCCCGGCAGCGGGAGGTGTTGGAGAAATATAGAATTCGGCAATGAACTGAAGTTTTTAGGGCTTTTCATTTTTAACTCTTTTTAAACATGAAACACTTCATATTGATTTCACTGAGTATCTGCCTACTGTCCATTCAGGCAGTCTTAGGTCAAATAACCTTAAAAACCAGGCCCTTTTTTTGGGGCCTTGGTGTTACCTATCCCTTAGGCACTGTTTCTACGGTCGGAGGCTATCACTCAAGTGGGTGGGGAGGCCTATTGACCCTGCAAGGCAATTGGGCTAATGCTAAAAACCAACCTTCAGACTACAGCCCTGGACTCCGCTTTTATAACGATAAGTTGAAGGACAGGGTGTATTGGGGATCCTTACGCGTGTTGAAATTGATTCCAACCGATCGCAAACGCCTTAAATTTGGCTTAGAAGCGGGTCCTACCTGGGTTCAGACCATTACTCCGAATAATTTTGAACGCAAAACCAGTACTGCGTTGTTTTCTCCCAACTATTCTTACTCCTCTGATAAAGAAAACGCCCTCGGCTTGTCCGTTCGAAGTAATATAGAGTATAGCTTAAACCGCTATTCTAGTGTAGAGCTGGGCTTCAATGCTATTTTGAACAAATTGCGCCCTTATTACGGACTGGATTTAATGCTCACCATTGGAAACTACCAGTGGTAATGATTATCCCGCCGCGCCTGTGGTCTTTTGACCCTGCGCCACTTCGATGTATACCCAAGCTAAGGTCTGAGATTTATTCTTAATACCGTGTGCGTATTGCTCATTTGCTTCAATGCTGACGCTATTTCTCTTCACGCTTC
>JBILHS010000047.1:0-39771 GCA_044350425.1 Saprospiraceae bacterium | reverse complement strand
AGCAATACATATATAAACCCGTAATAATCAAACTATATGGGTTACAAAACACACATATAGCCTGTAATTACGCCCAAACAACTGCGGGCGCGGTTTTGCTTTTTCTTAATTAAAAACCGCCTGTTTTGGGCGGTTATATGGATGGGCTATCCCATCGTAGCCGACAGCGCAGGTCTTGATGCTCTCATGCCAACACGGTGACCATGCTTCTGCATGGCGTAATAGTCACACGTATCTGTAAAGTGCGGCGCATGCTCTTGAGGGAACGCACGATCACTTTCCTTGGACTTATCTTTTTGGTAGTCATCACGCACCCCAGTAACCTGCATGGATATTATGGCATCCTTACAGTTCTCATCGTTAAACCGAAGTATTGGCAGCAATGGGTTAGTCTCAGCCAATACTTCATTCATGAAGTAGTTGCGCTCCTTGTGCGCCTTGACCTGACCGGGCTTCACCCTGATCTCTACCTGCCACCCTTGGCGTACCAATCGCTCCTTTATCTGTTCGAACATGGTCTGCCTGGTGTCTGCCTTGGCATCGTGCCCCCTTGGCTCACCCCATAGGCGTACTACCTTGAATGCGTGGTTTGAATAAGTAGCGCAGAACTTGTCCACGAGTTCTGCTACCTTACCCTCAGAGCTCTTGACAAATAACTGACGTAGGCAATACTCTATTCGCCTTTTAGTTCTGCCATCGGTCTCCTCGCCTTCCTGCCAAACGGTACAGCAGTTGAAAAACCCTGAGAAGTCAAACGATAGGTCTATTACCTTATCTCGTTTATAATGACTATCCTTCATGCCATCAGCATACTTACGCTTATCAATGATTATTCCTCGTTCCCCTTCTGAATAGTCAAATACAGGGCTATAAGTATGCTTTTCAGCGTCAAATTTGTGGTAAAAGGCATCAGAAACTTTTCGAACCCGCTCATTCATAACCTCTACAAGAAACTCCAGATAAGGTAATTCGGCCTCTAACCGAGTTAGATAGTCCTGACCCAAAATGTCAATATTATCATAGGCGTTTGCCTCTTCCCAATGGTACATTCCTGGTAGGCTTTGGGCCTTTAATTCATAATCAAGTGACCAATACCCCGATGGCTTCCATGGTATAGATGTATATGCTCGGAAAACGCCCCGCAAAGGGGTGTTAAATTCCCTTACCATACCCCTTAAGCTTGGGATCATGACTTTTGTAATATGAATATGTGGAATTAAAGCCGCTTCATCTGCGGCGCCGTCTACAAACGTGCCTCCACGCTGCAAGTCTGGGCGATCCATACTCATTAATTGGATTCTACGACCGTTAGCCCAGCTAATGACATTTTTATACTCCCGAGGCTCATCCAGGCATTTGTCAAAAGTTTTGGGCGGCTTTATACCTACAACATAATCCTCGCCCTCGATCATACCCAATTGCGTCCACATCATTTCTATGGATGGCAGTGTTGAGTTGAGCAATTGGGCATAAGTGCTGGATGCTAAAAAACCTTTGCTCCGGGGCATTTCTACCATCGAACGATATTGTTCAGGCCCTTCGGTAGTCGTTTTGCCACTTCCACGACCACCTAAAAACATTTTATAAGGCTTAATCGCCCTGTAAAATGACTTCTGTTTTTTGTTCAGATAAATTGGGTAGTCCATTTCCAAGCATTTCAAACTCTAATACATCATTGTCTTGATTTCTTGCTCTGATAGCCTTTGGGTCATCTACCACGATCAGTCGAGCATAGGATTTAACCTTGACGGGTTGTCTTGATTCAATTTGCGCCCTAATATTCATGGCGCTATCCAATGCTCTCCTGGCACCATCCCAATCTTTATCAGTTCTAGCTTCATCATGGATCCGTGAAAAACGATGGTAAGCAAGCCTTAATTCTAATTCATGGTCCAGATCAAGGGTTTCCATGAAAAGCTTGGTTGCGTCTTGGATGTAACGGTAAGCGGTGCGTTCTGTACAATCTAACGATCTGGTAATTAGCCGAATCCTTTCCCTTGGGCTTGCTTTTTTTACTATGATTTTCCACGTAGTTGTAAGCGCATCCATTTTATCTTCCTCAGGTGCGCTTAGTACCCACCGATCAGGCTCCATCAGGTGGATGTATAACCGATCTAATGGATCTGCATCATCCCATTCTCGTTGAGTGTAAATTCTATCCTTCTTGCTCATGCGATTTCAGTTTTTGCTCCGCCAAACCCCGATTATGGATCAACTCACGAAGCTTCTGCTCATATTCCAGAATCTTCCCCTCCTTGCCCGGTGTGTTCGGATCCAGACCGGCCAATTCAGTTATTTTGGCTTTTGTCTGCGAAATCTTAGCCCGAATGGACGCCAATTGCTTTCCCAATGCCACCGCATTGTCCGAAAGTTCATCTCCTTGCTGCGCAACCTTTGGCAACTCGCCATACTCTTCATAATGCAGGATATTCCCCTTTACTCTAAGAATATCCTTCCACCAGCCCAGAACCTTGGCACTATTTCCGACCCGATCCGCGTCGGTCTTGCATTTATGAAATTCATTGCTCTGCCGGTTCATTTGGCCGAATAATCGACCACGCTCTGCCCACAATTGCCGCAAAGTATCATCCGGAGTGCCATTTTTGAACGTGACTTTGGCCACGATCGGTTTACCAGGTCGTGTGCCAGTTTTCACCTCAATCATCTCCTCCTCATCCAATTCCAGCACCGTAGGCATCCGCTTGAGCGCAATACCCATATACAGCACGTTGATTTTACTCCATCCACCGCGCAGGGCTTGAAGTAGCGGCTCTCCAGGGTTATTCAACTCCAGTTCGGCCAGATGGGCATTGTATTTCCGCTCGTTCATTGTACCGCGTCGTTTGGTTCTTTGGCTTGCATGCCGGTTGGGTTTTCGGCCAGCGTGGTCATTTCTGCATCACGGATTCCGAATTTCACATCTGCAGGCCAGCCGTTTTCGGTTTTTACCACTTCAACGACCTCCATCAGCATATCACGCACGACGGGAGCCGCGATGATCAGGTACAGCAGGAAGGCGTTGCGGATCTCGGTGCCACTACCAATGCCTTTGCCACCTGTTTCGATGCTGGCCAGGGTAGGGTGCAATGCCTGGGCGCTGACATTGGCCACGTTGGAGGCGGCATATAGCTTGAGCAGGGCCTCATCGTTGATGTTGTAATCGATCTTCTCGATCTGCATCCGCTTTTCGTACTTGCCGCCCAGGGCTTCAATGATCTCGGATTTCGTTACGATCGGGCGGCCAGTGTTTCCCACGCCGACCAAAACGGAATTGAAATCGATTACAAACTGCTTTTCTTTTTCTTCGCCGGTCTTTAGGACTTTTTGGTACTCCTCGGAGCCTTCGGTGGTCGCATTCATGGCCGCATAATCCCAGAAGTAGTCATGCGGGATGATGATATGGAAACGCGGTGCGCTCCCATGCTTCAAATTGGCCTCATGAAACAGCGGGATGATGTTCGACAGCGTGATCCAGTGCCGACCGCCCCAATAGGCCGGAATTGGGTAGTAGCAGTCGTTGAACAGGTCGTCCATCAGCGGCAATACGAATTTCGGCTGCTTTTTCTTGGACGCAGGGTCATATAGGGTTAATGTTTGGAGTATGCGGTCAGCCTCCTTGATGGAGTTCTTACGCTGCCAGTAGTTGGACCAGTACCAGCTTGGAATGTCGCCCATGGCGTTTTTCTTCGCCGCCCTGCAGTATTTCATTTCGAGGGCCTTCACGCTGACAATCTTGTCACCCAATCCACGCACATACTCTGGCATGCAAATGGAGTGCTTCAACCAGTCACCCACCAATCGTTGGGCTTCCTTCTTAAATTTCTTGAAAAAAGCCTCCATTTCCATATCCATCGGCACTTCGTCCACGACCCGCTTCATCATACCGGATCCGTCGTCTTCGTAGCGTTCTTTGTAAGCATACCAGCCCTGACCGAGCAGGATGTTGCGTTTGCGCTCAATGAGTGCCGGCACGATGTTGTTGCCGGCAATCAGCTCCTCTCTGTAGAAAGGAAGATCATTCTGCTTACCCCAAAAGGCTACATCCACCGACTGGCCACCATCGGGCGGGGTGAATGGTGTGATCTTGCCCACATCATTGGTGGCCTCACCAGGTAAAGCGGCGAATTGGAGTACAGCCTTGCCTCCGCCCACCAGGTATGTATTGGGTGCCAGCCGCTTGGGCTCAGTGGATAACTTGCTTGCCATTGAATTCAATTATATGACTAATGAAGGGTGTAAGCATCTGGCCGGTTCCGAATTCCGTCATCGGAATGGCATTGGATTCCAGGTAGCTCCTGCGGTTTTTTCGCTCTGGAGGCTTTGCCGGCTTCCCGCCCCGAGGATGCGGATTGGGAGCGCCGTAGTAGGCATTCTTGAAAACGATCTGCCCGGCGTTCTTGCCAGTGGCTCGAACGTACTTGATCCGGAAAGGCACCTCGCCGCTCTCCACGATCTTGGAAAGCATTTCGGCTTTGCTGATGGTTTGCATGGAGCAAAGGTTGGGGCGGCTTAATTAAGTGGGTAGGACAAGAAAAAAGCCCGACCGGAGTGATCCGATCGGGCTTTTTTCTACATCATTGATTTTAGGTTCCGCATAGCATCCACGGCAGCATCCTGATTCCGATCTCTTATCAATTGGCTCAAAACCGATGGCGGTAGCATTAATTGGTTTTCCATAAATTTGTGATGTTAAAAAAGTTCGCCCAAATGTAAAACCCGCGCTTGGATTTCAAGCACGGGTTTTCTTTTAAAGCGAAGCGTCATCCCGAACCGCATTCAACTCACTACCCGCCGTCTCCAACTCCGTATACACCACCCGACTCTTTACCTCGGTAGGGAATCGAGCCACCACCGCTTCAAATCTACTCACCGCATTCATGAACGAATCAAGGTTCTGCACTGGTGCCGCCGCCGATGATCCGAAAGAGATGCTGCTGCTTGGGGTGGTATTTGGAGCCACGAAGCCCCCGGAGGCGTAACCACGTAAACGGCGATCATTAAGCCAGCGCACTACTGGGCCGGTCTCCGGATCATTTACCTGTTTGGCAGGCGCTACATACTCTCCGGCGTGGACATACCCCGCAATTCGTGACCCGCTTTCATCCGGAGCACCAAACCCGGATCCAGTGAATCCACCGCCAAAAAATTTGGTAGCGTTGATCTTATTTACCGCCACAATTGAACGCCCCACTGCCAACCCGGCGAAGATCGCTCCTAAAACAGGCCCAGCTGGAAGGCCAAAAGTCTTTACAGCTTCTGCATAACTGCGCTGGGCTTCCAAAATACCATTGGTTATTACCTCCGCGCTCTGAAATGCTTTGATGGCGGTCGCATTTTTCTTCCGCGCTTTTTCATCTTGACTGAGTAGATCTGCGGCCAACGAGAAAAATCCAGCAGCGGCCTGAAAACCCGCTTGTTGGATTTTAATCTTCGCATCTTCCAACCGCTGCGCGTTGTCAATTCTCTTATCTTTAATTTCTTCATCTATTTTTAGGGCTTCCTCCTCCTTCTTCCGAACCGCCGCAGAATAAGCCGGCCCTCCTTCCTTCAAAATAGCGATCTCCTCGGCCAATGCTTGCTTCTTCAATTCCAGCCGCTGCAACTCATAGTCCTGCTCAGTGATCAGCATCCGCTGGAATCGTTGCGCCAATGCCTGCTCCCTTGCATTCTCGCCCAGATCCTGCACTCCAAGGGCTTGCTCCGTCCCTCCTCCAGTGGCCTGTGATTTCACCCCACCAATCGGTTTGCCGGAAATGGTATTGATGGCCACTTTGCCCAGGGTACTGCCCTGCTCGATGACTGCCAGTTCGTTTTGCAGCTTCAGTGCCTCATTGGTCTGGTCCCGATGAAACACCTTATATACATCTAGCTTCTTACGCAGTCCATCCTCCGTAATTTTAGCTAATTGGGCTTGATATCCGGCTTCATCTACCAGCCCCTTGATGCGCTCGTTTTCAATTAGCAGCTCTTTGCGCTGTATGCCAAGTTCAATAGCTTGCAGTTCGACTTTGAGTCGATCTTCTACGCGTTTCCTTGCGGCCTCTATCTCCTCCGGTGTTGCATTAGCCGTTGGGGTCACTCCTGGTTTTTTCACTGTTCCATCCGTTGCCGTACCCGTTGCAGAATTTGCAAGCACGGCATCTCTGGCCTCAATATATGCCTGGCCAATGGTCTTGCCCGCTTTCGCTGCCACCTTTTGACTTTCAAGGCTGCTTAACTCTGCACCAATCTTTAGTTTACCCGCAGCGCTGAATGTCAAAGCTGATTCAATGTTCTTTACAAAAATCTTAGCATCCAGCACAAGGCCCTTCAAATCCTCCACCACGTTCAATGCCGCCTGTTTGGTGGCAGCTACAAACCCCGCCCATGCTGCGGGAAGGTTTTCAATGGCATCGGCAATAAAACGAATAGGAGTAATAATAAACTGCTCAAACAATTCGCCCACAACAGGCAACTCCCTCACATATCCAATAAAGTCACCGATCCTTTCCCCGGCAGTGCGCAAGATTTTTACCACCTGTTCGAGCGCAATTCCGGCCAGTTGCCATATTTTGGCAACTACGTTGAAGCTGAAGGCCACCAATTCTACCGCCGTCGAAAACTCGCCTGTAGCCCGTTTGCCTGATGTGAAACGCTCTACCAGTTGCTCCACAAACTCCACGACCTTCAAAAGGAATGGCGCAAGCTTCTGCAGCCCGTTAGCAATCAGGCCCCCAATGGATTCTTGCACCTCTCCCAGTCTGTTCTGAAGGATTTGATACGGACCCAATCCAGCCTCCGCAGCTGCTTTTGCAGACCCGCCCACCTGGCTTTCAAGTTCTGCAAGGATGAGGGTTTGAGCCTCGGCGGTCCTTCCGGTTTCTACCAGGCTTTTGATTAGGGTTTGTTGATCCTCGGTGAAGCTCACCCCAACCCGGCGCAATGCCGTTACCCCTTGGATTGGGTTGTCCAATGCCTTGCCCAGTTGAATAGCGGATGCATTCAGGTCTTGCCCAAATGCAGTGCTCAGGTCTTGAGCCAACGGGATGGCCTGATCAAATATTTCTGTTTTGACGTTTTTGAAGGTCAGCAGCAGTGCCTGTGCACCCTTGGTTGCATCATCGCCGAAAAGCGTAACCTTAGCCAGTTCCTCTGCCTGGGTTTTCAATTCCTCGAAGCTTCGTCCAGCGGCACCCTTGGTACTCTCGATGGCGGCTTTTACCTGGGCATCCGCTTTCAAGCCTCCATCCAGCTCCTGCAATGCCGTGCGCCCAAAATTGATCAGTGATCCTATGGCCTGTTGTGCCAGCTGGAACACCCCAATCCCCCCAGCCACACCCAAAATGCGCTGAAACAATCCACCCCCAGCGCCACCACTCCCGGCACTGATGCCCTTCGAGGTGTCGTTGATACTTTTCAGTTGAGCGTTCACCCGTCCGAGTTCACCCTGTAGCTCCCGGAACTGCGGAGCACTCTGCGGGATAAGGCGCATGGCCTGTTGCAGCTGCTTGGCTCGCTCTACCAGTTGTGCCGGAGCCACCTTGCTCAGGTCCAGGGCTTCTACCTTCTTGCCTTCTTCGGCCACCTTGCCCAGGTTGTCGGCTATCTTCTTTTCTTCAGCTGCGATCTTAGCCAGGATCGGTGCTCGTTTGGCTTCGTCTGCTCCCACCTTGGCCAGTTCACGTTGGTATTGGCCAATCACGGCAGTACTCTTGGCCAGTTCAGCATTGTATTGCTTGGTGGTCAGGAGTGTCCTGGCGAGTGCCCGACTTTCATCCGTGATGAATTCGATGCTTAGTTGTACCTGGTCCTGTCTAATTGCCATGATTAGGATTTAAAAGCGTTTTTAAGTTCCTGAGCCACCCGCTCCGGGAGTCCGGCGGCTACTTTGTTGTATAGTTCTGTGATGGCGGCACTCTTGGGCTTGTTGTACCATTGGCGTCGCCTGGCCACTCGATTCTTTCTGGATATAGCAATGGCCCAGGCAAGTTGATTGAGGATGTTGGCGGGGGCTGTTTTGACTTTTCTGGTGGCCTGGTAGTTGGCAGTCATTTTTTGCCGGTACCCTTTCTGCTCGATCCACTTTTCCAGACTTTCGATGTAATCCGTGCCACCTCCGGGCACGTACAGGTTCTTGATCTCAATGAATCGGCCATAGTCGTTGAAGGCTATGTCTATTTTTGTTTTGGCTGCCTGATCTAAGATGCTGGTAATTTCTAGTTCCAGCGAGTTGATCAGTTCGCCGGTGGCCTTGATGCCCTTGCTCTCCATCCACGATTTCCGGTAAGCAATGAACTCCTTTGCCCATGCGAGCCCCTGGACTTCAATGTAGTCCGTTAGTTCCTTCAGTGCATCGTCGGATAGTGCTGCCATCTTTTAAGCGCATTCGTCTGAATACAACTCAATGATGATGTTAAACCACCACCCATACAGGTTGTCGCCGCTCCACTGGCGCACAGCATCACCCTGCTTCTCTCCGGTCACCAGATCGAACTTGCCGGCATCCGCATCCGTGTACAGCCGCTTGATGATCTTCTCACACAGCGTGGCCATGGTGCTCAGTTTGATGTTAGCCTCAGCGTTGGTTTTCTTTGGGTCGTTGGTCAGTACAAACAGGGTGAATTTGTACCGGGTGCGTGGCGTGTCGTCGTCGTCCACGAGGCTAAACTCCGGCGTATCCACCCGCAGGTGCGGATACTGGATGCGGGTGGCCTGCTGGTTGAGCATTTCTTCATCTGCTCCAACGGTCACACCCTTGAGGTCGGTGACCGTAGTGGTCAGGCCTTCAAAGTAGGTACAGAGTTCCAGGTATGTCTTGAAATATGCCATGGGTTTAATCCTCGTCAGGAGGCGTTGTAGGTGTTGGAGATTCTGGGCTTCGGTTTGCCTCTGCCCGTTTTTTTACCAGAAAAATGCAGATGTCGTGGATCGATGCCTGGTACACTTTTTCAAGCGGCCCGAACACGCCCGACTCTGCTACGTCCAGAAAGATACCCCACCATCCAAAGTTTGGCCCGGTTGCTACTTCCGGCTTTTGGGTGTCTTGTTCTTCCTCATCATCGTCCTCCTCATCCTCTTCAAATAGCCAGCGTCCATACATCTTATTCACCAGCATCTTCATGCCCATCCACCACATCAGCGCCTGAATATGCACTTCCTGCGGCGCACCAGCCATCTTCACCACCCGGGCCTCCACTTCTGCCTGGCTGTGGATTAATACCCGTTCGTCGCCCCGCTTGAGCATTTCCCGCTCGCCTTCGTCTTCTTCGCGCCATACACAGGCCGACACACGCAATAAGGCCTCTGCATCGCCGCCCACAAACTCCTTGTAATAATCATCGCACAGGGCAAACTCTACACAGCTTACGTTGGGGCCTTTGGGTTTGGGGAATACATACCGAATGTCCCGGTGATAGAATGACTCCAGCGGAATCATTTCAGCATCCGGCACCGGCATTACCCATTCCAGGTGAGCCACAATAGCACCCTGTTCGGCATCCAGCATCTTTCTGCGCCATGGCATCGGGATCATGTCACGCATGATCCGGCGCTTTGCTTCCGGGGGAGTGAGCGTGGCCACCCATCGCCACCAGCGTTCACGACGTGCCAAGGGAGTCACCTCCTCCCAGCGCTGCGGGATGCGCAAAACAAAACGCCGCCGCCGGAACGGATTCCAGCGTCGGCGTTTGTTGTTCGTTAGGATCGCTTCGATCATGCGTCGGCTGGATCAGCTTGTTTCCCGAAGCTTTTCGCAAAAGCAATGGTTTCCTGCGTCAGGTCTACCACCTCGGCAACCGTGCCATGCCAGCGACTGGCCAGCGTGAGCGCTGCCAAAGACTTCTGGATGATGTTGCTTGTGGATCCACCGCGACGTGCCACCAATTGCGCTGCCACCAGTTCGGATTCTTCCTCCTGAAGGTCAGCAATCTGCGCGGCAAAAACCGGAGCATCCTTGCGGATCTCGTTGAGCCGTGGCGTGATGTCGATCAGGGTGCCAATGTCGCTGAGACCGATACCGTCTGCAATTGCTTCCGATACTTTCTCCACGACGATCAGTGCGTCGTCCAGCGTGTCTACGACTTCATCGAAGCCCAGCGCGTTTCCATTTACTTCAATCATTGCAATGAAAATTAAGTGAGTAGTGATTTGTAATTCAAAAGTCAGTTCATTCGATGGGCTGATATAGGACCTACCCATGCGCCACCTTGAGCTCAAGCGGCTCGACCATGTACCTGGTCTTTGCCCTGTGTTGCCGCTTCGGTCTCATCTCCTCCTTTGGGGGCGGCTCCTGGCCATGTGTCTCAATGAGGCGCTGGGCAGCGCTTAGTCTTTGTGATCGGGCGTTGGCGTATTTCTGTTTCATGCTCATGGTCATTGTTTTTTTGAATGGCGAAGTTCATCCAGAGCATCCTTCACGTTGTCGAGTTGGTTGGCTACTGCGGTCATTGCCTGCGCATTGGCCTTGTCCAGTTCGATTCGTTCCCGCTGCTCGGCACGCCACTGGTTCCATAAGTAGGCCAGTGCGCCAGACAGCGTGGTTATGACAACCCCTCCGAAGTAGAGGAGCAGGCGCAAAATCTGATTGTTGATCTGCTCGTAAATGTGAGGTTCCATAATTGAAGCATGTTGTGGGGGGATTATTAAAAAAAAGCCCCGCCTCCTAGGGCGGAAACGGGGCATGAATAACGTGTGTTGATGGCATTCACTTCCACCAATCCCGCGCTGTAGTGTTGGTTCGCATCACGTACTCCACGAACTTGGCCGGGAGTTCGTTGGCGGGATACTTGTTTTGGTCGAAGCCCAAACGCGGCTGCTTGAAATCAAGCGGCAGGTTGGAGATGAGCGGCACCCGTTCTTTCGGGCGGGATTCGCTGCCGGGACCTACGTAGCGCCATTCTTTTGGGCCTTTGGCCTCTGATGGCACTGGTACTGCTTTTTCGTCTGCCATAAGTCAGATAGTAGTGAAATGGTGAGTAGATTACGGATGCAGTACGTCGCCAATGGCCCCAGTGTAGATGTACGGAATATCCGAATGCCCTTCCCAGGTAAGCGTCACGTTGTATCCGTTTTTGGGCGTGGTGACAGGTTCCGCCTTGGCTCTGATCGGATGATCAATGCTTCCAAGGATATGCTGTACCCCGTTCTGATCCACCGCGATCGCGATGTAGTTCTCGTCGGTGGCAAACTGCGTCAGCACATTAGATTTGGCTGCGGTTTGCTTCGAGATGAAGCCCTTGAGCTCGGTGGTAAATCCGCCATCTTCACCCGGGGTTGATTTCAGATCATTGTCCTTGCGGATAATATTGATCGGGAAAAAACCCTGCGTGGCCACCTCCGTGATGGTACTCACTGCGTGAGCAGTAGCAGCACCGATGCTGGTAATATCGTCGGCGCAAGCCAGGTATAATATGGTCTTAAGGCCGGGAGCATTACGACCACATTCCTTGTCCACTGCGGCAAGGTTACACGTGCAAAGCCCCAGCATGGGGATTAGTGCGAACAGAATGAAATGAATGATTTCCATGATTTCGATGCGTTTTAAAAATCCGGTGCACTCAGATAGGTAAGCGCACCGGATGTGATTTGAAAAAATTGATTAGTAGGGCACCACCATGTAATCCCAGGTATAGGCCGTGGCACTGGCCAATGCCGTTGCCGGGACTGCGAGCACGATCGTAGTCGTTGTCCCGCTTGCTTTTACCCTTACGTTGTGCAGAATAGAGTTGTCACCCGTAGGCCAAAGCACAACCCTCGTTCCGGTAGGAGCCGTAATCTTGGTTGTCACCGTGGCCAGCGTTCCGGTAGTTGCTCCGGATGCGCCTGTGGTAACACTGATGCTGCCGGAGAAAGCGTCGCCTGTGACGGTGACGGTAGGGCTGGATCCAGCCGCAGCGCCTGCTGCAATAGTGGCTACGCTGGTGGTAGGTAGGCAGTCCTGCGCTTGCCAGCGATTCACCAGCCTGATATAGGCCAGTTTGGCAGATGTCCCCGTGGGGCCGCTGAGTAATGAGTCAATACTTCCAAACCAAAGCGGTTGCTTATTGCTTCCAGATTTCAGGTCCAGGCGCTTGGTGGATGAGTTGTAGTTGAAGTCCAGGTTATTCCGGCCTAAAAATACTCTGTATCCGCCCGTTGTATTGGTCTCCAGCATCAGGGTTCGGAGGTACGCCAGCTTGAGCGCGGTGGTAGATGCTCCGGCAATGACTACTGAATCTACATCCCCGCCCCAGACCTTCGTCCGGGTGGATGCAGTCTGGACCTCAAAGGCGTCCGTAGATGCACGGTAGATGATCATCAGATCCTGCAGGGCGAAGAAATCCTTTTTCGTCGGGGTGTATACTTCGACTGCGTAAGGATTGATTACGATGCCTGCTTTTGCCGTGAAGGAGAAGGCGAAGAGAAACAGGAGCAACATGCCGGCCAGTTTGACCAACTTCGAGCCGCTGGATACCAGGGCCTTTTGCATGGTCTTGTCAGCCAACAGGTTTTCTTCTGTTACGGTTTTGCCCCCGTCTTGCCATTGTGGGTAAGCAGCCTGATATTTTTTACCTTCTACCGAGAAGGTCTCGCCGCTCAGCTGAACGGCTTTTTTCTTGGCGGTGGTGATGGCCTGCCCGGAACCCTCCGGAGAGGCCACTGCCAGCTCCTCCAGTGCCGAGATACGAGCCTGAAGGTCGGCGATGATGGTGTCTTTTTCGTCTGCCATAATGCAGTATTGTTTTTTTGGGTGATCACTAAGATCGCCCAGGTGATTGAATTAGGTGATTGGCTTACAGTTGGTTGTTGATAACCAGGAATCCTTGTTTCTGGAGCAGGATCTGTACGCCTACAGGGAACTTGTTGAGTGCCCAGGTTTCCCAGCCGTACTCCTGAACCTTCCAATCGGTCCACTCGGATTCATAGTCGAATCCGTAGGCAAGGAATTCAGGGCGGGTTCCGATCAGTGCATCATCATCCCCCATGCCAGGCACAGGTACAAGGAACGAGCGACCTGCGCCAAGACGCAATGGCATTCCTTCCAGCGTGTAGCCTTGACCAGTGACGGTCTTGAGCATCATGTCGGCATTGCTGTGCTTAGTGAGCAGGTCCAGCTGATAATTTTCGAACAGGTTGTAGCTGCAGAAAATCATGAAGCCACGATCCTTCATGGTCTTGTCGGCTGCTGCGTAAACCTCCTCGACCTTTGCGACGGCATTGGCCGAGGTGATTGCGCCGGTAGCCACCACGGTAGCATTGCCAGCCACACCAGCCAAACGAGCGATCTCGCGGTAGCCATTGATACGGTCTGTCAGCGTGCGTGTGCCAACACCAGAACCAAGCTCTACGCCTTGCCACATGGCGTTTTCCAGTTCCTCCTGCTGCACCGAAATAGGATCCTGGAGCAGGTACTCCACGAGGCCCATATCATCGCTCACAAGGCCGGCACCTTTCAGGTAGGCTTTGTAGGCGTGAAGGGTGTCGTCTCCGATGATGAATTTGAGTTCGGTCTTCATGCGAGCCACTTCGAGGTTGACCGAGGTCACTTCGATGGCGTCGTTGGTGAAGGCGAGCGTAGAGTTCCACTCTTTGATGAGTGCCGTCGTTACGTCTTGACGAGCAAGGATGAGCTTATCGGTCACCCCGGCGAATTTGCGCACCATACGTGCGCTACGGAAGTCCATGAACATCCGGCGGATCACCTCTTGGCCTTTATCTGTCAGGAACTCCTGAACGAGGTCGGCACTGGGGATGCTTACTGCTTCTGCCATTGTGTTGCGTGTGTTGAATGTTTGAAAATAAAGCGTGTCTGGTTGGTGGGTTTACTTGATGCCGTAGCGCTGGTAAACTTCGTTGGTTCTTTGGCCTTTCTCAGGGCTTGAAATCGAAGCCTCCGTTGGTCCTCCGGTATGCAATGCAGCTGGCTTTGCTTCCAGTTCAGCAATGCGTTCGGTAGCTTTTGAAAGCTGAGTTTCCATTTCTCCGAGAGCGGATTGTAGCGCATCATTGCCTTGCTTGAGTTCGGCTACGCGATTCTCAGCAGTTAATTTTTCGGCCTTGAGCTCCATCACGGATGTCTGAGCGGTAGTCAGTTCGGTACGGATGGTTTCAATGTCTTCGGCTTCGGCTGGCGTCTCGCCAGATAGCCAAGTAAATAAGTTGAATGCCATTGTTTTAGGTTTGGGTTTGGGTTCTATTGCAGAACCCGTGAGTTGTATTCCAAGGCTACCGAAAAAGGCAGTAACCTTATCCGGATTAGATTGGATGAATTTCTTGAGTTCTGGATGATCGTACAGGAACTGATCTGCCTGTGCGACGAATAGGTGGGGGTTCACCTGGTTGGAGAACAGCGATTCTGTAGCCGCTCCGGCTTCCACTAAGTCTGTGTATAGATGCTGGTGAAACTCGACGAAGATATTTCCATACTCTTCCCTGAAGTTGGTAAAGTCTCCACCATCAAAATCATGGTTTAGTTCTAGCGGGTGTTTTTCACCATTCGGATTGCGCTGATAATATCCGCTTGCTTCAAATACAATGGAGCTCATGATGAACTCCGGATTCTCCTGGGCCATTTTCAAAACCCAGTTTCGCATGCCTGGATGCGTTGGGCTTTCATTCGCTGCTTCGAGCAGATGAAGATCGGCAATGGATTCGCTCAACCCATTCTCCGTGCGCTTGCGGAAGTTTTTGAAAATCCCCAACTGCGTACCCATGGTCTCGCTGCTTGCGGAAGGATGGCCGAATCTGGCTTTTAGGCCACGATTGGAAAACACCTTCTGATCGTACTCCACAATCGAATCAATGAACTCCGATTCGAGATGCACCCCATGCCCTTTGGCAGGGCCCTCCTGCACCATCACCACATCCCGGATGATACCAGCCTCGGCATCGATCTTGTCTGCGGTGAATCCGCCCTGTGTCGGGCGGCTGCGTAGCCATCTTGTATTGTGTAAGTTTTCGTTCGCCATATTGGTGGCAAATTTGGAGGTGGTTCTTGTGGGCTTATAGGACACAAAAACAGCTATAGGTTCTTAATGCCCAATAATTCATACAGCATCCACTCCATGTTGGTGGCGTATATGAATGCCAGGGTAAAAAAACAAGCGGTTGCCACGGCTATCAGAAGCTTCCACCAGCGGGGATATGGTTTCAGGTATTCCCATATCTGCTGCCGGGATTTGATCACGCAAGAGATCACGGCGAAGATCAGGGCTTTGGGGTTCATCGTTTTTTAGTTTACAGAGCGCACAATTTCAAACCAAGAGGTTCCATCATATACCAGCGTAATCGTATCGTTTGCTGTAGAGGTAAATGGTGCGGATAGATTGACGGTATCTGCCGCGCCTGTGCCTGTGTCTGTAATGGTTACCAGCGCATCAACGAAAATAATGGTCAGAATTTGCCCAGCTATGCCCCCTGTAATTGTTGCGAGCACATTGGTCCCATTCCCCGTTAGTTTGACCACATTCCTCGTGATCGCAAGCGTTGTAGCTGATGCACCCAATGTAGTGGCATTTGAAGTAGATGCTAGTTTGCCGGCAACACGCGCATTGCCCGTGACCTCCAATTGCTCCGTGGGTGCGCTTGTAGATCCAATGGCCGTTTTCCCGCGAAAAATATTACGGGTATTAACACCCGTCTGATTTACGCCTATAGCGGAGGCGTTGTCTGGTTGTATATGAACCGCCACATAAGTGGCGTTAACGAGGTTGGTCAGCGTGGGATTAATGTCGATTGAGCTTTGCAAGCCGTTAGCTGTCCCTGTCAGGTCGTAGGCGTCATTGAATAACAAGCCCTTAAACACCCCCGAACCAGATGCGGCTGTATATGACTCGCCGCTAAAGTTCATTTTAGTTTTGGTTCCGGTTGTATGGGTATAGGCGGTGGATGCTCCCACCTTTATGCTGCCCGACACACTGCTTGCGTTCAATCCTATTGCAGAGTTGGAAGCCGCTGTTGAACTTAATGCAATGGTATTTGCGCTATTTCCTATTGTGTAATTCCCGCCCGTTGTCAGTGAAGCGGATGCGAGCGTTAGTCTGGCGGTATTGTTGGTCTCGAAAATTAGGCTTTGTGCGTCATTGGTCCCGATTATCAACGTAGCCCCGGTGGTGTTGCCGCCGTTGAAGATTTCTTGGCCGGTAATCCCCAGGTCGTTTTTTAGGGTTGCGAGGGTTTGAACCTCTGGAGCCCCGGTTAGCGCCGTTTTTCTATAAAAAACTGTGCCTGTCGCAACGTTGGCCATATCCGCCAATGCTACAGATCCATCCGTAATCTCAGAGGAGCCTACTGCATCTGCGGCAATTTGATTCCCGCCGATCCCGTCATTAGGCACGATGAAGCGAATCTCGGTCTCATCGTTCGCCAAATCATCCGAAGCGGTAATAGATATGGTCGGCGTAGTTATGAAATTAAGTGCAGAGCGTTGGTCCATCACGGTATCATCGTCCAGTATGATGTGCCCACCCCCGCCACCGCCACCGGCTACGATGGCATCCCAAATGGCTTTGGCAGTGGCCAGTTGGCGGTGGGTGCTGCCGCTATTGATCGACTCTGTGGTGGATGTAAAGAACTTGCCGGTGTCTAATCCAACACGAAGCTTTTGCTTTGCAATTTGGATGTCCTTAGTGTCAGATGTTTGCGCGTAACCCTGACCAGCTATTATCAAGATGGCGGCAATGAATACCAATATTTTTTTCATGGTGTGGTGTGAGTTGAAATATGGATTACGGCTTCTTAATTACGACCGATCGATTGGGCAAGCTGAAATAGTTTCGTCCGTTTTCTGACAGATAGAAATCTGTATTTATCCCGGTGGATGGGTAGCCGGATAAAGTAATAACGTCGCCATAGATGGTCGCCGCTTTCGTTGCCGCCCCCGCAATGGAGTAGCGCAGGTTGTTCGATGCATTAATGGTGAATACAAGGGGCACAAATCCGGCCCCAGCGCCTTGATCAATAACCCAGCCGTTGGCCGTTAGGCTTGACGCATATTTTGCTTGTATGGTCTTGAGGGGGCTGAGTGCCGTAAGCGTGAAAATAGATGCGTCTACAGACGCAATCCTATTAAGTACGCCTATGGTTCTTGATACCGCAAACGCTTGCTCTGACAATACTTTCACCTGCGCCTCTACCTTGTCGGCCTCAAGCGACGCAATATCTGCGACCTTGCCAATAATAGTCGCTGACTCGCTGTATGTCCCCGTGATCTCATTGGTCTCACGAACCACCTCAAAGTAATTGATCCCGTCAGGAGCAAGTACAAAGTTTTTGGTGATCGTTTGCGCCTGTGCAGATAGGCTGCATAGGATAAAAAGTAAAAGTGTGTTTTTCATGTTATTGTTTTTTTTGAATGTCGCTGCCTTGTATTTCTTCGGTGTATTCGTGGATAAACCCACCGCCCAATTTTTCGTCAATAGCCTTTAGCATGCGCTCCATGTCGATGCGCAGAACCTTACCCGTTACCGTATTTTTGGAGTAATAAACCCACTCGTTTGTTTCGTGGTCGTGTGGTGAAAGCAGGGTGCTGTTACCCGCCGCATCCATTACACGAAGTTCACCGGATGCGCTGTAAAGGGATACGCCGTTGGTGAGTGTGCCGACTGGAGCTGTGCCGTTGAAGATTACTAATTGGGCTGTGCCTTCGGTGGTTGCTCTGTTGGCCGTGCCGTTTATTTTGGTGTTGCCGCCGTCTTGTATGGTGAAGACTGTGGTGCCGTTGTCACGGGCTAAAAATATCGGGCTTGTTTGACTTCCGTTATCTGCGATTAATGCCGATGATTCGAACGTTGGGTCTGTGTTTTGTAGCCCAAAATAACCGCCTATTTGTATTGGCGTTGTGCCTGTATTTAGCGCGAACCCAGCAATCGCTACATTTAGGGCCCCATTTTTAGATACAAATGTTTTCCCCAGCAATGCTACATTTTTATCCGCATTTGATGCGGCATATACCCCCCCTGCATTTAGCCCTGTAGTTGTGGCGTTTGCCACAGCGCTTATCCCCTGGTTGCCTATCGTTGTGGTGTTCATTTGTGATCCAGTACCCGCATTTGAATTAAATATAAGCGCTGAAATCGTTGAATTGCTCCCTGTGTAACCTGCTGCAAAATTTAAGTTAAGTGCCCTTTGAGCAAATGATGAGCTTCCAGCTCCCGTTATTTGATAATCAATCGCATTATTAGTCGCTGTAATCACCGTGGGCGCGGTTGCCGTAACCCGTAAAGCGTTCTTGGTATCTGCCAAAGCTCCCGCAACAACCTCCAGCTTTCCCGTTGTTGGAGTAGTAGTTCCAATTCCAATATTACCACCGTCCGCTACCGTCAAAGCAACCGCCCCGTTTGCCTCCAAATCAAGCCTTTGCGCGTCATTTGTGCCGACCACAAGGGTAGCGCCCGTCGTGTTTCCGCCGTCCAAAATGACGTTGCTAGGGGCGCCCGGTGTAGCCCAGCTACCATCTCCCCGCCAAAATGTAGAAGCCGATGCGCTGGTACCTGAATTGAGATTTGCTACAGGCAAATTACCTGTTACGCCTGTGCTTAACGGTAGCCCTGTTGCATTTGTAAGTACCGCTGCCGATGGTGTTCCAAGTGCAGGGGTTGTAAGGGTCGGAGAAGTAGCGCGAACCGGTGCGCCCGACCCTGTGGCCGTTGTCCATGCTGGTAATGCAGATGCCCCACCCCCTACGAGTATGGCGGTAGTCGCGCCCGCTGGCAAGGTTTGATGTGCACCTGTTGCGGTCGTTCCCGCTGCAATTAGTCCGTAAGCCGTTGTACTAGTTGTTCGACCCGTACCGCCTTGCGGTACGGTTACGGCTGCATTGCTTGTTAGGATTGTAGCACTTGCATCCGGCAAAGTAAAGGTCTTTGCGGCTGTTGTAGGGCCGCTAAAAGCTGTGAATCCGTTTCCAGTGCCGCCAAATTCCGATCCGATCACCTGGGTAAGCGCTGCCGAGCCATTAAAGTTGTTACCGTAGATCGCCCGGGGCGTTGTTAGCGTGGCTGCGCTGCCTGTGGTATTTTGGTTTAGGGTCGGAAATGATGTAAGCCCCGCGGCTGACCCCGTTGGTGTTAAGTAGTCGGTTCCGGCTGTGGCAGCACTTATAGAAGTTCCGTCGCCCTTTATAAGGCCCGTTATTGTTGTGCTTAGCGTGATGTCAGGGGTTGTGTTTGGTGTTGCTACGGTTCCCGCAAATCCATTTGCACTTACCACGGATACGCTTGTAACTGTACCGCTACCGCCTCCGCCGCCTGATCCATTTGCCGCCGCCGTGATTCGCCCGTCTGCATCCACCGTAATGTCCGCACGGGTATAGCTACCCGCCGCTACCGCTGTGCTTGCCAACTGCGTTGGGCCAACTACCCCCGTCCCGATGGTTGCCGCCGCTGTCACGTTGCCAGTTCCGTCGAATGATGGGGACGTATATGTAACATCCCCCGTCATTGCGATGGTGCGTCCTGTCTGTAATGCTGTCGCCGTTCCTGCATTGCCCAGGGTGTTTTGGTTCAACGTCGGGAAATCGCCCGCCACCGCAATACTTGGAACGCCTGTGCCTGTTGTGTTTTTCAGGATACCAGTACCAAGACCTGCAAGGCTTGTGCCGTTAATCTTTGTCACCGTTGCCGCTGCACTGCCTGGCCCGATTGCTGTTACGTCGCCTGTTAGGGCCGTAATGTAACTCCCGGCGGCTTGCTTGCCGTTAAACGTTGTCCAATCGGCTGCCGTTAAAAATCCCGGCACTGAGCCTGTCGCTTTTTGAGCGTTGGTATAATCCAAAGAAAGCACCCCGATTGCAAGGTCAAAGTCGGCTGCTGTTGCCCCTACCACTGGAAGGGTTGCGCCTGTGCCGCCTGAAATACTTAGGGCTTGACCGGATAGGCTTAGGTTTTGGCTGTCTGTATTATCTAAGTAAGGCGCAAGGCTTACCGTGTTTATTGCTACCCCGTCATCACTTAACGATAACCTTAGCTGATTGGATACGATGTTGAACACATCAACATTTTGAAGTTCGTTGGTGGTAGATAGGTCCCCCGTATTACTGATTACCGTTCCCGTCACGTCAATGCCAGATCCCGCCGTATAGGTCGTTCCTCCATCAGCTGCGGGTGCCCAGGTTGTTCCGTTCCATTTCAAAACCTGCCCGCTTGTTGCGGACTGTTGGGCAATTTTCAAGGGTGTGCCGCCTGATCCATCGCCAGAAAGCGTTGCATCCGTGGTTACTGTGCCGCCGCCGCCGCCTGATGCTGAAATGGTTAATGTATCGCCAGACAAGGCCGCTGTTGCGCCGGTGCCTTCGCGTACCAAAACATCATTTCCGGTGCTTGAATTTAGCTTGTATAGTGTGCTGCTTACTTCTGACCATGATAAATTGGTGCTGCCCGATGCAGTACAGTTCATACAATCCCAAACTCCAGCGCCCAGGTGCTTATACATTTCTGGAACAGGGCTGCATGCGTTGATCACTCTATCGCTCTGCCATTTAGTAGGCGTATATAATGGTGCAGAGCAGCCCACTATCTGGTCAAAGGATTTTTCCTGCTTCACCCAGGTAGTGCCAATTTGCCAAACCCAATAATGCATGGTTGATGTGTCCAGCGTTACCCGGCAGCCTTTTGCTCCGGGATTAAAGGCAGGAGGCCCGTTTGTGATGCACCAGGGTGGCGCAAACAGGTTTGTTTGTGCTATCGAAACTCCTGAAAGGAAGCATATAGATACGAGGATGAGTAGCTTTTTCATTCTTACGGTGTGTATGTGATCATTTTCGCGCCTTGTTGTCCCTCCGGACTTCCTTGCGCCAGGATATATTCTTTGCCGGATCCAAGCTCGTTGAATGCTTCTTCGTTGGTTAGGAAGGGCAACAGATTTTCATTGTAGTATTGCATCAATCCGGCGAAAATGCTGGTATTGATTGAGCCTGCTTCGTTGACGACAATGGTCACAATGTTTTCAATTGGCGCACTGCCAATTGTCACATTCGGTTCAAGTATAGTGACTTCAATGGTGGTCGTCATTTCGTAATGTCGTCTGAAATCGTGAGCGCTATCTGGATATAAGTCTTGATCCGGCCTGTTGGATAGGTAATCTCCAAATCTCCGGTATATACCCCAGGCGCATAGTCCAACTGCTGGATCTCATCAAAAACAAACTCGCCTTGTGTAGGCGTGGTCAGTGTAATGCCGTTGCCACCTGTGGCCAGGGTGAATGTCTCATTTCTGCTTTTGAATTTGATACGGATCGTGCAGCCGGTGAGATCAATGTCCACTGCATCCTGATCCATCTTGAAGCCTACGCCATGCCAGGTGTCTCCGTGGAGAATTGGTCTGGTGGCATCAGTCGGAAGTTTTAATTCAGGAAGCATATTTTGTTTTTTATCAGCCCAAAAGCCAAAGTTTGATCTCGTTAGTGCCCGCCAATCCAGAGAAATAAATATTCATTCCGCTCCAGGTAGGCAGCATGTTCCCCTGCCCTACCCACGTTTCGAGCGCAAGCAATGGCAGGCTTTCGCCAAGCTCGCTGCCGCCTGGGGTGGTACCAAGTACGGGAGTTTGGGCGGCTGTGCTACGGACTTCCCAACCCACCAGCCACTTGCCTGCAGGGATGGCGTAGGTATAAGATGATCCAGTTGCTGTAATGGCTACGATCTGAACGCCGCTGCCCAGATCTTCCGGCGTGGGTGGGTTGTATGGGCCACCTATTACTACCGGAGTTTCGTCCAGGTACGGAGCCGGGAATACCAGTTGGCCAACTCCGGAGATGGTGTAGCCGTTGGTGCCGGATGGTTTTTCGGCAGAATCGCCCCGGGCGGTGAGGCGCATGTTGGGTACCAGGCGTTGGGTGCCGTCGTAATAAGTGCCAATGACATGCAGCCTACGATTACGAAGCTTGGCCCGCAGGTATTCAAATTCAATTGACACCTTGCGGACCTTAGCTTCGAGGGTGTATTCAAAGAAATCACCAGCATCATTGCCGGTGTTCGTATTGTCGGATAGTCTGCCGGTGAGCCTGTTCAGTTCGAATTCGTAGGCTCCTTTGCCCGGCTTGAAATCTAGGGCTGCTACATTGGGTACCAGATGCCAGTCTGGCTGGGTGGCCAGATCTTCCGGGTCAATTAAGACCAGCCGCTTGAGCGACCCGGGAATCCGGATGCACTTGCGCTCTATTACGTGTAATACTGGTACCATGTCCCGAAGGTGTGGGCGGAGTGGCCACATCAGGTAGGGCGGCTGCGAGCATGCGATGTAGGGTTATATTCTTCTCGGCCTTCATTCGGATGCTCTTGGCCGCATTGCTTATGCTTCTACGCGGAATGCCCAATCGATCCCCAACCTCTTTGTGCGTAAGCTTCGTGTATGTAACGTAATAGTATATGCGGGCTTGCCCTTCCAGCTTTTTAGGCGATCTGGAAAAACATTGCTCTACTTGTTTACTAAACCTGTGTGCAGCCAGCTCTATCTCTATCTCAGATAGAGTGAATGTGCGCCGGCAGATATGCCGGTTGGGTTTTGGCATGCGCCCCCTTTTCTGGCCCAACAAATCCGCCGTCTTGCCACGCATTTGGGCCAAAAATGTGCTGCTTTTTGCTGAATAAAACTTCCAGCCAAATCTCTGCCACAGCTTATAAGCCGTTTCGAGACTGTATTCGTCTTCGGTAATTTCCATGCGCATTAGCCATGCGTAGAGGCCTGCTTTGGCTCCGCCCTTGTGGCCGAGCATAACCGCCGATGCAGCGAATTTGCACAGCTCCATCTTGTGGAGCTTGAGCAGTGCCGACCCTACCTGCCAGTCGTATTGCTGCAGGTGCATGGCCAGCCGGTCGTCGACTTGGAAGGTGACCTCGGTGCTGAGCACGTCGGAACTCTTGGTCTGTCTGTGTCGAAGTGGTGAGCAAGTAATGAAGGTGAATAATGGATCGTGATTAGACATCACGATGGGCCCGGGACCATACTCGGCACGTAGCACGCGCAGGGTAAGCGGGTGAACAGGAATGCTGACTTGAATCATGTGCGGCGAAAAGGAAGCTGTGTGAATGAACGCCTGGGGTATGGCAAAAATAAAGCCTAACTCTGAAATTCAGAGAACTTTTTGATACGAAGCTCCTATTGTACAAAATAAAAAAAACCCTCCCGCGCACGTGAGCGCAGGAGGATCCGTCAGTATGTGTGTTGGGCAAACTGGTATTCTATTCTCGCTTTAGCCAGAAACGCTGACCAATCATAGTGGCAGAGTGTGTGACCCGTACCACATCATGGCACTCGAAGTAGAGCTGCCAGGTGCGGGATGGGTTGGTAGTATCGCCGCCAATGATGACAATGCTATCACGAACGGCATACGGAAATGTGAGCTCACTGAGCGTGGCCCCTGCGGTTAGGTTTTTGAACATATTTTGTGGTGTTTAGATTACGCTGATCAGGGTGGCATCTGCCGGAGCAAGGCCGGAATCTGTGAAGGTGATGCGCAGTTTTTCGACAAAGAAATCCATGTTTCCAATCCTGATCTTATCCTCAAAATTGAAGTTGATAATATCCGGAATGGTGAGTGCCAGCCGCATGCTGACCCGTTTGCCTTGCTTGAGCATGGTATGCCAGCCTATCCACCAGGATTCGTACATGCCGTATTGTCCATCCCAGCGCAGGCTGTATTCTCCAAGCAGGGTACCTTCTCCATCCCATGGCAAGCCAGAAGCAAGGGGGTAATCTTTACTGTCGAAGTTGGGTGCAATGCCTCGATAGATGGTGATCCTGTCAGGCGATTCGTTGTCCTGGCTTACACTTTCAGGGTCTCCTCCACCGTCTGGCACTTCCATGTAGGATACTGTACCAGGTATGCGGCAATGCGGAATCAGGTCGTAGTTGGCATCTGTGATGGCGCCATGCCCTTCGCCGTATCGAAAAGCATCCCAAAGCGCAGGGCATTCGGCCTCGAAAATGGGCTTGCCGGTTTCGAGTGGTGCGCATCCGAGCGTTTGATGCAGGAATTTTAGCCTGGCGGAGAATTTCTCGTAGTAAGCATGGCGGTCTATGATGTAGAACTTGCCGAGTGGTCCGGCTACAAAGTCGTCCCAGGTGACGGAATCAATGAAGGTCTCCGGTTTTGCATATTTCCGGTAATGCTCCCAGGTGGTATCCAGTTCATCCTCCTTCCAACAGATTATTTCCGGCTGCTCTACATTGGTTGCGATGGTGTAGGGTACAATTGCCTTGTCTGTCCAATCGTATTTGTACGAGCGGCTGATAACATCCCGCATGGGCAGCAGCTTTAGTTTGCGGCTCCATGTGTTGTAAAACAATCCGAGGCAAAAGGCCCCCATGATCTTGCGAACGAATGCGGATGCAGTGGTTTTGCTTACGTGGTTTTGCAGGTTGATGGTATTCTCCAGGCCTGTATCAGTCCAGAGCGATCGATTGTTGTACACGACGATCTTCCGAAGTTCGTCCGTGACCTGGAATGCGTTTTCGAATGTGTAGTCTACGTTCAGGAAGATGCGCTCCAGCAAATAGTCCAGCCGAATGAATGGCATCAGTGCCGGATGATCGTCGTCTACGCTGAACTCCTGGGTAGTGACGTTGAAAAAGTTTTGGAACCATGATTTTTGAACGCCGTTGTAGTCGGATTCTAAATATTCGCGGTTCCAGATCGGGAAATATATGTAGTCGTAATCGAGCGGTGAGGTCGTTGTATCCTTCGCATCGGCCAGTACTGCAGCATCGTCCGCAAAGTCACGGTCTCCACCGAGATCCAGCTCATTGAGTGGGGTTTGTTTGATGGCTGACAGCGGGTTGACCACGATGTCTACACGGATCTCGCCACCTGTGCCGCTACTTACCTCCCTGACGGTGAGGATTCCGGGGAATATTTCAACGCCATCGTCTGCCAGCACCTGAATGTCGATCTTGGTGAGCAGCGCAGCTGCCCGGTCTATACGATCGGGGAATCCTAACATCTGCCGATTCTTGTAGGTAAGCGGCAATGTGAATGGGAATGCAAAGCTGCCCGGTAGTTTGCTGCTATCGGCGTTGGTGAATACCAGATTTTGAAGTTCGAATGTGAGGTTGGTGCCCGGCTTCAATTCGAATAGCTGACCATCGTATTTTATCCCGATCATACGTTCGAAGCTTTATCCACCCAGGCAACCCGCAACTTGATGCTGATAGCAAACAATTGCTGGTCGTTGATGGAGGTTTCAATGGAGTCGGATTCGCAGATCATCTTGATGAATCGTTCGTTGTCTACGTCGATCATCCAGATGTCGCCCAGGAGCAACTGACGCAGGTGCTCTGCGTACCATTTCTCTATCCATCCGGTATTGAGTTCGTAAACCTTCTGGCCTTCGGGGTTGAAGCTGGTGAACTCGCCTTCTGAAATGCTGAAATCGGAGGTGCGAGTGAGGCGTGCCGCTTCGCGTTTGCCTGAAAAAGCTTCCTTGCCCTTGCCGTTGAAAAGAACGGCCTCGCAGCCCCCTACCCCATTGTCGAACAGCAGGTAGCGTTCCCATTTGGTACCTATTACGGCTTTGTATTTCACAATGGCCAGGTCTTCTTCTGCCCCTTCGATGGTGCCGAACAGTCGGAAGGTAATGTACCAAGGTATGGCGTCCGGAGTGGTGGGTGTGAAGTCGAAGTTGAGTGGTGATGAACGGATGTAATAGGCCGTGTCAGTCTCCAAAACGAATGGGCTGCCGCCGTAAAGCTCTACGGTGGAGCTGCCATCATCCCAAAGGATGGTCCACTCTACGTTGCAGCCTGATATGTAGGATTTGGTCCAGATATAAACCCAGTCTGGCATGCCGTCGCCCAAGGGCTTCCAGAATGTGCCACCATCAGCACGGCGGTAGTTGTGCAGCACATCGGCGAATAGCGCTGCAGTTAGTGATTCGCGGTCTGCAGAGTGCGCTCCGTGTATGGCGAAGTAGTTGTTAGCAGATTTAACCAGTGCTTCGGGCACGGCGGGGGTGCCGTACTTGTCGGCATAGCGGAGGTAATACTCGCAGTATGAATCGGTGGCAACACCACGGAGCCAGCTTAGGAAAATGCCCGGATCAATGTGGGCCGCGTTGGGCAGGTGTGGCTTTACGGGGAACAGATCTACCAGGTTGATCTGGGTGATGGGTTCCGAAATGGTATCGTAGGTGGCGTGTAAAGTGGTGATCAGCGTATCCGGAAGCGACAGGAATCCGCTGGGCTTCCAGAGTTGCACCTGTGCTGCGAGGTTGGGTTCTGTGTTGGGATCTGTGCCGTCTACTGTGGTGAGGGCGGTGCTGGTTAGGTTTTCGGTGACGGTTATGTCGAAAATCCCGGCTGTCTTGGCTTTCAGGGTGACACGACCAGTGGCGTGGACTGTGATGTGGAAGTCTTCTGCCACGGTTCCGTTTTCGTGGAATACTTCGGCCATGCGTTCGGCGTATTCGTCCAGGGTTTCGCCGATGTTGCGGACTGGAATGGCGGTAGCGGTGCTGTTGGTGGTGGCAGCTACGGTGAATGTTACTGATTTGCCTGACCATTCGATGGTTAGTTCCTGGCCTATGGCTGGTTCGCCGGGTGATTGGCTGACTATGTTGACGTAGCCTTGTGCTGCGGTGTTTACGAGATCGGTTTCAAGTTCGATCCAGTTGTCGTTGCCGCTTAGAATTGGCGTGGTGGGTGCGGTGTTTAGTGTGGCTGCCATACTCTTAAGCGGGGGTTTGTTTTTGAAGCTGATCTGCCCAGTATTTGGCCGGTGAAATGGTATGCGGATGGGTGGGGGCTTCGAAGCTGCCGATGTAGAGGGTGTATTCTTTGCCCAGAGATTTGAGCAGTACATCAAGCGTTTTCCGGGACGCCATGATGTCCGGAATGGCGTCTAAATTGAGTTTGGTGAATTTGGATCCGGTGAGCTGGCAGCCTCTGATCTGAGCGGTATAATTCCCGGGATGCTGCAGGATGTAATCCCGATCCGGGACGTTTTGAATGTGGTAATGCCGGCCAAACTTGTCGGTTCGGCGCTCTTTTACGGGGTAGATACCTTCTGGAATGCAGCTGATTTGGCGTTCATTGTCCTTCCAGGGTAGCTCTAGGATTTGGCATTGGAAGGTGGCGTTGCCGTTGTCGTCCAGGGCTGTTAGGATGCCTAGCGTGTGGGTTTCGAAGTATTGCCTGATGAGTTGGGCCTTTTTCATGGGGCAATTATCGGGTGGTTATATTGGGGGGTATAGGACTGGGGCTATAAGGATAATTCATTATCATGCATGTATGACCCTACTGCTGGGTGCTCAAGCAGGGTTTTGATTGGCCCTTTCCATAGTTCAATGAGTTTACCAGTTCTAAACCTACACTCTCCTTGATCTCCATGCCAGTAGGATTTAATCACAACGGTAAAGTCAACCCCGTTTTTCATGCGACCACGGAGCACTGCCTTTGTTTTAGTGCGCTCAATGCACTTTGCAAAAAAGTCCGGGATCTCCTTTTGGATCAATGCCCAATCGAATGCCTTTGGCTTGGCTCTTCTGAATGTTTTGCCCTTCTTTGTCTTACGCGTAATGTCAGCCACAAAAGCATCATAATCATAGTTTGGAAACTCAGTTTGCATTTCTTCAACAGCGAATAATGGGAACCGCTTGTACATCCGTTTGGCCACTCTTCTTCGCCGCATTGCACGAAGCATATTGGCCCGTTCAATTGAGATTACGTTTGTGTCGGCTCTATGCCCGTATTGCTCGGTTATTATGATTTGGCTCATATATAGTAGATTTTATGAGGGTGGATCACTGTTGCCCCCCGAGAATCCAGCCTGGGTGGGTGGACTTCTGGGAGCTTGGAGTTATTTGCAAATAGCAGGTATAACCCAGCACCCGTTTAGTGCCGTTCCGAATTTATCATGGCAGTCTGGTATTATGGTTTCTATGACCTTGCAATTTACCAACCTGCCATCTGAGTTTCTGAACTTCCGCTTAGTGCTTTTGCATAGGTCTATGGTATTGCCTATGCAGTCACATAGGAAGTATTCACCGGGTTTTGGCTCACCTTTGTACTGCATAAATGTGGCAATAGAATTATCAGCACCTTTTGAGCAAGATTCCCACTCCTCTCTGCTTGTTGTAAGAAGAACTGTTTTGCGGAGTTTTTCAATATTAAAATTCATGTTTTTTGATTTAAGTGAATAATAAGTAGCCCCCACTCCGCAAACGTCTTTGCGGTGATACCTGTTGATTCAGGTCGGCGGTTGCGCATTCAACATGGAGTTGTTCAGCGTCCGGGGAATTGTTTAGAATTTTACTCCCATAATTGAGCAATCTGCAGATCAAGTGCCTCAAACCGAATCTTTATTTCAAGCAGCTTAGAATCATCCGGTTCTAATGCATTGATCTCTAGCTCAAGTTCATCGCGCTCTTGAATCAGAGCGCTTATTTTATCTTCTGAAAAATCATTCATGGGGTCTTTTGTTTTTACAGTTTATCAAGTGTCTTTAATACTGCCCTCAGCGATCTATCCGCAATACCCCTCAGCAGGGCGCTATCAGATTCAAGCCGGGTGAGGGCGGTGGATGTGAATGTGTGTAGGTTAGTGATCTCCATGTGCGGCGCTGGGGTCAGCGACTGTGGGAGTGGGATCGTTGGCTCGATATACCGGGTATGCAGGTGGCAGATCGCTTGATAATCTTGGTACATTTCCATTTTCTACAATTTTGGGGAGTGAATCCAGTATGGATTTAACTCTGATTAGATCAGCTGATTCAAGTCCTATCAGAAATGCGAGGTTTTGAGATTTCTCGGCCATGTACAAGTATCTTAAAAATACATTTTTAAGGCTTTGGGCTTGTGCGGTGGTTATGTGGATGGTGTGTGTCATGCTATTATTCTACTCTGGAAATATTGAATGGAATGAAGCGGAGGCTTCGTTTGCAACTCGAAGAATGGATGGTCTTTGATCCACGAAGGATATTCAGCATCCAGTTTTGTTGAAATGATCACCAGCACTTTGTTGGATTTTGGGAAATCCGGAGGTCTTGTCTCTGGAAATCCGAGATATAACCTGGATGGGTACGCATGATTCATGATGTTCGTTACGAGGGCTAGCTTATTATCTGTCTCCTCGCCGGAGATTATTAAGATCATTGTTTTAGTGAATTTTAAGTGAATGATTTTGGCGGCTTCGCTCCCCTACCCTTTTGGAGGTTTTGGGGAGTTTCTGTTTTTAAAAAACGATGCGTGCGAGTTTATATACCATGTTGACAAATTTTATTTGGCCAAAAATAGCCTTGTAACTTGCTGATTGTCAACGGTAAAAAAAAGTGTCAACATGTCAACATGCCCTTTATGTTGACGCTTTTTTTGGGCTTTGGATGTTGACAGCATGTTGACAGCATGTTGACACTTTTTTTCTTTTGTTAATCAATTAGTTAAGTGCCATTTGTCAACATGTCAACATTGTCAACATGTTTTTTACTTTTTAAATTTTCAGCCCTTCGGCGGTTCGTTCAGAAGGGAGGATCATCGTCACTTGCACTGGCAGTAGCAGCCGGTTTTTCCTGTAGATCCATGGCCGTCTGAATGACCGGAGGGTGTGCCAATGCAGCGGATGGAGCAGCTACCTCTACCCCATCGGCTACGGGGTAAGCCACTTCTTTATCATGCAGGAAAAAACTGCGCTGGAACACATAGGGTCTGCCACGGTAGGCTTTCTTCACAGCTCGTGTATCTTCATCTCCGGAGGGTAGATGGTAGGTTTCATATTTTATATATGTTCCCCTTTCAAAGATGGCTTCACCGGTGTTTGGGTCTCTGGCCAGATCGACGCCGATGTAATCCTTGATAATCTCCTGTAGCCATGGGATGGAGGCAGATCCGGAAAAGAATTCTGCTTTGATCTCCTTCAAGGTCATGCGGATTTCTTCAATGCCTGGATCCGCTATGAACCATTCCCGTATCTGCTCCCGGAGGTTGGTGGCGTCGGTGGGTTCATTGACCCGTACCATATCCTCGAATACAGAGGTTTTTATCAACGATGGGTGAAACCACATGCGCCCTTCCGGCTGCTCTCCACTGACCATTTTGCGCCGGCGAAGCATGTGCACCAGTGCCGGGATTTCGGATTTCATCTTGTCAACGATCGATGGATCGTCTTTGGACAGCACCGGCACGCGGTGGATCCAGTAGCGCTGATCGTGTTTGTTCACGTAGATCATGCGCAGGTTGTTGGAGGTGAAGATGAATTTGCAGAAGAAGTCGATGGTGTATTGCTTCTGGCCCTTTGGATTGACCAGTACCTGGTCGTTGGTTGACATTGCTTTTACGCGCTCGGCATCCTTCTTCCGCTCCAATAGGGTTTCATCACAGATGGCGAGCAGCTTGTCCACGTAGGTTTCGTTGAAGTCGTTGGACAGGTCGGCGTTACCGATCGGGATGGCGTTGTCTCCAAACATCCACATCAGTAGTTTGCCGAAGGTGGACTTTCCTGTATTGTTTTCCGGAGAGTACAGGCACAGGATTGGCAGCATCTGCGTTGGCTTGGTGAGCAGCAGCTGGATGTAGTCCAGGCCCAATTCCCAGGTCTGGTATTTCTTTTCCGGGAATAGGGAATGCTGCACCTCTTTTTCGCCAAAAATGTGCTTACAGAACTCTATTATGGTATCGCAGCTGCCTTCCTGCTCTACGTGGGGGAATGGGAAGTATCGGTTGTAATACTTCAAGCCTTCGGCGGTCTCAATGACCTGCTGGTAGTGGTCGTGGTTGGGGATGTTGCAGAATGCCCGGTAATGCTGCAGGTCTTTGTGGAAATCAGCCTTGTTGAACAGCTTTTTGAAGTTGGTTTCCTTCCAGTGGGTAAGGACCCTGCGCGCGCGCATGGCTCCGGGTACATTCTGCTCGATGAAGAACTCATCCCCTACCCACTTGATCTCCTTTGCCCACCATGGCACCTCCATTTCCAGCTTGTTTTTTAGCTCGCTCCACTTGTAGATGGAGCCGTCGAACTTGAATTCACGCTGGCCAATTTCCTCGATGTTGGCGTTGTAGAAGGTCTCCGCATCATGCAATCGGAAATACTTGTACAGGTAGGGGGTGGCGGTAGTGATATTTTTTTGGTAAAAAAAGAAGGTCTCCGAAGGGAAATTCAAGCATTCATGCACCACCCTATCCTGTGATCCAGCGGCACTGGCTTCAATCAGCAGATCGTCCAGGCCTTTGGGAGTGCCTGGCATGGAGTTGCTTTTGACGTGTGAAAACCAGATGCTTGGGCAATCTCTGGTTTTGTCGTACTCCGCTTCTTTGATCAGCTCTGCGATCTTCTTGGCTGAGTTGAAAAAAGTGCGTGGGCGCTGGGTGATTTCATCCCCTACCTGAAAGTCTTTTTTGGAAAAATTTAGGCAGTCGCCATCCCAAAGGATCACCACGTTTTCTACCTGACAGGTCTCGATCAGCCGCACGATATCACGGTATAGCTTACCATCCTTGCCTTTGTAGCAGGTGATAGAAGGAAGCCCAACGACATCCAAACCAGCGATGCTGCCACGCATTGCTTTGAATGCTCCCTCGGTAAGGATGAGCGTTGGGATCTTCTGCTTCTTATTGAATTTATCTACCAGTGCGGGAGGAAACCACGGTCTGGTTGGTTGTCCGGATGGCATCCGGTATTTCATGTCACCCTGTGGCTCTTTCAGCCGGACGGTTTTGTAGAATTTCTCCTTTGCGTTGATGTGGGATGATTTACCATCCCCCATTTGCAGGTATCTGGCCACCTCTCCATCAATGCCGTAGTAGTAGATTTCGATATTCCCAGTGCTCTTTTCTTCACAGAAGATGGGCATGGTATATTCAGCTGGCTGTGGGAACTCTGCTTCTGGATCCCAGACGGCAACCTGGTTGAGTTCGGGTGTGATGCTGAGGAGTTGCATCCTTGTTTCGAAGAAGGATGGCTCTGGTGTTGAAACTTTCATGCGTGGCAGCGTAGAATGTGAATGGGGAAGCGAATGTGTAAGATTCTCAATTAGTGAGGAAGGACCTAGATGATACGCCGCTGGATCTCGGTATTGATCTGCTCGATCTGGTCACAGTGGTACATGAAATCCACCTGCAGTAGGTTTTCGTTGAACAACACTGATCGGTACTCCGGGAATGATTCCAGCTGCTGCATATTGCCAGATACTCTGGACCTCTGATGGAAGTGATACTCGCGCATCCAGGCGAGTTCGTAGTCTGGAAGTTGTTGGAAAGTGCCTATCAGGTTCAACTCCACGGCAGGTGGTATAAGAAGGACAGCCAGTGCCCAGTTGTCTACGGTACACATGATGAATGTATTTTGGCAAAAGGATTCAGCCACGACGATGACGCCGTGTGATCTATCTGCTGTTAATGTTGGGTGAAAAGCCTGGGGGGAGGCGTTAGCGTGTGTTTGTTTGGAGGGGGGATTAAAGGCCCCCACCCTGCTGTTGTAATTAGCTTAGGTGGGGGATTACTAGCTATAATAAAGGCACTTCTAGTGCCAAAACATCCTCATGCTGATCAGAAATGATGTTTTGAATCTTATCATTGTCTAGCAGGTCCATTGCATAGGTCCATTTCTGAAGAGCCCGTAGCACTTTCGGAGATGCCTCTGGATCCGATGCATTCTTTTGAGCAATACGAAGCCTGGATCTAACGGCTGCAATTCCTAGCGGGCTCCATCGGCCATCCTCTTTTTTGTATGAGATACCAGTCAGATCGCCGTTTTTAATGAGCTTTATTTCGCCACTAAATTGATTTAAATCAGATTTAAATCTGATTTGTCCTTCTCCAGGAGGCGTTTCAACAGATGCGGACAAAGCTGCCTCAGAAAGCAAGGATAGGGGCACTTTGTGCGTGGGGTTTTCTGGCCTCCAGCATACTACTTCATCATCCTCTCCGATGGTACCGAACTGGATTCCCAGGCGTTTTGCCTCCTTCATGATAGGTCCATCCGGGTTATTCATATACTTCATGGCCTCGTCGGCTGCGGTTTTCTCTCCTCGAGCCATGGCCATATCATAGATTCCTACAGCTCCTTCAATCCGATGGGCCAAATTCTGCAAATATTTATCCTCCGACATTTCTGAAGTAGGGTGGGGCCCTTCGGTGCCGCCGGATGTAACCGAAGGGCTAGGCTTTCCCAGGTCGCTGGCCATGTAAGATCCGTTCATTGATCTTGCCTTTTTCAGCTCGAGATCAAGCATCTCAGGAGTAACGAGTAGTTGACCTTTTGCGGCCTCTTCCATTACTTTCCTGAAAACCTTTGCTTTTAACTGGTCTTCATCCTGCGTTTCAGCCGCTGGTGGTGCTGGAGTTGGTGTAGGATTCGGGACTTCCGGATCCTTGAAGAAACCTGCAGGTGTATTGTAGGTGCCTGGCATGGCCACTACCGTCCCGTCAAAGCTTGTGATGGCTGTATTGGGTGACAGGAGCCTGTGGATCCCCACTGCCGCCTGTAATCCACGCCTGTTGAAAGCGTCTGAAAACGCAGTCCATAGGCGTTCAGCCACAGAACCGTGGGCATCCAGAATGGTATAATTTCTAAGCGGGAGTATTCCGCTCTTTACATTGATCTTGACCATCCGGTAGAGTAGGGCCGAGATCAAGGTCAACAGGCAAAGCGAAATAAGCCAGGCGTAGGTATCAATGCGTCCCATTTGGGTACGGTGCCTGACTATTTCGGTCCCATTCCCGTTATCAATCAAGGCAATGGCGGCTTGTCGCCGCGATCCTTCGGATTCTTTCCGGGCATTTGATTTGGTCAAAGCACTGGCCAGATCCGCGGCCTTTGCTGAGATGATTGGCTCCAACGCTTTATCCCGCTGAGACTGGAGCGCAGCTATTGAGTTGCGAATGCTTCGAGCTTCGGCATCTGAACCGGCAGATCTGCGCTTTAACTGGCGTATCTGACGCTCGTATCCAGCAGCGGCGGCTTTCTCTTTGTCGGCATACACCGATTTAATGTCCGCGATTTCCGTCCGGTATGAAGCGTCTATAGCGCTTGTTATGGAGGCGTAACCTTTTTCAACGGTTTCTGTGCCGGTGATTGATGGTGGTTTTACCTGGCCTTCCAGGAACATGGAAGCTCCGTTCACTTCAATGATGAGCAGTAGTACGATGATGGCCAACGGAACGGCTAATGGGCTGTCGGTTTTATCGTCCTTATCAAGACGATCATACCAGTATGTTGTCCAGGTAGTCCTGAACAACAGGTGCAACGCAATAAGCGTTGCGGCACTGGCAAATGGGATGATAAAGTGTACCGCTGGTACTGCAGTCAGGATCCATCCGAAGATGGCACTGAAGGATGCAAAAGCCAAAAGGCCATGGGTGGACTGTAACAGGGCAGAGATCCAGCCAAACACACGCCGCTCTGCGGCATGCTTGCTGTAGTAGGATATTTGCGCAGGGGTTTCAGGTCTTGACCACACGGTTGTGCTTTCTTGGCCGGATTGTTGCAAATCAGGTTGATTGTGCATACTTTTGTACAGTTTTTGCCGGGTAGCAGGGCTGAAACTTTCGCGAGCAAAGCCCCGCTCCCGGTTTGTTAAGAGTGCTTTTAATACTAAGCGTAAGCCTGTGCAGGGTTTACGCTTTTTTCTTTGGTGCCTGCTTTTGGCAGGGTAGTGACCTGGGCGGTATGCCAGTTCGTAATGAGCGGCCTCGAGATCCATTTACCATGAATTGAAATGCCGTCTGATCTGTGTTTTTGGACAGGCACCCTAGGGTTAGAGCTGTTTGAGTAAAAGCCTTCTCCCTGGATCGTCCCGCTGATACTGAGTTCGATGTTGAATAGCATAAGTGTGCAGTATGCTGGTTAAGAAATGAGTGAGATCGCTTCCGGGAAAAAACGCCCTGGTACTTTTACCAAGGCGCTGGATTCCCGTATATAATCTCATGAAAAGATCCCTAAAAAACCTCTCGGGCATTGCTGACCGGGAGGGTACCTACCAAACGAAAAACAGAGTGGCGATGACAGGACTCGAACCTGCGACCTCTGGGTTATGAGCCCAACGAGCTACCAACTGCTCTACATCGCTAACTGCACCACCCAGGGGTGAACTTTCATTCAAGAAATGAGAGCCCTGAGTGGAGATTTTTTACCGGGAATCCTTTGACCCCCGGCTTAGTATTAGAGCTCAAGCATAAAGCATAAAATGCGAGCTCGTTTACCGATTTACCGTTTTAAATAGGGGAGAAGACCATCCTTCATCTCCTCCCCTCTGATCAAGTGCATCCTCTACTGTCGATATGAACTAGTCATGGTTTGCTAAAATGAGGGGTCCCGCCTTCAAGTAGTCCCCCTCGGTCGGTTTGATAAGGCTCTTTTGCCTCCTCCCGTTATACATTTTGCGCTGATTCTGGCTGACTCAGTATGTTCTCAGCTACTTCTCTAATGTATTTGCGTAGTGGGGTGAGCTCTTCTTCATCTCGCTCATCCTTTAGTGCTAAATGCACGGTGTTGCGGCTCACACCAGGTCTTACCTCTTCTACCTTATCCAGGACCTGGTTAGTTAATCCGCTGACTGATATTTTATCAAAAAGTGCTTGCATGTGTTAGTACAGTTTGTAAATTTAGGACAAATGTATACTCATGGAAACCACAAATGCAAGCGGCCGGTAAAATAAATTTACTTTTAGTAAACAAAACTATCAAAAGTGACGGATCAACAACTACAAAGTGAACGTCTCAAAGCATTGCTTCCCTTAATCCCAATTACACAAAGTGCTCTTTCCGAACGACTTGGATTTACAAGAGGGTATATATCCCTGTTGACTAGAGGTAAAAAACCAATTAGTCAACAAGTTTTGAATGAGATACTAAAATGTTTTCCCCGAGTAAACATTCACTGGCTAATGTCTGGCAAGGGAGAACCCATGCTGGATAATTATGTAGTAAAAATGTCTCAAATTGAGAATGCAGAAATCCGGACCCTTGAGGATTTAGAGGCTGGATATAAAAATGACCCACTGGCTGGGCTTCGGGATTTGATTGCTAGGGTGGAGGAGTTGGAGCGCTGGAAGGCTGATTGGGATTCCCGGTTAATGATGTCACCTAAAAAAGAGGAATAATATGAAACACTTTTTGTTAATATCACTCACAACCTGGTTCATGTCGTGTAGTGGGGCGCCTCCCTCTGAGGAGGCTTTAAAGTTTCATGGTTTAGGTCAACAAACCGATTATGCAGGGATGGCAGCTGCCTCAAAAGTCTTATTTGAAAAAGGGGATATAGAGGGCGCAAAGGCCAAACTAGACTCTGCAATTTCTGGATCTCCAAGTTTAGAAAAGGATGCTGAAATTAGCCGATTATCGGGTGTCTTGGATTCCATCAGTGATTTGAGAAAAAAAGATAAGGTGGCAAAATTGATGCGTAAAATCAGAAAAGAGACCGATGAAATGACCGGTATTACACAATATGAGGACATTACTTCACCAAAGTATGTTAATCGAAACGGCTTCTATTTAAGGATTGTTGAAGATAATAAAGGAGGGGCTTCGATGTTTTTAAAAATACAGTATTATGCTGACGATTGGCTTTTTATTCAAAAATACATGGTAAAAGCCGATGAAGAAGTATTTGAAATTGTACCCATCAAGATGAGTACGGACAATGGAGATGGTATGATTTGGGAATCGTGTACGATAACTGTCAATGAGGATATTTACTCTAATCTTTTGAAAATAGCGCAGGCAAAGAGTACTAAAATTAGGTTTAGTGGTAGGCAGTATTATAAAGACAAGGTTATCCCTGCTGCTGAAATAAAGGCTTTAAATAACATGCTTGAGTTGTATTCTGCGATGGGTCTAAAGCCTCCTAAGTATTGATAATGAATTAACTAAGATTGCCAAAACGTTGCCAGTAAGTTGCTGGAAGACCTTTGAATGGTGTTTTTTCGGGGTTTTTCGGGTTTTAAATGCGGTTAATTGGGTTGTGGAGAGGGGTGCGCCTTCTCGCTTCCCGCACTAAATGCCGCGTTAATTCTTTGATTTACAAAGAGTTGCGCGGCATTTTAGCTTTAAGCACATTGGCAATGTTTTGGCAAGTTGTACACAGCTTGTCCAAAAAAAAAATGGCCATACCTCAGTTCGCTTACCTCAAGCCTCCACGAATTCTAAAGGGTTGGAAATGGCTCATAGAATGGGAGGAGTTTCTACCAGGTACTACTGACCGGATCCGGGTCCGGAAAACATTCGACCTGAATAGGGCTGCCTTCATTACCGATCCAGTGCGCCGGGAAGAGCGTGCGCAGTTCATCCTTCAGGAGAAAATGAAGCAGTGGTCGGATGTCTCCAGAAAAAAGGAGCAGGTAGTATCCGTGCTGGGTAGCACCAACATAATTGATGCTATGCAGGTGGCGCTTAAGTTCAAGCTTCAATCTGACCGGGAGCATACCCGGATCACTTACAATTCATTCAACAACATATTTACGGAGTGGATACGCGGCCAGAAATGGGAAGGCCTATGCATTTCTGCATTTGATCGGCCAAAGGCGAAGCTTTTTTTGGATGATGTGTTGCTGACAAAAAAGAACCGGAAGGGTAAGCCGGTGTCAAACCGGACCTATAACAACTACATCATAAACATGCGGTCGTTGTTCTATGAATTGCATGAGCGGGAGTACATCAAAGACAACCCTTTCGCCAACCACAAACCGCGAAAAGAGGAAGAAAAACTACGGCACCCATTCGAGCAAGGAGACTCTACTACCATTGCCAGGTATGTGTACCACCATAACCGGATGGTTTATCTGGCAATAGTGCTGATCAGTCACTGTGGATTGCGGCTGAGTGAGCTGCGTAGGTTGCGGATTCGGGACATTGACCTGGATCGTGGACTGATCATCATGGGTGGAGACCAGACGAAGAACAAGGATAGGGCATTCATCACCATTCCCACCAGTGTGGTGCCGACGCTCCGGGCGTTTGCACTGGATAAGGTCCCGGCCTCTTACCTGGTGTTTGGACTGGGGTTAAAGCCGCACCCTAAACAGTGCGTTGGCAGGAACACAATCAGTGATCGATTCAGGGAGATGCTACATGTGATGTTGAAGGCTGGAATGCTGGCCACCATTGAAGGGTATTCGGCTTACAGCTGGAAGGATACTGGTGCCATCGCCATGGTGAAGTCTGGAATGGACATTGTGGCGATCCAGAAGCATTTGCGGCATAAATCCTTGTCCACCACGCAGCGGTATTTGCAATCGCTGGGTGTGGTGAACAAGGATGTGAGGGATTTCTCCGGAGTGATATTCGCTTTGCCTGGGGAATTTTAGAAAAAACCCACCGCACCAATCCCGTCCGATGCCTGCCGGATGCTGTGTGCCTTCTCCACAGGCTTTGTCCGGCAAGTTGAGTTTTCATAGTCCGGATAGTCAGCAATATTATCCTCAAGGAATTGCACCAGCTTCGCTACAGCCCTCCGGCCTTGCTCCTGGCACCGTGTGGCAAGTGCTTGAATCGCTGTTTCGTGGACATTGTTGGTCATATTTCGACGATCATCCCAGCCATCCGTCTGGCTTACGACCCGAAAACCATCGCCATCGATCACAATTCGGTGGTGCGGAATTGCCTCAGCTGCACCCAAATAGGCCACTGCTTTTTTGATCATCGGCAAAAGTTTGGCCTCTGCTTCCAGTGGAGTAGTCGCCACGGCGAGCGCATACAGGTCGTCGCAAATGATTGGCCGGATCACATCTTCCTCGATTTGCTTCATGTATCGAGTCAGCGAGATGAAGGATCTGCGGCTGTTCTGAATATTTAAAAACTCATCCAGTTCGGTTGTGTGTCTGAAAAAATCACAGGTTTTCAAGGTGTATGCGCTGGATTCCTTCCACATATCAAACCCCGTATCCCCTGCGGTTACCTGTTTTTCCATATAACTGAGCAGCCGATCCAGAAACTTGTCTCCATTTTCAAGGGCTGCCCTCCGTTTTTCCTTGTAAATCGGGTACGCTGCGGGGCTTGAACCACCCTGCGGAGTATTCTCAACGACTCCAAGACTCTCCAATATGCTGCGTTTCTCGGGCAAAATGTGGTAAATGGCATAGTTTGCGATGCAGTCTTGCAGCAGTTCGAGCGTTTTTTTCTGCTCATCAGACAGCGTGGTGCCAGCCTGGTACATCGCTGCCAGGTCATTGTAGAAATCTTCCCCAATGAAATCCAACACATACTGCTCGGTGGCCTGCCTGATCCCAGGCGTGATTTCATCCCATGCCATGGATCGGTTAACGCCGGAGTAGTGCTCCTGAAATGTAGTGTCCTGTACCTGTGGTACCGTTGGAGTAGGGGCGGTGATGACTTTGAAAACGAGATCCATGATTTTTATATTTGATGCAAGGTTATTACACTTGAATTGAGCAAAATAGGACGTTTTTACCCCGACAGCAATACATATATAAACCCGTAATAATCAAACTATATGGGTTACAAAACACACATATAGCCTGTAATTACGCCCAAACAACTGCGGGCGCGGTTTTGCTTTTTCTTAATTAAAAACCGCCTGTTTTTGGCGGTTATATGGATTGGCTATCCCATCGTAGCCGACAGCGCAGGTCTTGATGCTCTCATGCCAACACGGTGACCATGCTTCTGCATGATATAATAGTCACACGTATCTGTAAAGTGCGGCGCATGCTCTTGAGGGAACGCACGATCACTTTCCTTGGACTTATCTTTTTTGTAGTCATCACGCACCCCAGTAACCTGCATGGATATTATGGCATCCTTACAGTTCTCATCGTTAAACCGAAGTATTGGCAGTAATGGGTTAGTCTCAGCAAATACTTCATTCATGAAGTAGTTGCGCTCTCTGTGAGCCTTGACCTGACCTGGCCTAACCCTGATCTCTACCTGCCACCCTTGG
>JBILHS010000153.1:0-10915 GCA_044350425.1 Saprospiraceae bacterium | reverse complement strand
GCAACGCCCTGCCATTTGCCATTCGGCAAACGCAGGATCGCTTCCATCCGGCCAATCGCTTCCCGGTACTCGATCTTATGTCCCATGCGCTCCAGCTTAGCCTGAACTTCTGCTGAAAAACAGCCTTCCTCGGCGGAGATCTGGTTGGGTTTCCATTGGTGGTGGAAGCGTTTGGCCTGTACGGCTTCAGGCAGGGACTGACCAAATTCGGCCACATTGACAATCACCTGGAATACACTGGTGGGGATGGTGGTGCCGCCCGGGGTGCCCAATATCAACCAGTTTTTACCGGCTTTGGTCACAATCGTAGGCGTCATGCTGCTGAGTGGGCGTTTGTTGGGTGCAATGGCATTGGCTTTGCCTCCCACAGCACCGTACAGGTTTGCTGCGCCGGGTTTGGCGCTAAAGTCGTCCATCTCGTTGTTGAGGATAAAACCAGCGCCTGCTACCACTGTTCTCGAACCATAGCTGTCGTTCAAAGTCGTGGTGACCGACACAGCATTGCCTTCTCTGTCCACCACGGAAAAATGGGTGGTTTCTTCACTTTCTTTGATGGCTCCGGCTAAGACGAGCGTACTGTTTGAGGCCGTATCAGGCTTGAAATCCACCATACGGGCTTTGATGTAAACAGAATCCGTCAGTGTTTTTACGGGCACTTTCCAGAAATCAGGATCAGCCATATGCACGGAGCGATCCGCAAAGGCACGGCGTTCTGCCTCCGCCATCAGGTGTACGGCGGCGGCGGAATGAAACCCATAAGATTTGAGCGGATATGCCCCGACCATGCCCAGGAGTTGGCGCAGGATGATCCCGCCGCTGCTGGGTGGTGGCATGGTGATGATGTGCAGGTCTTTCCAGTCAAATTCGAGGGGCGTGCGCCACACGCTTTTATAGGATTTCAGGTCCTCCAGGGTGATGAGGCCACCCTTCTTCTCCATTTCTTTAATGATAAGGGCGGCGGTCGCGCCGGAATAAAAGCCATCACGGCCATCGCCGGCTATCCGGCGCAGGGTCTCGGCCAGGTCTTTTTGAATCAGCCAGTCACCGGCTTTCCAGCCTTCGTATTTAACAAAGGCCGGGCTAAGGCTGCAATTGCGCGCAAAGGTCAGCTTCTCCTCGTTCAGGTTTTGGGCTTCGTTTTCAGTGATCTGGTAACCTTTTTCAGCCAGCTCAATGGCCGGGGTGACTACCTGACCCCAGTTGAGTCGGCCATGGTAAAACTGGGCCTGCCACATGCCGTCCACTGTGCCCGGTACGCCACAGGCCAGGGCGCCATAACGGCTTTTTTTAACCATGACATTGCCTAATGAATCAAGATACATCTTTTCGGCGGCTGCGGCCGGGGCTTTTTCCCGGTAATCGAGCGCCAGTACTTTTTTGCCTTTGGCATCCCGATAGATCATAAATCCGCCTCCACCAATGTTGCCGGCCTGCGGATACACCACTGCGAGTGCAAACTGGATCGCAACGGCAGCGTCGATCGCGTTGCCACCGTTTTTAAGGATCTCCAGTCCTACTTTAGTGGCCAGGGGATGGGCGGTAACGATCATGGCAGTATCACCAAGCGCCTCTTTCTGAATATTATAAGGGAATGGAACCAGCTGTTGGGCTGATCCTATAAAAGGGACCAGCAAGAGTATAAACAGGAGGGATAGCGTTGTTTTTTTCATGGAATGCATGCTTAGAAATTGGACGCAAATGTAAGCGCAAGTTTGGGTTAGGGCATGAAAACAAGTTCCTGGAAAATGGGCAAAAAAAAACAGGGCACTAACTGAAGAATCAGTAGCACCCTGTATAACCCCAAAAAACCAAATGAAAACTTCTTAAAAAAACACCTGAATGGTGAAGAATTGTAATGTTGAATTTCAGATTACATTAAGTTTAATGCTTCTGATAGGACAAAGATACGGAGTGTTTTAAATTGCACAAGTCTTGCCCCAAATATTTTTCTTTTTTTTATAACCCCATATTTTTCTAATCTAAAAGGATGGTTGTAGAAAGCATAAAAACTACTGTTGGGCAAACGGGATGCTGGTTTTTTGGACAAACCCTTGAAATGTTAATGCAAAAATAATTTTGCCTTTATGCTTAAGTAGCGGAGTTTTCAGCAAAAAATCACAAACATTTGTCCCCAGATGATGACTACAAAACATTTTTTGAATCTAAACATCCGGCTTGCAATTTGCCTGGGCATACTTATTTGGACTGCTTGCAGTCAGGATACCGAAGCCATTGTGCAGGAAAAAGTGGCTGAACGGGTCGATGCATTCAAGGTAAAAAAAAGCGCCGAATGCATGGAAGCGCTGTTGCAAACTGCGGAACATACCGTGGACTCACTGCTCCTGACAGATGCACAAAATGCACTGAATGACTCCCTGGCGCGACTTCGTCCGGGTCGGCCCTTTCAGCCTGCAGCCATTCTTCCCATCGATTCCCTGACCGTGAAGCCCATTTTTGATGGCATTAAACCAGCTTCCCGAACGGGGGGCTAGTTTATTTTACCAAGGGCAAATGCGCTACAGCAGTTTTGTCCAGCCGTGCCACAGGATACATCCGATGCGTAGGTTCATACCAGGGTGACTTCCGATATACCCAGTCCAATTGAAGGGCACTGTCGGCAGCAAAATCAGGTTCGGCCTTGCGTTTGGCATCCAACTCAGCTTTGACCTTTGGGTTGTCTTTCAGGAATTGAGCCGCAAGATCCTCAAAAACATAGGCGGAGAAATACTCTTTCTGCATCAGAATCGGCTCAAAGAAATTCCATGCAAACCAGGAATCCGGCGCATTGGGTTCCAGGGTCTCCAGTAGGTATCGGTTGGCATTCTGGTTGGTAAATATTACAAAATCGCCTTTGCTGAACTTCCGCTTAAGCGGTTTCTTTTCCATCGTTACTCCGCTATGGAAGTAATGGCCTTCCCAGCCGTTGCGGGTCTTGAAATCTTTGATGAAGTAGGTCTCGGTTTCAAGTTCAACGGCTTCTGAAAGTTGTTTCATTTCCACCCCATTGATCAGCAATCGTTCGAGCACATTTTCCCAGGCTTGTGGAATGATGTAAGCGGCCGGTTTGGAAACCGTTACGGATGGCAGGAAGTGATTGTAATATGGGATCTGTTTTTCGAAGGGCTCCGTCCGATCGTACCAAAGTCTTGGAAGTCCACTCACCTCGGAGGGTTTGTATTTTGCAGCATACCCTTTAAAAGTAATCATATCCTGTTTTTTCTGGTCCATCGAGAAATCCAGGGCAAACTCCTGCTTGCTCCGGGTGATCTCCCAGGCTTTCGCGCGGGCCTCCCGGATCTCCGGAATATGGCGGGACATGAAATTTACGACCACATCCATAAAATGGTAAGTACTCCAGACCCGGTCTTTAAAGGGTTTGAGCATGTGGGTTTCCGGCATGAATCCAATCGTGTTCCACAAGGCAGCATAACCTGTGGAGTACCGGCCATAGTCGCAAAATCCAACGATGCCTGAATCGGGTGTTTCTTTCGGGGAATCTACATAAGGGATCATTTCCCATTTTCTACCCTTCATGTCTGCATAGAGTTCGGGCAACATGGTCTTTTCCAAAAATTGCCCGAGTGGTTCTTCCAGCTTGTTGTGCTGTGTAGCGATCAGGGTCATCGTGTATTGATAATCAGCACCATTGCTGGTGTGATTGTCTACAAATATATCTGGACGCCAGGTGGTAAATATCCTGTTGAAAGCGCGGGCATTGCGCGAATCGCATTTCAAAAAGTCTCGGTTGAGGTCATAATTGCGGGCATTTCCCCGGAAGCCGTAAGCTTCGGGGCCATCCTGATTGGCACGGGAAAAGGAGCCGCGGTTCAGGCAACCATCCACATTGTAGACAGGAATGATGACCAAAACCAGATTTTCCAGTGCTTTTTGCAAGGCAGGCTTTTCTAAATAATCGCGCAGCAACATAATGGTTGCATCAATTCCTTCGGGTTCGCCGGGGTGGATCCCGTTATTGATCAGTAGAATTTGTTTGCCGGATTTGCGGATCTGCTCTGGAAGAAATTCTCCACTGGTGTTCAAAACAGCCACATGCAAGGGTTCTCCACTGTCTGTGCTGCCCACTTTGGAGAGCTGGAAGATGCCCGGATAAGCAGCCGCCATTTTCTCATAGCAGGCGATGGCCTCCTGATAAGTAAGGGTCTGATTGTCGTTTTGCTCGAATGGAATACTGAAATGCGCCATTTTAGGTGGGTGGTTGATGTGTCGGGTGCAAGCAGCCAAACAAAGTGCCGCCAGCAGCAGAGAAAATTTATTCATGTGGACAAAGCGGCCGCGAAGGTATAAAATTGGCGGCACTCACTATTGTGCCCGAACCTCTACGATCTCTACCCGTCGTTCCCGGGCAGCGTCCGGATGGTAGATTGAGTTCCGTTCATCGGTCAGTTTGTCGCTGACGCTTGCCCGGGCCGTGGTTTCGCCGAAACTGGTCTCGGTTATTTTTAATTTTCCAGAACGGAGGTAGGGTTGCAAGGCCCCTTCAGACCAGATTTCAAAATGATTTCGAACACTACTGATCCGTCGTTTGCCTAGGTCGATGTTGTAATCGCTTTCAGCCCGTGGACTGGTGAAGCCTTTGATCAGAACCTCTAATGCTTCGCCCTGGTTCAGATGTTCCAGCAGCAGGTCGCTGAGCTGGCCGAGCTGCTCGTAACCCCGGCGTATTTCATGCTCGAAAAAGTCGTCGATTATTTGCTCGGCGGCTTCCACTTTGGTGTCCTCTGTTTTATCCGTAAAACGTTCCCGGTATTCATTCTGGCGGTTCAGATAGGCCTGTGCCGTTTCCTCGTAGGTTTTCTTCGTGGTGGTACGTCGGTTGCGTTTGTCTGGTTCGTCGTTGTCAAAAAAAAGCGGCATCCCCTTAAAATCTACTAATTCTGGCTTTTCAGTCGGTGGTGGCTCCGGCTTTGCAACAGGAACGTCCGGTTTCTTTTCTACCAGGACTGGGAGGGTATCGGTGGGCGGAGGGACCGGTTTTTTCTCCTCCGACAGTTTGAAGGAAAAGATGTCATTACAAGCGGTTTTGGATTTTTCAGCCAGGAAAAAGGCCCCGGGCCGGTTGCTGCTCAGATAGCCATTTTGGCCATCTGATTTCAAAAAGAAATAGAAGTCGTTGAAACTGGTATTGAGTCCGGGACCAGCATTTAGTGGCGCGGCAAATTTGCCTTTCTTTTTATCGGAGGAATAAATGTCATAACCTCCCAAACCCGGCAATCCGTCCGAGCTGAAATAGAGTTTTTGGGTGGGCGCAAAAAAGAAGGGTGTTCCGTCGTTTTCAGGTGTATTTAGTACTTCAATATTTTCTGGCTGCTGAAAATCAGGCAGATAGGTGAATTTTTTGCCGGGCAAAGGGAGATTGCAGGCGCAGAAAAAATTGGTGTCCAGCGGCAGCCGCCAAAGATCTAACTTGCCCTTACCGCCTGGCCGATCGCTGGCAAACCATAAGATCGGGCTTAGTAGTTCCTGATCGAAACCGATGCTGGGCTGTGTGGTGGTAAAACCTGGCAGATTGATGGGGGCCGGGAGTCGGGTAGGGGCCAGCCAACGGTTGCGACGATCAATGACGGTGAGCCAGAGTTCGCAACGTTTGTCGTTGGCGTTGAGGTCTTTACAAAGTGTGAAAAACACATAATGCCCATCCGGAGAAAAGGCTGTGTGGGCAACATGAACGGTATCCGGCGTTGGAAAACCACGTCCGGGTTCGCGCCCACGACCGGTTTTAGAAGCAAGCATCACCTTGTGGAGTTTGGTTTTTTGCTTGCCTTTGTCGCTTTTTCTGTCAAAACGGTTGGAGGTATAAAACAAGGTGTCCCCTGCAACGGTGGGTGCCAACTCGTTCCATGGACTGTTGACCTCTTTGCCCAGATGTTTGATCTCGACCCCGGTCGGATTCGCAGCGATCAACTTGGCTGCTTTGCATAATTCAATTTCTTCTGCTGCCTTCTGGAAAAAATCCGGCCCGGCCTTTTGCGGCTTTTCTTCCAGAAACTGTTCAAAAAACCTGATCGCGCCATCATAATCTCCCAGACTCTTTCTTACCTGAGCGATACGGAAATATACCAGCGGGTGCTTTTCCTTTTGCCGGGTTGCAGCGACGATCTTTTGATAGGAACGCTCCGCTTCAGGGAAAGATTGGTACAATCGGGCACTCTCGGCATACTTCCACCACAGTGAAAAGTTGCTTTCCTGCCGTTTCAGCACATCCCCATAAAGCTGAATGGCTGCACTGTAATTTTTGTTCCTGAATGCTTCATCTCCGGCACGCTCATAGGCGCGTAAGGACTGGGCATTTAAACTGGCACAAAAGAAAAGGCATAGTCCGATTAAAAAGATTTTTTGCATAATAGATCACTGAATAACAACCAGTGGGAGGAGGATGTTGGGTCTTAAGGTTTTGCCTAACGTACCGATCGATCTTTTGGTTTATTCAAAATACACGTGATACCGTCAAAAAACGGGGCAACATTGGTCCACATTTGTAATCACAACAGGAATCATGCGCCAGACCACACCGATTTCTATACCTCCTCGGCCATTCGTAGCGTCGCTAAATTTGGAAGTGTTCCAGTCGTAGCTGATGCCCACCAGCCAATTGTTTCGTTCCAGTTGGATCGCCGGGATGATCGCATCTCCAAATCGGGTAGCCAGGGTTGCCCGTACAGCCGTTTTATTGGAAAGCCCTGTCGTCAGAATCTGCCGTACTCCGGCGCCTACCAGAAATTCCTTTGCACGCTTCATGCTTTGCGCTGCAGCAAAAGCTATGAGGTCAACATTTTCCCGCAGTTGAAAGATACCTTCGGCAAAAACCGGAATGCGTACCGGGAGCTTTGCTTCATCCGTACCCCCCAAACTTACTACAGGCCTATTGAGATGAAATGCACCAACGCCCAGGGTGGCACGGTTGCGGGATTCTGTAGGTTGATAATGCCATAAAATGCCTGCAGAAAGGGTAGGGGACAGCCCTGAGGAGCGTCCAAAGGGCTCTTTGGTGGGTAAATTGGGGTCGAAAAAGTCGTTTGCCCACTGATTTTTAAATTTCAGGTGACTGATATCTACCGTACGTTGTAAGGCTGTTATGCCAAAGCCTATGGAGACTGCGCTTGACTTGCCCAGTTGGTGTGCTGCACTTAAATTCAGGCCACCCTGGGTCCAGGAAAGATTGCCATCACCAGCCTGATCATTTTGTACCAATACACCCAGGGAAATAAGACTTTTATCCCTTTGAACAACTTTATAATCCGCTGAAATTGAATAAGTTTCGTATACGACGGGGACCGTTCGCCACTGGGACCGATACATGCCGGCCACCCGCAAATCGCCTTCAAAAAACCCTGTTGCTGCCGGAGTCAGATGGGTAGGATTGAGATAAAACTGGGAATAATGCAGGTCCTGGGCAGCGATCGGCGCGGCGCAAAAGAGTAGCAAAAGAAGGGTGGCCAGGGTACGGCGGAACATAATGTTTATCTGTTTGGTCGGTAATGCGAAGGTAATACTGTAAGCTCTGGCGAAGATAGTATTTTCGCCCCATGAATTTTGAAATCTGCGCCGTTAATCTTCAGTCAGCCTTGGCTGCACAAAGTGCCGGAGCCCAACGAATTGAACTTTGCACAGCCTTGGATGTGGGCGGTCTGACACCTTCTTTGGGATTGATCCGGGCGTCCGTACGGGCCCTGGATATTCCGGTTCATGTACTCATTCGCCCCAGAGAGGGTGACTTTTGTTATTCGGCCCTGGAACTGGAAATCATGTTAGAAGATATTCAACTCTGTCTGGAAGCAGGCGCAGCAGGCGTGGTCGTGGGGGCACTAACGATTGAGGGGCACTTAGATCTGCCCAAGATGAAGGCCATGAAAATTGCTGCGGGAACCATGGAGATTACTTGCCATCGGGCCTTTGATTTTACCCAAAGCCCGACGGATACTTTGGAGCAATTGGTAGACCTGGGCTATGGCCGGGTACTCAGTTCAGGACAGTCTGATAACGCATTTGAAGGCCGTCTTTTACTTCAAAAACTGATTCTGCAAGCCAAAAATCGCATTGCTGTGATGCCAGGAGCCGGAATCAATGCACAAAACATAGGGGCTATTGCGGCGGTTACCCGTGCAAATGATTATCATTTTACAGGAAAAACCAAAGTCACTACCCCTGCAAAAAACGATATCCCGGGCCTCGATTCCTGGCACTGGGAAAGCGACATCAAAACGATAAAGGAAATCATCTCAGCAGCCTCTTAGTTCATACATCATAGTTCATACATCATACATAAATAGTGGATTCACTCACACAAATAGTCCTGGGAGCGGCCTGCGGAGAAGTAGCAGCAGGCAAAAAGATTGGTAACCGTGCCATGCTTTGGGGTGCAGTGGGCGGAACGATCCCTGATCTGGATGTTTTTGCCTCGTTTTTCATGGATGAGATCGGGAGCACCTCTTTTCACAGAGGGTTTATGCATTCCTTTTTATTTGCAGCACTTGCGCCCTGGATCCTGGCCAAGTTGACCGCCTGGTTTTACGGTTCAAACGTACATAGAAGACGCGGATACAAAGCCGGGGCGATGCTCATTTGGCTGCTTTTTTATCTGGGCGCGGCAGCGGGCATCAATTTTATTCCGGTTTTGATGGGAGAAGGACTGAGTTGGTATGCACTGGTGCCCACACTTGCATTGGGGGGCTGGTTTGTATGGAAACTCTGGCAGGATTACTGGAATCGCGACCTGCAAATGGTCGAGGCCTCCTATCTAACCTGGGTCTCTCTATTCTTCTGGAGTATTTTTACGCATCCGCTCCTGGACTGTTTCACAAGCTGGGGAACACAGATCTTTCAGCCGTTTAACGACTTGCGGGTACAATGGTGTACCGTTTCGGTGGTGGATCCTATTTGTACCATTCCATTTCTGATTTTGCTGGTGGCTGCATCGCGAATGACTAAATCAAACCCTGCAAGAGCCTGGTTAAATTGGGCAGGGCTGATCTGGTTTTGTGGCTATTTACTGGTATACAACATGTGGCATAAAAAGGTGGTAAACCATACATTTGAAGCAACTTTGGCATCAAAAAACATGCAATACCACCGATATTATACCAACCCGACCCTGTTTAATAACATTGTCTGGAGCGGTATCGCTGAAGGAGACACCGCCTATTATTTTGGTCAATTTGGATTCAATGATTGTAAACGGGAGTTCAATCCAATTTCAGTCATTCCGAAAAACCACCAATTGTTGGAGGTAGTGCCGGCAGATTCACGTGCAGGTTACTTTTTGCGCTGGTTTACAGATGGGTATTACAGTGTGCTACCTTATCATGGCGATACTGTACAGGTGAATGACCTTCGATTCGGGCTTTTGGGTGATTCCTTGCGCGGCAAAAATTATGTATTCCCCTTCCTGGTATTCAAAAATGAAAGCGGAGAGTGGGATATTCGCCAGAACAACCGCAACAAGGAAAATATGGCGCTCAGTAAAAGATCCTTTAGTGATCTTTGGCTGCGGATCAAGGAAGGCCGCTGCGAGTAAAAGGTTCTTTCATCGTTCAATAGGAATAAAAAACTACAGTCGTATTATCATGCGTCAACGCACCATTACCGCTTTCTTTTTTGCCCTCGTCATGCTGGGGGGAATTTATGGCGGCAAGTATACTTTTTTAGCGCTTTTTGGGGTGATCACTGCCGGTTGTGCCTGGGAATTGCTGGGGCTGATGCTTAAGCAGGAAGACCAATTCATCATGCTCCGTCGACTGACAGGGACAATATCTGCAATACTAGCGTATCTGTTGTTGGCGGGAAATGCGTTAAAAATGGTGTCTGTAACATGGTTGATGTCAACCTGGATCATTTTTCCGCTCCTGTTTGCTGCCTGGGCCGTGCTGGAACTGTTTACAGCAGGTAAAAACCCGTTTAGTAATATCGGAAGCTACTTTTTATCTATCGTTTACATTGGCATTCCATTCGGATTATTAGCTGTAATCGCATTTAAGCAAAGCGAATTAAATCTGGATGGAGCCGTGATTCAGGCAGATTATTTCCCCCATCGCGTCTTAGGACTTTTGGTACTCGTATGGACCAATGATGTAGGGGCTTATCTCGTAGGCAGTCGCTTGGGCAAAAACAAACTTTTGGAACGTATTTCACCCAAAAAGACCTGGGAAGGTACGATTGGAGGGGCTATATTCGCGGTACTGGCTGCCTGGGGATTATCATTCCTCCTCAAAGATTTCACGCTTCCTCAATGGCTTGCATTGAGCATCGTTGCGGCGATTGGCAGCAATCTGGGCGATCTCATTGAAAGTATGCTTAAGAGAAGTGTGGGAGTCAAAGATTCCGGCATACTTCTTCCCGGACATGGCGGATTGTTGGACCGCTTTGACGCATTCATTTTTTGCCTGCCGTTTTACTGGTGGGTTTTGCAGTTATTTTAAGGGTTGAAATGCAAATTAGTTGGCCACGGACTTTCCGGCAGCTTTCCAGGCGGTCATCCCTCCTTTCAGGTCATAAACCTTCGGGAAACCCAGTTTTAAAAACTCATTCGCAGCTTTTGCACTCCGCCCACCCACTGCACAGTAGACCAACACCGGACGACTTTTATCCAACAGGTCGATTTTTTTAGCAAAATCTGCGTCCTGTATATTCAAATTGACCGCGCCCGCGATGAAACCACTTTGAAATTCCTCCGGGGTACGAACATCCACCACTTGAATGGTTGCGTCACTTTTGAGCATGTTTTCAAAAGCATCCGGAGCAAGTTTGTTTTGAGGGCCCAACCCATCCGGAGCGCAAGAAAGCCCACAAAAAATAATCATAAAAATGAAGTATCGCATCATTAAACGCTGATTTTAGCATAAAAAAAGGCAAGGTACAAGCTTTTTTTACATCATACATCATACATCATACATCATACATC
>JBILHS010000152.1:0-10939 GCA_044350425.1 Saprospiraceae bacterium | reverse complement strand
AGGTTTCCTGGCATTCGTTCCAAAGCTGCGGCTTCCTTCAACTTAATGCATCCACAACCAAGCCCCTCGGTATCCGAAGTGGGGCAGGTTTGTTTGGGGCTTGGTGGCGGATGCATTACTAATAGTTAGTGCCAACAATAACAATAAAAATTACGTCACCTGTTAAAAAAGGGTGCATATGTTGGAGCTATTTCTCGCCGAATCCCTTAGCTACATTAATCCGGCAACAACATCAAAATAGTAAATTATTGAAAATTATGAAATACAAGAGGTTTCAATTTGTAAAATGGCTTTCGAGCCTGATGGCGCTGCTCTCATTTTGCGCTATAACAGTTACCGCCCAAAGCCTAAAATGTGGCAGTCAGGCCGCTCCACCGCCCAATGGCAACAACCCTGACTCACTCATCCTCGACCGATTCGGTAACGTATACGATCTTGAAGATTTGTTGGTGCCCGCTCCTGCCAATGGCCCTTTGTTGGGGGGCTGCGCGTCAGGATATTTCAACCTGGTTTTTAGTGCCGATTTCCCAATGGATATGCGCCAGACGGTCTGCCAGGTATTTGCCGACCTGTCGGAGACCATTGTCCAACACAGCAATACCCTGGGCTGCGGGGACGTGTTGCCACTTGGCAAGGTAGATATTGATGTGGTGTGGAAGGAGATTACACCTTCGGTGGTCCTTGGCACCGGAACCCCCTTCAGTACAGATATTACCGACCCCACTTTTTGCCCCGATATGATTTTGGATCGACCATTCATCAAAATCAACGGGGGAACCGTAAATACCGTTGGCGTCTTCGACGGCAGATTGGAAATCAATTCGATGCCGAAAAACGCAGCTGGATTGACATTGCCTTGGCATATAGATTGGACCACTCCGGTCGGGGCTAGTGAGATTGATTTATACTCGGTAACTCTGCACGAAGCTCTCCATATTCTCGGGTTCGCTTCAAGAATAACACTCCCCGAATACGGCCTGTGGGACAGGATTATTCATACCACCGACAATTTTGTCCCAAATGGCGGAAGTGCTAATATCCGCTCCCTGATTTCAACCCATCCTTTGACCCCGCCCTGCATACTGCCAGTCACACGGAACTGTTGGCATTTAGCAAATGGGATCAACAGTGGAAACTTGCAAACCACTGTTTCCAATACATGCAGCGCAAACAACGCAACGCCCGATGTTGTGGTAGGCGAATCTGCCATTGCAGCTATTGACGCAACAAACACCGGGGGGTTATTGGCCCAACTTAGCCACTTAAGCGAAACATGCAACGGCTCCTCGGAGGTATATGTGATGAGGAGTGGTTTCGACCTGGGCATGTCACGCAGGGTAATAAGCGGGGACGAACTCTCTATCTTGTGTGAATTGGGCTATGAAATCTCAACGCCTGGCTTTCCTTGCCAAGGCTGTTACAATATCGCAAACTTTGAGTCTCGTGATTTTACTGATTGTTGCTACCGCGTGTATCACGGTTGTGCAGGCCAGCCTATCGAGGTTTTGGAAGCCGACCTGCTTTGCAATGACGTCACGAATGGCGAGCCCCAAGAAATAGTTGGAGTCTGGCATCCTAACTCATCGGTCCAAATAATGCCCAACCCTGCGGCCAATGGTTGGCTTATTACATTGGGAGCTAATCATGCGCCGCGCTTGGATTACGCTGTGGTAGGGTGTGACTGCCGAATGCACAATGCCCGTTTTAATATTCTATTGGAAAAGCAATGCCCGCCCTGTACCTACAATGGGGATGCATGTGACAACCTTCTTTGCTTTTCCGATTTTGAGAACTATACCAATACGGCGGGTATTGAGACTTGGTTGGGATATCCTTTTCTGATTGAAGGGAATACTCGAGTTGGCACACCAGACATCAGCGTGGCCAACGGCAACCACTTCCTGTTTATGGGGGCCAGCGGCGGCTTTTCCAACTCGAAAGAGCCTGTAGTCATGGAATTAAACGAATGCGTCCCGCCAGGATGCACTTTGACGCTCAACGCTGACCTGGGTCGAAGCGCTGGCGCTGTTTCTGCCACGTTGAATGTTTGGGGCAGTGCCCAGCCACCCTGCCCGGCTACAGTTGCCCCCGTTATCCCCATAGCGGACAACTGCGGGGAAGTTACCGTCTGTGCACCGGGTCATTCATTCGCGCCAACATGTATCGGCTCCCTCCCTGTTGAGGTTCTTAACAACTCTTCCTTCGAGCCAATCAACCATGTGACACATATCTGGGAGAATTTAACAGATGAGGATGTTTGTTATTTGACTTTGGTGCCCTCAGATGGTTCCGTTTCTTTAGACAATATTTCAGCCACCCGCAGCTGCGAACCAGAGATCACCTGTACTGCGGATGTTCCGTTGGGAGTGTGCCAGGGAAATTCATTTCCGCTTTCAATTACGATATGTACAGCAGAAATCCCTGGCGCAGACCAGACATTGATTACGCCAAATATTGCCCTGCCAGCAGGGTGGGAAATTACAAGCGGAAGTCTTGAGCCTTTTGTCCTTACCGAAGCCCAGCAGTGTTCAACCATCAATCTCCAAGTGCTGGCCCCAGCCAACGCACCTATCGGCAGCGTTCACAGTATCCTGTTAAGTGGTACAGCCATTGGAATTTGTGCGACTGTAGAGTGGTCTTGCCCCGTATCGGTAACGGTAATAGGGTGCAACGGAGCAGATGGATTTTCATGCCCCTGTATTGATGCCGGGCAGATCAACGTGGACGCTACCTCATATAGCCCGCTGTACAACCTCAACTTGGAAGGCGTCCTGTGGTCAGAATATGCGCAAGCCAACAACCTGCCCGATATTTTGGACGGGAGCATTCATCAGGGATGCATCGCGATCGCTGGACGACTGATAATTGATCGTGATGTGGAGATTAAATCCTGCGGTGAAATTAAAATGCAACCCTGTTCCGAGATATGGGTCGGCACAGGACAGTCGGCAACCGTCTATCCTTCTTTGTTGCTTTACCTCAACAACCTATATGGGTGTGAACAAATGTGGAAAGGCATCACGGTGCAGCAGTTTTGTATGTTGACCATGGGCAAAAATTCGATTGAGGATGCACAGTTTGCGGTAACGGCTCTCGGGAGCCACCTCATCCAACCTCCTGTATCGACGCCTACCCGTTTTTACGCCGTTACCAATTTTTTCAGAAACAACCATGTCGGCGTGTACATCCCTACCAACAGGAAGCAGACCGTTTTGCACGCGCCATTTCATTACAACAATTTCATAGGGAGGATACCCGGGAAGCCTTTGCTCCCGCCCTGTGATGCGAGCCTGCCAAACTATAGTGACCAAATGGGCTATGCAGGCTTGGTGACCCTTGGTACGGCGTTCGACGTAGGCACATCAGGGTCGAGTGGGTATGTCAACACGTTCCGCGACATACGCAACGGCGTGATTGGCGAGAACGATGCCTGGGTAAATGTCTACCGTGCCCGCTTCGACAATGTTCCCGGCTATATGGGCATTAACGGCAACCCAAGTTTTGCAGCGAGCAGCGGGGTCGGAGTGCTCCTCCGAAGGGGAATTTGTTCAGTAAAAAATTCACGTTTCGAAGGAGTTGGGCATGCTGTTTTTGCCAACAATACGGCGGGACTATCAGTATTGCAAAATCAAATGCCTGATGTATTTACAGGTGTTCAGGCAATGGCAACCCGTGGATTTAATATCAATGAAAACCAGTCCATCGGTTTTAGAGATTGGGGAATTTTTACTAGAAACCCAGGTCAACTCCTCCCCCTTAACAGCGAGCTCCTAATAGAAGACAACTACCTGCACAGTATTGAAGATGATGCAGATGGGGTCATAGAAGAAGCCGGAATTGCAGTTATTCTTTCAAACAATATATCGGACACAGAAGATGCCCGAATATCGGGCAACCAGCTCACAACCCGTGACCTTCAGTTTGGCATACTGATGAATACCGCGAACAATTGGCTGCTTGATGGCAATACAGTAACCATTGAGCCGCTATTAACAAACCTTCCTCACACAGGAACTGGAGGCATCACATTGTTCTCTGCTGAAAACAACTGGCTTTACGGCAACACCGTGACCGATAACGGCACTGACCCAAGTGTGGGTATATGGGCCGCCAGTGCAGCGGGCAATACCTATTGTTGCAACACAACCTCTCTTACCAATTGGGGTGCCTACTTTCAAGGGTCTTGTGACAACACCACTCTACGGGAACTCTTCACTGATGGCAACGACGATTTTGCGCTTGAGTGTACCCCCGGTACCGTCATTAGCGACCAACCTAATATTTTTTTATCACCTGGTGACAACCACAGCAACCAATTTCACATCGGGTCAAATGCGCAGCATGGGAGGAATGATGGCCAAGTGCAAAACTCAGAGTTTTTTGTAAGAACGAATGTCCCGCTGGACCACCCAGAAAACGTCTTTCTTCCAAACATCCCCGGAGGGTATGACCCCGCAAACCCCAATTGGTTTTTTGCGACAGGGTTTGCCAACAAAGACTGTAATGCAACAGGCGGTTGCCCACCCCCAGAGTACGGCGAGCCAAGAAACCGTGACAGCGAATTGAGCGAAACGGACACCTACTTTGCGTCTGGAGAATTCCTGGGTTCGCCTTATGGCGATGCTCTTAATTGGGAAGGCAAGCTTCGGCTCTACAAGCGTATGCAGGAGTACCCAGAACTTGCAGGGCAATCGGCTACCGTGGATGCTTTCTTTACAAATGCGGGGAATAATATAGTCGGGATGTATGCTGTGGTAGATGGGGCAATCGCAAGCATCAACGCTCTCCCGCAACCATGGGAGGCTGCCATCCAAAACGCACAGATGGCTGTACAAACCGCTATCACTGCTGCCGAAAGTCAATTGGCTGCGCTTGCTTTTGTCAGCACATGGGAAGACAGTATGGTTATTTACCGTGCTTCCGAACTGACACGCTTTGCTGCCATACCCGCTTATGAAAGCCTGATGCAATATCTGCACCTGGCCGATTCGCTGCGCAGCACGAAAACACAAGCGGCTTGGGCGCTCAATCAGGCTTTGTCAGCAACCGACATATTGCAAAGCAACCGAAAAACGGTGAACCGCGTTTACCTCGAAACTGTTGGGCAGGGCATAACGGCCCTCACGCCCGCGCAGTTCGATGACATTGCACCCATCGCTTGGCAATGCCCGCTAGAAGGTGGCGGCGTGGTGTACACCGCACGGGGTTTGTATCAAATGCACACGGCGGCGCATTTTGACGACCGTTCGCTCTGCGGACTGGGCAGCCAAGAGCGTGGAGCACAACGGGCCAATGCGCCTCTCTACGAGACATTAAAAGTGCAGCCCAATCCCGCGTCTGGCGAGCTACTGGTCGCTTTGCCAATGGGTGTTGTGGGTGAGGAGCTCCGGATGAAAGTTATCGATGTTAATGGAAGGGAGGTGCTTTCTAACCAGGTAACAGGAGATGCAACCATATTGATTGATGTCTCCAAGCTCCCAGCAGGGCTTCACACTCTTTCTGCGATAGGAAAATCAAAAACCCTCGCCCCAGTAAAATTCGTGGTTCAGCACTAAGTCTTTCACACATGCCCTTGCTTCTCTTAGAGGCGAGGGCTTTTTTCTTTTTCGAAATGAAGGTTCCAATCGTTTTTTTTGTTTGCATTTTGCCTTTTGTATGTGCAGCTCAACTTCACGACAATACTTGGATGATTGGGTATCAAGGCGGTACAAGTGAATTTGGGATAACGGAGTTTACTTTTACAGAAGGGGACCTGACCGTAAAGAAAAGTAATCACACTCTGACAGCATTTGAAGACTTAAATGCTTGTTTTTCGGATTCATCAGGGCAATTGTTCGCTATGTTCCATGGATACTGGGTCATGGATAGAAACGGTGCAAAAATGAAAGGTGGAGACTCCATCTGGTACGAGCAATTGCCCAATTTGTTCGGCTACTGCGACAGTGACATCCCCCAAGGCGGGATGTTCCTGCCATGGCCGGGGCATCCCGACAGCCTGCTGCTCTTTTATGTCAGCCAAGGGAATGCCGGGGCGGTGAGCTTTGTCGAACTCGCCAGCCTGCACTTGCAGTACGCCTTGATCCGGCCCTCTGGCAACGGTGGCCTCGGGGAAGTGACAGAGCGCCGCCATGTGGTGCTGGAAGACACCATCCAGTACGGGCGGCTCTCCGCCTGCAAGCACGCCAACGGGCGCGACTGGTGGCTCATGATCAATGAAAGGAACACCAACCGATGGTACCGCTACCTGCTGGACCCTGATGGCATCCATTTGCAGGGCCAGCAGGAAATGGGGCTTCCCATGATAGACGGGTTCAGTATGTCGGCCTATTCTCCTAATGGGCAACACTATGCCACTTTTAATGCGATTGATAATATCAATGACTATCTTGATGTATATGATTTTGATCGGTGTGAAGGACTCTTTTTCAACCATCGACAAATACATTTTTCAGGAGAAGTAGGGGGAGTGGCATTTTCTCCAAACTCGAGATATTTATACCTAAGTTATATTACCAAACTTTTCCAATACGACTTAGAATCTCCAGATTTTGAATCTTCGCAAGTTTTAGTAGATACATTTGACGGGTTTGTAAGCACCTCCTACGCAATTTTTTATCAACCGCAACTTGCGCCGGATGGTAAGATCTACATCTGCTGTCTGGGCAGCACCAAGGTGATGCATGTTATCCACAGCCCTGATGAGGCTGGTGTTGCCTGCCAATTTCAGCAGCACAGCATCCCGCTCCCGGTCTACAATGGTCAATCTCTGACCTCCAGCCCTTATTACCGCCTCGGCCCGCTCGACGGCTCGGCCTGCGATACCTTGGGCTTGAACAACTATCCAAAAGCTTGGTGGCGCTATCAACAGGACACCTTGGATTTTTTGGATGTTTCGTTCCACGATCTATCCTATTATGAACCGGAAATATGGTCTTGGGACTTTGGCGACTCCTCGCCAAGCAGCACCGAGCGGCACCCGAGTCATCACTTCGACAGTGCTGGAGTGTATCAGGTGTGCTTGACAGTGAGTAATTTGAATAGTATCGATACCCACTGCAAAACGCTGTACCTCGGCGTGTCGGCAACCGACAATCAGGTGCCTCAAGGCCAGATTGTAGTATCGCCCAGCCCCTTTCGAGACCATCTCAATGTAGCCCTGAGTGCAACCCTTCGCAGCCCGGTTTTTCATCTTTATGATCAAATGGGAAGGCTTTTGTACAAGGAATCAATGGTTTGGGGCATCAATGAGGTAGAGACATCGTCACTGCCACCAGGGATGTACTTTTGGGAAGTTGTGAGCACTGGAAACCGGGTAAAAGCAGGAAAAATCGTCAAGACAGGGCAATAATACTGCATGATGCCCTCGAATAAAATATGGCACTAACAATGGATGGTCGAAAAGTTGCGCTAAACGCGCAGCCTTCGTCCATCCTCACGTTAGCAGCAGCGAAAAAAATATAAATATCACACATTCAATATTTTACATCATGAAACACATCATTTTTACACTCTTGCTTCTTATTTTCGGTTCGGCATTGAAAGGCCAGACTCAAAAAAATTCAATCCAATTTAGAACTGAAAATTCGGATGTAGTAATCGAAGGCAAGGTGGTCAAGTGCCTGCCATTTTGGAACGATGACCACACCCAAATCTTCACATCAAACCTCATTGAAGTTTCCAAGGTCTTTAAAGGGAAAAGCCTCAATGTGGGGACAATTGAAATAATCACACTTGGAGGAGTCGTTGAGGAACGATTCAGCATAGTTTCTCATCAGCGGACTTTCAAGCCCGGGATGGAAGGAATATTTTTTTGTAAATCAAACCAAAAGTTGCCAAGCAGACAGCAATTCCCTGAAGCGTCTTTTGTTTTGTCATTTACCGAAACGGGGTTTGTCCAGTATTTTTTTGAGAAGTTTAACCCGCCAGCCGCCGATGCCTCAAAATCATACATAGACATTCCCAAAGAAATATACAATGAGATAATCCTATCTGCCAGAGAGCCTGTGCGAAGAATTAAGGCCAATACTGTTGAAGAAAAATTGCAGGGAGTAGTAAATATATTGTCAGATCAAGAAAATCTGAACACAACTGCCATTACATTTTCATTTGAGAATGTGTCCCTTACAAACAATTTCCAAAACATTTCTTTTGATGTCTATGTCAAATCCTCGGAAAATGGTTTGAAATTTGGGAAAGCGCTCGTTCTTATCAATTACAGTTCAGATGTATTTGGCGAATCAGTCGTTGCCAATCAGAATATTTCCATAAGTAAGGGTACAGTCCTTCAGAACTCCGCCTACTCGCTGTCCAGTTCTGACCAAGATGTTCAAGAAGTGCTGATAGATGTTACCTCTAACTTTTTGTCGCCAAGTGATGCTTACACCCTAACTACCGTCCCTGAGCAATTTTGCCATATTGACCTTACGATAGACAACTTTTTTGCCCTTGCCAACATTGGGTTTGATGATTTCCAAATGTTAGGCAACAGTTGGTTTTACGATACAGACAGTAAAGATTATGTCCTGTTTGACAGAGTTGTCGTTGAAAACCCAATCATAAAAACCAATGTAGAAAATCCGGCCTATATCTTTTACCATCTCGACAGTATATGTGTTACATCAGACGCAACCAGTATGTATTTAGAGTTTGACATACTGGCATCTTCAAATGTGACGTGGACGCGACTATCCATCGCAGACATTTTCTTATCATATAACACGTCAGGATTTAATGACCCACCGAATGCCAATTTTTCATTGGACTCAGAGTTCGACAACTTGGGCTATAGTTCGAGTATTTTGCCATACCCCACGCCCGCGAACCTGCTCCAGTTAACGGTCTCCCAAGACAACCTTGACGATTCGACCAAACACGTTCCATTGGACCTTAATCCCAAACGGGTCGGAAGAATGAAGATTGAGGTTAAAGATTGCAATGAAAATGCGGGAATATACTTTGTTGACACTTTGATGAATGGTCTCCAATTCTATTTTGGGGGTGTTCCGATACCGCTGATCGCGTATGATTTCGGAGAAGAAGGCAATCCCGATTACTATGACCAATTTCTATGTATCCCCAATGCCCCTATTATTACAAGTATTTATCCAAAGGTGCTAAGCGCAGGAGTTTTTGACACCTTGACGATTGAAGGCAAAGGATTCAAGCCATTTGCAGACTTGGGCAGGGTGTTTTTTAGGGACGCAGGCTTTCCAGACTCAGCCGTGTACAACCATGCCTTTATTGAGGACTACATTGTTTATTCTGACACTCTGATAAAGGTGTATGTTCCTAGCATATTATATGATAGTGATAACGGAGCAGGGAGCGGAAAAGTAAAAGTTGAGAACTCTCTGAACGGTGTAGCAACAAGTGACCAACCAATCAATATTTTATACTCAGTCACAAATATACGAGTACCGGATACCGCTTATCGTATCAGTTTTATCGATCAAAACGGCGTTGGGGGTTATACCTTCGAGATGGACTACCAATTGAAAACAGAGGCGGCCGGGTCATGCATCAAAAAAGCGATTGACACATGGGTGTGCTTGACAGGTGTAAACTGGTCGTTCAAAGACCTTGCAGAAGTAGAAACCAATTTCAGTTCAGATGACAACAGGTCTGTAATCTTTATTGGGGACACAATCCCACCTGATCCAAATGGAGACACTTTTTTAATGAGGACTTATCTTGCTGGATACCAAAACTCTTGTGACAATGGTAATAATATTGTATATTATGTTGACAATATGGACGTCGAGGTTAACCCATACTACCTTTTCGCCTATGATTGTTCAGACATCGATTCTAGCGGAGGTGTATATGAATTTTACAATACTTTACTTCATGAGTTGGGGCATTGCCATATGCTCCAACATAACGTGGAAGAAGATGAATTGATGTACCCCTATAACGTGCCGGACGTTGATGCTCCCTCATTCAATGACATTGCCGGTGGTAAGAATGTGATTGATTTTAGTTTGGATTGGCAGTCAATCGGTGGATGCTCAACTGTTATGATCCATGACACCGTTTCATGCGAAACTAACTTTGTGAATGAATACAATACTGAAAATGATATAACAGTTTACCCCAATCCGTTTTTAGAGGTACTTAATGTTGAAATAAAAGGTCTCAGTTCACCCAATATTCACATAGGTATCTATGATCTAACTGGTCGTATGATAGTTAAAGAGAAAACCTGGAATACCCTACTCGAAGGACATACTATTGTCCTTACTAAGGAAATTCCACCGGGGGCATACATACTAAAAATCACATCAAACAATAGAACTTTCAGCACTATCATCATAAAAGGATAGTGTCATGAAAGCAAAAATTATCTGGGCTATCCAACTTGCTTGCGTAGGTATCTTTTTGTCATGTGCGAAAAATCTCCCTGTTCTTCACGCAAAAAAATATACCTGCGATGAATGTTTATCATTCAAATACTACATTTCTGAAAATTGGGCCAAAGACTCCACTGGTTATTACTATTTTAAAAACCCACCTGTTTGTGAAGGGCCAGATTATATCAAAACTGGTTTAAGATATACTGGTTTAATGGGAAATAAATGTTTGAAAGGTCAACCTGTTGATAGTATATTATTTTTTTTGGGCCAACCATCAAAAAAAATTAACAATCGATTTGACTATTACCTTAACCAAAAGTGTTTAGGTAAGGAACGAGGACATAGCACAAGAATAATTGGGTGTATTAGGCTGCAAGTTTACTTTGATGAAAACAGCGAAGTGGTAGGTGTTTCAGGTATGACACGAGAGTAAAAATACGCTGCTAACAATGCGTGGTCGAAAAGTTGCGCTAAACGCGCAGCCTTCGACCACGCTTACGATGAACAAAACCGCTACGCGGTAGCCCCCGTCTCCGCTCCTGGAATCACAACTTTCAGGGCGCATAATTCTTCTTCCAATATTTTGA
>JBILHS010000151.1:0-10946 GCA_044350425.1 Saprospiraceae bacterium | reverse complement strand
AACCGACCCCAGCCGTCGCGCCTGGGTCTTCCCGACCCACGGTACGGGACAGGTAATGACCCAGGCGCGGCTAAGCGTTTGTTCGGGAATTGGATTTTGGCCTGCAACCGGCAAGTTTTATTTCAATCAGCGTTATCCCGTTTCGTATCACTTGGAAGCGTTCATAAAATCAACTAAAGACAGAAATAGCATAACCGTCCAGTTCATCGATGGACGCTGGGTAAGGCGGGAACAAACCTCGAATTATTTTTACATTTGCGGCCCTCAATGTAAGATCAAGGAGCAAATTTTAATTCTACACGTGAAGATGTACAAATTCAAACAGCAATTGACATTTGCCATTATTGCATTGTTGGCTCTGTGCCGTCTACAGGCACAAACAAATATCAACCTGGCCGCCAACGGTCCATCCGGGGCCGGCCCATTTTCCTTGTCCGCGCCCGGGAACTGTTTTTTCAATTTTTATGACAGCGGCGGTCCCGCATCCGGCTACCACCACCATGCAAACGCGAGTATCACTTTTGTGCCTTCCAATGCTTCTACCCACCGGATACAGGTTGCTTTCAGCGCTTTTTCACTTGAACCCGGATATGATGCCCTTTACATCTTCAACAGTGCAAGTGTCGGAACCAATCAGATTCCAGGACCTCAGGGCGCTACCGTTTCCGGATTTCCCGGAGGCAACTGGCAAAATATCAACCCGGGTATCATCACGGCCAACACGGGTCTGGCAAATGTTGGGACAAACCATGAGGAAGCCCTGACTTTTCAGTTCAGGTCCGATGCAACCTTCAACTTTCCCGGCTGGTCGGCCATGGTGCGGCAAATTTCAAAATTCCCTGTCAACATGACGGCTCCAGCCCCGTTAACAGCCAATATCGCACCAGGTGGATTGAACTGTTTTGCCCATGTTACCACCTCGTTACCCACCTTTGACCCCGCCGGCTCAGATACCGGTTATGAACTTCGGTATCGGATCAATGGTAGCGCGCATACCGTTGTCACCGATCTCCTGAATACAACCATAGCCACTCCGGTTGGTGTAAATGTTATAACCTGGGAACTGGCCGATCCCTGCGGCGGGGCAGTCATCACTGCGGCCAACCAAATTATCACGGTTGCCGATCATTCCAAACCGGCAATCGTATGCCCCGGCAACCTCTCCGTTAGCTTATCGTCGGGCGAGTGTTCTGATGTTGTGAACTACAACGTTTTATGCAGCGACAATTGCCCCGTCGGAACGCAAGGCATTGTAAATCACCCGATCGACTTTACGGCAGGCAACGCGGGTATTATGTTTAACCTGAAAAACCTGAGCTCCAATACAATCATCATCACTCAATTCGGACCTTCGCTGGATGCCGGCGCCTGGCCGATGGAAGTTTATTTTACCCATACCGTCAGCTCCTGGCAGGGTGTGGACCAAACTCCCGGCGCCTGGACCAAGGCAGGCAGCATGACCGTCACATCTACCGGCCCGGCCTTATCAACACCAATCCCTGGTTTTGAAATTACGTTGGCGCCCGGACAATCACGCGGCATATATTTAACCAGCGCCAGCGGCTCGCCGTTGAATTGCACGGATGTTTTAAGAACCAAAGACGATGGCGTCTTGCAGGTTTCTGCAAACCCGGGGGCAGGCAAACAATACCCGTTTGCCCAGACCGACCTCAACCGCGCCTTCAACGGATATGTCCGGTATACAACATCGGCTAACCTGGCGCCCCTTCAAATCAGCGGCATCCCTACCGGCGGCCAATTCCCGATTGGTACTACCGTGAATACGTTTCAGTGTACGGATCCTTCGGGCAATTCGGCAACCTGTTCCTTTTCGGTAAAGGTGAGTGAGTTTGCGCCTCCCGGTTTCAGCCTCACTTGTTTCGGTCAAATCACGGTATCCCTGGGCGATAGTTGTCAGGAAAAAATTGGCGCCGACAAGGTATTAATCGGCGGCGCGTATCGTTGCTACGATCATTATAAAGTTGAAATAGACCGGGTAGCCCCCTTGGGGAACGGCCCGTGGGAACCCAATATCATTCATGCGGCCGATATCGGTAAAACGGTGAAAGTTCGTGTAACGGAACCGGCTTCCGGGACCAAATGCCAGAGTGATGTCAACATCGTGGACGCCACACCACCGAAATTAAAATGCCCGATGCAGGCCGTCGCCGTACCCTGCAATTTTCCTACAAACCCGGAGCATGTCAAAAACACCACGTTTTCTGCACATTTCAGTGCAAAAAACTTGCCCGCTGGCGGTCAAAAACTTCTTGACTTTCAAACGGTTGAATTGATTATTCCTGTTCCGGCGGTACCTGGATCCGTGGTGAATGACATCGATTTCAGGACGCAAATAACCGGCGCTGCATTTAACAACAACCTCCGCATACAAATGGTCAGTCCTTCGGGAACCGTGATAAACCTTTGGGATCAGGCAGGAGGCTGTGCCGGCACTTCTATTTTTACCCGTTTTGACGATGAAGGTTCCAGCAATTTCAACTGCACAACGCTTTCATCTGACGCCCGCACCCAAATACCTTTTTCCCTCGGTCGGCTCAACGTTTTTGATGGAGCGCTCGCGACAGGCGACTGGAAAATCAGGATTTCGGACCTGAATGGGAACAACGACACTTCAACCATTCAATTGGCAGATTTATACCTACAAATGACCGGGCCCTTGACTACCGGTTTTCCAAATAACCTGCCAAACGGCGCGGCAACCGTGCTGGGCAACCATACGTACAGCGTACCAGCGGGCTTGATCGATGATTGCAGCGCAGCAACCCTGAGCTATTTTGACCAATCGACCAACCAAAATTGCAGTTCCCAATTCAGTTCGATCATTTCACGCCGCTGGACGGCCACCGATCAGGCAGGCATTTCAAGTACCTGTTACCAGACCATTAACTTATTGCGTGCAAGGTATGCAGACGTAACGGCGCCGCCAAGTTTCAACGGTATTGACAAGCCTGTTTTTGCATGTTCGAGCCAATATCCGGCGCCGGACTGGATCGCGGCGCAGGGTTTGCAGGGATCCCCGTTTTTGTATGGGCTGCCCGACGATTGCCACATGAGTTTTCAATATGTTGACCAATTGATTCCGGTGTGCAACGGTGCATTTCACGTGACCCGAAACTGGACGGTATTGGACCCATGTGCCGGCCCTGTTACATTGACATTCTCCCAATCTATTTTTTTGGAGGATCAGGAAGCGCCGACCTTTAAGGATTTGCCGGCTAATTTGGTGCGGACGACGGATCCGCTGTCCAATTGCGCCACGTTTAAACTGCCGCCAATCAAGGTCGTCGATAATTGTTCCAAAATAACCCAGGTTTATGCCATTGTATTGACCATCGATCCATTTTCAGGGGATACAACTGCATTCATCCCGGTTTCCAGCCAAATAACGATTCCCCCCGGTTATCCACCGGGCAGCCTGGAAATCTTGGCCACCTTCGGGAATATGCCCTGTATCCCCCTTGGCATACACACGGTGGTTTATTTTGCAATGGACGATTGCGGGAACAAAGGGATCGGTAAATACACCCTGACCATTGCGGATTTTGCGCCGCCCACAGCATCCTGTGATCAAACGACCGTTGTTGCCATCGGGAATGATGAACCAAATGATTGTTACAATGCCAATGCAGGGACCTACAACTTTGCGGGCATTACCTGGGTGAATGCCAAGTCGTTTGACAATGGTTCTTATGATGTGAATGGCCCGGTCAAATTTACGGTGCGGCGTCAAACGCCATACAGTGCCTGCGTCACGGCGCTTAACCAGAATCCCTGCATTGGAAATGCCGGCGGTAAAAGTGAATATGCGCTGGCGATTGCGGAGGCGGATTCCATCAAATTATATTGCTGCGAGGTTGGGACGACACAAAAAGTGATACTCCGGGTTTATAAATTGAAGGACGACGGTAGCCTTGCGACTTATCCGAATGGAAATTTAATATTCAATGAATGTATCGTGGATGTGAATGTGCAAGACCAGTTATCTCCGGTCATTGAGGCGCCACAAAACATGACGGTCGACTGCGAGTTCTTCGACCCAACCCTTGCCTCTTATGGCAATGCCATTGTAACGGACAACTGTTGCCTGGACATTTCAAAAGAGTATTTGGGTGAAAAAGGAATTGTTCATTCGGTTGATTACACCGCGTTTGACACCACCTGCAACAGAGGTACCATTGTCAGAACATTTAAAGCTTTTGACTGCAAAGGCGCTTCCAGTGTATCTACGCAGCGTATCGTCGTTGCTTACAAACAGGATTATTTGATCAAATTTCCCGACGATAAAATCATTACGGTTTGCAACGGCACGGGTATTTATGATGAACCGGTATTCTTTGGTAAAAACTGTGAACTCCTGGGCTTGACTTATGTGAATCAGATATATACCGTGGTTCCAGACGCCTGTTATAAAATAGAACGGAATTGGAAGATCATCAACTGGTGTACGTACAACCCGCAAGGTTCGTGTATTAACGTACCCAACCCGACTCCGAACATCAATTCGAACCATTTCAGCAATTTGCCCGGGCCGGTCGTTTCGCCACCGGGTACCGGCGCTCCGTGGACGGCTACGGTTGAAAAAGTTTATCCAGCCGACCTGGTAGCCACCGATTACAGCAGTTTCTGGAGCGCTTCGGCGAATTGTTACACCTATACACAGATCATTAAAGTTATTGACGGGCAAGCGCCTATCGTTACATGTCCGGTTACGAACTTGGATATTTGCGATGTTACGAGCAATAACCTGCAATTATGGAACGACAGCGGCTGGTTCGATCAAGGCAACCAATCCCATAATCTTTGCGAGGGCGCAGCAGATTTGAGCATCAGCGCCACAGATTTATGCTCCGGTTCCGATTTGTCTGTCCGGTACCTGCTGTTGCTTGACCTTGACGGAGATGGAATTCAGGAATCGGTGGTCAGCAGCCCGAACCCGCCGCAACCAGGAACCATACAATACAACAATATTAATACGCCTAATTTTACCGGCGGCGCCACGATTGCGTTTGACCAACGACCGGAATCCTTGGGCAATAAATACCAATTTGCCATGCAAGTTTCCCAAAACGGGACGCAAATGCAGGCAACCGTTAAATGGAATACCCAGGCCACTCCGGAGGAATTTTTTTTTCCTCAACTTCCGCTTGGCACCCACAAAATAAAATGGATCATAAACGATGGCTGCGGCAACGTGAGCGAATGCAGCTACAATTTTACCATTCGAGATTGCGCGGCGCCCACGATACTTTGCACCAGTCCTATAAGTGTTAACATAGGCGTTACAGGCCTGGTGTCGGTTTTTGCCAAGGACTTTTTATTGGATGTGGAAGATAACTGTACCCTTGACGATTATTTGAAACTCAGTGCCCGTATTGTCGGCACCGGCACTGATTTTCCGCAACATGCAGATCTCAGTCCAATCGACACGCTCACTTTTACCTGCAATGATTTGGGCATTCAACCCATTGAATTATGGGCAAAGGATCTGGCCGGCAAAACGGATTTTTGCCAAACATCCATACTTGTTCAGGACAACCCAGGCAATTGCAACGCCGCTCAGGTGAGCGTTTCCGGCGCACTTAAAACAGAAACCGATGAAGGTTTGGAAGACGGCACCCTGGTTTTAGCAGGCCAAAGCCCTGCCGGAGCGGCGTTCAGTTTTACCGGATTGTCGGATCAAACGGGGGCCTATACTTTTCATAAATCCGTTCCCGTCTCGGCGTCTTATACCATCACGCCGTCCAAAGACGACAACCCGCTGAATGGCCTGACAACCTACGACCTCGTGCTGATAAGCAAACATATCCAGGGTGTGGAACCACTGGGAACACCTTATAGAATGATTGCCGCCGACGCCAATTTGTCAAATTCTATCACCACTTTTGACATTCTGGAATTCCGAAAAATGATTCTTGGTATTTATTCGGAATTACCGGTCAATACCAGCTGGAGGTTTGTTGATAAAACCTTTATTTTTAGCAACCTGAACAATCCCTTTACGGCGCCATTTCCTGAATTCAAATCGGTGGCATCGCTGCAAAACGATGCCCTTAATGACCATTTTGTAGCGATAAAAGTTGGCGACTTAAATAATTCCGCAGAGGCTAACGCATTGATGGTCAATGAATCACGCAGCACTGATGTCTTGCTTTTCGACGCTGAAGACCGCATTGTTAAAACCGGTGAACTATTTGAGGTCAAATTCAAGGTTGCCGAACTTGTCAGCGCTTATCAATTCACGCTGAATTATCCCGGATTACAACTGATCGATATCTTTCCAGGCGAGGGGCTCAGACTGGATAATTTTGCGGATTTTGCCGAAGAACATGCCTTGACAAGTTCCTGGAACGGCGAGGTTGAAGCTGAATTTACACTCAAATTCAAGGCGCTCCACAACGGCACACTCAACAAAATGCTGGCGTTTTCCAGCCGGATCACCAAATCTGAAGCATACCGCAGCGCAGGTGACGGGGTCGGGGAAGCGCTAAACCTGGGATTACGGTTCAACAGCCCAGGCGGTTCTGTACTCAGCGGTGTCGGATTTGAGTTATTTCAGAATCAACCAAACCCGTTTTCAAGCCGGACGAAGATCGGTTTCCACTTGCCTTTACCCGCCGAAGCACGAAGTGCGCAGGCAGGTGAACAAAACCTAACGACTGTAACCCTGACGGTTTACGATCAATCCGGGCGAAAAGTATATACCCAAAAAGGCGAATTTCCGCAAGGTTACAACAGTTTTCTGCTGGACAAGGCTATGCTAAACCAGTCCGGATTATTGTACTATACTGTGGAGACAAGTACCGATATAGCAACACGAAAAATGATGGTGGGTGAGTAAGTGCCCATGAGCTGTTTCAATGCGCGTCGAAGGCGTACCATATATACGGCGGCCAATGGATAGTTCCAGTCACACGCCTTGGATCAATCCACGGCAAAATGGAAATCGAAGCCGGATGCCTGCATACAGAATTCGCGACAAAAAACGAGACGCCATATTCGCGGCAGCAGGTTTTCGATGTGAATATTGCCAGAATCCTATTGAATTTACACCCAAATCTAGTTGATAAACGAGGGGGCGCGTACATTTGACGAAAATTTCGAACCATCACCATTACCTGCCTTTTTATATGTTTTGGCACTACGAAAAACGCCGCGTTCCAAAATCCGCCCCCGGAGCTACCCATAAAGCATACGGCGTCACCTGGTGGGGACAACAATGGCTACAAGCGCTCACAAATATAGATTACTCCAACCGCCTCCCTCGTGGAAAGACATACGCCAACAAGGGGCTGGCACATGATCTGGAACTGAGCGGTAACACCATTTCTGCTAAAGTAAGCGGCTCACGGCCAAAGCCTTACCGGGTTGATATTTCCGTCCCGGCATTCGATCGCGATAGTCGGGACCGTTTGTTGCGAATAGTGACAGAAAACCCGCTGTTTCTTTCCAAACTCCTGAACCGGGAGTTGCCACCCGAGTTGAATCAAGCTTGTATGGAGGCCGGTATTCACCTCTTCCCCCGGCATTGGGCCGACCTGAAAGGTTCCTGTTCCTGCCCCGATTGGGCAGTACCCTGCAAGCACATGGCCGCTGTATTTTTTCTCGTGGCCAATGAAATTGACAAAAACCCTTTCGTTGTTTTTGATCTGCATGCCTTTGATCTGATCAAAGCGCTTCAGGAAACCGGTTATACAGAAGAAACCGGAGAAACCGTGCCGATTATGGAGCTGGCTGCCTTACAACGTGAGATCGCTGCAAAAAACACCGGGTTCACTTTCAATGAAGCACATTTTGCAGCGCTTGATTTTTCCAATATCCCCGAATGTCGCGACAACCTGATACGCCTGCTGACAGAAAAGCCCGTATTCTATCCGGAAGGCGATTTCAAAAAAAAACTGGCTGCAGCTTACAAGCATATCAGTGCAGGGATGTACTCGTCTGGCACCGCTGTCCCTGAAGCGCAGTTAGATGTATTACAGCTTAGTGAAACCGTACTGCTGATGCTGAACGCTTCGGACGGGGGCTTTGCGGGATGCTCTTTGTTTGATGCCCAGGATCAGTCTGTACTTGAGTTTGATTCCATGGGTGATTTGGCAGTGTGGCTTGAATCCCTGCCAGCAGCACAATTGACGGTAGCCGCAGCAGAAATTCAATCCATCCACTTAGTTTACCGGTTTGCTGAAATATTGGCGAGCAAAGGGGCTTTTGTACCGCAAATCCTGCGTACCCGGGAGCAGCATTATTTCATTCGTTTTGTGCCCGCGCTGTTGAATGCCGAGCTGCAGATCCTGTGCGCGCAAATAAGCCCGCTTTTAGCGCCCGGCATGTTGGTTTATCTGGATAAAAACGCAGATTATGAACCGGTGGCGACTGATTATCTTCCAGCGCTTTTATCCGTTTTCCTGGGTCATTTCGCACAGAAATTTGCAGGAACAACCCTACTGGAAGCAACTCTGCCCAACTGGTTTTTTTCAGGGGTCTCCGCTACTTTTGACCGTTTTGAAAGTCGGGAATACCCTAAAAGCATTCAGCTGTGGCTGAGCCGGTTTTTTATAGCGGAGAAAGATTTTGTACCCGTATTTGAAGTTCGGGAGGAGGAGGGTCTATTTGAAGTAGGTGTCTGTATTGAGGATATATCTAAGGAATTTCAGGCGCCTATTCCCTTGGAAAAGGTATTTTCTGAAAAAAAGCACGCACATTTTCGGCTGGATGCCCTGCGCGACCTGAGTATGGTGGCGGAGTTTTTTCCACCCTTAAATGACTTGATCGCCTCTAAGGGCAGGGCAAAATTGCGATTTGACAGCCAAACATTTGTGCAGGTGTTTTTTGACGCGCTACCCGTGATTCGATTGTTCGGTATTCGTGTTTTGCTGCCCAAGGCATTGCAAAAGCTCCTCCGTCCGGCAGCCTCTATGTCGCTCAGCGCAAGCAACAAGGGCAAATTTGCTGGTTCGGGGCTGTTGTCATTTGCCAGCATGATTGATTTCCAATGGCAAATTGCACTGGGCCAATCAATCCTTTCGCCCGATGCCTTTTTGAAGCTCGTCAGGAACATGCGCGGCATTGTTCGTTTAGCCGACGGCTATGCTTTTGTGGACGAAAAAGAAATCGCCGCGCTGATGGATAAAATTGCACAGACGCCCCCACCCACCGGCCCTAAACTGTTACAAATTGCTTTCGCAGGCGAGTATCAGGGCGCCCCGGTGCGGCTGGATGCATCCGGCCAGGCATTGATAGCTGAGCTGCTGCGTCCAGACGCGGTGCCTTTGCCCTCCGGACTACAGGCTACCCTGCGCCCTTACCAGCAACGCGGCTTCGAATGGTTGTATAAAAACACACGCCTTGGTTTCGGCAGCCTCATCGCAGACGATATGGGTTTGGGTAAAACCGTACAGGTCATCGCAATGCTTTTGCGTCTGAAAGAAGACGGCGCCTTGAAGGGCGACCAAAAAGCACTCGTTGTAGTACCTACTACCCTGTTGACCAACTGGTGCAAAGAAATTAACCGGTTTGCGCCGGATCTAAGGGTGCATGTCTATCACGGTTCCCTGCGTAAAATGCCGCCCCTGGCGGACGCCGATGTGTTGCTCACTACCTATGGCGTGCTGCGCTCAGAAACCGAAGTTTTCCAAAAAAAGGATTGGTTGCTTGTCATCCTTGACGAGGCCCAGAATATCAAAAACCTGGAAACGGCTCAAACCAAAGCGGTCAAAAAGCTCAAAGCTCCTGTGCGTATCGCCATGACTGGCACACCCGTTGAAAACCGCCTGAGCGAATATTTCTCTATCGCTGATTTTGCCAACCATGGTTACTTAGGCACCTTGAAGGCGTTTACGGAGGAATATGCCAAGCCCATCGAATTGGAACGCAACCACAGCGTCCTGAATCGTTTCCAACGGATTACTGCCCCATTTTTGCTGCGCCGGGTAAAAACCGATAAAAGCATCATCAGCGATTTGCCTGATAAAATTGAAACGAATCAGTTTTGCAGTCTGACACCCGAACAAGCAGCGTTGTATCAAAACATTGTGGACGAATCGCTCCAAGCCATCACACAAGCGAAGGAGGGCAATATCCATCGTCAGGGCTTGGTATTAAAAATGCTCACTGCACTTAAGCAGGTATGCAATCATCCGGCGCATTTTCTTAAAAAAGCGGTAGCCGACCCGAGCCTTTCCGGCAAAACACAATTGCTCCTGGACCTGCAGGCTCAGATCCTGGAAAACGGAGAAAAAACGTTGATTTTTACACAATACCGCGAAATGGGCGAACTGCTGGTGCCTTTGCTGCGCGACCAAATGGGTTTAGAAGTGGCTTTCCTGCATGGCGGGGTGTCGCGCGCAGCACGCGATCAGATGGTGGAAGATTTTCAGCACAAGCGCACGGCAAAAGTGTTGTTGTTGTCGCTCAAAGCAGGCGGTACCGGGCTTAACCTCACCGCTGCTTCCAATGTGATTCACTACGATCTCTGGTGGAATCCAGCCGTAGAAGCCCAGGCTACGGACCGAGCATTCCGGATCGGGCAACAACGAAATGTGCAGGTGCATAGATTGATGACCCAAGGCACTTTTGAGGAAAAAATCAATACCATGTTGCAATCAAAAAAAGCCTTGGCTAATCTGGCGGTATCTGCCGGGGAAAAATGGGTGGGCGAGTTGACGGATGCTGAATTGAGGGAACTGGTGCTTTTGGGATAGTCCCGAACTTAAATTTTTTGCGGAGATCTTTTGTATCGGCCTTAGGGTGAAGAAAATGTCGGATTCAAACTTCAGGAGCTGATCGAACAGTGGCAAGTGTAAGGATCTTACTGTTGTGAACAATGAACAACCCTTGCATTGGCGTTTAATTACTTCTCATCGAGTTGAAGGCATGGATGCAGCAAGGCAAATAATCCTAGTGGGATTAATTGCTGCCGTTCGGGTATT
>JBILHS010000046.1:0-40079 GCA_044350425.1 Saprospiraceae bacterium | reverse complement strand
GCCCCCCTCCGTGCCCAGCCCTCCGACAAGAGCGAGATGGTCTCGCAGCTACTTTTTGGCGAAACGGTAGAAGTTCAGGAATCCAAAGACTCCTGGAAATACGTCGTATGCGCCTGGGATGGCTATACCGGCTGGGTAGACGCCAAACAGCTCAAGCGATTGACGCCCAATGAGTTTGATGCATACCGGGACCACCAAGCCCTGAATCTTTCGCTCGTAGAAGGCCTCATGGCGGCCGATCATTTCATACCAGTCACCCTGGGTGCCGTATTGCCACAATATGATGGTTTGCGCTGCCAGTTGGGTGAACAGACTTTCCAGTTTTCAGGTCCTGTAGTCACCCCCGGGCAGCAGCGCATGGGAAGCGAATGGGTGGTCAAAATAGCCCGCCGATATCTGCATGCGCCCTACCTCTGGGGGGGACGTTCGCCTTTCGGGATCGACTGTTCCGGCCTGACCCAGATGGTGTTCAAAACTGCCGGCATCCGCCTCCTGCGCGACGCCTACCAGCAGGTGGCCCAGGGTCGTCCGATAGATTTTATGGAAGAGTGCCAGCCTGGCGACCTCGCTTTTTTTGACAATGGAAAGGGCCAGATCACGCATGTGGGCATTATTTTACCGGAATGCCATATCATCCATTCCAGCGGTCAGGTACGGGTAGATAAACTGGACCACTTTGGCATTTTCAACCGCGAGTTGAATCGTTATACGCACCAGCTTCGTATTGTGAAACGTTTGCTGCCGGATGAGCCCAATGCGGTGGCTCCTCAGGAAAATGAATCAGCGATGGCGGAGGAGATGGCTGGACAGGTGGCGTTGTTTGGGTAAAATTCGGGTTAGTACAAACCCTTTAAAATCAGGTTTTTTTGAGTGCCGAGTGACGATTACATGAGTGACGAGTGTTGAGGTCATTGCCGATTTTTGAAATTATGAAGGTTGATTGTTAAGACATCGGCAATCGAAAATCAAACTTCCACTTCAACAATCATCACTCATGTAATTGTCAATCAAAAAACTTCTGCCTTTCTCAAATTTTTGAGATCTTCACGGACAAAACATCGGAACAATTCCCAATTTCCATTCCTGCCGTACCTTCCGCAAAATTTATCACCATAATGCGGAAACACCTTATCCTTTCTATTGCTTTACTTTTCCTCCTTGCACCTGGATCCAGTATCCTGAAATCGCAGCCAACCCCCACCCCTGCAGATGCCCGCCTGAGCAATTTTGAGCAACGCAGGTTATTGAAAAACAATTCCTTGCTCACATCCGTCAGCCCGGTCAATATCGGTCCTTCCGTCTTTTCCTGCCGCGTCACTGACCTGGATGTAAACCCCGCTGACCCAACCGAAATATACGTCGCATACGCTTCCGGCGGCCTTTGGCACAGCACCAGCAACGGCACGAAATTCGATCCGATCTTCGAGCACGAAGCCAGCATGACCATTGGCGATATCGCCGTCGACTGGAAAAACAAGGTAATCTGGGTAGGCACCGGTGAAGCCAACAGCAGCCGCTCTTCTTATGCCGGGACGGGCATGTATCGAAGCGCAGACGGCGGAAAAACCTGGGAATGGCGCGGGCTACCCGAAAGCCATCACATTGCCCGCATTGTGCTCCATCCTTCCGACCCGAATACGCTGTGGGTATCCGTACTCGGCCACTTGTATTCGCCCAATGCCGAGCGGGGTGTTTATAAAACCACGGATGGCGGAAAAACCTGGCAACGGACTTTGTTTGTCAACGAAAACAGTGGTGGCATCGACCTGATGCTCGACCCGGGCACTCCAAACACCCTCTACGCAGCCACTTGGGAACGCAGCCGCCGCGCCTGGGAATTCAATGGCGCCGGTGAAGGCTCCGGGATCTGGAAAAGCACCGATGGAGGCGATACCTGGACCCTATCAAGCACTCCAGCGAGCGGTTTTCCTACGGGCGCCAAGATTGGCAGGATCGGTCTGGCGGGTGGCCTGAAAAATGGAAAAGCTGTACTTTATGCCTGCATAGACAACCAAAATTCCAAACCCAAAAAAGACAAGCCATCCGAAAGTGGTCTGAGTAAGGATCAGTTGCGCAGCATTTCAAAAGAAGATTTTTTGAAGTTGAGCGACGAGAAACTGGATGAGTTTCTAAAGCAAAATGATTTTCCTGAAAAGTACAATGCTAAGAAAGTCAAAGGCCTGGTGGAAAAAGACAAGTTCAAGCCCATTGCCCTGGTAGAATTTCTGGAAGACGCCAACAGCAGGTTGTTTGAAACGGATTATATCGGCGCCGAGCTCTATCGTTCCGAAGACGGCGGCGCTACCTGGAAGCGCACCCACGAGGATGCCATCGAGCAGATGCACTTCACCTATGGTTACTATTTTTCCAATGTGCGCTGCATGCCGGAGGATGCCGATAAAGTGTACATGATCGGGTTTTACATCATCAGCTCTGAAGATGGCGGGAAAAGCTGGAAAAATATCAATGGCGACAATGTCCACGTTGACCATCACGCACTCTGGCTCAATCCTGCCCGGCCGGGTCATCTGCTGAATGGCAATGACGGCGGACTCAATATTTCATGGGACAATGGAGCATCCTGGGTGAAATGCAACAACCCGCCGGTGGGTCAGTTTTACGCCATCAGCACCGACGAAGCCGAACCTTACAACGTATATGGCGGCGCCCAAGACAATGGCGTTTGGGTGGGTTCCAGTGAATATGAAGCATCCTCCGGCTGGCATCAGTCCGGTCAATACCCTTACAAAGAACTGATGGGCGGCGATGGGATGCAGGTCCAGGTGGATTACCGGGATAACCAAACGGTCTATACTGGATTCCAGTTCGGCAATTACTTCCGAATCAATAAAACGACCGGAGCCACAAAGCCGATCACTCCGAAACACGACCTTGGAGAACGGCCCCTTCGTTTCAACTGGCAAACGCCGATCTGGCTGAGCCGCCACCAGCAGGATGTACTCTATTTTGGCGCCAACAAACTGTACCGCTCTTTCAATCAGGGCCAGGACTGGGAAGCCATTTCCGGCGATCTGACCCAGGGCGGAAAACCCGGAAACGTACCTTACGGCACTTTGAGTAGCATTTGCGAAAGCCCTTTAAAATTTGGTCTTCTGTATGCCGGTTCTGACGACGGGCTCATTCATGTGACCCGTGACGGGGGCGAAACCTGGACAAAAATATCAGACAATCTGCCCCAAAACCTTTGGGTAAGTCGGGTGACCGCCTCTGCACAGGAACGCGGACGGGTGTATGCCTCCCTGAATGGGTATCGCTGGGATGATTTTACCTCTTACCTGTATGTTTCGCAGGATTATGGTCAAAAATGGATGCGTATTGGTCTGGATCTCCCTGCAGAACCGATCAACGTGATCAAAGAAGACCCTGCAAATCCGAACATCCTATACGTTGGAACCGATCACAACGTTTATGTCTCGCTGGACGCTGGTCAGTCGTTTCATACCCTGCATGCCGACTTCCCGGATGTGCCGGTGCATGATCTGGCGATACAAGCCAAAGCACAGGAATTGGTGATCGGAACGCATGGACGCTCCATGTTCAAAGTCGATATTTCGAACATTCAAAAATTAAATGCTGAAACCCTGATCGCTGAACTTCAGTTTTTTGAGATCGCAAAGAAAAAATTCTCTAAAAACTGGGGCAAAAAACAGCCGTACAAAGCTGCCAAAGACCCCGAGTTACCCATTTGGTTTTACACCAAAATGGCCGGGAAGCTCAACTGGACCCTAAAACACAAAGAAAGTGGCCTGATTCTGAACTCCGGGCAGATCGATGCTGTTAAAGGCCTGAACAAATGGGTATACAACCTGGAGTTCAAAGCGGATGTCCTTAAAAAATACCGCGATGCCCTGCAGGCCGCACAGAAAGACCCAAAAAAGTTATTAGAAATCGAGAAAGCAGATACCGGAAAACTGTACCTCCAAAAAGGTGTTTATACCTTTACACTGGAAAAAGTGGGTGGAATGGAAGTTCGTGAGTTTGTGATTGAATAAATTCACCGTTCCTTTCGCCTGATTTCCAGTCCAATACCCCCCCGCTAACATTCATAACAATTCAATATTTAAATGAAAAATTTGAAAAGCCTATTCCTCATAGTACTCACCGTCAGTGTAACTATGCTCACTGGTTGCCTCCACATCATTGAGGAAGCTACTTTCCGAAACAACGGTTCTGGCAGCTATAAGATGACACTCGACATGAGTGAGATGAAGGGCATGATGGACATGTTCAAAGGCATGGGCGGTGACTCTACCGCAATGGGCATGGGCGGTGATTCTACGGCCATTCAGGGCGAGGGTGACTATACGCCACCTGCTGCAGATGCGCCTCCTACGGAAGACCCTATGGGTGGACTGGGCGATCAGATGAGCAGTGTTGCCTCCACCATCAAGGGTTTACCAGGTATCTCCAACGTAGTAGAGATCAAAGACACCACTAATTTTAATTTCGGGTATTCCTTTGATTTTGCGGACGTTGCAGCGCTCAACCGCGCCCTCAAGGTCATCAACAAGGACAAATACGACAGCAAAGTAGACGAAATCTTCCGTTTTAAAGGCAAAACCTTCGAGCGCCTTCCAACAGGTGACTTGGGTGCAGAAATGCAAAAAGCCATGATGAGCGGCGGTGACGAAGGTGAAGAAGGTAACATGGACATGATGAAAACCTTCCTGGCCGACATGAGCTACGAGCAGATCTACCACTTCCCTGACCGTGAAGTGAAAAAATCTGACAACAAACTCGGAGAGATCAGTGGCGATGGCCATACCCTGTCTATCAAACTGAAGCCTTTCGACGAAGAGCAGCAGCAGAAAAAAGCAACGGTGGCTACTAAGGTTAAGTTGAAATAGGTTGGCTGACGGACTAACACTCAAAAGCCCCTGAATCTTAAGGATTCAGGGGCTTTTTTTGCCTTGGTTAATCCAGTGCCACATCCACCACATGACCTGTTAATTGAACTTAAATTAGGCTCCGCAAATGTTGTTGGCGTCCTCTGATCGGACAAAATTAACGGAAAAGAAAAAAATCGGCGCTTGTCAATCTTTATTCCCCAAAGCAGAAAAGACCACACTTTCCAGGAAGCCAGCCACCATTTAGCCTCGCCTGGTCTTCTCAACTTCCATGTGTAAGATACCCGGCCCAGCGCCGCGCTTGTGTCTTTTGACCAAGCGCCCATTGAGAAAAGAACAAAACTATAGTAACTGCTTGATTTTCTGCGCTTTAAAGGCAGGCTTTTGAGCGCTTGGTCAAAAGACACAAGCGCGGCGCTGGGCTTAAGATTTGCTTGGAGGGCAAGGAAGGGTTTTGGCAAAATTCATAGTTTGAACATCTGACGGGGCAAGAAAAGCCCTCAGCCCTTCACAAACCGCCCGCTCCATACCTGCCCATGTGCGCGCAGGCTTAGGAAGTACATACCTTTGGGTAAATGGCCCACGTGCAGATAAGGCACAAACTGATAGGCATCGTCCGGACTTTCAAAACGATCACCTTTACGCCACAAAGCGGTTTACGGTCGGCCCAAAGTAGCAGTTGATACATTCCGGAAAGCCTGTTTCATTAAAGGGGTTTATTCCCCAAAGCAGAAAAGACCACACTTTCCAGGAAGCCAGCCACCTTTGTTCCATCCTGTTTTCCGCCAAAATCGGTCAGCGATGGCAGGTGCTCCATAAAATAGGGTTGAAAATGAGCCATTTCAACAATGGAGCTTGCCAGAGAACGCGGGTATGCGTAGGTCGGATTGTACTCTTTAAATACACTCCCGATGTGCTGGCAGAGGTCTTTGTAAGGCTTAAACAATTGTTCGCGATTGATCGCATCTACCTCTTTCGTGAGGTAGGCTTTGCTGCTTTCGGAGATCACGATCTCTTGCAGGGCATTTTTATCGATCCCCGAGGCATCCGACCAGTTGGGCAGGCCTTCCGTCAGAATCTCAATGATTTTTTTGATCTTAACGGCCGGATCATTTAGGTTTTGAAGGGATACTACCGCCTGATATTCCACATAATTCCAGTACCACGTGAGAAAATAAAGCAATAAGCGGTGCTTATTTTCAAAATAACGATAGATGCTAGCTTCGGTACTTTCTATGACTTCTGCCAGTTTTTTGAAAGTAAACTGTTCGTAACCCAGCTTTCGCATGAGTAGAATGCCTTCGCGGACAATCTTTCTGCCCAAGGCACTATTTTCCGGATCCCGAAGTGCTAGTTTTATACTCGGTTGGATGCTGATTTGCAAATTCATGATTGCGGAATTATTGAAAAGTAAGACAAAAGTAAAACAACTTTTAAAGGTTTGTGTTTAAAATGCAATAGCATTACTACCATATTGGAAAGTTTTAGTTTCTTTGCTGGCCTTTTTATAAAACCTCAGGTATGAGAAATAGCATTATTATTCAAGGTTTGATCATTCTATGTACGCTGAAAGCAAGCCTTACAGCACAAACGCCTGCTTTTACACAGGCCGATTCGCCTCAGGCCTTGCAATGGGTGGAACGCCAGTCCGGGCGCCTCGATACGATGCTGAACGACGCTATGCGGGGCAGCGAACCGTTTGAGATACTCGTTCGGCTGACCGATGCGTATCAAATCTTTGATGCTGTAGCGATGGCTGGTTTGTACTGTACCGAGGTCAGATCTGCGGCTGAGGCAGGGCGCAGGCAATGTGACCTGATCCATTATCGTCTGGAAAAAGATCTGAATACTGTGTTACAGCGGGTGGTAGAGGCCAGAAGGCAGGCACAATTAATGAGGGAGGCGGCAAAGACATGCCAGACTATTCGAGCCACGGAAGTCACTGTAAAAGTATTCACCCCCAATGATCTGGTACGGCATGATGCACACATGGCCGAATTAGATCTCCTGGATGGTCTGGCCACCGAAGATCTGCATATTTTATCTCAGAAACTGGAACACGCCATCAGGGCTTTGTATGATGTGGAGCATCTGGCATTTACCCTGTCTAATTGCGATATTCCGATGCGTTTGGCCGACAGTGCTATTCAGCATTGTCAGGATGCCTTAGGTGCGCCGAATTGGCTGGAAGTACACCGCTCGGTGAAGGCGGCACTGGCAAATGTGCAGGCAATCCAACAGGTAGCCGCTTGTAATTGAGCCCGGGCATCATTTAGAAGCTACTATCTGAAACGATCGCGAAAAATATAGCGATAAAGTCTAATGTGAATTAAATTCGAAAGTGTACCCTTGGAAAAGAAAGGGCGGTCAGAAAAGTTTGGCCGCCCATTTCTTAAAGTACCCTTTACCCTATTTTTATCCGTCTGGAAATCGAAAAACATGTTATTTTGTCCCCCTGTTTGCGCTGCTTATCTAATTTTTTGAACACTCCAGTAGCTATCTTTGTTACTTTGTCCACGAAAATACGCCGATCCAAAGGCAAAACATTTCCAAATTCAATATCAACAACAATGAAAAAAACGCTCTCTTTTGCAGCATTCCTACTTTTCGTCACAGGCTTCGCAACGGCACAAAAGGCTGAAGATATTGTGGCTAAACACATCGCTGCCATCGGCGGTGACAAATGGGCTGGAGTTGAAGCCGTAAAAACGGAGGCTAAAATTTCAGCGGACGCCGCTGCTGGCATGACGATCCAGATGTCTATGGTGGCCGTCCGCGACAAATCACTCCGCATGGACGTAAATGTCATGGGCATGTCCCAAACTACCGTTCTTAAAGGCGAAACTGGCTGGTCTACCAACCCTTTTGCCGGTCAGACGGAACCACAGCCTATGACTGCAGATCAGGTCAATGCGATGAAAGACATGACCGACGTAGACGGTACACTGGTGGGCTACAAAGCCAAAGGCTACACGCTGGAGTATGTTGGAACTGAAGATGTAGACGGCACAGATGCCATCAAAATCAAAATCAACAAAGGCGGCAAGCGCTCGGAGTATTCCTTCTTCGACCCATCCACGTACTTTGAGATCAAAAACATTCGTGTAGAAGAAATAGACGGTCAACTCACTGAGTCTGCTACTATCTATTCCAATTTCAAAAATCAGGGTGGACTGGTATTCCCTTTCACCATCCAGCAAAATGAAGGCCCGATGGGAGGTTCTACGGTAACTATTCAGTCCGTGGCCATCAACCCGCTGGTTGATACCAAGCTCTTCGAGATGCCGACCAAGTAAAATTTTAAGCGAGCATTCCTTTGAAACCGCAGAAGTACAGATTTGCAGCTACCCGCTGCAGACCTGCTTTTCTGCGGTTTTTTAATATCCAATACTATACAAGCGATTGAAAATGAAACAACTACTTTCCTTTTTTTCTTTTTTTGCCCTGCTGGCTTTCGGCGCCGATGCACAGACCAAACTGAGCTCCTCTGCCTTTGGAGCGATCGAAGCACGGAGCATCGGCCCTGCTGTGATGGGCGGCCGGATCACCGCCATTGAAGGCGTCAACAACAATCCAAAGGTCCTCTATGTAGGGACCGCCGGTGGCGGCGTATGGAAAACCACCACCGCAGGTTTCACCTTCGAACCTGTTTTTGAAAAATACCCCCAGAGCATTGGTTGCCTGGCAATCGACCAAAACAAGCCCGAAACCATCTGGGTCGGTACTGGCGAAAGCAACATGCGCAACAGCGTAGCCATTGGCCTGGGTCTGTACAAAACCACAGACGCCGGTCGAAACTGGACCCGCATGGGCCTTGAAAATTCCGAGCACATTTCCAAAATCGTACTCCACCCCAGCGATGCCAACACGCTCTATGTAGCGGTGCCCGGCAAACTCTGGAGCGACAGCCCCGACCGCGGTCTTTATAAAACCACGGATGGCGGCACCACCTGGCAAAAGATCCTTTACACGGACGAAAAAACCGGCTGTGCAGACATTATTATGGATCCGCGCAACCCCGATGTTTTGCTGGCATCTATGTGGCAATTCCGCCGCAATCCGTATTCATTCGTTTCCGGCGGACCCGGCAGCGCCTTGTATAAAAGTACGGATGGTGGCAAAACCTGGCGCAAACTCAGCAATGGACTACCCACCACAGAGGTGGGGCGGATCGCTATTGCACAGGCGCCCAGCGCACCAGACAACATGCTGGCCATTGTTGAAAGCGAAAAAACAAGCCTGCTTATCTCTGCAGACGGTGGCGAAACCTGGAAATACCAGAGTGCCAACCCCAATGTAACCGCCCGGCCTTTCTATTTCAGTACCCTGGTGGTGGATCCTAAAGATCCCAAGCGCGTGTATCGCCCGGCCTTCTCCTTTTCCTCCAGTGTGGATGGCGGATATTCTTTCAGCGAGGCTTCCAACAGCGGCGGCTGGGTACACGGCGACCACCACGCCCTCTGGATCAACCCGAACAATACCAGCCACATGTACCTGGGTACGGACGGCGGTGTATACATGAGCCTCGACCAGGGCATTACCTGGACGCACCTGAATACCTTACCGGTCTCGCAATTTTATCACATCCAGACGGACGAGCAGTCGCCCTACAACGTGTATGGCGGCTTACAGGACAATGGTTCCTGGCGGGCGCCTTCACAGAGCAAGGGCGGGATCGAAAACAGCGACTGGGAAAATGTAGGTGGCGGAGATGGTTTCTGGGTGCAACCGGATGCGGTTGACCCGGAGATCGTTTACAGCGAAAGCCAGGGCGGAGAGGTAGCCAAAATGAACATGCGCACCAACCAATCGCAGTTCATCAAGCCACAACCTGGCAAGGACGACGAAAAGCATCGCTGGAACTGGAACACACCTTTGGTGAAAGGACTTAAAAATCCAAAAACGCTCTACATCGGTGCACAATATCTTTTCAAATCCGACGACCGGGGCCACAGTTGGCAGCGGATCTCGCCCGACCTGACCACCAACGACCAGGAGAAGCAAAAACAAGCCGAAAGCGGCGGTGTGACGGTCGACAATACCTCTGCGGAAAACCACTGCACGATCTTCAGCATCGGGCCGTCGCCGCTCGATGAAAACCTGATCTACACCGGAAGTGATGATGGCCATATTCAGGTGACCCACGACGGGGGCAAAAGCTGGGAGCTGATTTCCAAAAACATTCCCGGCGTGCCGGCAGGTACCTGGGTAAGCCGCGTGACGCCTGGCCGTTTTGATCGCAGGACGGTGTATGCCACCTTCGACAACCATGCCTACGGCGACATGAAAACCTATGTGGCAAAATCTACCGATGGCGGCAAAACATGGTCCAATATCGGCACCGACCCGGTGCTGCAGGGCTATGCGCACGTCATCATTGAAGACCTGGTCAACCGCGATCTGCTTTTTCTGGGCACCGAATTTGGCCTGTACATCAGCATGGATGGCGGCAAGAGCTGGATCCTGTACAAGTCTAAATTGCCGGAGTATGTGGCCGTACGCGACCTGGTCATACAGCCCAAAACCAATGACCTGGTGCTGGCTACCCACGGACGTGGCGTCTTTATCATTGATGACATTTCGCCCCTGCGTCGTCTCACACAGGAGGTCTTGCAAAAAGATGCCGCGCTTTTAGCTACCCGCCCTGCAGAGGTCAGCAGCGGGCACTATGGTTCGGCATTCCCCAGCACCGATTCTTATGCCGGAGCGAATGCGCCGGAAATTGCGACCATCCAGTATTACCTGAAAGATCGTCTCAACACGGGCGATGTCACGGTAGAGATCATAGATCCTTCCGGGAAGGTGGTGGCTAGCATGCCGGGCACCAAGCGCAAGGGCATCAATTTTGTTCGCTGGGACATGCGCCTGGCGCCACCTAAGGCGGCCAGAGGCGTTTTGGTACAAGGAGAATTTGGGGTGTATGCAGGCTTCATTGGTCCGCTGGCGCTTCCGGGCACCTACAAGGTAAGACTCAATGCCGGGGGCGTGATCGATGAAGGAGAGCTCAAACTGGTGGCTGATCCGCTTCAGCCTGAACTGGACTACGCCAAAAAACGCAGCATCTCGGATGGGCTTTTTGCCATGGTAGAAGACCTGGGCTTCCTCGAAGCGCAGGTGCGCAACCTGAAAGACAGCACCGATCAGCGTATCGCGTTGGCGAAGGACAAAAAACTTAAAGCCGATCTGACCAGTCTCAGCAGCAAATTGGATGCATTCCGTAAAACCCTGACCGAGACCATCGAATCAAAGGGCATCACCGGAGAGCAACAGTTGCGTGCCCGGGTCGGAAGACTCTATGTGTATACCGAGTTTTCGGATAATATGCCTACGCAATCGGTCATGGATGGAGAAAAAGTGATGAAGGAAGAACTCCAGCAAAACCGGACCAAGGCGGATGAATACTTCCAGAAAGACCTGGCAGCGATCAATCAAGCCCTGGCCAAAGCAAAAATGAAGCCCCTGGCCGTGATCGACCAAAGTACCTGGCAGCAACAGAACGGTCAGGCTCCGCCGCCTGTCATCAAACCCTCCTGGAGAGCGCTGGTGACGGAAGCGATGAAGCTGGAGCGGAAATAGGGACGATTTGATCACTCTAAACAGGTAATATAAAAAGAAGTGGCTGCCCTTGTAGAAGAGCAGCCACTCACTATTTTTGATTTGCTTTCCAGCAAATTAAAAGACGATTTGCATTAAAGCGCCCACCACATCTTGTTGCCAAAGATGCCCGATGCATCAATTGACTGACTTTGGATGGCAGCTTCCAGATTTACTTTGTTGTTACCAGTTTCACTGGTAGCATAAGCAAAACGACGCGGCACACCCTGGCCAGGATAAGCGGTGCCAGGTACTTCTACGATTTCGGAAGGGAAACCAGTGCGACGGAATTCAGTGAATGCTTCGCAGCCATCACCGAATAAGGCCAGCCATTTATGTGTACCCAGTGCCTTAGCAGCGTTGGCTGCATAAGCAGCATCTGCAGCAGCCAGGAATCCTGCGTCTGCGGTCACTCCAAACTGAGCGCAAGAAGCCGCAATGGCATCCAGGTAAGCCTGTTTGTCATTGTTCGCCTCCGCCTTTATGAAGAGAATTTCAGCGTAAGAAAAGAGGAAAGACGGATTGGTTGGGTCATCCCGGAAAGCAGTACCGATTTGTGAAACCGCAGAAAATGGGTTTGGCTCAATGGTACCATTGGGTTGGCCTACATAAATACCTGCATTGTTCGTGTCAGCATAGACCGAAAGACGCGGATCACCAGTCATAAGATCCACCAGTGTTTTACTCACACAATGGTCGTTACGACCATCGTTCTTTTTATTGCTGAAAATCGGGTTTGAGCCGTCTGGTGTAGCATTCAAATAACCCATTTTTGCATTTTCTGCATTGCTTGCGATCAGGTCACCAGGGTTGTTGAGCAGGGCCTGAAGTTCTGTTGCATAGGCCGGAACTTTATGCTTTGCCCGGTTGAGCAAACGTGCACGAACGGAATTTGCAAACTTTTTCCATTTGCCTGCGTCACCAGCATAGATCAGGTCTCCAGCACCGAGGTCATCACCTGCCGGGTCAAACATAGCCGCTGCATCCTTCAGCTGCTGATTTAGGTCTGCGTAAATCGTAGCCTGATCGTCGTACTTTGGAGAGAACGTACGCTCAGGATCCAAAGCCTCCGTGTATGGAATTTCACCCCACATATCAGTCATGATAGCGAAATAAAACGCCCGCATGGTCATTGCAGCAGCGCGCATGTTACTTGGATTGGGTGCACGGTCCAGGATGTCCTTAAGATCAGCCAAGGGGCCTGAATACAACCCATCCCAATGTGCGGTGAAGGCGTCTGGGCGGTACTCGTACCAGTCTTCATCGATGTACTGGATTTTGGCGTAATGCTGTGCCCAAAGACCAGCGTAAGTCATGTTCATGCTTGCGCCATGGGTACGGCGGACGCCCTGTGAAACGGCCGAAACCAATACATTGGTCAGTGGCACTTCTTCCGGACGGTTCGGGTTTTTGTTGATGCTATCGAAGTCCTTGGTGCAGGCGCTTGAAAGGCCTACCAGAAGAACCAACATCCAAATTTTGATATTTTTCATAAAAAAATTAATGTTTGAATTGAAAGAAAGTCAAGCTTTAGAAGCTTGCACCCAGGGTCAGACCGAAGGTACGTGCCGATGGAAGTTGGCCGAATTCGATGCCCTGCATACCATTGGTGTTATTGAAAGCTGTTTCTGGATCGACGTGTGGAATGTTGCTTTTCAACAATGCCAGATTGCGGCCATATGCTGCAAGGCGCAAACCATTCACAAAAGAGTTTTTAAACCATGCCTTAGGCAGATCGTAACCCAGGGTCACCTCACGCAGTTTAATGAAGGAAGCATCAAATACACCGCGGTCGTGACGACGGTTGTAAAGATCAGCGTTCCATGCTTCTGCAGACTGAAGTACTGTGTTTGGTGCATACCCTGTAACCACACCATTGCCATCTTTTACCTCATAAACACCACCAAAGTTGTGACCGTTCTGTACCTGGTCAAGGGTTTCACGGCCTTCCAATGACTCTTCAAGAACGCCGGCATAGCGGCCAAAAATGTACGTCATGGAGAAGATATCACTACCCTGGCGCATGTCCAGCAATGCACTCAGTGAAATGCCTTTATAGGTGAAGGTGTTACGGACACCACCTACCCAATCCGGGGTAATGTTACCAAGTACGAAGTTGGAGTTGTTGCCGTTGGCATCTACGTCCTGAATCGGACGTCCTGTAGCCTGGTTCACAATGATCTGTCCGTCTGGCGCACGTTTTACTTGACGCCCCACCAAGGTGCCATAAGGCTCACCCTCACGGGCAACCAGACGTACACCCCAGTTGGTATTGAGGGTGATCTCTGTGACACCGTCTGGAAGGTCTTCAACGATAGAGTTGTTCTTAGCCCAGTTAAAATCGATGTCCCATTTGAAATTTTTGCCGTTCACCGGAGTCAAGCCCAACTGAACTTCAACACCGTCGTTTTTGATCGTACCAGCGTTAGCTACACGGCTGGTGAAACCAGAAGTGGAGGAAACGTTCAATGGAATGATCTGGTCAATGTTACGGGTGTTGTAGTAAGTTACGTCCAGACGTACAATGTTTTTTGCAGAACGGAGCTCGATACCTGCTTCGTAAGATTTTGCGCGTTCTGGCTTAAGTCCACTGTTTGGGCGTGAGCCTGGAACGGTGAAAGAAGGCGTGCTGCCCCAAGGTGTCAGTGCACCATAGACAAATGCAAGACGATATGGATCTGTGTCTTTACCTGCTTCAGCATAACCACCACGCACTTTCAGGAAAGAAATGCCCGGGATCTTGACCTTTTCAGAAACTACCACGCCAAGGCTGGCAGAAGGGTAGAAATAACTGTTATTTTCAGCAGGAAGGGTTGAAGACCAGTCATTACGAGCCGATGCATCCAAATAAATGAAGTTGTAAAAGCCCAATGAAAGGCTACCCAAAGCTGAATTGATGCGGGAAGTGTTGGAGTACTGGTTCACGTTCACAGCGCCATCCGCATTGGAAAAGTTGAAAAGCCCTGGTACGACCAATGCTGTTGCTGTCTGTTCGTTGGCCACCAGCTTGTTGTCACGACGCACTACACCAGCAGTTGCCAGAATAGAGAAGTTGTCGGAGATATTCTTGTTGGCAACCAATAGGAAGTCCGTATTGGTTTCAGTTGAAGCATAATCAAATGTTTGGAACTGACCATTTGGAGCTGTGTTGGTTTCTTTGTCCAAACGGATTTCACGGCTATCCTTGTAAAAATCGGTACCGATACGACCCGTAGCTTTCAACCAGGGTAGCATTTGATAAGTAACAGAGTAGAAGCCATTGACACGGTTACGATCCTGTGGCTTCGTGTTATTATACAAGGTGAAGTAAGGGTTATTCTGGTAGTTGTGGTTCCAGTTAACGATGTTACCATCAGCATCCCGCTTGTCGTAATTGGCACGGAGATACTCCCAGTCTACCTGACGTCCGGCCCAGATAGTTTGCTGCAAAATATTGTCACCATCATAACCAATACCCGGGCGGTTGTTTGAATTCAACAAGGTGTACGTAATGTTACCATCCGTTGAGATCTTGTCGTTCAGTTTCATACCCAATGACAGGTTGAAGGTGTTACGCTTCAAGTCTGTATTGGGGACCATCCCGGTCTGATTCATATTAGTGAACGAGAAACGGGCGTTTGCGCGGTCGCCTGCAGCAGTCACTGCAATGCTGTTGGTAAACGTAACCCCTGTTTCAAAAATGTTCTTTACGTTGTCCGGGCGTGCAATCCAAGGCTGGTTTGCACCAGTGAACTGGTTGATCAAAACACCTTCGCCACTTTCGTCTACTGTGCCATCAGCATCGTTGTCAATACCGTCAGCACCATTGATAGCCGGATCAAAGGATGGGCCCCAGCTTTCGTCCACACCGTCGTAAGTGCCATTGCCTGTACCATCTACATAGTTGAATTGAAAATCTACGCCCTGACCAAATTTGTTCTGGTAAGAAGGCAGGCGGAACGGCGTTGCAAATCCGATGTCACTGTTGTAAGAAATACCCAGACCTTTTGCTGCGTTTTTGCCCGTTTTGGTCGTGATCAGGATCACACCATTGGCACCGCGTGAGCCGTAAAGTGCTGCTGCGTTTGGACCTTTTAGTACCGAAACAGACTCAATATCGTCCGGGTTGATGTCCTGGATCGCATTACCGAAGTCAATACCACCAGACTGCGCATCCGTGTTTCCACGGGTAGAGTTGTCCATCGGGATACCATTGACCACGAAAAGTGGTTGGTTTTCGCCAGTGATGGAGCTGTTGCCACGAATCACGATACGGGAGGAGGCACCTACGTTACCGGAAGAACCTACAACGTTCACACCAGCAATTTTGCCGGAGAGTGAGTTCACGATGTTCGCATCACGGGCCGACGTAAATTGGTCGCCATTGATCTGCTGTACAGCATAACCCAAAGATTTTTGGTCCCGGCTGATACCCAGGGCCGTTACCACAACTTCATTCAGTTGGGTATTGCCGACCATGACCACATCTATGGTGTTGGCAGTGCCGAGGGCTACTTCCTGTGTGGTGTAACCAGTGTAAGAGAACACCAGGGTGGTGGCACCTGCGGGCACTTGCACAGAATACTTGCCGTCAATGTCAGTTCGGGCGCCTCCTGCGGCACCTTTCACTGCGACAGATGCGCCGATGAGCGCGTCGCCATCGCCCATCACGGTACCCGTCACGGTGCGTTGGGCCAGGGCAAGCCCGAAACCAGCGAACACGAGTACGAGTGTTGTTAATAATCGCTTCATACGAAAGTTGAATTTGATGAAAAAATGTGTGAATTGTTTAGTGTAAAATACCTTAGATTAAACAGGGTATATCTCCCCGGCAGCCATGGGCTGCCCTGATTTTTAAATAAAAAGGCCGCTTACAACAGACCCACCCCTGAAGGGGAAGAGCACTGTTTTCAAGCGGCTTTTGAAAGTTTGATTGGGTGTTCAATTCGGATTATATTTGGTTTAAAGCAGGGGTTGCCTAGACCAAAGGTAAAAGGCATTGTTAACAAAAAAATGAAAAAGTTAACGTTTTCATAAAAAACAGCTCATCGCAAATTAATATTTGGCGTTTTTAAGCAAAAGATTGCGAACATTTTACGCAAAAAATGTTCGATTTTGCTCAACAGCGTTTTTTCGCTTCGCAATCCTCCTCCGGCTATTGCAGTTGCCGCAAATACATCCGGACTGTATTTTCCAAGCCATAATACAGTGCATCTGAGATAAGGGCATGGCCTATGCTTACCTCTAAGAGTTGCGGACAATGATCATTGAAGAAGCGGAGATTTTCCAGATTCAGGTCGTGCCCGGCATTGATCCCGACACCCAGGCTGTTGGCTACCCGAGCGGCTTCCGTATAAGCCCGAACGGCTTCATATCGGTCATTGCTGAAATCATGCGCAAAAGGTCCTGTGTAAAACTCTACCCGATCCACGCCGGCTTGTTTGGCGCCTTCCACCATTTTGGCTTCGGGGTCTACAAAAACGGAGACCCGTATGCCCTTTTTATGGAGTTCCTGTACCACCTCCCGCAATTCTGCCTGCTGCGCAAGGGTGTCCCAACCGTGATCGCTCGTCAGCTGGTTTTCTGCGTCCGGCACCAACGTGCACTGATGGGGTGGGTTGGCCAAAACCAGGTCCAGAAATGCACGATCGGGTTTGCCTTCTATGTTGAACTCTGTAGTCACCGCCGCGCGTAAAAGTGGGATATCATCGTATCGAATGTGACGCTGATCCGGCCGAGGGTGAACTGTAATGCCCTGCGCGCCAAAAGACTCAATGTCTTTGGCAACCTGCACCAGATCCGGCAAATTGCTGCCGCGCGAATTCCGGATCAGGGCTACTTTGTTGATGTTTACGCTTAGGTGGGTCATATTGATTGGTGATTGGTGGAACTGGGGATTGGGCGATGGGTGGATTTAGAAGGAAGAGTAGAAAACAATCTCCGACTGTCTACCTTGCGGCGCAAATGTAGAAGGCTATGCAAGAAAATGAACTGCTCAACGAACATGATTTTTTACCGGTCGCTCCATCGCTCCCCGAACCCAGGGTAGGATTGGTGCTCCTGACCCAGATCGGTCTGATGATCTTTTGCTCTGGTATCGGGGTGATGTTGTATTATTTGATCTGTTTGTTAGCTGGCTGGGACACCGCTACAGCGCTGAACGCGGATTCGTCTGCGGCGGACCGCTGGCAGGTACGCCTGCAATTGGGTCTCACCCATCTGTTTGGATTTCTGGTGGCGGGCGGAGTTACCGTCTGGATCTTTTACCGGGGCATCACCCAGACACAGATCAGCTGGCCCGATTACCTGCAAAGCAGGCGCGTGCCGCGTTTCACGGAGCTTTCGCTGGGTATTTTGCTCATGGCGGTTTCGATGCCCCTGGTGTTGTATTCTCTGACGCTCAACCAACAGTTCCCACTACCCGAAATGTTTAAAGTCGCCGGCGAACAAGCGGAAGAGGCCCTCAAAGGCTTGCTCCACATGGAAAACTGGTCTGAACTTTTGGTCAACATGGTGCTCATAGCCCTGTTACCTGCTCTGGGCGAAGAGCTTGTTTTTAGAGGGGTGGTTCAACAACAGCTGATGCGACGCATTGCCAATCCCTGGGTGGCTATGCTGATTTCTGCTGCGATCTTTAGTGCTGCACACTTTCAATTTGATGGGTTTTTACCCAGAATGCTGCTGGGTTTTTTGCTGGGATGGTTGTATTGGCGTACCCGCAATTTCTGGGTTCCGGTGGCCGGCCATTTTTTCAACAATGGCCTCCAGGTACTTGGGCAATATTTATACGGCAAAGAGATGTCGTCTATTGACCTGGAAAAAGATGTACAGGTGCCCTGGGAATTTGCCGGCATCTCTGTTTTTATGACCTGGGCGGTGATGCGACTGATCGGGCAACTTAACAAAAAATAACCTCCTGTCACTATGCAATACAATTTGGATCATATTGCTCCCAAGGAGATCATTCCAGGATTTCATATCAAATTTATCCATACAGAACAGGTCACCATTGGTTTCGTGCAAATTGAAGCCGGAAGTGTACTCCCGGAACACCAGCATATCCATGAACAAACCACCACTGTGCTGGAAGGAAAACTGGAGCTTACGGTGGATGGCCAGGTACACTTGCTGGAAGCCGGACAAGCGGTCGTTATACCATCTAATGTCAGGCACTCGGCGGTGGCGCACACCGACTGTAAGGCCATGGATGTGTTTTCTCCGGTTCGCGAAGACTATAAATTTTAGTACTAATCAACATGGTTAGCCCGAGCCATGGATGATGGTTCTCTTTGAGTTTTATTTCGCACAGATTTTACGCAGAATGCCTCTGGAAATCTCGCGAAATTTTCTGCGTAAAATCAGTGGCTGAAATCAGTGTAAAATCAGTGCGAAATTACATAAATGAGATTATCTCGGAAAGCGTTAGACAAGTATGCAATTGCCTAAAATTTTAAGCGTAATTAATTGACCATGAAGCTATTTTTGCATTTTTCATTTTGCCTTTTTCTTCCAGGCGTCCTTTTTTCTCAGGAAAAACCAACGCTGAATTATTACCTTCCAACAGCAAATTACAACGCGGCCATTCCTACACCCGCGGCTTGGCTGGGTTATGAGATCGGCGAATGGCATGCCACGCATGATCAGTTGATCGGCTATATGAAGGCGCTCGATGCTGCCAGCGACCGGATCAGTTTACAGGAATACAGCCGCTCCCACGAAAACCGGCCCCTGATCTGCCTCACCATTACAGACCCGTCCAATCGCAACCGGCTGGATGAAATAAAAGATTCCCGTGCCCGTCTGGTCAACCCCGCGGAAAGTGGGAAAGTAGCGCTGAAAAACCTGCCCGCTGTCAATTACATGGGCTATTCCATCCACGGCAATGAAACCAGTGGCAGCAATGCGGCGATCCTGGTGGCCTATTATCTGGCAGCCGCCCAAACGCCTGAGGTAGAACAGTTGCTGCGCAATACGGTCATCTTATTCGACCCTTGTTTTAATCCCGATGGCATGCAACGGTTTTCCAGTTGGATCAACAGCCACAAAAGTCAAAACCCCTCGCCCGATCCTGCAGGCGATGAGTACAATGAACCCTGGCCGCGCGGTCGAACAAACCACTACGGATTTGACCTCAACCGCGATTGGCTGGTAGCCCAACAGCCAGAAACCGTGGGTAGAGTCGGACTTTTTCAGGAGTGGCACCCCAACGTTTTGACGGATCATCACGAAATGGGCAGCGGATCTACCTTCTTTTTTCAGCCGGGAGTGCCCAGTCGGGTGAACCCGATCACACCTGCCCGAAATCAGGAACTGACCGCTAACATTGCGACCTATCACGCCCGGCTGCTTTCAGAGAAAAAGATCCTGTTTTACACCGGCGAGAATTTTGACGATTTTTACTACGGAAAGGGTTCGACCTACCCGGACGTACAGGGTAGCATTGGAATCCTTTTTGAACAGGGCAGCAGCCGGGGCACCGTGCAGGAAACTGAAAATGGCATACTTACTTTTCCATACTCGATTCGGAATCAGGTATATGCATCTCTTTCAACGTTGCAGGCCGTGGGCGAAATGCGCGTGGAGTTGAATGAATATCTGCGCGACTTCTACAAATCCGGCCTGGAAGAAGCCCGCAAAAGCGAGGTAAAAGGATATGTTTTTGCGGATGAAGATTTGCCTGCCCGCGAGTTTCTAAGTCTATTGGGCAGACATGGTGTTCAGGTTCAAAATCTCGAGGAAGATCTTTCCCTGAACGGACAAGCCTTCCGAAAGGGTTCAGCCTTTTTTGTGCGCTGTGAACAGCCGCAGTATCGGCTCATAAGAGGCATTTTTGAGCGAACCATCACCTTTAACGACAGCATTTTTTACGACATTTCTGCCTGGACCCTGCCTGATGCCTTTGGTCTGCGTTGGAGTCCGGTCAAAGGAAAAACACCCGCCGTTTCTGCCGGGCTTTCTTTGGTTTCACGTAACCCGCCTTCCGTCATCGAGGGTGGTCCGGATTACGCATACGTCATCCCGGCAGCAGGCTACGAGATCCCGGAAGTACTGGTCAAATTGCAAAAGTCAGGGCTTCGGATCCGGGTGGCGATGGGACCTTTTGAAGCCGAGAACCAGCATTTTGAAGCCGGCTCGATTTTGATCGCCGCGGATCGTCAGCCCCTGAGCGCCGCGGATTTTGTCAGCAAAATGAATGAACTTGCCGTGGCAGGAATTCCTTTGGCCATTATCAAAAACGGCCTTACCACGGGTGGCCCGGATCTGGGAAGTAGCACCTTCCCGACCCTGCGCACCCCTAAGGTGCTGCTCCTGACCGGAGAGGGCGTGAACGTGGCTGATGCCGGAGAGATCTGGCACTTGCTGGATACGCGATACCATATGCCAATCACGCTCCTTGAAGCGAGTCGTTTCAATGGCCTAAGTCTGTCAAAATACAATGTGTTGATCCTGGCAGATGGGAGTTTTGGCAGTCTTTCCGTAGAAAAGGTGAAACAATTTGTCCAGGAAGGAGGGACCCTTATTGCAACCGGAAGTTCACTTAAATGGCTGAAAAACAATGGCCTGGCTGCGCTTGAATTCCGTAATCAGGTCACTGATGCACCGGGTCGACGGCCTTATGGAAATCTTACAGAGGACCGGGGTGCTCGCGTCATGCCCGGAGCCATTTTTGAAGCTGAGCTGGACCTTACCCATCCGCTTTGTTTTGGCTATTCCCCGGCTCGACTGCCGATTTTCCTTTCGGACACCCTTTTTGTCGAACCAGCAAAAAACGCCTATGCAACACCGGTGACGCTGACTAAAAACCCTTTGCTTGCCGGGTATATTCACCCCAAACAAAAGCCGCTGACTTCTGGCGCTGCGGGCGCTGTAGTATGTGGACTTGGACGTGGAAAGATCATTTGCTTTCCCGGGAACCCCAATTTCCGGGGATTCTGGTATGGAACGAATCGCTTGTTTGCGAATGCGATATTCTTCGGGAATCTGATCAATACGGAGGGCGTGGAGAAAAAGTGAGGGCGTCCGAGAAGTTGATACAGGTTTACAGGGTTTATGGAGGTTTATATTTTTGAGCCCGAAAAAGGTGATATTTCCACCTTTTCGAGTGCAAATTATCAACATTATAAACCTTCATCAACTTATTGATCAGCACCGATCCAAAATCTTCTGCTCAATGTTCGTGGTAGAATATCCCGTTACAAACGGCAGACTGAGCACCTGTCCGCCCCGGGCAAGCACCAGATCTGATCCAACGATCTGTTCTGGCTTCCAATCGCCGCCTTTTACCAGGATATCCGGCTGAACGATCCTGATCAGTTCCAGCGGGGTGTCCTCCTCAAAAACGACCACCGCATCGACCATTTGCAAGGCTGCGAGCAGGTGGGTTCGGGTGAGCTCGTCGTTGATGGGGCGGTGGGGGCCTTTTAGTCTACGGACAGAAGCCGCGCTGTTGAGTCCCACCACCAGCCGATCCGCAAGATCGAGAGCCTGAGCCAGGTAGTGCAGATGCCCGTAATGCAACAGATCGAAACAACCATTGGTGAATACGATGCGCTGCCCGGCAGCCCGCCATTGGGCCAGGGTCGTGCTGATGGCTTCCCGGGTCTGGATTTTTTGTTCGATCTGGTTGAAATTTGTCATCGTAGGAGTTGTTGGTTTTTGTTGGAATGGAATGGATTAATAGGGGGGGATTCTAACTGAGAGTCTCACTTGAAGTGAGACTCTCAGTTAGCCCCCCTATTAATCCATTCCATCCCAACCACTTTAAAAACATACTTTTGCCGCCAAAATACGCATTGCAGTATGAATTCTGAAGAAGCACACGTTGCGCCCGCCTGGCTCCAGCGCACTGAGATCCTCCTGGGCGAAGAAACCCTGACACGCATGAAAAATCTCCGGGTCATGGTGATCGGTCTGGGGGGCGTGGGCAGTTTTGCTGCTGAATTCCTGACCCGGGCCGGCGTTGGAAACATGACCATCGTAGACGGCGATACTGTGGATCTGAGCAATACCAACCGACAACTTCCGGCTTTGCACAGCACGGTTGGAAGACGCAAAACCGAGGTCATGGCCGAAAGAATGATGGACATTAATCCCGAATTGAACCTCACCGTACGCGATGAGTTTATTGATCCAAAATCAGTCAAAACCCTGATATCCAAAGATTTCGATTATATTTTTGACTGCATTGACTCCATCCAGCCCAAGCAATACGTCATCGTGGCCTGCAAACAAATAGGCGTCCGGATCATCAGCAGTATGGGCGCCGGCGGTCGGCTTGACCCTTCGAAAGTTCAGGTGGCCGACATTTCAGAATCCTTCAATTGCCCCTTCGCTCAACAGGTGCGCAAAGGCCTGAAAAAAAAGGGCGTTTATCGGGGCGTCACCGTCGTTTTTTCTTCCGAACTGGTCAGCAAAGATCATATGAAAATGACCGACGGCACTAAATTCAAAAAATCGTTTTACGGCACGAGTTCTTATATCCCGGCGCTTTTTGGTCTGCACATGGCCAGTGTGGTGGTGCAGGAAGTAGCGGCGCAATAGATTTACGATTTGGGATTTTGGATTTACGATTTATGATTATTTTGATCCGAAAAAGGCATGAATATCCCTTTCTTCGGATCAAAATAATCATAAATCGTAAATCCAAAATCGTAAATCAATCCACCGTCACCTCCATCCGGAGGGTCACTTCGTCATTCAATTCGACGGCTTCTCCGTCCACCGAATCTGCCAGCACCAGCGAATTTGCCAGCACTTCATCCTGGATGTATGCACCAAATTGCTCCACAGCCGACACGATCGCCGGGTGGCGTTCGATGCGTACTGCAATGCGATCGGTCACGTTGAAATCCTTGTCTTTTCGGATGTTCTGGATGCGGTTTACCAGATCGCGCGCTGTTCCTTCGGCCAGGAGATCTGCCGTAAGATTTACATCCAATGCAACTGTAATGGATCCGTCTGAAGCTGATTTCCAGCCGGGCAAATCTTCTGTAACGACCACCAGATCTTCCGGGCTAAGCGTATATGCATTGCCTTTGATATTCACCTCCAAAGCGCCCGATTTTTCAAGTAGCGCAATTTGTTCATTTGAAAAACCTGCGATCAAACCCGCCGCATCTTTCATATCCTGGCCAAGTTTGGCGCCCAGTGTTTTGAAATTTGCCTTTGCCGATTTTTTTAAAAGCCCGCTGGAGTCGGTGACGTACTGCAATTCTTTCACGTTGATCTCACTCAGGATCAAGGTTTTTACCTCGTCTACTGCGGTGATAAACGCCTCATCCAGTACAGGCAACAGCACTTTTTGCAGGGGTTGACGCACGCGAATCTTTTCCCGTTTGCGAATGCTGAATGCCAGGGAACAAATGCGCTGTGCGTAATCCATACGGGTTTCAAGGGCCAAATCAATCTTGGAAGCATCGGGCTGCACGAGATCCGTCAGATGCACTGAGTCATGCCGAAGCGGGGTGTTTTTCGCTTTTGCCTGCTCTTTGATCGAAGCGGTCAGGTTGCGGTACATCCAATCTGAAAAGAACGGTGCGACCGATGCCATGAGCTGTGTGGTGACCATCAGGCACTCGAACAGGGTTTGATAGGCCGCTGTTTTATCTTCGTTCAGGTCTCCTTTCCAGAAACGGCGACGGGAGAGGCGTACATACCAGTTGCTCAGGTGCTCATCCACAAAGTCTTCGATGGCGCGGCAGGCTTTGGTCACATCATAATCATCCATGGCAGCACGGTAGTCAGCCACCAGGGAGTAGAGTTTAGAAATGACCCAGCGATCCAGTTCAGATCGTTTTTCATACGGCATGACGTTGAACTCGTCGTGTTTGAACCCGTCGAGATTGGCGTACAGCGCGAAGAAATTATAGGTGTTGTAGAGGGTTCCGAAAAGCTTGTTTCTGGTTTCGAGAATACCTCCGGTGTCGAATTTCAGATTGTCCCATGGATTGGCATTTGCCATCATGTACCATCGGGTAGCATCTGCGCCAAATTCCGAAAGGGTCTCAAAAGGGTCTACTACGTTGCCTTTCGACTTGGACATTTTTTCTCCGTTCTTGTCCAATACGAGACCATTCGATACTACATTTTTGAAGGCAACAGAATCGTACACCATGCCCGCGATGGCATGCAAGGTATAAAACCAGCCCCGAGTCTGGTCCACCCCTTCCGCGATGAAGGTGGCCGGATAGCTTACTTCGAAGGGTGATTTGAAAGGTTTATCGTCCCCGTTTTTCAGTTTTTCATAATCGAGTCCCCACTGCGCATAGGGCATGGCTCCGGAATCGAACCAGACGTCAATGAGGTCAAGCTCACGGCGCATGGGTCGGCCGGAAGCAGACACCAATACCACGTCGTCGATGTAGGGTCGGTGAAGGTCTTCTGCTAAAACCTGGCTCATGCCCAATTGAGCATTGGCCTTCGAGATCTCTGCCTGAAGCTCAGGTACAGAGCCTATGCATATCTCCTCTTCTCCATCCTCCGTGCGCCAGATCGGGAGCGGAATGCCCCAATACCGGGAGCGGGAGAGGTTCCAGTCCTGAAGATTGTCCAGCCACTGACCGAAACGGCCTGAACCAGTGCTTTCAGGATGCCAGTTGATGGTTTTATTCAGTTCTGACAGGCGATCCTTTGCTGCAGAAGCCCGTACAAACCAGGAATCTAAGGGATAATAAAGCACCGGTTTTTCCGTCCGCCAGCAATGCGGGTAGGTGTGCTTGTATTTTTCAATTTTAAAGGCTTTGTTGTCCTCCTTCAGACGCAAGCCCACGAGCAGATCGGTCGGTCTAAAGTCTTTATCTTTTTGAATTTCAACGGGATAGTATTCGGCTTTGACGTAGCGTCCGCCGAACTCCGGCACTTCATCCACAAATTTTCCCTGCCGGTCCACCAGTGGGAAAGGCAATTCTGAATTCTTCTCGTTCAGAAGGCCGATGAATGGAATGCCTGCGGCCTTGCAGGCCCTGAAGTCATCCGCACCAAAGTATGGGGCGGTGTGTACGACCCCCGTACCATCCTCGGTCGTAACCCAGTCGCCGGGGATCACCTGAAAACCCTTTGCTTCCAATTCTGGCGTAGACGCTGCAGGAGTCGGGAGCAATTGCTCGTACCGGACGCCGACGAGAGCACTGCCTTTGATCCCTTCTTTTGCTACCTGGTAGGGGAGTTTTTTGTCCCCGACCTTGAACGCATCCAGTGCCTGGTTTTCGTCCTCGGCATTGAAATAGCCCGCCACCCGGCCTTTGGCCAGTATTACGCTGACCGGCGCGCCCGTATAAGGGCTGAGGGTTTTGACCTTGACATACTCGATCTTCGGCCCAACAGTCAGTGCAACGTTGGATGGCAGGGTCCAGGGCGTGGTGGTCCAGGCCATGATGCGTACATCTTCGTTGTCGTTGTCGAAAAGCGGCGCCGAGGCTGCATCCCGTTTCACCTTGAACATGGCCACTGCCGAGATGTCGGTCACCTCTTTGTAGGTGCCCGGCATATTCAGTTCGTGCGAACTAAGGCCGGTTCCAGCTGCAGGACTAAACGGCTGAATGGTAAAGCCTTTGTAGAGAAAGGACTGGCCGTCAGCGGTTTGCTTTTTGTAGAGCCGTTGCAGCATATACCACACTGTTTCGATGTAGCTGTTCTCGAAAGTGACATAGGGGTTGTCCAGGTCTGCCCAATAACCCATGCGCCGGGTTTTGTCTTCCCAGAGATCTTTGTAACGCATGACGGTGCTGCGACAGGCGGCATTGTATTCCTCCACAGAGATCTTTTTGCCGATGTCTTCTTTCGTGATGCCCAGTTCTTTTTCAACCTGCAATTCAATAGGCAATCCATGTGTATCCCAACCACCTTTACGCGCTACGCGAAAACCTTTGAGGGTATTGTAGCGGCAAAAAAGATCTTTCACCGTACGGGCCATCACGTGGTGAATGCCCGGTTTGCCATTGGCAGAGGGCGGTCCTTCGTAAAAAACATAGGAGTTTTCGGCCGGGCGTTGCTCGACAGATTGTTCAAAGATCTTTTCGTCCTCCCAAAACTGGCGGATCTCGGCGTCGATGACTGGGAGGTTCAGGTGTTTGAATTCGCGATACATTATAGCGGTGGATTTGTAGATTTGGTGGGTTGAGGTTGTTCTGAAAATTCTTGTTCAATTTGTTCGATGGTCGGGAATGCCGACTGGATATCAGCCGGGAGATTTTGGGTTAGTACCCATTGACTCACCCCGACGGGTTTGTTTAAGTCTCTCAGCGCGTATTCTACCTCGATTCTGTCTTTGGATTTGCAAAGTATGACTCCAATAGTTGGATTGTCGGCGTCAGTACGTAACAGATCATCTACTGCGGAAAGGTAAAAGTTCATTTTTCTGGCGTGTTCGGGTGCAAATTCTTCCATATTAAGGTCATTGGCTACAAAACATCGCAAACGGATATGGTAAAAAAGCAAATCCAGTGCGTAAGTTTTCTCGCCCACCTGCAAAGGGTATTGTCGCCCAATGAAAGCAAAACCAGCGCCCAGCTCCAGTAAAAACCGCAAGATATGATCGGTCAGTTGTTTTTCCAGATCCAACTCGTGCATGGCAGGGGTCATTGCCAAAAAATCGAAGAGATAGGGGGCTTTCAGGGTTTGTTGTGCCAGGTCGGCTTGTGGCTGGGGAAGTGTTTGGGCAAAATTGGTAATGGCCTGGCCTTGGCGCTCGTGCAGACGGGATTCGATTTGAATAGCCAGGACATTGCGTGACCAATGATTTTTGACAGTTGCCCGGAGATAAAATACAGCCGTTTCAGATGCATCTGACTTGGTGAAAATCAATATGTTGTGTCCCCATGGAATTTGTCTAACAAGTTGTTGGACAAATTCATCTGCGTCTCTATAGCATCGATAAAACTGAGCCATGAAGGCAAGATTGCTTCTTGAAAATCCGGTCATGAGTGGAAACTCAGTTTTCAAATCAGCTGCCAGTTTTTCAAGGATGGCTGTGCCCCATTGGGCGCTTTCTTGTTGACCAGCAATCATTTGTCCTAACTCCCAATACAAATGAATTAACCCGGCATTGACCGACAGTGCCGCCTTGATCTGGGCAGCTAGAATCCGGGACTTGAGATCTTCAAGCCAAGGGCGGTATTCAGGCGGGATAGCACTAGGTTGTTTCATGTAAAATCAGGCTTCTAAAACAGAAACCCCGGCCAGTTTGCACACCAGCCGGGGTTTCTGTTTTTCCAAACAGCCTTACCACGTCAGGTGTGTAAACACTGGCGAATAATAATACCGTCGGAAATAATTGGTTGAAACATGGAGCAAAGGTAGGAAAAAGACTTATAAGCCAAACAAAGTTCTCAATTTTTGCGCAACCATATTTTGCACACTTACGGGTAAATCACCCAGATGACGTTGCATTAAATTGGTCGGAATCGTAACCAGCCGATGGAGTCTAATTGCTGACGACACTTTTAATCCCGTGGCAGGAAAATCATCTGCTGAAGTAAGGAGTGGGATGTCAGATGGTTCACTGGCATTTGCCACCTGGCTGGTTATAAATGCAATAACAACATGCCGATATGTACCTATTTCGTCTGTAAGGCAAATTGCCGGACGCACTTTTGATCCTGTTAGATCGTCAAAGGGAAAAGTTACAAGGACTATTTTCCACTTCATAAGGCAATTGGATTCCCGTCTTGATTAGAATAGATATCTTCTTCTGGTTCATTCAAAAAATCGAACGCCGGGTTTTGGATTGCATAAAGCCATGTTTTATCATCAATTTCGTCACTTTCTGAAAGTAAAATAATTACCCTTACTTTCTGATTACGCAACCGAAGCGGCGTCAAGAGATGCAGATTCCCAGATTGGTCAACCTGAGCAGTTGTTTCGATTGCTTGCATGGCTTGAATTTTTTACAAAGATAAATGAATCACGGGTAATTTTCAGGCCCCAAAGTTTTCTTTTCTCCACGCATTTGCCCTAAAAAGATACATTTGCCCTTGTTATGCAAGCACCTGACACCCAACCATTCTGGCACATCATCGCCAACCCGGCCGCCCGGGGCTGGGCGGTGGAACGGCAGTGGCCGCAGATTGAACAGCTCTTACAGGAGCTGGGATTTGCGTACACGGTGCATTTTACGGAGCGACGTGGCCATGCCGCCCAGTTGGTTGAAAATGCGCTGCTCAAAGGCGGGCGTTATATTTTAGGGATTGGCGGAGATGGCTCGAATCACGAGATCGTGCACGGGATCTTCAGCCAGCAGTTTGTGCCTCCATCAGAGGTTTCTTACGCCTTGTTGCCCTTTGGTACGGGCAATGACTGGGCGCGGCAATATGGCATTCCGAATGACCCACGCCTTCGTCTGCAACGTCTTTTAGAACTAAAAACCGTGCAACAAGACATCGGTTGGGTCCAATATCAACGGGACGGGCAGACGTTTTCCCGCTATTTCGTGAATGTGGCGGGCATGGCCTATGATGGATTTATTGGCAAAAAACTGATTGAAAATCCAGCCCGAAACAAAGCGCACTACCTCTTAAAAGTAGCGCAATACCTCACAGCCTATAAGCTGACCAAAGCCCGGATCACTTTTGACGGACAATCGGTGGAGGACTATTTTTATACCATCAACGTGGGGATCTGCCGCTTTTCTGGTGGAGGCATGCAGTTGGTACCACAGGCCATTCCGGATGATGGACTTTTTGCACTCACCTTCGCCCGGCAAATTTCAAAACTGGAAGTACTGCTGCAAACGCCACGCTTTTATAACGGAACCATCCTGCAACACTCCAAAATAGAGGGGCATCAGGCGCGTAGCATCCGGGTAGAGCATCTGGACGATACGCCCACCTTGCTGGAGGCTGATGGGGAGTTTTTGGGAGAAACGCCGGTGGTGTTTGAAATTCTGGAGCGGGCGCTTCGGGTGGTACTTTAATACATAAGGCACATAAGGACACATAAGTATATCCAGTCTTAAGTGTCCTTATGTGCCTTATGTGTTAAAAATAGTGCTTAGATCTACCGAGCAACCACAAACTTCCGCCCTCCCCAAACCTTCCCGGCAGTCCGCGCAAAAACAAAATAACCCCCCGGCGCAAAGTCCTGCAAGTCGATCTCTTCCTCATGTCTGCCGAAACCTTTGAACTGCTTCCGGAGCATCACCCTGCCTGAAATATCTACAATGTTGACCTCGGCTACCTGGCCGGATTTTAAATTTTCCACTTTTAATACCGCCGCTAAGGAAGCTGGATTGGGCGAGATACCCAGGGTCGGAACAGCATATCCATTGGGGCTGAAGGTGCTGGAGTTTTCTCCCAGTTTTAAGGAGTCGATCGGAAAAGAAAGCACACTTCTGGCATAAGTGCCCGCAATGAGTGTTTTTTTGGCATCATTGATCCCGAGGCTATAAACCGGCACCGTTGGAATGCCCGTTCCCAGACGTTCCCAATGCATGCCGCCATTGGTGGTGCCATACACACCGCCGTCTGTGGCCGCAAAAATAACGCTGTCCTGATGGCCAGGCAGAACGATCAGATCGTTCACAGCAAGATTGGGCAAATCGCCCGAAATGGCTACCCAGTTTGTCCCCATATCATCCGAACGATGGATACGCGGGGCAAAGTCGTTGCTTTTGTAACCTGTTTGGCTCACAAATACCCGATTGGGGTCGGCTGAGGAGGCTTTAACCGCAGAAACATAGCGATCCGGAAGTCCGGCAGAGATATTTACCCAGGATTGGCTGGATGGATTGCCGCGCCAAACATTGGCATCGGTGGTTCCGACGAAGAGCAGGTCTGGATCCAGCGGACTTTCATTCAGGGTGGAGATCGTATGATAGCGTGCGCCAAAAATATTGCCATCGGTAAGATCGTCACTGATGGGCGTCCAAACCGGCAAATGCCCAAAACTCTGATAAATCCTGTAAGTGCCTGTGTACATTACATCCGCATCGTGCTGGCTGATGGCGTATTGCATATCCCAATGGCGGCGGTCATTTTCGTCAATTCCATTGGTAGCCGCATCGAAACTCCCACCATCGGTGGTGCCATAAATGGAGCCATTTTGAAATTCGTAATAATAGATATTCGGGTCCGTTGGATGGAAAACAGCTTGAAACCCATCCCCTCCGAAGACCGGGATCCAGTTTTCAAGATTGGCGGCATTGCCGGTACTCGTACCATTGTCCTGAGCTCCGCCATAGTAGAAGGCTGGTCGGTGCGGATTGTAGGCAACCCGATAGAGTTGGGTGGTCGGGATATTTTCGATTTTTTGCCAGGAAATGGCATTGTCTGTGGAACGATAAAGTCCACCGTCGGTAGCAAGCAGGTAAGTTTGCGGCCCAAGAAATGCCAGATCGTGGTGATCGGCGTGTACGCCCTGATCGAATCCGGCGGCCAATTGCCAGGTTTCGCCCCCATCCTGTGAACGCCAGCTTTGTACCCCCAGCAACCAGACATCAGAGGCATTCAAGGGATTGATGCGTACTTGTCCAAAATACCAGGCAAAATTGCTTTGGAATCCAAAATCCAGGCCCTGACAAGGGTTTTGGTTCCAGGTTTCGCCGCCATCGAAGGTTTCAAAAAGCCCCGAAAACGAGAGGCTGGTATTCACATAGGAGGCAAAAAGATGGTTGGTATTGGAAGGGTCAATGGCCAGGCCAATGCGACTATTTTCATCTTCGGGCAATCCACCGCCCAGTTTTGTCCAGGTTTCGCCGCCATCCACGGACTTCCAGATCCGGGCATTTTCGCCGCTCACGATGCTTTCCTGATTGCTCCGGATACGGTCCCAGGCGGCTGCGTAAAGGGTATTGGGATCAGTGGGTGACATGACCAGATCAATGATCCCGGCTTCGTTGGAAATGAAAAGTTTTTGCTGCCAGGAGGAGCCCAGGGTGGTAGATTTATAAAGGCCCCGATCCGTATTTCGTTCAAATGGCAAACCCATGGTGGCTACAAAAATGCGCGAAGGAAGCATTGGGTGCACGATGATCTTTGAAACGATACGCTGATTTTCAAGTCCCAGTGGCTGCCAGGTTTCGCCGCCATCTACGCTGCGCCAAACGCCATCCCCGATAAAAGGATAGCCACTGATATTCGGATCGCCTGTGCCGACATACACTACGCTGGGATGGCCCGGATCAAAAGCAATGTGTCCGATGGAGAGAAAACTTTGGTCGTCAAAAACTGATTTCCAGTTTTGGCCGCCATCTTCCGTTTTCCAAACGCCGCCGTGAGAATAACCAATGTAAATGATGTTAGGGTCGGAGGGGTGTACTGCAATGGTATTGATGCGCGCACCGATATTGGCCGGGCCTTCCAGTTTCCAGGGCGCTGAAAAACCCTGGATCCCATCGCGTGATTTTGCAGCCAGATCGGACTGTTGCGCAGCGTGCAAGGCATCGGCATAGGTGCTGACATCCGTTCGAAAATCCGGCCATTCCCGAAGGGCAAAAAACCACTCTGCCGGGCGGAGATTGCTGCTGTCTTTTGTTTCACCGGTTTCCTTTTCCGGATTTATCCCGGATTCAGGTGCGGCGTCTTTTTTGATGCTTTTCAATAAAAAGAGTAAAAACAGAATGACTGCGGCACCCAGAATAACCAGGTTTCGGGCAGGAAAAGTGCTGCGGGTTTGACGTTGGAACATGGCAGAAAAAGCGTTGGTCTAGACTGCGAAGATAACAGCTTTAAAAAGCAGAAAAACAGGAATCTTGTGTCTCTGCCTATTTGAGCGATTTTACTCGGTGAGACTTCCGGTTCACCGTCTGAAAGGGTTCGTTCATTCAGTCTTTGTTATTTATATGGAGCACCCGTCTACCTTTGAAAAATCTTTACACCCAATCATAAACACAATCTATTTGCATGAAAAAACTACTCGTATGCATCGCCGTACTCCTGATCCCGGGACTAGGTGCAGCCCAGGGCTGCGTGAACACACAATCCAGTATCGATATTCACGGCAATAACATTAAGGCCAGTATCCTGAATGGAGGCGATCTGTTCACGGATCATTACAATGGTCAGTTCATTCCTAATCCCGGGACTTCGGGCACGCCTGGTCCGACGACCATTTTTGCCGCCGGGCTTTGGATGGGCGGGGTGGATCCTGGCGGAAACCTCAAGCTTGCTACCGTGGATTACCGGAACAACAGCCAGTTTGACTACACTGCCGGCCCCTTGAGCCCGGAGGGTGTTACAGACGCCTTCACCTGTGCCAACTGGGATCGACATTTTCGGGTAACGGGTGCAGAAATTGCAGCATTCCAAATCGCGCCTCCACTCAATGCGGCGCAACTAAAAAGCCAGTTCCCGGCCATTGCGGGCTGGCCAAGTCGGGGAAATCCTTCAACAATCATCACTCATGTAATCGTTACTCGTCAATCAAACACTTCAACAATCGTCACTCATGTAATCATCACTCGTCAATCAAATACTTCAAAAATCATGTAATCGTCCATCCTTTATTCTACCTTCCGGTGTATCTTTGTTCCATGCTGCCACCTTCCGACTACTACACTTTAGTACGTGAAACTTTCCGCAACCACGGCAACCCCGAGACCGCACAGGGCCAAATGGCTTACATGCGCAACCAGTTCGATTTTTTTGGACTTAAGATGCCGCAGTGGACGGCGCTAACCAAAACCATACAGGCACAAAACGGCATCCAGGAAGGAGAGGACCTGAAACAACTCATCCGGTTTTGTTTCCAGGATGAGCACCGGGAAATGCAATATTTTGGGCTGAAAACCCTGGAAAAGACGCTAAAAAAACAGCCTTCGGAGTGTGTAGATTTTTTGGAAGACCTCATTTGTACACGTTCCTGGTGGGATACAGTGGACTGGATCAATAAACTGGTGGGGCTGCATTTTCGGAAATACCCCGAATTGATCCAACCCGTCACGGAACGCTGGATGGCTTCCGGAAATATCTGGCTGCAGCGTATTTGTCTGATCTTTCAACTCACCTACAAGGACAAAACAGACACCGCCCTACTTTTTAAGTTCATAGAAAGTGTGGCGGGCTCTAAGGAGTTTTTCCTGCAAAAAGGAGCCGGCTGGGCCTTGCGGCAATTGGCCAAAACCAACCCAGAAGCGGTGCGGGCGTTTGTTGAAAAAACGCGCCTGGCTCCTTTGACCCGGCGGGAAGCTTTGAAGAATATTTAAAGTAATTAGTTGAAAGTATCAAGTTGAAAGTTTCAAGGGGGGGGAGTTCCAATAACAATGCCCCGTCAAGCTTACGCTCGGCGGGGCATTGTCATGAATGTGTGGTGAAAAAATTTGGTTAGATGGTCGATGGGGCTCTCAGTGCATAAATTTTGCGGCCAGCGTAAATCGCGGCAAGAACCATTGTGTAAGTGAAAGTTGCTGTCATGGCTAAGTATTGTCGGTTTAGTGATTAAAAATTACGACGCTTATTTAGTGCGACCTTTAATGATTTGATAACGCGTGGGATTATTCGGGCGCTGCCAGGAAAATTTATTTTTTTTAAATTATTTTTCAATGTATTGATAATCAACTTTTTATAGGCAAAAATTTTATTTTAAAAGCAATTATTTATCTTATCTACGAATAACTTCGTAGAAAAATTTGCAACTACGAAATACTTCGTAGAATCTTTGCGTTCTAATCGGGTTCAGGACTGTTGGACTTTGGACTTGGGGACGTTGGACTTGATCCGCTAAAACCCAAGGTCCAAAGTCTAAAAATCCAACGTCCAACAGTCCAAAGTCCCGTAGTCTACACCAGACACTCAATTCAACAACTATGAACATAGCCAGGCCAACCGATTCTGAACTTGAAATCCTGCACATCCTCTGGTCGCAAGGACCCAGTACCGTGCGCACTGTCAATGACCTGCTCAATGAGCAACGCCGAAACATGCCATCAGCCAAAGAAGCTGCAGGCTATACCACGACGCTGAAGCTGATGCAGATCATGTTTGAAAAAGGCCTGGTTACCCGGGTAGAGGAAGGGCGTACGCACGCCTATACCGCCGTCGTACAGGAGCGCGATACACAAGGGGTGCTCCTGCAACAGTTTGTAGACAACGCTTTTAAAGGCAGCACCGCCCGGCTGGTGATGCAGGCACTTGGCAACCATGAGGCCAGTACCGAAGAACTGGACGAGATCAAAGCATTGATTGCCAAAATTGAATCTGAAAAATAGGACCTTGGATTGGAGGACGTTGGACTATAGGACGTTGGACTTGGTTGGTTAACGTCAAAAGTCCGCCAACCCAGAGTCCTATAGTTCAACGTCCAACAGTCCCCCAGTCCAACGTCAAACGTCAAAAATTAAGCTATGATGACAATGCCCGACGCTTTACTTCGCGCCTTAGGATGGGCGCTTTCGCACTCCCTTTGGCAAGGTGCAGTGGTTGCGATCTTGTTACTCATTTTGTTGCCCCGGTTGCAAACGGCTCGGCAACGATATTGGGCAGCCTATGGCGCGTTGATGGTCGTTTTGGCAGCGGCAGCAGGTACTTTCATTTGGATGTACGAGCCGATTTCGGATTTGGCTGCCGGCGCCGGAGTACAGGTAAACAATCCGGAAAACATCTTTTTTTTCGGGTCTAACCAGTACTTAAATACGAGCCTGGTCGAGTCCTTTTCGCATTGGCTGGAGTCAAATCATACCCTGGTGGTCGCCATCTGGCTCATTGGTTTTGTGTTTTTCTTCCTCCGATTGGGGACGGGACTTTGGCAGGTGCATCGCCTTCGGACCCGGGGTGTGCATGCCCTGGAAGCCGTCTGGCAGGAAAAGGTTCGGGCATTAAGCCATCAGATCGGGGTTTCCCGCAGTGTCCGGCTTTTTGAATCGGCGTGGGTACACGCGCCGCTTACCATGGGCTGGTTAAAGCCTGTGATCTTATTACCCATTGGTTTTGTAAATCACCTTTCGTTCGCTGAGGTAGAGGCTGTGCTGGCACATGAGCTGGCGCACATCGCCCGGCGCGACTGGATCTTTAATCTCCTGCAGGCATTTGTTGAAAGTCTTTTTTACTACCACCCGGCCGTGTGGTGGATCTCGCAGATCGTGCGCCGTGAACGTGAAAACGCTTGCGACGACGTAGCGCTGGCCGCCACAGGCAACCCACTCGCTTTTGCCCGCGCACTGGTACAGATACAGGAAATGGCCGCTCCTTTACCAGCCCTTGCGCTCGCTTTGAGTGGCAAACGTCGCCGCCCCTTATTGGAACGGGTCAGGCGCATCCTGAATCAAGCACCACAACAACAACATCAAGTTATGGAAAAAATCACAGCAACCGTCATACTGCTCGCACTATTGGCCCTGGTGGGCCTGCGAGCCAATTCTGTGCCGTCCATCGAAGCGGCCTTCGCCCAGATCGCAGATATTCCTGCCAACCTTTTTGGTGGAGAAAATGATGCAGATCCAATAGAAAGCGACAGTTTACCCAAGCCCAAAAACACCCGAAAGATCACCCGGGAAGACGAGGATGGGCGTGTAGAAGCAGAGTTCAAAAATGGAAAAATCACCCGCCTGAACATCGACGGGAAAGAAATTCCGGAAGCAGAATTTGAAGCACATGAGGCTATTATCGAGGAGCTTTCAGAGGATGTGCCGCCACCTCCACCACCGCCGGCATTCTTTTTTGGAAATGGATCAGGGAACGATGGATTCGAATTCCCCGAGCCGGCAGAGGCCCCTGAAGCACCGGAAGCACCCGAGCCTCCGGAAGCCCGGGAGTTTTTCAGATTTGGTCCTTCATTTCCTGCACTTCCGCCAATGGCCCCTCTTGGAGGTGGGATCAGTATCTTTTCAGATAAGGACGAAGCAGGAAACACCATCATCCGGTTGGACAATCAGGGTCAAGGCACCGAAGTCATTGTAAAAGATGGAGCCGTATGGATCGATGGAAAGAAAATGGAAAATGGAACGTCGTTCGACATTCCGGGAATCAACTTCGGACAGTATTATTCCAATGAAGGCTCCGAGGGTATGGGCTATAGTTTTGGGGATTCATACGCCATTGCACGCGGTATTTCGCCGGAGCAACGGGAAAAACTAGCTGCTGAAATGGAGGTCCTGAGAGAGGAGCACGCAAACATGATGAAAGAATACCAGCGCAACTTTAAGCGCGACCAGAAAGCGGCTCGAAAAGACTGGAAAAAGAATCAGAAAGAATGGGAGAAACAGCAAAAAGTATGGGCCAAAGAGCAGGAAAACTGGGCCCGTGAACAAGAGGTCTGGCAGGCAAGCCAGGAAAAATGGCAGGCTGAGACCCGTGCTATGGAAGCCAAAAATCAAGCCATGCAGGATATGTTGAAAAAGGAGCTCTTACAGGATGGCCTAATCAAGGACCCGGAGCATTTTTCTTTGAAGTTGAATGCCACGGAATTAAAAATCAACAAGCAAAAACAATCCGAGGCCATGCACAAAAAGTATTTGGAACTGATAGAGGGCGCTACCGGAAATAAGTTCCGGGGAGAAAATAGTTTCCTTTTTAATTTCTCGGATTAAGCAGGGGTTTAAGACTTTTGCAGCCACCTTTTTTCCCCGAACACGCTCAAGAGCGTGTTCGGGGATTTTGGGATTATTCAGTCCACCTTCACCATTACACCCTCCATCCAGAAACCCGTCTATCCATGCACAAAATCACCGCCGACTGGGTATGTCCCGTCTCATCCGAGCCCCTCGAAAATACCGTTGTGATCACCGACGATGCGGGCAAGATCCTTGCCATCGAGTCCCGGGATCAACATGACCCTGCAAGTCTCCAAATACACCGCGGCATACTTGTGCCGGGCTTTGTGAATACCCATTGTCACCTGGAACTTTCGCACATGAAGGGCAAGGTTGATACGGGTACCGGACTAATCCCGTTCATCACCAATGTGGTGACCCAGCGCAACGCCAGCCCCGAGGTGATTGCCGAAGCCATCGAAAAAGCCGAACAGGAAATGTTGGACGGCGGTATTGTGGCGCTGGGCGATATTTCCAACGCGCCCGACACCTTTGCAGTCAAATCCAAAGGCCGGATGCGCTACCACACTTTTTTGGAGCTATTTGATTTCCTGCAGGATGCCAGGGCTGAAAAGACCTTTTCGGATGGGCAGGCCGTGTACGAACAACTGGAGCTGGCTGCGGGAAGTGCCAGTTCCTTTGTGCCCCATGCGCCTTATTCGGTGAGCAAAACCCTGTTTGAAAAGATCCACGCATTCAACCCGAAATCGGGTGCCACAGTAAGTATTCACAATCAGGAGACTCCCTCGGAGGAAGCCTTGTTTTTGAAAAAAGAGGGTGGTTTTTTAGAATTTTATGGCAAATTCGGCATTTCACTCGACTCATTCGAAGCCACGGGCAGATCCTCGATCTACTATGCCCTGGCCCACATGAATCCTGCTAACCGGAGCCTTTTTGTGCACAATACGCTCACATCCCGGGCCGATATCGAAGCCGCACAGGCCTGGAGTCCGCACACTTTTTGGGCTACCTGTCCCAATGCCAACCTTTACATCGAAAACCGACTGCCTGATTATTCAGCTTTCCTGGCCACACAGGCCCGGGTCACGATCGGCACAGATTCGCTGACCTCCAACTGGCAGCTTTCGATCCTGGAAGAGATGAAAACCATCGCCCGATACCAAAGTTATGTACCATTCCATACGCTCTTGCGCTGGGCTACCTTAAATGGCGCAGAAGCTCTTGGCTTTGAGGATACTTTGGGCAGTCTGGAAGTTGGCAAAACGCCTGGGATCGTGTTGATACAGGGCGTTTCGTCGGATTGGAAAATGTGGGATGGGGCCGCCGCTCTGCGGCTTTAAATGGAGGCGCCGCTATGCGGCTTAGCAGCGACTCCATTTATACAGATTTCAGATCAAAAACCAAATCTCGCTAAGCCGCATAGCGGCGACTCCATTTAAAGCCGCATCGCGGCGTCCCAATTTATCGATTTATTCCATCAATCATAAAATTCAAAAAGGTACTGTTCATCGTATTCAACCTCGAACTTTTTGAGAAACTGCAGGTATTCCGTTCTAAAAGTTTTTTTCCTGTGATGTTCCTTTTGGTTCATTACATATCTGGCTACAGCGTCGATTTGTGAATGCGCATAGGTAAAGCAACCAAACCCTTTTTGCCAGTTAAAGTCACGGCTTAAAAAATGGTTGGTTTTGATGAATTTTGATGAACCTGTTTTTATGTCTCCAACCAGGTCAGAGATTTGTGTGGTGGGTTTAAACCCGATGAAAATATGGATATGATCTGGCATTCCATTGATAGCAATCAATTTTTGTCCTCTATCCTGAACAATGCCAGTGATATATTTAAAAAGACGGTCTTCAAAATTTGGGTGGATCAAATGCGCTCTGCCCTTAGGACAAAAAACGATTTGAGCATACACTTGGGTGAAAGTATTGGCCATATTAGGTTGGTTTTTAGACGGTTTTTGCCGCTTATTCAGGGTGAAAAAATAAGTCGATTGCTTGATTTTGAATTAATTCACGGAGAGATAAGGCCCAATCTTAGCCAGCCAGACCCGATCCGAAAAAGCACGCATTCGGCCCAGGTCCTCCGGCGATGAAAATGCTCCATGTTGCTCGCGGAAAGCCACAATCAATTCCGCCTGCCGTTTTGAAATATAAGGATGGGCGTCCAGATCGGCCACAGACACGGCGTTTAAATTGAGCTTGCGAATATCTCCTGTACCGATCATCAAACTCGGTTTAATGGCCTGGAACACGCTGTCCGGGAAATTATGCATTTCGCCGATCTGCCCCACCGAAAGAAAGCCCCCAAGTTTTTCCCGATAACTGACCAATTGTTGCGCACGCATTTCGCCGATGCCAGGCAGGGTCATCCAATCCGCTTTTTCGGCCTGATTGATGTCTACCAAAACCTGAGCCGAAGACTTTTTCCCGGGTCTGGAAAATCCTCCGGCATAGGCCACCGGATGAGTGGGGGCTACATTGGCAACGGATTCTGAAAACGTAGCATAAGGTGTGATGCGGGCACAATCCTCCTCACTCAGGGTATAGATCTTTTCCAGATCTTCCTTTTTGCGAAACTTGCCGCCTTTGTCACGGTAGTTCAGGATACTTTTTATCGTCCGTTCCGGGAGTCCGAGGCGTTTCAAATCGACATCGGTGGCCGTATTGGGGTCAAAACTGAATAGTTCAGACGCAGGTTTTTGGTCGGCATTTCCCTCGGGACTTTCCGGCTTGGCTGCTATCTGGATATAAGGGAGCAATCGGGCATAATCTTCTTTTTTCAGGCTCCAGATCTTTTGGAAATCGGCAGGTTCCCGGAAACTGCCACCCTTGTCGCGGTAGTTGCAGATGATGTTGGCGACTTTTTCTGAGATGCCGAGTAGGACGAAGTCATCGAAACTGGCCCTGTTCGGGTCGAAATGAAACAGGGATTTTTCAGCGCCTCCAAGGGCTGCGTTTCTGGCGCCTAATGCTGCGCGGAAGGCTCGTATCTCGCTTTGAAAAGGAGTAAAATCTGTACGCTGAGGGGCTCGTATATGGCGGGCCAGTTCCGGGATCATAAAAAATACAGCAGCGAGTAAAAAGAGGGCAAGGGTGCCGTTTCGTTCCGCGCGATTGAAGCGCAGATAATTGAAGAAGTGTGTTTTCATATTGGATGATTTTTGAAAAAAGTTAGTTTGGTTTTCTTTGTTTTTGAATATCGGGTACTGGCCCTAC
>JBILHS010000149.1:0-11046 GCA_044350425.1 Saprospiraceae bacterium | reverse complement strand
CAGGAAGGCATGCGCTCAGCCAAAGCGCACTTAACGTGGACGGGTCTCGACAAGATGACAAAGCCCGGGAACTCGGGTTGGGAAGGAAGGACAGTGATAAATTCAGCCCTCAATTTCAGCAATGATCCAATTAATAACCCGGGGCACTTCTTCCCGATTAGCCACTACTTCTGCCATGGATTTGAAGGTAGCCAGACGCCGGTCTTTGTAATCGCCCTGCAAAAGATCTGAGCTGATCTTCACGACGGCCGGATGATGGAAAACCAGCAGAATCTCATCTGGTTTCCTGGCTGGTGGACCAAAGGTCACGATGTCTTCCCGGTAATAGTAGCTGGGCGCATTCCATTTGATGCGCTCTGAAATTTTGGCGTTTGCGCCTTTGATAATTTCCCTGAGCGCTTCCATTTCAGCTTTCATCGGGTGTTCCAGGGCGGCCATGTATTGTGCTACCTGTTCGGAATCGGTTTGTTTTTTTGCCATAAGTAGTTGAATTTATTCCAGGCTGATTCAATCCGCCAGCCGCACCATACACCGAACATCATGCTCATTCAAATACCACTCCAGACAATATCCATTGGGGTCAATATTCGGGTGAGCAAGCATTTGCTGAAACGTTTGTCCAATTCGGGGTAGATCATCCATAAATTGAAGGATGGTCACACTTTGGTAGGCGCCTTTTTTGATAAAAAACACATCGCAGTCCAGGGCCACTGGATCGTCTTCAGGAGCGATCTCCGTGGCGGCCAGGTACATGATCTTTCCCATGCTGCCCGGATAGGATATGCCGAAGTATTTGCGTGTGGGCGAATAGGTTACCAGTGCATGGAGTTTTTGATGTGCCGCCAAAACGCCATCCGGGAAAGACTCGGCGGTCATGCAGATCGCAGTGATATCCTGATCGAGGGTAATTGTTTCAACCATGGGTCTCGACATACCTTTTGAAATTGTCCAAAATAGCCTGCCATCCTGCGCGTTGCATCTCGGCTGGATTCAGGTTTTCAGCTTCGAAAGTCTCGCTGATCCCGGTTAATTGGCCACTCGAAAGGAAACTGATCACCACTTTTCTACCATCGGCAATAGTATAAGCAATGCGTTGATTTTCAATTACTTCATCATAGGTTCCTTCAAAATCAAAACTTACACTGTCGTCTTTTGCTGCCATGGTGAAGACAAATTTTCCACCGGCACACAAATCATTGCTTGCCTTTGGCGTGTGCCAATCATCCGAGGCGTTGTTCCAGTGTACGATGTGCTCAGCCGAAGTCCAAAGTCTCCAGACTTTTTCTACAGGGGCGTTTATTTCAGTTTCGATCGTGATATGAATTGTATTTTCCATGTCAGAATATTAGCTTAGTTTTTCAATCTCAATTTTATTCATTTGCAGCATGGCCGCCATCGCTTTTTGCGCAACGACCGGATCAGGATCAGATAGCAGCCTCGGCAAGGCCTCCGGGATGATCTGCCAGGAGAGTCCAAACTTGTCCTTCAACCAGCCGCAACGGCTTTCTGCTCCGCCGTCCGCCGTCAGTTTATTCCAAAAGAAATCTACTTCTGCCTGGTCGCTGCAATGCACCACAAAAGACAGGGCCTCATTAAAGGTAAATGCCTGGTCTGTGGGGTTGTCCATGATCTTAAAGGTCTGTCCGGAAAGCTGAAATTGAGCATGTTTGACGGTGCCAATCGGGCCGGGATCTCCTTCCTCGTAATAGGAAATATCTTCGATGGCGGAGTCTTGAAACAGACCTGTATAAAATTGTAAGGCAGCCGCGCCCTGGCCTTTTTGTGGACCCGAAAACAGCAGTGTTGGCCTGAATTTATCGCCGGCCGCTCCGCTTTTATCAAGCGAGATCTGCCAGCAAAGTCCATAACGATCTTTCAAAAATCCATACTTATCGCTCCAGTTGTACCAGTCGAGCGGCATCATCACGGTACCGCCGTGGACCAGTTTTTCCCAGATAGATTCTGTCTCCGCTTCTGTTTCACAGACTACAAAAAAAGAAACGGAGGGATTGAATTTGAACATGGGACCGCCGTTCAGGGCGCTGAATTTTTGTCCATCCAGTGAAAAACCTGCGACCATGACATGACCGCCATTCCGGGAGATCTGCTCCATTTTCGAATTCTTGAAAACGGAGGTATAGAAATTGGCAGCCTCCTCCGCCTGTTGGTCGAACCAGAGGAAGGGCGTGATCTTTTGTATTTTTGTCATAGTTCCGTTTTAAAATGCTATCGTTCGTAATTCAGGGCTACCACGCCTGAAGGGAATACATGCGAAGAGATCAGTTTGAGCGGCTGTCGATCTTCCCGTTTGGTGAACAATGGAATGCCATTGCCCAACAAAAAAGGGTTCTGAAATAACCAGTATCCGTCGATCAACTCCAGCGCCATGAGTGCATGGGCTGCACCCGGGCTGCCAAAAATCAGGATCTCACTACCTGGCTGTTGCTTTAGGTTTTGGATTTGTTCCGCCAGATTTTCACTGATGACCGTGGTGTTGGGCAGATTTTGTCCCTGCATGGATTTTGACAGAACAACCTTGGCTGCGTTCTTGTACCATTTAGAATGCTCAATATCATGTTTTGATGCATTGGGTTGTTCTGCGGCGGTATGCCAGTATCCTTCCATCATCTGATAGGTTACCCGTCCGTAAAGCGCTGTATCGGTTTCAGCGATCCGCTTGCCCACCAGATCAAAGATCGATTCATCAACGTGGATCCAGTCCATTTCTCCATGGGGACCTGCCACAAAACCATCTAAGGAGGTATGCATGAATAGAATCAGCTTTCTCATTTTGGATCAATTTTATTTAGAACTGGAGGAAAAATCGGGTCGCAAACATATTAAATAGAACCACGCGGAGCACCCATTATCTTGTGAAACTGGTAGTAAGACACGGCCAAAATTCCCAAAATAATCAACGGAAAAATGGTGCCAAATCCCAGTCCGTCTACAATGGTATTACTTGCAGTTGCCGCAATGATGTTGAAAGTAAACCCGGCATAGGCCCATTCTTTCAGACGGGCAGGCGTTTGAGGAAGGATCAATGTAAGGGCGCCCAGCACTTTGAAAATGACCAGAATAGTTATGAAGTATTCCGGGTAACCGAGGTGCATAATGCCTTGTTTGGACATTTCCGAATGGCCGGTCAAGGCTGGCATCACCCCTTCGAATAAGAAGATAAACGAGGTTGCAACCCAGAAAATGAGTTTGTTCTTTTGCATAGTTTTAAGTTTTGTAAAGATTTAATGTTTGATAATTTTCAACCCACGACTTCAGTCGTGGGCCTGCAAGCTAGTGCGAAAACGCAAACCGATTTATCGGTTTTGTGCAGGAAACCGATAAATCGGTTCACTGAATCAGCGCCTTGGATTTAGCCCACGACTGAAGTCGTGGGTTAAAAAATTGAGTTGTTGTCAAGTCTTCACTTCGTTGCGACATGATATCAACTCGCACCCAATAATCAGGCCCCAGTAAATACCATTTGTTTTAAATTTTTGACACCACAAAGATGTGCACAACAAAATGATTCAAATGAGGCGTATTAGCGACTGATTAGCTGGGCATTTGCGACATATTTTGTTTAACTTTGTCCCATGATCCACATCTCCATCCTGGTACCCGAGTCCACCGTGTTGGATAGTATTACCGCCCCACGTTATCTGTTTACTGCGGTCAACGATTTTTTGGCCGCCGCTGGGAAGCCCCCACGTTTTGAGGTGCATCTGGTGGGCATGTCTAAAGAGGTTCGTTTGCACCAGGGCTTGTTCTCTGTACACCCGGATGCATTGCTTGCGGAGACGGCTAAAACCGACCTGATCATCATTCCGGCACTTTTTGGCGATCTCGAATCAGCCCTCAAACTGAACCAGGATTTTATCCCCTGGATACAGGCACAACACAAGCAAGGGGCCGAGGTGTGCAGCCTTTGCATCGGGGCGTTTTTGTTGGCTGCTACAGGCTTGCTGGACGGCAAAAAATGCTCTACCCACTGGATTTTTGCCCAACCGTTTCGTGAGATGTTTCCACAAATTACGCTGGTCACCGATAAAATTGTCACAGAAGAAAACCGGATCTATACCAGTGGTGGCGCCAATTCGTACTGGAACTTACTCCTGCACCTGGTGGAAAAACATACCGACCGCTCCATGGCGGTACTGGCTGCCAAATTCTTTGCCATAGAGATAGACCGGGATAGTCAGTCTGCATTCATGATGTTCAATGGGCAAAAAAGTCATGAGGACGGTCCGATCAAACAGGCTCAGACCTATATTGAAGAAAATCTTACCGAAAAGATTCTGGTAGAAGAACTGGCCTCCAAATTCTCGATCGGAAGACGCAATTTTGAACGCCGCTTCAAAAAAGCCACCAACAATACGCCCGTAGAATATATCCAGCGGGTGAAGATCGAAGCTGCCAAAAAAGGCCTGGAGACCAGCCGAAAAAACGTGAGTGACGTGATGTATGAAGTGGGCTATTCGAACACAAAGGCCTTTCGGGATGTTTTTAAAAAAATAACCGGCATGCCCCCAATCGAATATCGGAACAAGTTTAACAAGCAAGCTGCACAAACATGACTGACTTTTTTGAAACACTACGATACCGGAACGAGCCACTCTTTTATTTTGGTTTATTATGCCTCCTGTTTGCGCTGTTCTGTGCAGCACAAACCCGATATTCCGATATCCAGATTATGGGTGTAAACGCCTGGTTCAAGCCGCTTAAGTTTGCCCTCTCCACCTTTCTTTTTGCCTGGGCAATGGCCTGGTACGCATATTATCTGGAGGAGCCCCGGGTAGTTAAAATTTACAACTGGGCCATCATCATTAGCCTGGGTTTTGAGATCGTCTACATCGCCCTGCAGGCCGCAAGAGGGCAGCTTTCGCATTACAATCAGAGCAGTCCGATGTATGCCGGACTTTATTCACTGATGGCCCTGGCTGCTACGGTGGCTACGCTTTGGACCGCCTATCTGGGCATGCTTTTTTTCCAGAAAGATTTTCCGCAGCTACCGGATTACTATGTGTGGAGCATTCGGATCGGCATCGTACTGTTTGTTATTTTTTCACTGGAGGGTTTTGTGATGGGTTCGAAGCTGTCGCACACCATTGGCGGTCCGCAAGGTGGCCCCGGTATACCTTTGCTCAATTGGAGTACGCAATATGGCGATGCCCGTGTTGCCCATTTTATTGGAATGCATGCCTTGCAAATACTTCCGGTGCTCTCCTTTTATGTCCTTAGAAACGTCAAAGCAACCCTGGTGCTTGGTTTGGTTTATGGTGCATTGGCTTTGTTTGTTCTGATTCAATCCTTGCAAGGGAAAGCCTTGTTTAAAGGATAAAACTAAAGGATCAAACGAACACAAGTCATCCTGAGTTTCGTAAACGTATCTAACGCAACACTGATACCCTGGCCACTCCAATCAATTTACCTGCCGCATCAAATGCCATAACAGCATAAATTCAAGTCGGATTTTGCTCTAAATCCAGCGATAGTTTGGGTGTTCCGGGTGGTATAGCAATGGATTTTATCTTTTGTCCACCACTATGGTATACCCAAATCCAACCTCCATCACTATTTGGAAGGCTCACTTCTGTCATTCCTGTTGTCGGATTGGGAGCAACCTGAATCACTCTGGAAGATAGATTCTGAGATACCGTACCCACACCGCCCGTAGTATCACAGGGCGGATCCAGCGGGCCGAGGTTGTAGTTGGCGAAGTTAGGGATGAAATAACCTTGCCTCGCCGGTAAGGTGATGGCATGCTGTTCTACATTGCAAGCGAGGCCCAAGGAATCCGGATTGTGAATGACATGAAGGATATTGTTTCCATACGATGAAATGATGTAACTGGTTAGCCTGATTCAAAATTGTTATCAGGTGATTGAAAAAAGTTTATTTTTGCTTTCCAATGGAGCTACCCAACGACGGTATTCAGAGGGCTTGTGCTCCGTAGCGAGTAGCAAAGGCAAGCGGCTCACAAAGATCAAAACTGGATTTTATAGTCCTCCAAAAGCGCGTATTTGTGTTCCGGGTTTTGATTGGAGCGCCGTGGTAATTACTACCCTGGGGTCACTGCCTGGTGTTTGCATGATGCGTTGGTGGACCACTCGGGGCAAACACCTTACCGATAGGAAAAGCGTTTTTCTCCAAATGCTCAAAGTGGTTCGTCAGCAATTCCAACAGGCCATAGTACATGTCCTTGATCGTGGTTATGCGAGCGTAGACATCATCACACAACTCATTGACTATCAACAATATTTTATCCTTCGATGGGACAAACGGTTCAACCTGTGTGACGAACTTGGCAAGCTCCAGAATGCGGGCAAACAGGCTTCGAGCCTATCGGTAGTCGCCTCCAGGCTCATAATGGACAAAGAGCGAAAGAAAGTCAGAAGAATCATAATTGCTTATTTGTCAGTTTTTCTTCCCAAACACAGCACCCCTATGACTCTTGTGGTTTGTTGAGACGCAAAAAAGGCCCAGGAACCAATGTACCTCCTTACCAATTGTGAGGTGAAGACCAAGGGCCAGGCTTGGAAAATCCTTTTTTCCTACATGCGCCGATGGGCCATAGAGCAAACATTCCGATTCAATAAAAGTGAACTGGCTTTAGAAAGTCCAAGGCTCTGGTTTTGGGAAAACCGACAAAAAATAATGGGAATCGTCAGCCTTGTTTACGACTTCTTACTCCAAATACTTAAAAATTGGAGGTCTATAGTCATGATTATCATCAATAAATGGTGTCCAAGAACAGGAAAGCGGCAACTGGATACCCAGTTGCCGCTCTGCAGATTTAGAATCGCTCTCGAACATCTCTTTGACAATTACGGCGCACAAAATTCGGGATGATTCATGTTTCGGGGATTGTACTTTAACGGTACAAAAAATCAATTACTCGTCCAAAAATATTCTTGTAGTTAAACTCCCAGCCCTTCCACTTTTTTGTAAATGTCCCTCATGGCCAGAGAGATCCCAAGCGATTCCAGTCGAAGATCAACATCCGTTGCTCTGTTTTCGCGCCACAGGTTTTGTTCTACACGAAAGCGCGTTTCTACACTGATCTTAGTTTGTTCTACCAGAACATACTCGCGGAAGGAAGGAAGGTCTTATACAGGTCAAACTTTCCTGAGAGGTCATAGTTGCGCGTGCTTTTGGAAAGCACTTCTACAATCAAAACCGGATTTGTGAGCAGCAGTTGACCATCATCATAAAATTCAGGTTTTTCGAATACCACCAGCGCATCGGGGTATAAGCCAATGTTTAATTCGGGGAGATAAACCAATTGATCACTTCCGACCACCAGGAAATTTTTGCCGGTTTTTTCAAGTGCTATCGTGATGGCAACCAGAAAGTTGGTACTGATTATATTGTGCGGAAGTCGTGAATAGGGCTTAGCAACAATTTTCCCATTGTAGTATTCGTGTTTACGCAGCGATTTTGCCTCTTTGCGGAGATATTCCGAAAGGGTATAAAGCCGAAGAGGCTTCGCAGGCGTCAACACAGCCAAGGGATTGCTTGGTGCGATCGCAGTTTTTGGGTCGAACCGGATGGCAGAGGATGTTTCGCTCATCGTTCAACGTTTTCTTACAAAGTTATGCCTATTGGTTCAAAACCTTCCACAACATTTCCTTCAATTCCTGCAAATTCAGATTGATCATTGCAGAAAGGAAGATCACCGGAATATCCGGCGGCAGGGTGGCGCGCAGCATCTGTTCCAGCTCATCATCGATCAGGTCACATTTGCTGATGGCTAGAATACGGGGCTTGTCGAGCAGGTCCGGATTGTATTCCTGAAGCTCATTGTAAAGAATATCGTACTCCTTTTGAATGTTACGGTTGGTATCTGCCGGGATCATAAACAGCAACACACTATTGCGCTCGATGTGCCGCAGGAACCGGTGTCCCAGCCCTTTGCCTTCGTGTGCGCCTTCGATGATGCCGGGAATGTCGGCCATGATGAAGGTTTGTCCTTCGCGCACTTTTACGATGCCGAGCTGCGGCACGAGTGTCGTAAAGGCGTATTCTGCAATTTTCGGCTTCGCAGCGGTGACCGCACTCAGCAGGGTGCTTTTGCCGGCATTGGGAAAGCCAACCAGACCTACGTCGGCCAATACCTTTAGCTCCAGAATGATCCAGCGTTCATCCGCGGGATCGCCGGGCTGTGCGTATTGGGGCGATTGGTGTGTGGAGGTTTTGAAAAAGGTATTGCCTTTTCCACCGCGTCCACCGGTCAGGAGGATCTTTTCGTCATCCCGTTCCGTGATCTCGAGCAGCACCTCGCCGGTTTCAGCATCGCGTGCTACCGTGCCCAATGGCACTTTCACGACGATATCCTGTCCGTCGCGGCCGGTTTTGAGCTGACCGCGACCCACGTCGCCGTGTTCTGCGAGGATGTGCTTTTTATATTTGAGTGAAAGCAGGGTCCATTCCTGAGGCTCAGCCTTCAGGATGATGTGGCCGCCGCGGCCTCCATCGCCACCATCAGGACCACCCATTGGGGTGCCGGGGCCGCGATAAAAGTGAACGCTACCGGATCCTCCTTTGCCGGAGCGGAAGCGAATTCTAACGTAATCTACAAAATTCTCCATAATTCGAGGGACAAAGGTACTACTTGTAAGCTCGGGATTTGCTGATTTGTGTATTGGTGGATTTTGGAGGCGCGCAGTTTGGAGATTTAAAATCCAAAACTTTAAACAAGGTTCGGAGATTTCACTAGCCGCCGAACGCAGTAACACCGTAGTTTGGCGCCTCAAATGCACATGGGCTACTTTGCAAACCTATATACACTGGCATGAACACTCGTCTGATCGATCCCAACGAACCCGTTTTTTTACATGGTCCGCGAAAGCGACAATTTGAATTATTCTTTGCTATAAAAGTCTTTTGGGAGTTTATCCGCGGATTCCGGGCGCTGCATTTTGTGGGCCCCTGTGTCACGGTATTTGGTTCTGCCCGATTTAAAGAAGGCCACCGGTATTACGAAGCCGCCCGGGAAGTCGGAGGGAGGATCGCCATCGATCTGGGCATGACGGTGATGACCGGAGGAGGGCCCGGTGTGATGGAGGCTGCCAATCGGGGCGCCAAAGAAGCCGGAGGACCTTCTGTTGGGTGCAACATCATTTTGCCGATGGAACAGAAAGAAAACCCCTGGCTCGATAAGTTTGTGATCATCAAATATTTTTTCGTGCGCAAGGTGCTACTTGTGAAGTACTCTTATGCGTTCATCATTTTACCCGGCGGGTTTGGCACTATGGATGAGTTTTTTGAAACACTGACCCTGGTACAAACCAGGAAGATCAACAATTTTCCGATCGTGATCATGGGCCTAGACTATTACCGGCCTTTGCAGGAATACCTGAAATTTATGGCCAAAGAAGAGACCATTTCAGTGGAAGATCTGGATCTGGTGCTCTTTACCGACGATCCGGCAGAAGCCACCGCACACATCGGCCGGTACATATCCACGAATTTTGAAGTTAAAAAGCGGAACAAGCACCTGCCCAAATGGTGGTTGTTTGAGAAAGCTTAAGGACGTTGGACCCTGGACGTTGGATTATAGACTTTGGACCTAAAAATGCGAAATACAGACACTTGCCGAGCCAAGTCCAATGTCTAATGTCCAAAGTCTACATCTCAAAAAAGATCTCCCCGGAATCAACCAGCCACATTTTAACCGTTGGAAATCGAAACAGGATGTTCCGGAAAAGAATGTGAAAATCCTCTGCGTTGACATTGGGCACATCTTCCGGATGTTGGTACAACTCCATCAAACGGTGAAAAATAGATTCCGGGATGCCTGTATCATAGGCCAGCCCTTTCAGACGCAATTCCAGGGGCGACTCCTGTAAGGTCGTGATATACAACTCAAGCAAGCGGGAGAGGTAAAGTTTGTCCTCAATGGTGTAAGGAATAAGGCGTTTCATAAGTTTGGTCTTTTGGGGAGGCGCCTCAACGGGAAGCAATAGCGATGGTAGCACAGCTCAGTTTGGTACCTGCTATATTAAGGAGTGTTTGTCCGCATACTTCCAGGGTGGCGCCGGTGGTCAGCACATCATCTACCAGCAGCAAATGTTTGCCGGCAATGGATTCCGGCTTCTTTATTTCGAACATCGCGTCTACATTCTGAAAACGCTCCATTCGTTTCTTATTGGTTTGCGATTGTGTAAAGGCTCGCCGCACGAGTACCTTACCCAGCATGGGCACCTCCATAGCTTCTGAGAGCCCCTGAGCGAACATGGCGCTTTGGTTATAACCTCGCAACCGCTCCTTCCGGGGATGCAGGGGCACCGGGATAATCCCCTCCACGGTTTTGTAGCATGCTGATTCCCGAAGCTTTTGTCCGAACTCCCGTCCGATCATCAGTCCGATGTCAGGCTTGTTTTTGTATTTGAGGTAGTGAATCGCCATTCGAATCGGGCTATGCCGGCTGAAGTAATAGGCAGCTGCTCCACTTTCAAGGTGTACTCTGCCCCAGAGCCGGTCTACAAACTCATTGTCTTTTACCAGATGCATATCAGAGGGCGCCAGTCTGGCCCGGCACCGGATACAGAAGCAAATGGAGGAAGCAGGCAGGTCGCCACCGCAGGCAACACAGAGCTCTGGATAGAGCAAATGGGTAAATCCGGCCCACAATTGGGGCAGGGAAGGGAAAGTCTTCATTGGATTCAGTTTTTTTTAAAAAATTTCAATTTTCCAAAAGGGGCGAAACAGTTTCAAAAATAAGTAATTTCTTTGAAAACAACAAGTAATAAATGGTCAATCGATGGATTGGATGCATTTTGGCTTCCAAAAATAAAGTCCTCCAAAAAAAACAATTGAAAGTTCTTTGATAAAAGCAAAATAGCGAGTTACCTTTGCGTCCCCAATTTTAAGGAATCAAACGAAAAGAAAGAAAATTTTTAAGCCGAAGGGCTTTTAACAAGAGTTCATTGACGTACTGACAGTAGAAGGAAAAGAGATGGTAGGAAAGTGCAGAAACAGGTAATGGAAAGCTGTTGAAAAATGGTTGAGGAATAATGTTACCCACTCTGGTTTACTGGAGTGGTG
>JBILHS010000148.1:0-11073 GCA_044350425.1 Saprospiraceae bacterium | reverse complement strand
ATCTATCTTTGTCATGAGTCGCGTGGGTGTGGTGTTTAGGTTTCGCAACTCAAAATTACACCTGCCGACTCATTTTACAAACTACCCATAATCTCACGCCTCGGTGGATTCATGCAACAAAGCCATCCTTCGCTAATTTTTTCCACTCACCATACTTGGCATGAAGCGTAGGCTTCATGCCAAGTATTTATTTGTTCAACTATGCGAAAACGTGGTACCCAGTTACTATTACTTAGTTTATTTATTTCACTAAATATCCACGCTCAAAAAGAAGATAACGTTTGGCTGCTAGGGGGCAATTTTAATTCTACGGATAGTGTTTACAGGGCTTGTAAGGTGGATTTTATTAATAACAATGTAAATATTACCTATATTAACAAAGACCTTCCATATGATTTTACGAATACGACATTTTCTGATTCTATAGGTAATTTATCCTGTTACTCTGATGGCGAAAACCTGTATAGTCAAAATTATGAGACAATGGAAGGTGGTGAAAATTTTTATCCTAATGCCGTTTATGAGGGAGGGGTACCCTATTTACAGGGGTATTTACTTTTACCTTCTCCTGTTGGTAGTAGAAAAGTGATTCACATTTACGGTAACCCCAAGGTGGTTTTCCCGCCATCTTGGCCTTGGGGAATACTTGGCTATACCAAACTACGATTTGCCGTTGCCGACATGAATCAGAATGGAGGACTAGGCAAAATAATTGAACGGGATATGGTGGTCAGCACGGATACCTTAATGCCTACTCAGTTCAACGCCATACGCCATGGCAATGGACGGGACTGGTGGTTGTTAGTGCCTTACTATTTGGGAAACCGATTCTATCGATTCTTGCTGGATCCTGAAGGGTTATATCAAGTGGGAATACAGAATATTAAAACCACTGATCTTGGCCTGGGGCACATGTGTTTTTCTCCAGATGGCAAGTGGTATGCCCGTTTCAACTGGCACGGTATTATTCCAGACTCATCATTTGCATCAATCGAGCTTTATCGTTTCGATCGATGCTCTGGGTTGCTCAGTGACCGCGTGAGCAAGACCTATGACCTGAGTGGGCTAAATGGTAAACCGGGCGGTGTGGCCTTTTCGCCTAACTCCCGCTTTCTTTATGTGACCCGTTGGGATAGTGTTTTTCAATATGACCTCCATGCAAGCGATATTATTTTATCTGAAAAAGTAGTGGCCGTTTACGATGGTTTTTTCGGCGACCTTGGGCTCCCTACTCGTTTCTTCTACCCGCTACTGGCACCCGACAACAAAATCTACATCTGCGTATCCAACTACAATTCGCCCTACCTACACACCATCGAAAGCCCCGATGAGCCTGGACTGGCCTGCAATGTGCAGCAACACAGCGTCCGGCTACCCGTATTCAACAATTACCTGCTGCCCAATATGCCATTTTCTCGGCTTTGGGACTGGGAGGGTTCGCCTTGCGATACGCTGGGAAGTGTGGGGGTGGTAGAAACAAAGCATGAAAGCGCAGGTTTTGCCATCCACCCCAACCCAGCCTACTCAGAAGTACAGGTTGAATTTAAACAACCAGCAAAGGCAGGTTGCCAAATAACGGTATTCAATCTGACTGGACAAATCGTTACAATTCAGCCTGTGTCAGAAGGAAGTACAAATGCCTTTTTGCCAGTGGCAACCTATTCAAAGGGCTACTATCTGCTTTCAGTTGCTGAAAATGGCAGGCAGGTTTATCAACAGAAACTTGCCATCATCCATGAATGACCCGGCTATTATCCGCCCGACTTTCGGAACATACTCCAATCCGCCCGGCCAGGCCCCAAAGCTTTCCACAGTACCTCATCAGGCGGCGCCGCTTCCAGTAGGATCCGCTCGCCTGTGGCGGGATTGTCGAATGCCAGACGCCAGGCGTGGAGGTGGATGCTGCGGTCAGGATTGCTGCGGCGCGCGCCGTATTTCACATCGCCTTTGATGGGACATTTGATCGCGGCGAGCTGTGCCCGGATCTGGTGGTGGCGTCCGGTAACCAATTGAATGTGAAGCAAATGGTAGTGCTTGCTGCTTTCCATCAGTTGATAGCGCAGTTCGGCCCGTTCAGTACCAGGCTGCTCGTCGTCATACACAGTGGACGTGTTTTTCGCCTGATTTTTTTTTAAATAGTGGATCAGGGTTCCTTCAGACTTGGGTGGCATGTTTTGCACCATAGCGAGATAATCTTTCTGCACCGTACGCGCCTGGAATTGGGCTGAAAACATCGCCATCGCTTCTGCGGTCTTGGCAAAAAGTACGAGTCCGCTCACTGGCCGGTCCACCCGGTGCACCAGATGAAGTGGATGGCCGCAATAGGTCTCGGCGATCGTGAGGAGAGAATCATCTCCGGTTTTATCGGGTTGAGAAGCCAGGCCTGCAGGTTTGTTGATGACCAGGAAGGCGGGATTCTCATGCAGTATATTTAACATAGATCAGGGTTGTTATACTGTGATTAGAGTGATTTTAATGATTTGAGTGATGCAAATGCCTGATTATAAAATGATTACAACCCCGTCCTTATTCAAAATCACTCTGCGTTGACTAAAACCACAAAACCTGCCTGTTTTCAGGCAGGAAACCACAAAGTAACAAAAAATTGGTGAATTGGACATTGGTCTGTTGGTCTGGCGTCCAACGTCCAATAGTCCAACATCCAAAAATTACGGCCTCAATTTTTCCGGGAAAGACCGCTCGATCAGTTTTCTGGCCAAAATGAGGTTCGGGTTAAAAACCACCAGTCCATCAGCATCCAGCTTATCTTCGATCATTCCGATCTCGGTACAGCCGAGTATGATTGCCTGAGCGCCCTTGTTTTTCAGGATCTGGATGGCGGCGTTCAACAGATCAATAGGGCCTTGTGGGATTTCAGTAGAGGCTGCTTTTATTTCATAGATGGCCCGTTGCGGCAAAGCCTCCTGTTGGTCCAATTCAAGCACCATGGGCGCGAGTCCGGCTGCTGCCAGTCGGTTTTGATAAATTTTGGTTTTGTAGGCTCCTGAAGTGGTCAATAGCCCTACGCGCTGGATTGTTTCCGGATATGCCTGAATGGCCCGCACGGTTTCTTCGATCATGTTGACAATTTTCACCTGCGAGCCATTTTGAGCCAGTAGCTCCTGCATTGGAATGAATATTTCCGGGGCGTGGGCCGTATTGCAGGCGATGCCAATATGCTTTGAGCCCGCGTTTTCAAGCATTAAAATGATTTTAGCAAGCGCAGCGGCAGGGTTTTCGATGGTTTCCCCCAACAAATAGGAGGTTCGGTCAGCAATTTCATTCGGAATGGAAGCCAACAAAACAGGCAGGTGCTCCTGGTCTGACTTTGCAAGGGTATTTTCTATGATTTTTCTGAAAAGATCAGCGCCAGCCAAGGGGCCAATTCCGCCTACTATGCCTATCATTAGAATTTCGAAAGGACTGGATGAAAAGTGTGGGTTCGTTCGATCATTCAGACTTTTTAGGTTTCTTTCTGTGGTGATATCTTTTCTTCAGGAGCCTCCAGATCTGTAGGATGGCTGTGATCGAAAAAATGCAGCCAATGATAAAATTGATCATTTCCTGGCTGGCATCTAATTTTTCAACCACTATTTTACCGCCGAAAATAAAAATGCAATGTGCAGCAAAGGTACCTAAGCCGATACCCAGCAAGTATCCGTTATAAAAACCTTTTTTATTTTGCAGAATACCCTTGGTCTGCAACACGGCACTCCAGCCCAACCAGAACGGGATGGCCGCCGGACTGATGGCACGCATGGTCAAACCGAGCAAAAAACGGTGCATGGTGTTGGATAACAACACATTTCTGGCTCCATGATGTCCCATAGCGGCTTTAAAACTGGCAACTGCCAGGACCACGACGATCAAAACTGTTACCCATTCCAGGATCTTAAAGATGCGCTCATTTTTTTGTATCCAGGCCAGGGCTACCAACAATAAGCGCACATAGATCACCTCCGCTACAATGCTGCCGATAGAAAAGTTGATCGCCGGCCGAATTCCTTCCGTGATGCTGATCTGCATGGCCGAAAGACCAATGGTACCAATGACTATCGAGCCTAAAAAGCTGATAGACATCCCGGAATAGAAAACCCTGAAGATACTTTTCATGGGAGATTAGTCGTATTGATCCAGTAGATCAAGGTGGCGGTTCACTTCGCGAAGGTAACGCAATCCTTTCCAGAATGGCCAGTACGGATGGCCGTGTGCGTTGTTGTAACTACTTACTTCATAAAGCAATTTCCAGTGGCGAAGGATCTCGGCATAGGCCTGCCACAAACTCATGCCACAGTGATAAATGTGACTGGGTGAAGCACCAGCGCCATTGTATTCCAGGATCGCGTAATTTTTCCCTTTTTTAAGGTCTGCGATCGAGGTACACTTGACATCGTATCGCCCCCAAAAAAAGGCTCCGCTGTACACGCTGATCTGGTCGAAAAAGGCGGTGAGTTCAGCATCTGCCTCGTGGGTAATGTTGTGCAAACGCGCACCCCGGCTGCGATTGATGGCAAATGAAAGCACATATCGTTCGCGGTCGGCAGGTACCCAGTCCAGCTTGTCTTCGTGTTTGCGGCACATTTCTTCGGCGCGTTTGCCTGCCTGAGGATGCTTCACAATAAGTTCACGAAGGGTCGTTTTGCCGTCGCCCCATACTTCCAGTGCTTCGCGCAGAATGATGCCGGTGATCTGGCCGGTTTGACTGGCCGGATGGCGAACGTAGAAAACACCCAGTTCCATCGGCGCATCAATCAGATCCTGCACCAGATAATCCATCGGACAATACTGATGGTATTCCAGCAATTGTGCCTCGGTATCAATTTTTCGGAAAAGCAGGCCTTTGCGCCCCACATCCGGTTTTACGATAAAAGGATATTGGAATCCGGCCTCAGCAACGCGCTTTTTTACCCCTTCAAAATCTTCGGGGGGCTTGACCAGCATGGTTCGAGGATACACGCCCACTGGCAATTGTTTGTACACGTCTGTTTTGGTCTCACCCTCATAACCGCCAAAAGGAATGGTCGGATTGGAGGCCGTAAAAAACCAGACAGAACGGGCTTTTAAAACATACCATAACCCGAACGGGATCAGCGGAGCATACAGTACGCCTGCGGGCCAAAGCTCCCAGTTGCTGAGTTTTTCAAAAAATCCGGGCTTTTGATTGCCGGGGGCCGGTGCCTGAGATGCTGTATTTTGTTCCTCCATTTTGCGGTGTCTGAAAAAAGTGCGCAAAAGTAGGGTTTTGGGGTTGGAAATAATCAGGAGTGTTCAAGAAAGTGTGGCACACCTCGATAACTTCATTGATAATTAACACTCGAATTTAGGTGTGCCACACTTTTCTGAAATTTACCCGCGCTCCGCCAATTCCAACCAACGCATTTCCTTCACATCCAGCTCCTCCTGTAGTTTTCCAAGCTCTGAAGAGAGCTTTCCGGCTTCGTCAGCACCCAGATCGGCGGCATTGAATCGCTCGAGGATCTGCTTTTTGCGATTTTCCAGGGCGGCCACCTCCTTGTCGAGTTTTTTCATCTCGTTGCGCTCGGTGCTACTCAGGGCTATTGCAGGTACTGTACCGGCGGCTTTAGCCGCAGGCTCCTCCGTGCCTGCGGCTAAAGCCGCCGGTACAGTGCGTTTCATCGCCCGGTATTCCGCATACGTACCATTGAAATCTTTGATCTGACCATCTCCCTCAAAAATGAAAAGGTGATCTACCAGCCGATCCATAAAATATCGATCGTGTGTAACTACGACCAGGCATCCCGGGTAATCTTCCAGAAAATCCTCCAGAACCTGCAAGGTCAATACGTCCAGATCGTTCGTCGGCTCATCGAGAATGAGGAAATTGGGGTTTTTCATCAGTACGGTGAGCAGGTAGAGCCTTCTGCGCTCTCCACCGGAAAGCTGGCTCACATATACCTGCTGCTGTGGGCGACTGAATAGAAAACGCTCCAGCAATTGCGCCGCAGAGAGCTCTTTGCCTTTGTCCAAGGGGATATAATCTGCAATGTCGCGTACGGCATCTATGACGCGGCGGTCTTCTTTTAAGTTCAATCCTTCCTGGCGGTAATGGCCGAAAGTCACCGTCTCGCCGACCACCACTTTTCCGGTGTCCGGAGGCAGTACCTGCGTGAGGATCTGAAGGAAGGTGGATTTGCCCGAACCGTTTTGGCCCACGATGCCTAAGCGTTCTTTGCGTTTGAATTTGTAACTGAAATTTTCAAACAACTTCTTATCGCCGAAGGACTTACTGACATTGTGCAGTTCCACAATTTTGCCGCCCAGCCAGGTTTCTTTGATCGAAAGGCTCATTTCATCCTTGACCTTTTTCAGGGAATCATTGGCTTCTTTCCGATTGAAATAGGCATCTACCCGGGCCTTGGCTTTCGTGGTACGGGCCTGGGGGGATTTGCGCACCCAGTCCAGTTCATTTTTGAGGAGCTTGTTCTGGCGGTCGTAGGTAGTGGCTTCGTTTTCTTCTCGGAGCGCCTTTTTTTCCAGGTAATCCGAGTACGAGCCGGAGTAGCGACGCAATTGGCCGCCTTCCAGTTCTATGATACTATCGCATACATTTTCAAGGAAATAGCGATCGTGCGTGACCATAAACAGGGTAATTCCGGGCTGTTGCAGGTACTCTTCCAGCCATTCGATCATCTCTACATCCAGGTGGTTGGTCGGCTCATCGAGAATGAGAAAATCGGGTTCCTCAAGGATGATCTTGACCAGTGCGACCCGTTTCTGTTGTCCGCCGGAGAGTGAACTGACCTTTTGTTCGAAGTCGGTCATCCGAAAGCGTGAGAGGGTTTCTTTTACCTTGGCTTCAAAGGTCCAGGCATTTTGCTGATCCATCTCTGCAATGGCTTCAGTGAGTTCGTCGGGATTTTCATGGTGAAGCAGGGCTTTTTCATAACGCTGCACCACCCGTACCAGGGGATTTGAAGGGTCCAACACAGCGCCCAAAACGTCCATGCCCGGCGGAAAGATGGGCTCCTGATCCAGCCAGCCAATGTGAATACCCTTGCGGATGGTAATTTTTGCGTTTTCGCCTTCACTGCCTTCTTTGCCTGCGATCACCCGCATGAGTGTGCTTTTGCCGGTGCCGTTTTTGGCAATGAGGCCGATCTTATGCCCCTTGTCGATGTGGAGGCTGATATTTTGGAAGAGCAGCTTTTCGCCGTAGCTCTTGGAGACGTTCTCGAGTGTAAGAAAATTCAATGGATGGATATTGGACGATTAGACGTTGGACTTGGGGACTTTGGACTTGGGGACGTTGGACTTTTGGATGGTGGACTTGGGGACGTTGGACTTGGGGACGTTGGACTTGCACGCTGAAAAATTAAAAATCATGCATTTACTTAATCTGTCCAGCGTCTAATGTCAAAATGTCCAGTAGTCTGGCAGCCTAAAAGGCGGACAAAGGTAGGCTTTTCAGGCCGTTTTTTGATCTCCGATTTCCGAATGGGTGTATAGCAGGACCTTTGGCGCTGGCATTCAATCGTAAATCGTAAATCATGTAATCGAAAATCACAAAAACCGAAACACCAGCTCCATTTCAAATCCAGCCCGGATCAGCGAGGCGGCTGTTTTTTCCCGGGCCTTGTCGTCCTGGGCAAATTGCTCTCGTTTTTTATCGAGGAGCTTTTGAATCAATGCTTCATACTCGTCCGGATCAATGGATTCGAGGGCCTGACTGATCAGGGTGGGCTGGATGCCACGCATTTTAAGTTCCTGGCGAATGCGCACGCGGCCCCAGTAATTGTAACGGAATTTGCCCCCGGCGAAGGCCATGGCAAAGCGTTCTTCATTGAAAAACTTGTCGTCCTGCAACACCTGATAGATCTGCTCGGCGTCAGCAGGAGAAAGCCCGCACTCCGCCAGTTTGCTGCGCACTTCCTTGGGGCAGCGCTCACGATAGGCGCAGAAACGCTCCATTTTCTGGAGGGCTTCATCGGGGGTGGCAGGTTTTTGTTGTTGAAATTTGGACACGTCTGTTTGGCGGATTAATGCTGCTTGACCAAAGGGTGGTAATCTTCGTCTTTTCCAAATTGATATTCAATTCCGGATGTTCTAAAAAAGGCCAAAATGCTTTCCAGTTGCTTTAGATTTATATGACTTTCGAGGTCCAAGTATAACCAGGGTTTTACTATTTCAATGCCCAATTCAGCCTTGCTCAGCAAGATATTTTTCTTGCAGGATTCGGTAGAATGAAATTCCAGATCGTTCATGATTATTCCCGCTTCAGTAAAGATCACAAAATTGGAGATCATGTTCCGGGGATCCAGCCGTGTGGTAGTGGATTCTTTTAATTGAGCCATAAATGCATCAAAACGGGCATAAAAGATCTTTACATCCTCGTTTTGGGTAGCGGCTCCGCTATTTGCCTGAAATTCGGAGCCTTGTCCGAATTGGGCATGGGCCTGCGGAGCAAATAGCATAGCGATCAAAAAGCATAAAATATTGGATTTTTTCATGGGTGTTGATTGTCTGAGTTTGCTAAACGTTCCGCCACCCTGAACGCCACGATTCTGGCAATCAAACCCAAAGGCATTGGTTCCTGGATCGGAAACTGCACCGAACCTTTGCCGGATTTGTATTGCGAGAGTGCTGCCTTGAATTCCTCATGCCCGCTTGGGGTAGCATAAAAGCCGATATGATTTTTAAAAGCTGCAAAATGCACGAGATTTTTACCCTTCAATACGAAGGTTGGCATGGCGTATTTGATGGCCTCGGCTGCTTCGGGGGCTGTTTTTTGGATGGTTTCGCGGACTTGTCGGAGGAGCGTCCGGGTCTCTTCCGGGAAAGTCGCGATGTAGGCGTCGATATTTTGAAACTGGCTGGTAGTCATAGCTAAGTGTTACGTTATAAGTATGTTGCCAACAATCCCAAGCATTTCAACCCCTTAGACATTGGAAAGTCCTTGTTCGACATTGGACATTTTCAAAGATCCCCCAACTGCGGCCGCAACAACAGCTCCTCCACCACCGCCGAATCACTCATGTTATAACAGCCCCATATCGCCTTCGCTACATCTTCCGCCTGCATCAGTCGTTCAAAAGGCAGATCCACACCCGCCCAGGAATCCGACCAGGCAGCACCCAGCATGATCGAGGTGACCTTCAGGCCCTTGGGTTTCATTTCTTCCCGGAGCCCCTTTGAAAAACCGAGCAGCGCAAATTTACTAATGCTATACGAACCGCCATTGGGATAAGCCATAAAACTGGCCACGCTGCACATATTAAAAACATGTCCGCGGCCCTGCGGGATCATGATGGGCAACAAAGCCCGGGTAAGGTGATAAGCACTGTACAGGTTGGTCTCCATTTGGGTTTCGAGCGTACCATCCTGCTCTTCAGCAATTTTTCCGGGCAGAAAAACCCCTGCGTTGTTGATCAGCACGTCAAGTTGCGGCCAGGTCTTGCAAACGAATGCACCGAAGGCTTTTACATCCGGTTTTTTGCTGACATCCACGGGCATGGTGTGGAGTTTTTGTCCAGGGAATTGTACCGCCCAATCGCTTTCCATAGACTCCAGATCAGCCTCGGTACGAGCGCAAACACAGAGGTCGAAGCCGTTTCGGGCAAAAATTTCGGCAATAGCACGTCCAAGTCCCTTGGTTGCACCGGTAATAACAGCAGTTTTGTTGCGCATGATGTGTGGTATATTTTGGGCAAATATAAGATACATGCTACCTTGGAGCCCAATCCACCATTATAAATGTATCGCCGCTCTGCGGCTTTTAATCTGCCCAGGTCCAGAATAAGGGGCTTAGTTTTTCGAAACATCAAACAACCATTACCTTGCCCGACCTAACAAGTATGAGCGAACCAGTAACCAACCCAAGCCCAATCGACACAGCTGATTCCATTCCTTTGGAGGAAGCCCATGTCAAATCTGCCAGCCTTTCCACCTGGCCTGACCGCCTGCGCAATCTTGCCACCGTCATGGTCATCGGCATCCATGTAGCAGCGCCGGTTGCACATGGTGATGGGATGGATTTTAATGGTAGCTGGTGGTGGGCCGGCAATTTCTGGAATTCGCTGACGCGCCCGGCGGTCCCCTTGTTTGTCATGCTGAGTGGCTATCTCCTGTTGGGCAAAGACTATCCGCTGCCTGATTTTTTGAAAAGACGTTTTTCGAGGGTCATGATCCCGGCCATCTTCTGGATGCTGATCTACTCGTTCTACAATTACATGGCCAATGGCACGCCCACCAGCATCGGGATGGCGCTCAAAAGCATCGTGACCGGCCCGGTGCATTACCATCTGTGGTTTATTTATCTCATTATTGGTTTGTATCTGGTCTATCCGATCCTGCGGCCCTGGGCGCGCACGGCCTCTAACCAGGATTTTATCTACTTTTTTGTGATGTGGTCCATAGGCACCTGGATCTACAAGGCGCTGGCGGTGTTCGGACAAATGCCCATGGGTATCTATTTTGAGTTGTTTACGAACAACTGCGGCTATTTCGTGATGGGCTATTTCCTGGGTACCCGCGTAAGCTTCAGCCCGGACCAGTCCACACCCCCCTCGCCTCATACATCATACATCATACATCATACATACACGCCCTGGTTGTGGATCGCATTGGGCACCGCCGGAACCATGATCTCCTCCTACGTGATCAACACCTTTTTCTGGAACGGCCACACGAATGTCTATTTCTACGATTATCTGACGCCCAATGTGGCGGTTTCAGCCATCGGATGGTTCTTGCTGGCCCGGATGACCTTCAATAGCAAACCGCTTTTGGATATTGAGCGCGAGTTTTCGTCCGCCAGTTTTGGCATCTACTTCGCGCATGTGCTGGTGATGGACTACTGCGGAAAACTGGGGTACTGGCACAGCATGGCGCACCCGATTTACCTGGCGCCGATGCTGACGGCCATGATCGCTAGTTTGACCTTTTTGGCTATTTCGCTGATTCGGGTATTGCCGGGTGGGCAGCGGGTGACCTGATTGCCTGGTGCGTATATGCGCGTGGTCAGGGGGCATTTTATATAGGTTACTTACCTGCAAAGGACTACTGAGTAGATTTTGGGGTTTTACTTATTTGTCTGTTGCGGGTAAGTGAAAAGTT
>JBILHS010000044.1:0-40838 GCA_044350425.1 Saprospiraceae bacterium | reverse complement strand
GTTCTCCGTTCCGTTATTGATTCTGCAATAAAAAATGGCCAATCTGTATTCTACGCAATCAATGCAGTGATCGATATCACGCTCGATATTATTCCGCCGCCGAAGGCGGCTGGATAGTTACAAAAAACTTCTTTTCCCACAATTTCAACAACCCTTGCGTCAATCAAAAATTTTTGAGGATTTTTGACCGCCGAGGGTATTGAAATGTGGAAAAAGGCATCCCGAAAAACCCAAATGATTTTGATCCGAATTATTCTTTGACTACTCGGTGAAGACCTTGACCAGACACACTTTTTGAAACATTACCGAAAAGAAAACCCCGAATCACTACTGAAATACACTCTTTTGCTAAAAGTGAGCAAGAGTACTGAATTACCAGAAACATCCAAATCCTTTACGCCCTCTTGCAAGAACCCCTGTGGCACGAAATATGCCCAAGATTGCGCGTTGTCCGTTGAGCGATACATGCCCTGGTAAGTAGCGCATACGTAGCCGCCGGCAAATGCTTTGATATCATTTATCCAACCGGGGAAGGGGCTATTGACAAGAGACCATTGGGCGTTCAAGGGTGTTTGGAAAAAAGAACTCAATAATATTGCCGAGGCAAGAATAGTTTTAATAAAAGGCTTCATGGCTTTAAAAGCGTTTTGAGTTGAGTGATCCAACCGTGACGTCTAAGGCTATAGTACATTGGGATCTAATTCTATTTCCCCAACAACCGAAACATATTCTTTTTATATGCCTCCACCCCCGGCTGGTCAAACGGATTGACTCCGAGCATGTAACCACTTACCGCACAGGCCTTTTCAAAGAAAAAGAACAATTGTCCCAGAAAGTACGGGGTAGCTTCCGGGATACTGATCACCAAATTGGGGACTCCACCGTCGATATGCGCCATGCGCGTGCCTTCAGCCGCTTTTTTATTGACATAATCCAGTGATTTGCCGGCCAGATAGTTCAACCCATCCAGATCATCGTCGGTTTTAGGGACCAGCATTTCCGTTTGTGGGCGTTGGATCTCCAGTACAGTTTCAAAAATGGTACGGCGTCCATCCTGAATGTACTGCCCCATCGAGTGAAGGTCTGCGGTAAAAGTCACGGAAGCAGGAAAAATGCCCTTGCCATCTTTCCCTTCACTTTCTCCATACAGCTGTTTCCACCATTCGGCAATGAATTGGCAGCGAGGCTCGTAATTTGCCAGAATTTCAATCTCTTTTCCTTTGTTTTTCAAGATGTTACGCAAAGCGGCGTACTGGTAACATCCGTTTTCTGCGAACGGCTTTTTATACGCCAGCCTGGCATCTGCGGCGCCACGCAACAGTGCATCGACGTCAATACCTGCAGCAGCCAGTGGGAGGAGTCCAACGGCTGTCAGGACTGAAAAACGTCCGCCCACATCGTCGGGAACTACAAAAGTTTCATATCCTTCACGGTCTGCCAGTGTTTTTAGTGCGCCACGAGCCTTGTCAGTGGTCGCATAGATGCGTTTGCTGGCTTCAGCTTTTCCGTATTTCTCCTCCAGTTTTTGTTTGAAAATACGAAAGGCAATAGCTGGTTCTGTAGTAGTACCTGATTTTGAAATAACGTTGACAGAGAAGTCCCTTTCTCCGATGGCTTCCAAAACCTGTGCATGATAATCTGCGCTCAGGTTGGTTCCGGTAAAGACCACGTCAAAATATTTTTTTCTTCCACCCCGAACCGGGAGCGCTGGCGTGGGCTGGCAAAACTCCAGGGCAGCCTTTCCACCCAGATAAGAGCCGCCAATGCCTACTACGACCAGCACCTCACTTTGTTTGCGGATCCGTTTAGCGGCAGCTTTCACGCGCTTAAATTCTGCGCGATCATATTTTATAGGAAGGTCCAGCCACCCCAGCCATTCCGGCCCCGGGCCACTTCTGCTTTCCAAGAGTTTAGCAGCAGCGGTTACCAGGGGCTCCATGGCTGCAATTTCGTCAGTGGAGACGAATTTCTGAGCAGGTAAATAGTCGAATGAGATCATTTTATCCAATTGATTTTCAATGCTTTGTTTGTTTTTGATAGTATTTTAAACCGGTCGTCCATGCGCATTCCAATTACCCAGATCAAGGCGCCATCTCCATTGAATAGTAGCCAGACCTTTTCTTTCTCGAATCGGGAGAGTTTATGGTTGGTAAAAAAATCCTGAATTTTTTGGCTTTTTCCCTCCATTCCAAGGGGCTGGAATGAATCGCCGGCTTGCCAGTGCCGCAAATGTAAGGGGAACTGTAATTTACTGACATTTACGATCGCAGAATCTGGCTGATGGAGGGTTGTTTCTGAAGGATGGCCCTCAAAAGGCATTAAAAAAAGCCGTGTACCATCCGGGAAACTTACCATTAGATCGTCCGCTTGAATCAGCATGGCAGGAGAGTCCAGAGGCTCACCTACCTCCGGATGGTGTGTCACCGGTGATTCAATCAGAATGTTTTCCCGGTCTACCAACAATCTGAAACCAGTTTCACTTTGGAGTTCGAATCCAATATGCCCGAGCCCTTCCGCAATTTGTCTGGCCTGCTCTGCATCAAATCCATAAGGTTTTAACCAATGTTGAAGCGCCTGTTGCGGAGCTGGCAAAGTGGTTATTTTTTCCTTTTGAAGTGAAATTGAATGGAGCACCTTTCCCTGAACCTGAACTGGAGCGCTGATTTGGATCCATTGGTTCAACAAAAAGCTCAAATTATCCTCAGCGTCCCTGATGCGCCCCATGTTGCGCGCAGCAGTATTCAGAAAATTTGGATTGAGCTCCACTAGGCGTGGCACAATGTGGTGGCGGACATAGTTCCGTGCGTAATCATCCGAAGCGTTGCTGCTGTCCTCATACCAGGTGATCTCATGGATGCGGGCATATTCTAAAATGTCCTTTCTGCTTGCAAAAAGCAGGGGTCGGATTACCCCTTTACCGGGAGGAACGGGGACCGGTTTAATTCCGGTTAAACCAGAAATACCCGTGCCACGCACAAAATTAAGTAAGCTGGTCTCTATTGAATCATTCAGATGCTGGGCTACTGCAATGTAGTCATAACTGTTTTCTGCGGCTATTTCAGCGAACCATTGGTATCGCAAGTTGCGCGCAGCCATTTGGGTAGAAAGTCCGTTTTCATCAGCATACGCCTTCGTTTCAAAACGTTTTATGAAAAAAGGCACGTCAAAACTGAGGGCGATTTTTTGTACAAACGATTCATCCGCATCAGAGGCATCTCCACGCAACTGGAAATTACAATGTGCAATAGCAAAGGGTATATTTGCCGCCCTGAACAAATGAACCATCACCACAGAGTCCAATCCCCCACTCACTGCAAGCAGGGTAGGATTCCTATTTGAAAATGTTAATCCTGACGTTTTTAAAAACTTAAAAAAGTCTTCGAGTAAATCCATTTCTTAAAGTCAAAATACCTTTCGGCCATGAAAAAATTAATTGTCTACCTCCTGCTGTTCTTTCCCCTTTTTGTTTTCTGCCAGGTCGCCGGTAAGGTGACGGACGAATCCGGAGAGCCTTTGGCCTATGCCACCGTTTATGTTCGAAATACCAGCAATGGTACGGTCACCAATGCAGAAGGTGAATACCGCCTATCCACTGGTAAAGGTGCGCAAGAAATTGTTTTTCAATACATTGGTTACAAACAGCACATCGAAAAAATAACCGTGGGTGAAAAGACGGTCCGATTAAATGTCCGGCTTGAATCTTCTAATCTGGAACTGGGTGAAGTAGTAGTTTCATCTGTCGACCCTGCAGTACGTATCATGCGTGAAGTAATCGCCAAGCGAAGGTACTACAAAAAGAAAACGGCAAACTATGCTTGTGATGTCTACATCAAGGGTTTTTATAAACTCGTGGATTCGCCTAAAAAAATAATGGGCCAGGATGTAGGCAACATGGGCGGGATTTTGGATTCTACTGGTTCGGGGGTGATCTATCTATCCGAATCGGTCTCCAAAGTTTGGTCACAAGACCCACCCGGTCGAAAAAAAGAGGTCATGGTCTCCAGCAGGGTAAGCGGCAGCGAAAATGGTTACAGTATCAATCGAGCTACTCTAACAGAGTTCAATCTATACGACGAGCGGCTGGAAGTCGAACGCGAGATCCTGTCTCCATTGGCTGACAATGCTTTTAATTATTATAATTTCAAACATGCAGGCAGATATAAAAATGAACTGGGGTACACCATCGAAAAGATCAAAGTGATTCCCAAACGCTCTGCTGATCCTACTTTTTCGGGTTTTTTATATGTGGTAGATGAACAATGGCTTTTGTCTGGCGCTGATCTCTTTTTAACGGGCTCCTCCATCAAACAACCCGTATTGGATACGATGCGGATCCAACAACAGTTCGTACCCCTGGGAGCAAATGATTCCTGGGGTTTATTGACGCAGGTGACGAGTTTTAAATTTGGCATCTTTGGTTTTAAGATAGGCGGCTTTTTTAACAGTGTTTTTTCAAATTACGACCTGCAACCCAAATTTGAGGAGGGGCTTTTCAGCAAGGAAACCTTCAGAATTGAAGATAAGGCTGCCGAGCGAACGGTCGATTACTGGAATGAAACACGGCCGGTTGCACTCACCGAAGAAGAAGGCAAGGATTTCGTAAAAAAGGACAGTCTCCAGAAAATATGGAAATCCAAGGCCTATATGGACAGTATTGACAAAAAAGACAACCGGTTCAAATTTAATAACCTGCTGATGGGTTACACCTGGAGTAACTCCTACGAACGAAGATCGGTCTCCTACCCTGCTGTGTTCAAATGGATACAGTTTAACACGGTTCAAGGCTGGCTGCTCGACATTCGTCCTGAATGGGAAAAAAGATCCAATGAGCGTGGGACCAAGCAATGGAAGGCGGAAGGAGATCTGAACTATGGTTTTGCCGAAAAGAAAGTCCGGGCGAATCTGAAAGTAGAGCGAAGGTTTGAGAGTATCCGATATCGGACGCTTTCGATAGAGGGTGGCTCTACTACACAACAGTTCAACGAACGGGATCCAATCAGCCCGATGATCAACACCTATTATTCCCTCTTTGCCAAACGAAACTATTTGAAAATTTATGACAAGACCTATGCCCGTGCAAATTGGAGTCAGGTATTGGTTACAGGTTTAAGTTTCAGGGCATCAGCAGAATGGGCCAAAAGAAAGCCTTTGCAAAACCAGAGCAATTTTAGCTGGAGTAAAAAAGCGGAAAGAGACTATACCCCAAATGAGCCTGCTCCCGGTGCAAATGTGGGTGAACCTGCAACATTTCCTACATCAGACATCTTTTCTTTGGAGGCCTTATTGGTATTTAGACCCAAACAAGAGTACAGCAGCTATCCTCAGTTTCGTGCTTACACCAATTCCGGATGGCCTGAATTTGTTTTGGCCTATAGAAAAGCAATTCCTTTTGGAAAAAACAATTGGGCTGATTTTGATCTGATCAAGTTTCAGATCCGCCAGAATGAACTTTCATGGGGCCTGGCCGGGCATACCGAATGGACCGTCGGGGGCGGATATTATATTCGTAATAATAACTTGTCGTTCATGGATCTGCACCATGCTTCCGGGAATCAAACGATCCTGGGAACGCCTGACAATTATATGCGCAGTTTCTTTCTCCTACCGTATTATGCATACTCTACGGACAAATTATATGCAGAGGTTCATGCACAGCACCATCTGGAAGGCTTTCTGTTGGACAAGATACCATTGCTGCAAAAATTGAACTGGAAAGAGGTATTTGGCTTCAACCTGTATTATGCAGATCAGCCTTCCAGAGACCCTGGATTTAGTGAAAAACTACCATATTGGGAACTCAATTGGGGATTTGAGAACATTGGCATTAAAGCCATTCGTCCACTCCGGGTAGACTTCGCCTTTGGCTTTTTTGGAAATAATTTTTACCGCTCAGGAGTGGTTCTAGGGGTAGATTTGTAAACATCTGTAAAAAATAAATAAATTAGGGAACGGTTGTATGTGATTTTGGAACGGTTATTGATTTCAATTAACCGGCTGATTTTTTACCCCTCCCGTGGTAGGTAACAGTCGGGCTGAAAAGCTTTTTCTTTTAATCGAAACTGATTACGAAATCTTCAATTCAAAATCCATGGCCTACATCCCAAGTGCTGTGCGTCCTACGCTTCGTGGGCAATCAGACGTATCGATTTTATCCTTAAAGTTCCCAAATAAAACTTCGTATCCTTCCAAAATAATGCGCTGCGATGTGGTGTTCGGCTCACCGAGCAAGGATTGCAATGGAACGGGAATCTGTAGAATCACCAGCGTGCATGTCCTGAGTTCTTTGCAGCTCAAAAAAAGCTGCCAGCTCACCTTTGGACAAATTGCCGCTGCGCCAAACGGGAAGGTTTCCATTTACTTTTTCAGGGAATTCCTTTGTATTAAGCTCTTTAAGGCACATTTTCGAAAAGGCGTATTAACCATGGAGGAGGCTTGCCCAATTCCGTCAAAAATTTGCAAGGGGCTGAATATCAATGGGAAAAAGTTGCTGCCCGGCGATTATACAGTCATTGAAGGAGATGGTTACTTTCGGGTAGATTTGGATTATGCTTGAATTAAGTGGTCCTGTAACCACAGAAACACTACACCAGGTTATCCGAAGCACTCCTATTTATATTATACCCTGAGTAAACCCCTTCTGCCGCCGAGGCAACAGAAGGGGTTATTCTAAAGCAACTCCAAACTGGCTACTTGCAACTTTTAACTTGCAACTCTAAACTCGCAACTTCAATCTAAAAAATCATTTCTTCCGAGCCGCCCGGATCAGGAAGAAAGCCAGCGCAGTAAAGCAAAGTACACCAATGATCTGGTAAGTATTTGCACTAAATATTCCGGGATGGAAAACGCCAGCTGCATCCGTAGATCCAGCCAAATGATGCTCCATGTTTACCTTTGGCAACCAACCTTGGCCAGTTGGATAAGAGGCTTCTTTTGCCTGCCACAGGGCCACAATGACACCTGCCAGTGCACCGCCAGCCACCAGGCCGGTTGCAAAAAGACTTCCCTTGCCCAATTCGGCATCTTCAGCGACTTCTCCTTTCTTTTTTGCCCACCAGTCTGTCAAACCCTTCAGCGCTCCACCGATCCAGATTGGAAAGGTCGTACTGAGCGGCAAATAAAGTCCTACGGCAAAAGACAGCGATTTTACATTGCAAAGTTCCATGGTGATGGCTACAAACAATCCTACCAGTACAAATTGCCAATCCAGGTTGAAGGATAAGAGTCCTTTGATCAAAGTGGCCATCAGGGTTGCCTGTGGGGCGTTAAATTTCTCTCCGATCGCGTGTTCAATCCCCTGAGCGCGAAGCTCTGCAGTGGGCGTATCCAGGAAAAGCACGGTGGCTCCAATAACCAGGGAGGACACAATTACACCAATAAACAATGCGAGTTGCTGATATCGGGGCGTGGCACCGATCAGAAAGCCTGTTTTTAAGTCCTGTGAAGTGGCTCCGGCGTTGGCAGCTGCAATGCAGACCATACTTCCTACTACAAGCGCCATGGGTTCAAAAACCTTCCCGGTCCAACCTACACCGATAAATACAAGCGCCGTACCCATGATGGTCGCAATGGTCATCCCGGAAATCGGACTGTTGCTGCTTCCGATGATGCCTACAATACGGCTGGCAACGGTGACAAAAAAGAATCCAAACACAATGACCAGGATTCCGATCGCCAGTTTGCTGAAAATATTGTCGCCAGGTATACTTGGAAGGATTGCCATCAACAGGATAAGTGCCAGACTTCCAATACCGACCACCTTGATCGAAAGGTCGTCGGAGGTGCGCGCAACGGCTACCGATTTGTCACGATTGCGCATCTCTGCCATGCTGTCACGGAACGAGGAGATGATCGTAGGCATGGTTTTGATCAGGGTGATAAAACCTGCACCAGCCACGGCACCCGCACCGATCTGGCGGATGTATGCCCGATAAACAGCTTCTGAAAGGTTTGAAAAGGAATGTGCAACAGGATCCCAGCCAAATTTTGCGCTGGCTACGGCAGGATTCATCAGATCCAGTTTATCCAATTGCGAAGCAATGACATCCGGGGGGACCAATGTAGCCAGCAAAGGGATCAGTCCAAACCAGGCCAGGACACCGCCCGCAACCAATACTCCGGCAATTCGGGGACCAATAATGTAGCCTACGCCCAGATATTCAGGTGTGATCTCTCCACTCAGCCTTGCCGCAGGCAGATATTTGTTGGCAATATGGGTTGTCCAAGTGGGCGTTTCTGCAATAACATGAAAGATTTTTTGAAGCATGGCATACCCTACCGCGAAACCAAGACCCTGGTAAGCTGTTTTAGCAAAGTCCCCCCCTTTGTCGCCCGCCATGAGCACATGGGCACAAGCAGTTCCTTCCGGATAGGGAAGGTTTTCATGTTCTTTTACAATGAGTGAACGGCGCAAAGGAATCATCATAAGCACCCCTAAAATGCCGCCAAAAATGGCCAGCATGGTAATGGTCCAATAATTGAAATACCCTTTCCCGATGCCATCCGATAAAAAAAGAAAAGCTGGAAGGGTAAAAACTACTCCGGCTGCCACGGATTCGCCGGCGGAACCTGTGGTCTGGATAATGTTATTTTCCAGAATGGTGGTGCCTAGAAACTTGCGTCCCAATGAAATTGCGATCACCGCAATAGGAATGGAGGCCGAAACCGTTAATCCGGCCTTTAAGGCGAGATAAACCGTGGCTGCTCCAAAAAGAACTCCAAAAATCGAACCGATGAGGACGGCCCGAACGGTAAATTCCTTTATGGATATGTTTTCACTGGAAATGTAGGGCTTAAAGTCGTTGTTTTCCATAAATACTAGGTGGGTAAGGTGAAAAAGCAGTTAAAATGCGGCACACCAATACCCTGTAAAACAGGGCCGATGAGTCGCCGAAAGGTATGCGAATTTTGAAATTCAAAAGACATAAGCATCAAGTCAGTGGTCGTAAGTTTCAAGTGACTACCTTTGTCCAAAATTTTCCCAAGTCGTATGCAGAAAATACTTGCTTTTCTTTCTTCCACGCTGGCCATTTTCATGGTGGTATTCCTGTGTTTGATCCCCAAAACCCAAGCTCAAGACAAACATTTTACCCAATTCTACGCTTCTCCGCTTACCCTGAATCCAGCACTTTCCGGTGCAATGGAAGGTAAATATCGGCTCAGTGGGAATTATCGTGATCAGTGGCGGAAAGTATTAGACAACCCGATTAAGACTTTTTCTATGGCTGCCGACCTGCGTTTTGAAGCAAACCGTCGCAAAGGCACGGAAGATGCTATTGGCCTGGGCATCATGTTTTTTAACGACAAAGTCAGCGTGGTGGATTTCAGTACCACACAAATTGCAGTGTCTTTGGCGTACCACAAATCTTTGGGCCTGAACCAGGATCAGTTTTTGTCCCTTGGGATTCAAGGGGGGCTGACTCAACGGAATGTAAATTATGGTTCTTTGAATTTCAATGATGAGTTTAATGGAACCACGGGTTTTACCGGAACTTCAAGCGAGCTGTTACCAGCCAATAATTTCGCTTTTCCGGATCTGAACGTAGGCTTGAACTATACCTCACAATTTGCTGGTGAGGGTCGGTTTTTTGCAGGCGCATCTTTGCACCATGTCCTTCAACCAAAGGTTTCTTTTTATGAAGATCCTACCAATATTACGGTGAAGCCGGGCGGAAAGCTGAATCCTAAATTCAACTTTCAAATGTCTGCAAGTATCCCATTTGACCGTAGCAATCGGGTATCCATGCAGCCAAGACTGCTTGCTGCAATGCAGGGCCCACACATGGAGATCAACGCTGGAACCAATTTCCGGTTCGCTTTGGGCCAATATGGAGGCTCAGCACTGCATTTTGGCACCTGGGCCCGGCCCGTGCGCAATGACGGTTCTTTTGGCTTCGATGCCATAGTTGCCCTTTTTGGGCTTGAGATTAATTCAATGTTATTTGGCTTTAGTTACGACCTCAATCTGGGCGCCTTACAGGCCAACCAGAGACAAGGCGCATTTGAGCTTTCTGTTTCATACCTGGGCGATTACGATAACGAAAAAGTGCTTTGCCCAAAATTCTGATCATGGATTTCAGGATCTCAGACCTTGGACTTAAAGCATTGTTGCTTACTTATCTAAGGTCCGCTATCCAAAAATCCAACCTCCTTTTTTATGAGTAATGTAGTAGCAATAGTAGGTCGCCCGAATGTCGGCAAATCGACCTTATACAATCGCCTTGTAGGCGGAAGAGACGCAATCACGGATGACTTTTCAGGGGTGACCCGGGATCGAAAATATGGTTTCTGTGATTGGGGAGGTAAACGGTTTACAGTGGTAGACACTGGTGGCTTTGTGCATGGCTCGGACGATGTGTTCGAAGCTGCGATCCGTTCGCAGGTAAGGATCGCCACAGAAGAAGCCGCTGTGGTACTGTTTATGGTAGACACCCAAACAGGCATCACGGATCTGGACGAGAGTATGGCCAAATGGCTGCGTCGATCTACAAAACCTGTTTTTCTGGTGGTCAATAAAGCCGATAACCACAAAGATCTTTTGGCCGCCAACGAGTTCTGGGGGCTTGGATTCGAGCATACGCATTTCCTTTCTGCCATCAGTGGCAGCGGCACGGGCGACTTGCTGGATGCTGTGATCGAGCACATCGAAAAAGTTGAAGAAATTGATACCGAACTGCCCAAATTCGCCATTATCGGTCGACCAAACGTAGGGAAATCATCCTTGCTCAATGCGTTATTAGGTGAAGACAGGAATATTGTCACCCCGATTGCCGGCACCACCAGGGATACGATTCACTCGGTTTACAATAAATTCGGGAAGGAATTCATGTTGATCGATACAGCCGGGATCCGAAAAAAGACTAAAGTTGAAGAGGATCTTGAGTTTTATTCTGTGATGCGGGCCATTCGTGCTTTGGAGGAATCTGATGTATGTCTTTTGGTACTGGATGCCACCCAGGGACTGGAAGGGCAGGACCTGAACATTCTGCGTCTGGCGCAAAAAAGACATAAGGGTATTGTTATTCTGGTGAATAAATGGGATTTGGTGCAGAATAAGCAAACCAACACCATCCGTGATTTTGAAGCTGCGATCAAACATCGCCTGGCGCCTTTTGATGATGTGCCTGTCATATTCATTTCTGTTTTGGAAAAGCAACGTATTTTCCAGGCCATGGAAGCAGCATTGGAAGTATACGCCAACCGGACCCGACGCATCAAAACTTCTGAATTGAACGATCTGATGCTGGAACTGATAGAGTCTACTCCCCCACCCTCTGTGCATGGGCGTTTTCCTAAGTTCAAATATGTTACCCAACTGCCGACTCACTACCCATCGTTTGTGTTTTTTGTGAATAACCCAAACTGGGTGCGTGATTCTTACAAACAGTTCCTTGAAAACCAGTTGCGCAAAAACTTTGATTTTAAAGGAGTCACCATGGAGGTTTACATCAGGGCAAAATCATAATGGATATTCGGGTGATTGGTTGATCTGTGGCTAAACCCTTCAGATCGACCAATCACCCACTTTGTCCGGTTTATACAAAAGAACCGGATCTGGCTAGCAGCGTTCTCCCCTCTGGAATAGTTTCAGGATGAAACAATTGACACATGAATAAACTACTTCTATTTCTGGCACTTTTTACCTTTGTAGCCTGCAAGGACGCTTCAGAACAAATTCCTGCCTATTTGAGCCTCAAGCCTTTTGAAGTAAGTGCCCCCGGTGGTGCTGGCTGGCAAGAGATTACCGATGGCTGGCTTTATGTCAATGGTGAATATTTGGGGGCCTATACCCTGCCGGCAATTGTTCCGGTATTGGCCGATGGAGAAAGTGAGATCATCCTATTTCCGGGAGTCAAAGAAAATGGGATCGAGGCTACGCCGAATATCTATCCCTATCTGACCAAATTTACCAAAAAATTCAACTTAGCTACTGCGCAAACCACTGATATTCAAGCGATAACCGGTTACGATCCTGACATCGTTTATGCTTTTGGGGTCGGCCGTGGAGATTTTGACGGTGGCTCGTTCATTTCCCTGGATAACAGGGATACGGATGGTGCAATCAATGTTGAACTCACCACGGACGGCGCTTTTTCAGGGAAATCTATCCTGATGCAAGTAGATACTGCACACCCTGTCATGGATATCGCAACTGAAAAAATGGAGAACCTGCCTGTGTTGGGTGCCCCTCAGGTTTGGTTGGAGTTACAATACAAAACCGATGTTCCATTTTTTCTATATATGCTCAGTGGCCCGAATCAGGAATCCCAGGGGGTATATCAATTCAACCTGTCGGAGCAGTGGAACAAAATTTACTTCAATCTTACCGGAACCCTGGTGACCACTCAACAAAGTGAACAACGGTTATATTTCAGGTTGAGTCTGCCCAAAGACCGTGCTGGAAAATACACTCAAAACAGTGGAAAAGTGCAATTAGACAACATCAGAGTAGTCCATTTTTAGTTTCAAGTGCACTGCGGATCAAAGCCCCGCCAGAACTTGGAACTTTCTACTTGAAGACCTGGAACTTTTAGCGTGATGAAACTGCGAAAACGCCATACTTTTTACTACGGAGTCGCTGATTTTGGAATGGCGATGCTGGCCTGGGCTATCTTTTTCCTTTATCGCAAGGACATGGAAGGTATACCTTTCACACCAGATGTTTTTGCAGACCCCAATTTCTATCTGGGTATTTTTATAATCCCGACCGGCTGGGTTTTGCTTTACAGCATCTTTGACCATTACAACGATATTTATCGGATCGCGCGACTCAATACGCTCACCAATACCTTTTTGGTATCCTTTCTTGGCGTTACTTTTTTGTTCTTCACCCTGATTTTGGACGATGTGGTAAACGATTACCGGACCTATTATCGTTCGTTTTTCGCGCTTTTTGGACTCCATTTTGTACTTACCGCAACGTCCCGAATGATCTTGTTGACACGGGCCAGCAGGCGATTAAAGGCAGGGCTTGTCACTTTCAACACCCTTTTGGTGGGGGGCAATCAGAATGCCCTGGACTTATTTTTGGACATTAAAAACAGGGAAAAGGGGCTTGGAAACAAATTCATTGGATTTATTGATACCAATGGCGGCGCCGATCAGGTATTGGCAGAATACCTGCCTCCGCTTGGGCAACTTCCAGATCTGGCTGCGGTAATCCGGGAACATCAGATAGAGGACGTCATCATCGCTATAGAGACTTCGGAGCATAACCGACTGCGAAACATCCTTAATATTTTGTTTGACTTTGGAGAACAGGTCCTGGTCAAGATCATTCCCGATATGTATGACATCCTGCTCGGCACAGTCAAAATGAACCATGTTTATGGAGCCGTTCTGATTGAGATTCGACAGGAATTAATGCCCAAATGGCAGCGAACCATTAAACGCGGGATAGATGTGGCTGCAAGTGCCATAGCGCTAAGCATCCTGTCTCCGCTGCTGCTTTACATCGTTATTCGTGTTCGTTTTTCCAGCACCGGGCCTATATTTTTTGCCCAGGAAAGACTCGGAATCAATGGAAAGCCCTTTACTATTTTCAAATTCCGCTCTATGTACACGGATGCGGAAAAACTAGGACCTCAACTTTCCCATGATGGCGACCCCCGCTGTACCCCCTGGGGAGCGGTGATGCGGAAATGGCGTCTGGATGAGATCCCAAACTTCTGGAATGTTTTGCGGGGCGATATGTCGCTCGTTGGCCCACGCCCGGAACGCAGGCACTTTATTGACCAGATCCTGGAGGAAAATCCGCAATACCGTCACTTGCTGAAGGTGCGCCCGGGTATCACATCCTGGGGCCAGGTCAAATATGGCTATGCCTCTAATGTAAAGGAGATGCTCCAGCGACTGCGCTATGACCTCCTTTACATTGAGAACATGTCCCTGGCCCTGGATTTCAAGATCATGTTTTATACTGCATTGGTTTTATTGCAGGGACGGGGCAAATAGTCACTCCCCTTTCCAGACCGGCCACCTTCCGGGGGTATAGGGCGCTCCCTTCATTTCAAGTTCCCGCTCAATAGCTTCTATGCTTTGTACTACAGTCTTGAGCCCTTCGATGACCGGGCCCAATTGCCTGGAAGCTATTTTATAGTTTTCTTCAAAGGTTTGGGTCGGGGCGCAAGTAGTGTTCCACATGCCGTCTTCCAGCAGTCCAACGCGGCTATTGATAGATGGCACTGTTTCAAATTCTCGGCGGCTGCGGGTTGCATCACCGTTCAGTTGCAGGCTCAAGGCATTCAGGCTCCCCTTTATATCGTATGCTTTTTTGATTAATTCCTGGGGTGGTGCTGCTAATTCCTGAATCGCTGTTTGAATATAACCCAGCCTGCTATTGAGATCACCGTGGATGATACTTGTAGCGCTGGTCGCTTTTTGAAGGCTACTCACCTTTTTACAGAACAAGAGATAGGCCTTCTTGTCGGTAGCCGGTAAGGTGGCGTTGTTTAGTGATTGCACTTCAAAAGAAACCGGGCCAGCCAAGGGCATCAGGATGCCATCTTCAAATTTTTGAACGGAGATGCTATACTGACCAGGCAAAGCCAAATGTCCCTGATCCGGGCCCGTAAATAAATTATCTGGTGGCACCGTACGGCGATTCATGACAGGAGAAGGAGTGTTGTATCTGAAGTCCCAAACCAGTCGCTTTAAACCAGCGGTAGCAGCAGATTTGATTTGTCGCACGACATCGCCAGCGGCATCTGTGACTGTAAACAAAATATAAGGTTCCGGTTGTTCGTCTTCCTTTCTCAGTGCCTCTATATCAGGGTATGAAACAACTTCCTTTTTTTCAAATTTGGCTTTCTCTGCTTCCTGGCGTTTGGCCTTCAGGGTTTTAATATCCTCTTTGATCCAATATGTAAATACGGCGCCTGCCAGCGGGTTGGCCGCAGCGTAATAACTGCTGCCCAGATGCCCCTTGTCTCTCAAACCAAGCGGCTGATTCGGAATGAACAGCAAGGAGGTCTTTACAGGAAAAATCGTTGCAGCTTTTTCGAAAACCTCCTGCTTCAGATTCCGCAGCGGGGAGTAATCGTCCAGAACATAAAACCCTCTGCCAAAAGTAGCCAAAACGAGGTCGTTTTCACGCCGCTGAATCTCGATATCGCGGACGGCCACGGTAGGGAGACCGGATTTTAATTGCACCCAATTCTCGCCACCATCCACTGTAAAGTAAACTCCGAACTCTGTACCGCAGAACAGCAGATTTTGGTCCACATGGTCCTCTGCAATGGAATAAATACTACCCCGCTCGGGTAAAGTAGTGGCAATGGATTTCCAGGTTTTTCCACCATCTGTAGTTTTCAACAGATACGGTTTGAAGTCGCCGTATCGGTGATGGTTGAAACAAACGTAGGCCGTGTTTTTATCAAATTGAGAAGCAATGACCTGATGCACATAGGATCGTTCCGGCACACCGGGCAACTTGTCCATTTTTTCCCATAGTCCCCCGCCATTCATGGTTTTCCACAGTAGCCCGTCATCCGTGCCAACCCAAAGCAGGTCAGGATCCAGGGTGCTTTCAGCAATGCTGGTCGTCTGTCCAAAAATATCGGTAGAACCGTTTTTAGCAACCGCATCCACACTCCAGACTTTCCCCATGATCTCCAGTTTGTTCCGGTCTTCACCTCTGGAAAGATCGGCACTGATGGCGCGCCAGGTGTTGCCCCGATCATCGGTCCGAAAGACCTTGTTGGCTCCGATATAAAGCCGGGTAGGAACATGGCTTGAAATGGTGAGTGGTGCATCCCAGTTCCAACGCAATGCGGCTTCATTTTCGCCGGCCTGTGGCTGAATGGATAAAGACTCGCCACTTTTTCGGTCAAATCGCACCAGGCCTCCGTATTGACTTTGGGCGTATATGAGGTCAGGATTGCTTTGATCTACCTGTGTTTCGAAGCCGTCCCCCGTACTGGTTACGTACCAATCAGAATTTGGAATGCCGTTGGCGCTGGTGGTTCTGCCTGGACCACCCAGGCTTAGGTTGTCCTGAGTTCCGCCATGAACATGGTAGAAAGGAAGGGCGTTGTCTGTAGAAACTTTGTAAAATTGTGTAATGGGTAGATTGTGCTTGAATTCCCAGGTTTTGGCAAAATCCCAGGTTTCGTATAGTCCGCCATCACAGCCCACACGAAGGTGATCTGTATTGGCCGGATCGATCCAGATACAGTGATTATCAATGTGTTTGTTCAGCTCGCCCAGGTTTCGAACCGTTTTTCCGCCATCATCGCTTGCTTTATAATAGGTATCTGTGATGAAAATGCGGTTCAGATTTTTGGGATCGCAGGTGAGTTCCTGGTAATAATTACCGCTGGTATAGGTGTCACTCATTTTGGACCAGCTTACGCCCCGGTCCGTGGACCGGTAAATGCCTCCTTTTTTATCTCCGGCATCGACCACAGCATAGACATAATCAGGATTTACGGGAGATAGATCAATACCTATACGCCCAATGTCGCCTGAAGGTAGTCCCCCTTCAAGCTTTTTCCAGGTAGCACCGGCATCCGTAGATTTAAATAGTGCTGACTCGGGACCTCCGCCAATATAAGTAAACACCTTGCGCTGACGCTGGTGAAAGGCTGCGTACAAGACCTTTGGATCACGAGGGTCCATGATCAGGTTATTGCAGCCGGTATAGGCACTCACGGATTTAACACAGGTCCAGGTTTCTCCCCCGTCAGTTGATTTATAGACACCCCGCTCACCTCCGTCACTCCAGACGGGTCCGTATGCAGCCACATAAACGGTGTTGGGATTGCCTGGATCGACTACGATGTTAGCGATATGTTCAGAGGTTTTAAGGCCCATGTTTTTCCATGTTTTGCCTCCGTTTTCACTTTTATAAACCCCGTCACCATAAGAAACCGAGCGTTGATTACCATTCTCGCCGGATCCAACCCAGATCACATTGGAATTGGTAGGATCAATTACTACACAACCAATTGAATAAGAGCCTTGTGCGTCAAAAATAGGCGTATAGGTCGTGCCGGCATTGACCGTCTTCCAAATGCCGCCAGCAGCAGCAGCAATATAGTATTCCGATGGATTTTTTGGGTTTACAGCCAGATCACTGATTCGACCTGATGTAACGGCAGGGCCCAGACTGCGAAAACTCAGTGCACCGTAAGTGCCGGAAGTTAGCAGCGTTGATTTTTCAGGTTTCTTCTCTTTTACCTCCTCCTTTTTTTGTGCAAAAAGTGGCGTAATAAAAACGGTGAAGACAAGGAGTTGGAAACAGATCTGACGCATAAATAGGTCGTTTTGTTGAACAATTTGGAGCAATGTTACGACGCGCTTTGATTATTAAGACCGTGTTGTTTCAGTACCGGTTGGTAAATCTACAAAATACGCCTAAAGACCACCGACGGTTAAAATAAGTATGAATTATCCCCCCTCAGGGCAGACGCATGAATATTGATCATTGATCTGGAATAATCTCCATACGTTTGTTGGGGAAACAAGATGCCAGAGCGCTGTTTGATTATGCGCATCCAATACTCGTATGGCGGGAAAGTTTTTATAGCAAAACATTTACTTATTGGGCTAATAACCATCCAATAAACGCACCATGAAAGACCTCATTTTTGCACTTTTGACAGTAGGCTTAGTTTTTCTACATCCTGCTTGTAAGCACGATGAATTTACCCGGTTAGACCCTGAACCCACGGATACGATTGAGATGCCCGTTGATACACTGCTTTGTGAGGATACCATTGAAATTTTTTACCCCGGAACTATGGAAAATGGTTTTATCAAAGCCATTAAAACATGTCGGGAATGGAAGGCTTCCGGAAAAGCTAAGATAGCGTTTGCATCAGACCAACACTTTATTATTTCCGGACACACGGTTTACCCCTATATTATTGCTCCAGGTGATACTGCATTTTTTAACGTAGAAGGCATTATCTTCACCGTACCGAGGAAGGTAGGTAAATATCCGGTCAGCTATATGACGGGGTTCAAGAACGATACCGTTATGGGTGGTTTTGTCAACATGGACGATGACGTTTTCCTTTCAGGCTGGAACGTTGACCCTGCTTTTCCGGACGATGAATTTGAAATCCTCGAGATAGATGTGCTCCATCAACGGGTCCGAGGCCGATTCAACATTCACTTTATCAGTGATACCACTTGGGGTGATTATCAGTTGTATCCCAGCAAATTTTATTTTCATGAAGGGACTTTTGATGTTAAAATTGTGGAGGAGTAAATCATTTGAAAAGAAGTCGGATGATTGGGTGTTTCCACATGCTAAAGTTCCGTTTCAAGCATAAATCGGACGCTTTTTGAGTACTTTTACAATCGGAATCCAATACAGTGTGGGTTCCGATTGCTTTTTGTATGCAGCACCCCGAGCATTTGCCCCTATCCATTAGCGGAAAGTACAAGGACACCCCAATCTCTATCACTCTATGTTCATGCGTTTGCTCTGCCCCCACCAGGGCAGACGCATAAATATTTGAGTTAAAAAGCCGCTGAGCGGCGCAACGTCTGTAGAAAAATGGCAAAAGTTTAATTGGAGGTGCAGCGCACCGGAACTCTGGTCGATTGCTTCGGTGCGCTGCACCTCCGATAATTCTGCTTTTATCATATTCTACAGACGCTTCGCTGCTCTGCAGCTGTAATTTCGTATTATATTTCATGCGTCTGCCCTGCCCTGCCCCCCCCACATCATACATCTATACATATATCACACCCGCTCCAAAACCAAAGCATACCCCTGCCCTACCCCAATACACATGGTACAAAGGGCATATTTGCCGCCATTGCGCTGCAGTTCACGGGCGGCTGAAAGCACGATCCGTGCCCCGCTCATACCCAAAGGATGCCCTAGTGCGATCGCTCCGCCATTTGGATTGAGGCGAGCGTCATTATCAGCAATTCCGAGGGTTCGGGTACAGGCGAGCACCTGCGCGGCAAATGCTTCGTTGAGTTCCAGCACATCCATTTGATCCAGGCTCAGCCCTGCTTTCTCTAATGCCTTGAGGGAGGCTGTAACGGGACCAATGCCCATGATCCGTGGTTCAACGCCCACCACAGCCGAACTTACGATTCGCGCTATGGGCTTTAAATGATGTGTTTTTAGTCCATGATCCGAAGCAATCAGCAGGGCTGCGGCACCATCATTGAGCCCCGAGGCATTGCCGGCGGTCACTGAGCCCTCTTTTTTAAAGGCCGGGCGAAGCTTAGAAAGGATCTCTAAAGAGGTGTCAGGTTTGATAAATTCATCATGCTCCACCATCAGGGTATCATTTTTGCCCTTGGGAACAGCCACTGCGGCGATTTCTTCCGCTAGCCGACCTGAATCACGGGCCTGAGTCGCTTTTTGTTGACTCCAGTAAGCGAACTGGTCCTGAGCTTCCCGGGAAATTCCATGTTGTTCCACCAGGTTTTCAGCTGTCATACCCATGGGGTCAGTACCATACAGGGTTTGCATCCTGGGATTTACAAACCGCCATCCAAAACTGGAGTCAAACATCTGGGCATCTGTACCAAAAGGCTTGCTGCTTTTGCTCGTCACCCAGGGTGCGCGGGTCATACCTTCCACCCCACCAGCGATCAAAAGATCGCCATCACCCGCTGCAATGGCCCGGTGCGCATGAATGACGGCTGACATGCCGCTGGCGCATAGCCTGTTGACCGTTTCGCCAGGAACTGAAATGGGAAGTCCTGCCAACAGAAGCGCCATACGTGCAACATTTCGGTTGTCCTCACCCGCCTGATTGGCACAACCCAGAATTACATCTGAAATGGCTGAAGGATCCAGATCCGGGTGCCGTTCCATCAGTTTTTGCAACACATAAGCTGCAAGATCATCGGTACGTATGGGGGAAAGTACTCCGCCAAAATTTCCGATAGGCGTTCGGATTCCGTCTACTAGGTAGGCCATAACTTGTTCTTTTACTGATAATAAGTGGTTGAGGGCAATGAAGTCCAAAAGTAAAACGCCCGGCAGCTATTCGCGGCACGGGCGCTCAATTCTGTTTTATATTAGCCTGTTTTAGCTTTATCGGAGCCCTGAAGACCAGACTAACTTTCAAAAAATGTATCGTACTGATTTCCACCACGTTCTGATTTGCTGGGCATGGCATGTGGTGTGTTCAGATCCAAGGTTTCGGCAGTGTTATTTGCCTTAGCAACAATTTTGCCCTTGTCGCCTCCAAGCAGGAAAGATACACCATCTTTTTCCCATTTGTCCAGCATGGCCAGACCTTCTTCTTCAAACACACCATTCTGCAGGTCAATCCCGTCCATAAAGTTTTTGGACATATCCATGAAGCGCTCCATTTCTCCAACCTTTTGACCCACATCGTCCGCCATGGCCTCCAGTGCCATATCGTACATATACTTTTTGTCAGAGTTGCCACTCAGGATATTCATGGCAGAACGCATGGCTGAATGGCTTGCTTTGATGGCTTTATACTCCTGTTCTTTTACCACGACCTGGTCACTGAGGTCTTCCAGCATAATTTCTGAGTTCTCGTACATCTTTGTTAAGACACGGTAGAGCACCTCCATTCGCTTGTAAAGGTCTTCTAGTTTGACATTAGAATCCTGCAAACGACCCGCTTTACGGGCCTGAAGCACCATCAGTGCATCCTTGCCGGTTTCTTTTGCTTTGCCAGCCAGGTTGAGATTGTTCTTGATATTGGCATTATTCTGCTTGATCATCTCACCCAGTTTGTACATCTGTCCTTTCAGGTTACTGATCTGGCTATTCATTTTGCCCAGATTGTCCTTCAGATCCTCAATGTAGCTTTTCAGGATACCAATGGGATCTATTTGTACAAAAACGCCCGTGATGGAACGCATGATGGATTTATAGATGTACCACACCAAATTGCGCATCTTTGGATCCAACACCATGTAAACTACCGCCGCCAAAGCGGCCAGAAGTCCTGCGAGGTAAAGGGTGTTAGAGGCTAATGTGATGAGTGTTGGCAAGGCCTGATAAAGCAAATAGCCACCACCCAACACAATTGCTGCCATAAAAAGTCCACCAGTGACACCTTCAGGGCGTTCCCAAAAATTCTTGGGCTTCATAGGTTGCATGTCAGTCATATCGAAATGTTGTTGGTTCGTTTAATTTTTGAATATTTCCAGGATTTCACTGGCATAATAACGTTGATTGATTGGATTGTCACATCCCACGCATTGAAAGTCGGTTTACTCGCCAGTTCGGAACAAAGACTTGAAAAAAGTGGTAACCAAAGACCGGAAGCGGTCATTCACCACAAACAATATCACAAAAGCCAGGACGAAAAGTCCAAACAAACTCACAAAAACCTTGAGTAGTTTGAATACCAGCCATAGGCCAATCAGTCCGGCTAGAAAAACAAAGAATGGATTTTTAAGAAGATCGTTCATGGTATACAGTCAGTAAGAGTGATTTTAATGATTTGAGTGATGCAAATGCTTGATTTCAAAATGATTGAAAGCATTCCAGGAAAAACAAAAGCGTTCTACTTCAGGTATTGCTGGATTTTAGACATGTCATCCTGGATCTGCGAGACAACACCCGTAAAGGTGGCCTCGAAATCAGCTTTAGTGCTCTCAATTTTGACCGTGCTCTCACTGATTTCTTTTCGGATCTGTTCACTTTTTTGGCGGTTCACTTCAATTTCCTGAGTCAGTTGTTTGATCTGTTCTGCTTTTTGCTGCATTCCGGCTTCCAGATTTTTCGCTTCGTCTTCCCGATTGCCGATCAATTTGGCTTTTTGTTGCGTGTGGGCTTCAGAAAACCTGGATTGCTCGCCACTCAAAACGCCCAGATAATGCTTTGCCGAATCTATTAACTTGGCAGAAGTAACCCCCATGGTCTGTGCCATCGCATACGCTGATTGAAAGCGCGTTTGCTCGTCCATGGGCATTTTAGCCAGATTTTTCAGGGATTGACGAAATTCGAAATAATCGAAGCCATCCTGATTGTTTTTTTCCAGTGCAGATGCAAGTATTTCTACAAATTTAGCGCTTACATGACCGCTGCTGGTAGATTGCGTTGGCGCTGGTTGTGCCGGGGCGGATGACTTTTGAGGCGGAGCAGTCATTTCTGCAGGATGCTGCTGGTTAGCAGTATGCGCTGTGGCCCCTTCTTCTTCAATGACAAAGACTGATTTGAATTTTTTAATGAAATCGCTCATAGCGGATTGGATGGAAGGGTGAATGATCTACTCAGGTAATAAATACATGTTGGTCCGTCACCAGTAAATCAGATGCAAATGTGGGTGCGCAAAAGTAAAGCAAATCAGATTCGTCGGCGACTGTCCGGGAATTTCGGACAAAGAAAGTGGTTTAGGCAGACAAAAAGAAAAAACGGTTTCAAATGAAGCGACCAATGCCCGGGAACAGGAATGGAAAGCGATCCTCAATAACTAGACCGATTATACAGAGGATCTAATAAGCGGAAGACGCTTTCAAAATTCATAACTTCCCTGAACTGATTTTCAGTTCCAAGCCTGGAGAACGTCGGATAAGATTGGCTTTTTTCCAATATTCTACCGCCTGGCTTCCCTGGCCCTGAAGCGAATAAGCATCTCCAAGGTGCTCCAGAATCCCGGGGTGTTGTTCGCCACCTTTAGGCAGACTTTGTTCATATCGATTGATCGCAGCTGGAAAATCCTTCTTCCCGATGTATGCCAGACCAATCTGATCAATGATATCGAGTCTGAGGCCCAGACTACTCACCGTCATCAGCAGGCCCTGTTCCAGTTGTGGAAGTGCATCATCCGGACGCCCTTTAATATTGGAAGCCGCACCATAATAAAAGTATGCTTTGGGTTGATTTGGAAAAGCATCCATCGCACGCTCCGCAGTGATCAACAGCTCGTCATAATTCTTTTGAGTAGCTAAAATGGTCAGTGTATTATCCCAAACCGCAAATACGGTAGGATTCAATTGGATACACTTGCGGTAACGTTCCAAGGCTTCTTTGGGGCGATCCGCCTGGTAAAAAAGGTCCCCTGATAAGCTCCAGGCCTTGGCTTCATCCGGATGATTCTTCTCCAGCAATGCGGCCAGTTCAAGCAGATTTTGTGTCAATGCGGCATCTCCACCCTGGCTGATCTTTTGAATGTAAGGCATTATGGCCTTTACTTTTTCATCGATAGGCACTTTTGGATCATCAAAAAGTGGACGCATTGCGGCTAATTTCGAAGCATCCGTATTGTTTTTTTCACCTGCTAAAGCCATTCGGGCACTTGGATCGTTTGGATCCCGACGCAAAATTTCTTCGTAAGTCATGCGCGCATTGACTTTATCACCGATCTCATCGTAATACTGCGCCAGCTCCCGACGATATTTAATTTCATTCGGAAAGGCATCCGAGAGCTTTTTATACTCAGCGGCCGCTTTTTTGAGGTCGCCCAGTCCTACATAGATTACGTGTCTTTTGAAAGCGATTTCTTCACTGACACCCACCAAAGCCTCCCATTTGTCCAAGGCCTTCAAGGCTCGTTTAGGATCTTCATTCTTGAGGCAGAGATAAGCCAGTCGCTCATAAAACTCAGTGGTTTGTGGAAATCGTTTTACAAGCGCCTCATATACATTTACGGCATCCGAATAACGTCCTTCTTTTTCAAAAAGATCAGCCTGATAAATGTTGTACCATTCATTGCCGGGCGCTAAGGTAACCGCACGACCAATGGCCTCTAATGCATTAGGAAAGTCTCGAAGTGCGGCATGCGTGCGCGCCAGGCCGTACCAGCCTGCATCTATATCAGCGTGGTCGTATGTGAATTTTTTATACAGCTCAAGCGCCTTCTCATTGTGATTCAACAGCCTTTCACGTTCAGCGACCAAAAACTGACTTTGCCGCTTGACTTCTGCTTCAGGAATACTGGTCTTTACGCCGCCAATGGTATTTTGAGCAAAAAAACCTGCAGGCAATAATCCTGCAGCGGGAATGAAGATGAAGCACAAAAGGAGTTTAAGCAATAGTTTTTTCATAGCACAAAGGTAAAAGACGAACCATACAGGTAGCGCATGCCCAAACGTCAAAAGGTTACAGATGTTTTGGCATACCCTTAGATCAACTTAAAAAGCCTATCTCAGGAGCGTTACATCCCCTTTTTCCAGTTTTAAGGCTCCGTCACCTCCACGATAATAGATAATGAAAATATAAACATCTGAAGGCGCATCGTTGCCATCAATGGTACCGTCCCAGCGCGCATTTGGATCGTTGCTGGCAAAGACCTTTTGTCCCCAGCGACTGTAGATCTCCATTTTCTCCACTTTTGCAATGCCTTCTACAATGGCCAGGCCAAAAGAATCATTGGCTCCGTCTCCATTGGGTGTGAAGGCATTCGGCACCTTGATGTTGGGTTGAATGATGGTAAAGGAGATGGATTCGGTTTGCACACATCCTGCCGGGGAGACAGCCGTCACAACATAGGTAACGCTACTATCCAGGGTTACCGGAGTAATGGTGATCTGCTGGGTATTTCCAACGGGATCCATGTTATTTTCCAGCCATTCAAAGGTAAAATTGTTCACGTTCATCCCTGGAACAAAGGCATCCAGTAATAGGGGTTCACCAATATTGATGCGATTGGTATCCGGATCACTCACCAGCTTGATGGTAAAATTTGGAACGACCTGTACCTGAACGCTGTCTTCATACACACATCCCTCTCCATACATAAACTGTAAATAGTACTGGTTACTGGAATTTAGCGTATCCTGAAAAGTGGGGGTGCTTCCACCAGGCGTCCACACATAGGAGCCAGTCAGTAAGGCCTCCGCAGCAATGGTGATGGGTTCGCCGGCACAGATGGTGGTATCTTCAGTGACCATCATCTGCGGGTTGAAGACGGTGATGTCTATCACGTAATCGACCGTACAATTCCCTAAGGTGGTCATAACAAGATAGGAAGTTGATTCTTCCGGGTAAACTGTAGCCGGTATCGCCTCGTTTGAAGTAAAACCAGAGGGCAAGGCGGTCCAGGAATATGTAGCCCCGGGTGTAACAACGGAGTTTAATACGATCCCTTCTCCCGGACATAATAAAGTATCTACAGGGAATTGAACTTTCCCAACTTCCCCCTGAACGCCAATGAACACGGAGTCAATAGCCTGGCATTGTGCACTTGGAAGCGGATAATTATAGGTCACATAAAAGGTTGTAGGCAATGCAGGTAAAACACTGGTTACCTGCCCCGTACCACCGTTACTCCAAATGTAGGTGCCCGGATAACTGCCAGATGCCACCAGTTGCGCTGAAACGCCGGCACAAACGGTATTGCTATCACTTACCATCAGATTTCCGGAAGGAATCACCTGAATGGTGAATTGTTTTTGAACGGTGCAGCCATTTTCTAACGTAATAAGGTAGGTGGTGGTTTTGCTGGGTGTATCCATGGGCTGCGCCTCAGTGGAAATAAAACCAGGTGGGTTGGAGGTCCATGAATAGCTTACGGTTGGATCTGCAATCTGGTTTAACAGGATGCTTTCACCCACACAAAGCGTGTCATTGGGAAACTGGTACAGCGGTGGCTGGTTTACTTCTACAACGACCGTCGCGCTTGCAGAACATCCATTTCCAACTGCTGCGGTAAACTGATATGTGGTGGTCGTGGAGGGCGCTGCAGTTGGATTGATACAAGTAATACAACTCAGTCCGATCTGGGGCGACCACTGGGGGTTTGTAAGCCCTGTTGTGTTGTTGACCAACAATGAAGTGCTTTCTCCGATACACAATTGAGGGCTGGCCGGGGTAACCGAAAGCATCGGGACTGGTATTACCTGGATGTGTGCGGAGGCCGTATCGATACAGGCACCGTTGGTGGTTATTCTTTGATAGGTCGTGTTTTCATATGGCATGGCTACAAAAAAATAGGCGTCTTCGGGAAAGGTCTGCCCTGATGAGGTTTGCCATGCAAATTGAAGGTTCGGAAAATTAGCCCCGGAATAGGTCGGCGAAGTCAGTAAAACCGGCTGCCCGCCACAGACCAGGGTATCTGCCGGTGCAATAGATAAGTTACCCGGTAAACTGTCGAGATGGATCTTTACCGTTTCCTTTCTTGTACAACCCAATAAGGAGGCCGTTACCGTATACGTGATGTCGTTCATTGGGCTTGCTATGGCGCTGCCCCCCCCAGGCTGTACTTGAAGTTGGGTAAACGGAGACCAGTTGATGGGCGTATTGGCCGGATTTACACTTGCCGCAATCGCAACGGATTGCCCGCGACAGATGGAGGTGTCCTGAACGCTGACCTGCAGATCCAGGTTGGCCACAGCGACAGTGATGGATGCTGTTGTCACACAGGGTCCACTTTGAGCAGTCAGAGTATAAGTAGTGGTTTGAATTGGCGTTGCAACAGGATTTGGGATATTGGGATCAGATAAAGACCCGTTGTTGGGCACCCAGCTGTAGGTCACACCTGGTTCAATTAACGTGTTTCCCAACGTTAGGCTTTGGCCATTACACAGTACCGTGTCGTTTTGAACATTTAGGATGGGACCAGTTGCTATAGTGACCAGTTCAGTCACATTTTGGCACACTGCAACCACTTTAACTTCGTAGACCGTGGTTTGATCAGGACTTACAAATGGATTGGGGCAGTCATTACAGGAAAGTCCGGTGGAGGGAGACCAGGCATAATCGAGGCCCCCGGTCACCTGAAGCTGGACGGGGGCTCCCGAACAGGAAAAGGTATCGTTGCTCACTGTGATCGGATCTGTGATCGGTCCCAACACGCCTTCTGAAGTCCCCGAGAAATCGATTGCAATCCCGTCATTTTCAATGGTTCCATTGTAATCATCCAGCATGATCACATAGATCTGGCCCGTTTGAACATTTAAGCGGCGCACAAAATCATCGGCCATACCAGTGGGTGGGTCCGTACCCGGTGTTACAGGACTCCCGCAATCAAAGTTATCATTCACAGTAGTGCCAAAAACAGGATGACTGTCTGCCAGTCCGGTGAGGTCAGAACCCTCATCCCATGAAGACCGAATGGGTTGGTTGTTGCTCACAAAATCGCATATCTCGGCGACACTGTTGATGGGACCCCATACATTAAAGTCAATATCAGTGGCTTCCTGTGGATTGGCAGATTGAACCGCAAAACCAAACTTCCCGTCGGCCGCTGCCTGGAAATAGAAAAAAGAGAAGTTGAACTCATCACTGGGGGCAGTAAAACATCCGGCATTGACGCCGGTCTGGATAAAACCGCTTTCACCCTGACCAGGTGAAAGCGGCATAACCTGTAGTGTATTGTCACAGCCATTGATATTGATCGCCTGATCGCAGGTCGCATTGGAAGGCAGTGTTGGCGGCGGTGCATCACAAACATCCGGAGAACATTGCCAGCTTAGCTTAAACCCTGCATCCTCAACACTATTGTCAGAGGTGAATTGGATGGTGACGCAATCAGATGATAATTGTATCTGAAAATTGGCGCCCGAACCATCAATGGTTTGAAATAGATTTCCACCTGTGTCATCTCCTTCAAATATCCGAATTTTATCAAAACCTAGTTCCGTTGCAAAGGATTGAAAATTAAGAATGATGCATTGGTGGAACTCCGTTGGGCAGATCACAAAACTTTCATTCTCATTGGATAGGTAATCTCCATCGGGGCCACCGGAATCCCATAAGGTGCCGCTGCAACTGGCAGTTCCCGGAGCATCTCCCATATTCAGATCCGGCACATAGGGTTCCACGCAAAGTTTGAAAGTACCCGCGTTTGGGGTAGCCGTGGCAGAGTAATCATTGATCCTTAGAAAATAAGGTACTCCCGGGGTAAGTCCAAAAAGATCCAGATGCAGCTCATTGACATTGAGTGGTGCTGCGATGCAGGCTAGTTCTGCCAAACCTCCAAATTCACAATCTCCGCGATACACGGCTAATTGGGGCATTTTTAAGGTTCCGCTTCCGGCAATATTGCCGTAGATATCAATGCTTATGTCCACGATGCTTCCATTCGCGGGAAGGCTAAACTGGAACCATACATCCCGGTCGCCCGGGTTGTTCCAACAGCCCGGAACATTAAACGTGGGATCAATATTGCTGGTGGTAGCATTCACATTGGTAAATTGCGCTACTTGTGAGCAATAAGGAATCGCGCCTAAATCGATGATGCCAGTGCATTCATCATTGATGGGGGCTTGAGCGGAAGCTAACAGGCAGGAAAAGAAGGCAATCGGCAGGATAAAAAGTGCTCTCATGAAGCAAAAATGACTTTGGATAAAATAGAAAGAGAAGGGTTTTGATTTTTGTGGCCGAAAAGTACGCAGGGATCACAGAAAGGGGAATGATTATTGTCAAAAGGAACAATTAGGACGCTTTCAGAATTTGTTTTTAACCTTTCAGGGTTAAGAAATACGCTTTCAGAACCTTCTGCTATTTTTGCCCTACAAAAATCACACAACCTTGACAGTCAACATAATCAACCGATCCCCTTTTCCCCTACCCCAGTACGAGACCATTGGCAGTGCTGGCATGGATCTTCGTGCAAATTTGGAGGAAGCCATCACCCTGGCCCCCTTGGAACGCACCCTGGTCCCAACCGGCCTGTTTATTCAGCTGCCCCTTGGGTTTGAAGCGCAAATCCGGCCCAGAAGCGGACTTGCGGCCAAACGTGGTCTAACCATGCTCAATTCACCCGGAACGATCGATTCAGATTATCGGGGAGAGCTAAAGTGTATTGTGGTGAACCTTTCCAACGAGACGCAGACCATCGAGCCCGGTGAGCGCATCGCCCAAATGGTCGTTGCCAAACATGAGCAGATCACCTGGCAACCTGTAGAACAATTACTTGATACTGAACGTGGTGCGGGTGGTTTTGGGAGTACCGGAAAATAGGTTGGCACACAAGCCATCTAAAAAATTCTATTCTGTAAGTCAACATTTAATCTTTCACCCCCGGTAAAGCACCGCCTATCAGCATTTCGTATGAAGATCATTATCCCAATGGCCGGTCGCGGCACCAGATTAAGACCCCATACGCTTACCGTGCCAAAGCCGTTGATACCGGTGGCCGGGAAGCCCATCATTCAACGGCTGGTGGAGGATCTGGCCAGCTCCTATCCAGGGCAGATTGAAGAGATCGCTTATGTGATCGGTGACTTTGGGGTGGATGTGGAACAAGAGTTGATCCATATTGCCAAAAAGATAGGGGCTAAAGCACGGCTTTATCCTCAGGACAAAGCTCTGGGCGTGGGTCATGCGGTTGCCTGTGCCGCTGAAAGTTTGACGGGTAAGTGTATTGTCGCATTTGCAGATACCTTATTTAAAGCAGACTTCCGTTTTAATGATCAGGAAGATGGGGTAATCTGGACGCAAAAAGTTGCAGACCCTACCTCCTTTGGTGTTGTAAAACTGGATTCGGATGGTTTTATCAGTGAAATGATAGAAAAGCCTTCGGAATTCGTTTCAGACCTTGCAATTGTTGGAATCTACTATTTTAAGGAAGGAGAAAAACTACGGGATGCACTCCTTTATATCATCGCCAACGACCTTCGGGAAAAAAACGAGTACCAACTTACCACGGCGTTGGAATTACTCAAAAACCAGGGAACAAGGTTTCGCACCGCCGAAATTGAAGAGTGGCTGGATTGCGGCAACAAAGAAAACATCCTTCATTCCAACGGCAGGATGCTGGAGTTTCATCGTTCAGAACAATTACTGGCAGAAACGGCCATGGTGGAGAACAGTGTCATTGTCCATCCATGCTATATTGGAGAACATGCTGTGATTCGGAATAGTGTGATCGGGCCTCATGTCAGTGTGGGGCACCATTCGACTGTGGAGGGCACCGTGATAAGTAACAGTATCGTGCAAAATCATGCACATATTAAAAATGCTGTGCTTGATTGTTCCTTGATTGGCAACTCCAGTCGATATGAAGGATCCAAATATGCGCTGGACCTGGGAGATTTTTCGAATTTCTCCAAACGCTAAGTTTTTATTGCTGGCCTATTTTAGCACAGGACTCCAATATAAAATTTTCTGATCGGCCCCTTATTTCTACCTAAAGTTGCATTGCAGTGTCCTTTAAGGGCCAAAAAACGAGGCTTTGACTTGGGCTATAGACTATGGCTCCCAAATTATATTCCGAAACCCCTACCCCAATACCCCCGCCCACCCTATTATTTTTGGAAAAATACTGTGGGTAGGTTTTTTTATCAGAAAAGGGCATTGTACTTTTGCCGCCGATTTGAATCATGATTTTTCCGAAGTGGGTATGAACTTTGTCATAAAATATAGTTTAGCGCTGGTTTTCACTGGTTTGTGTGCCGTAGCTTTTGCCCAGACCGGGCATGAAGGCCACGACCATCCTCCTACCACTCCTGCCGGTCCCGGCACGGAGCAGACACAGGAAGCCGAACAGCACCCTGCAGAGGCTACTGCGGATGCGCACGGTGACCATGAGGCAGGACCCTGTGGGCACTCTTTGAGTATTGAACCGGAATTTAACGCCGGCGACAATGCGGTGCATCACATTTCTGATGCAAATGTGATCCATGTAACGGGTGACATCTACATCAACCTTCCCATCATTTTAAAATCTGCTGAAGGCTGGAAATTTGGAACAACCTCCATTTTTCATGCACATCATCATGGCAATGGGGAACTTGCACAGGACGGTTATGTTTTGGTACACGGAGCCATCATGCGCATCCTGGATCCAAAGTTTCACCAGGGCGAGTTTAAAGTTGAAGATTATACCCACCAGGACGTCGAAGAGCCCGGTAAAGCTAAAACGGTTTACAACGCCATGATCGATGGTCAATGTCAACGGCTTGAATCCAAAACAACCTACGACGGTGGCATTCTGGGTGGCGGTGTAACCAGTTTCTCTGATTTCAGTATCACCAAGAACGTCTTCACGATGTTGTTGACGATGCTGATCCTGCTTTTCGTTTTCCGTCGGGTAGCCAATGCTGCAACCCGTACAGCAGGACATGCACCGAAAGGCCTGCAAAACTTTATTGAGCCATTTTATACTTTCATTAGAGATGAAGTGGCCAAACCCAACATCGGGCCTAAATATGAGAAGTACATGCCTTATCTGTTATCGGCATTCTTCTTCATTCTGGGTCTGAACCTGATCGGTCAGATTCCATTTTTTCCAGGTGGCGCCAATGTGACGGGTAATATTTCGATCACGATCGTTTTGGCCCTTTTGACCTTTATCATTTCGACCTTCAGCGCCAACAGGCATTTCTGGGAGCATACCTTGTGGATGCCAGGCGTTCCTGCGGTACTTAAGATATTCATTCTAACACCGATTGAGATCCTGGGCGTGTTTTTGAAGCCATTCACCCTGTTGCTTCGACTTTTTGCCAATATCACCGCAGGCCATATTGTGATCATCAGCTTTGTAAGTCTGATCTTCATTCTTGGTAAAGCAGGTACAAGCATAGGCGGATCCGTGGCAGGTGCAGCAGCATCCATTCCTTTGACCCTTTTCATGATGACACTGGAACTGCTGGTTGCATTTTTGCAGGCATTCATTTTCACCATGTTGAGTGCAACGTACATTGGTACTGCCATTGAAGAACCGCACCACCATTGATCAGTTATTCAAACCAAGTGAAACTCAAAAAATAACATTCAACACTCATCACTCATAATTTTCAATTATGTACGCAGCAATTGGAGCAGGCCTCGCAGTAATCGGCGCAGGTCTCGGAATCGGACAAATCGGTGGCAAAGCAGTTGAGGGCATCGCCCGTCAACCAGAAGCATCTGGCGATATTCGCGCAAACATGATCCTGACTGCAGCACTCGTAGAGGGCGCAGCACTTGTTTGTATGGTATTGTCGTTCTTCGTTGCCGCTCCGAAGTAATTTTCATCCGGGCCGGCGCGAAGCGGTTGGCGACTCAAAGGCCTGGATTTTTTGACATTTCAAGTGTGTTATTCAGCGTCCATACAAGCACACTTCAAAGATATTAAGGTGCCAATGCACTTTTAACTTTAAACTTATAACTCATCACTAAGATGTTGTTTCTCGCAGATTTCAACGTACTCAAACCCGAACCAGGGCTTCTTTTCTGGACCTCCGTCATTTTCCTCATCTTTTGGTTTTTGATGAGCAAGTTCGCGTTTAAGCCGATCGGCAATGCACTTAAGCAACGCGAGTTGGACATTCAAAGCGCACTGGATGAAGCTAAAAAGGCCCGGGAAGAGATGTCTCAGCTTCAGGCTCAAAATGAGATCCTCTTGGCTCAGGCTCGCGAAGAGCGCTCTGCCATTTTGAAAGAGGCCAAAGAGGCCAAAGAAGAGATCATTACAGAAGCCAAGGAGCGTGCCGGTGCTGAATACCGTCGTAAAGTAGAAAGCGCCATTCAGGACATTGAAAACCAAAAGCAAGCGGCTTTGGTATCCCTGAAAAATCAGGCTGGCCAAATGGCCGTTGAAATTGCAGAAAAGCTGCTCAGCCGCGAGCTTGGTAACAAGCCAGAGCAGGAAGCATATGCCAAATCATTGGCCGAGAAAATTAACCTGAATTAAGTTCATGAAGCATCCGGAGTCAACTCCGGGCAATCTTCATAAACCTTCATAAATAAGCAATGTCCGTTACTCGCATCGCAACCCGTTACGCCAAGTCGCTGATTGACCTCGCCGTTGAGCAAGGCAAACTGACGCAGGTGAGCACCGACATACATTCGTTGGCTGCTGCTGCTAAGAATCGCGATCTGCATCTCATGCTGAAAAGTCCTATTATCAGCGCGGACAAAAAGAATGCTGCGCTGAATGCACTTTTTGGCAGCAGTATGGACAGTCTCACCATGAGTTACCTCACGCTTTTGGTCAACAAAGGTCGCGAGGTATATCTGTCTGAAATCGCCTCTGAGTTTGTAACACAGTACAAGACCATGCAAAAGATCACTTCAGTTAAAGTGATCTCCGCAGCGCCGTTGAGCGACTCAGTCGTGGAAGATCTAAAAAAACACTTGCTTTCCAGCGGAATCACACATCCCAATCTGGAAATCGAAACCGGCATCGATCCTAAACTTATCGGTGGTTTTGTGCTGGAATTTGACAGCAAAAGGTACGATGCTTCTGTGGCCAACAAACTGGCTGAGCTGAAGTCTGAGTTCACTAAAAACCTGTACATCAAAGAATTCTGATTGGGTGGTTGGTCATTCGTTGGTTCGTCAGGTGATTTTAATCCTTGGATTTGAAAAAACGAAAAAGCTACTACTCAGTTCCATATTTAGTCAAATACAACATTCAATACAATGGCAGACGTTAGACCGGAAGAAATCTCCGCGATATTGAAACAGCAACTGTCGGGCTTCGGGGCCGAAACAAATCTCGAAGAAGTAGGCTCAGTGCTGCAGGTGGGCGATGGTATCGCTCGCGTATACGGACTGAACCGCGCTCAGTCCGGCGAATTGGTGGAATTCGATAATGGCACCCGTGCCATCGTTTTGAACCTCGAAGAAGACAACGTAGGTGTCGTACTCATGGGATCTCCTGAGGGTATCCGCGAAGGCTCTAAAGTGAAACGCACTGGTCAGATCGCATCCATCGAAGTGGGTGAGGGTTTCCTGGGCCGTGTCGTTAACCCACTGGGTCAGCCCATCGATGGTAAAGGTCCCATCACTGGCGCGAAATATGATATGCCCTTGGAGCGCAAAGCGCCGGGTGTAATCTATCGTCAGCCAGTAAATGAGCCACTTCAGACAGGTGTAAAAGCCATTGACGCAATGATCCCGATTGGTCGTGGTCAGCGCGAATTGATCATTGGTGACCGTCAGACGGGTAAAACCGCTATTGCGATCGACACCATCATCAATCAGAAAGAATTTTATGACCGCGGCGAACCGGTGTTTTGCATCTACGTTGCCTGTGGACAAAAAGCTTCGACGGTTGCTACTGTAGCACACACCCTCGAAGAATATGGCGCGATGGCATACACTTGTATCGTGTGTTCATCCGCATCTGATCCTGCTCCATTGCAGTTCTATGCTCCGTTTGCAGGCGCTTGCATTGGTGAGTTCTTCCGTGATACAGGCCGCCCGGCACTGATCATTTATGATGATCTTTCCAAACAGGCTGTAGCTTACCGTGAGGTGTCGCTGTTGCTTCGTCGCCCACCAGGCCGTGAGGCTTATCCTGGTGACGTATTCTATCTGCACAGCCGCTTGCTCGAGCGTGCAGCTAAAGTAATTGCCAGCGCTGATGTTGTAAAGGACATGAACGACCTGCCTCCAAGCCTTGTAAAAGCTGGTTTAGTGAAAGGTGGTGGTTCATTGACTGCATTGCCGATCATTGAGACACAGGCGGGTGACGTATCTGCTTACATTCCTACCAACGTGATTTCGATCACCGACGGACAGATCTTCCTGGAATCCAACCTGTTCAACGCAGGTGTACGTCCGGCGATCAACGTAGGTATCTCGGTAAGCCGTGTAGGTGGTAATGCGCAGATCAAATCCATGAAGAAGATCGCGGGTACTTTGAAATTGGACCAGGCGCAATACCGCGAGCTGGAAGCGTTCTCTAAGTTCGGTTCTGATCTTGACGTGACCACCCAGGCTGTTTTGGCAAAGGGTGCCCGTAACGTGGAAATCCTGAAGCAGCCTCAGTACAGCCCGGTATCAGTGGAGAAGCAAGTTGCAATCATTTATCTGGGTACCAATAACCTGCTAAAAGATGTGCCACTCGAAAAAGTTCAGGAATTTGAACACCTGTTCCTCGAGCGCATGGAAAGCAAACTTCCGGATGTACTGGAAGAATTCCGCAAAGGCAAACTCGAAGAGGCCAGCCTTACTAAAATGAAGGCTTTAGCAGCAGACCTGGCTGGCGGATATAAATAAAAATGTGGTCAATATTTAAATGTGGACAATGTGATCAATGTGAGCACATTTATCGCATCGAAATATTGACCCCATTGACCACATTCATCAAATTGACCACATTAAATATATGGCTGGCGGTTTAAAAGAAGTACGCGAACGGATCAAGTCGGTTAACAATACGCAGCAGATCACGAAGGCCATGAAAATGGTTTCGGCAGCTAAGTTGCGGAAGGCTCAGAATGCCATTGTGCAGGTGCGCCCTTACGCCAATCGTTTAAACCGGATGCTTTCAAACATTCTTTCCAACCTGGATGGCGGTGGCGACACCAGCTTCGGCAAAGCCCGTGAGGTGAAGAATGTGTTGATCGTAGTAGTAACCTCTAACCGGGGCCTTTGTGGAGCATTCAATACGAATATTTGCAAGGAAGCAACGGCGCTCATCACAGAAAAATACGGTAAGCAACGTAGCACCCGAAATGTATCCATGCTGTTTATCGGCAAAAAAGGATACGATTATTTCCGTCGTCGTTTTCAGGATGTCACTTTCATTACAGATTTCATTCCCGTGTACGAAAATGTGGCTTATGAAAATGTGAGTGCGGTAGCACGGGAGCGTATGGCTGAATTCACGGCAGGTAAATACGATGCAGTGGAGATCGTTTACAGCCGCTTTAAAAATGCAGCGACCGTTTTCCCTACTGCAGAACAGTGGCTTCCGGTACCTAAAATGGAAGTTCCGGCAGGTACCAAAGCCAAGAAGTCTGACTATATCTTCGAACCCACTGAACAGGAATTGCTGGAAACATTGGTTCCAAGTATCCTTCAATTGGCATTCCACAAATGTGTACTGGATACACAGGCTTCTGAACACGGCTCTCGTATGACGGCCATGGACAAGGCGACTGAAAATGCGGAAGAACTACTCAAGTCACTCAAGATCTTCTACAACAAGAAGCGTCAGGAAGCCATTACAACCGAGCTTGGCGAGATTGTGAGTGGAGCTGCTGCTTTGGAGAATTGAGTTCTCTTGAGTTTTCGTGATTAAATATCTAACTCCCTGTTGGCTTTGTGCTGACAGGGAGTTTGTTTTTACATGGAGCTTAAAAGCGGATGGAGCCACCTGGCGTGTAGAGGCCACCCAAGTTTTACAGCACCCTGTACCAGAAAATCCTGCTGCAACCCTGGAAGGATGTGGTGAAAATGAAGACTTTGATATTGGATTTGCCCTTCAACTTCCTGTAATTGATCCAAGTGAAGCTGTTGACAACGAATGCCAGGAAATCATTGGTTCCTGGGATCCCAATGACAAGCAAGGTTTTCCAATTGGGGTCACAGAACAACACCTGATTTTGCCCAATACTCCCCTGGAATACCTCATTCGATTCCAAAACACAGGGACCGACACCGCATTTAATGTGGTGGTGCGTGATACACTTTCCCAGTTTTTCGATGTAGAAAGTATCCGTCCTGGGGTGGCTAGTGCCGCCTATGAGTTTGAGATAGCCGATGGCAATGTGCTTATTTTTAGATTTAAGAACCTTAAACTGGTGGATAGTTTTACCAATGAGGCAGCCTCCCATGGCTTTGTAAGGTTTGGGTTAAACCAAAAGCCCGATCTTGCGTGGGATACCGAAATCCAAAATTCGGCTGCAATATTTTTCGATTTCAACCCGCCAGTCATTACCAATACAACCCAACACCAGCTTGGTTTTGTGCAGCATGCTTCGGCGGTAAATGAAGCGTTGATTTTACAGCAAAGTAATATAACGGTATTCCCAAACCCTGCTCAAGCACCAACAGCGCTTTACCTGAACAAAGAATTGCCCGCCGACGCTCAATGGAGGTTGATATCACCTTTGGGGAAAATCGTAGAATCAGGACTATTACAGGATGGTCATTTGAATATTAAACACACAAACCTGAGTTCCGGCATCTATTGGATTGAATTTAATCAAAATGGAAAGTGGTTGGGCACAGCAAAATGGGTGGTTCAATGAACTTTTGATAGGAACAAAACGGTTCTCTCTGTTGATACAAAAACTCCCTGCTCGCGGTATCGGTGTACGTCCAGCGATCAACGTAGGTATCTCAGTAAGCCGTGTAGGAGGTAATGCGCAGATCAATTCCATGAAGAAGATCGCAGGTACTTTGAAACTTGACCAGGCGCAATACCAGTGGCTTTGTGATAATTAATAGGTTTTTGTCAACTGGCACGAAAATAAACGCCCCGTCAGATAACTCTGACGGGGCGTTTATCAATCCAACACTATTGTCAACCTTTAAAAAAGTGTTCTAAAGCTCATCGCACCAAAATTACTTTCCCGGACGCTCGTCCACCTTCTCCATCGGTTAATCTGTAAATATATACTCCGTTTTGAAAAGGTAGCTCAACTACACTTTGATCGCATGTAAACGCCACATCCTGCTCCAAACATAAGCGTCCGCTTGTATCAAACCATTGTAAATGAGCAGATTGTATGGGGTCAAGAGATACAATTCGCAACAAACCAGTTGAGGGATTAGGACCGATTGAAATGTTGAGTTCCGAATCTTCTTTTGATGGATCATAAGCATCCAAGTCAGTAAGTGGGCGTTTCCAGACCCCATGCCCCCAGGTGGAGACATACAGGTTATTGGAGTCTTTTTCAATATCTTGAATAGCAATACTTGGTATCCCTTGGTTAAATGGTAACCAGTGCTTTCCACTATCCTGAGACATATAAACACCGTGGCCATAGGTAGCCAAGAGGCTGAGATCTTGATATTCAATGATTTTGGGCAAGATGGAAGCATTTGTCTCTCGATATCCAATCGGGGCATCTGATTCAGCCCAGGTAGTGCCCAAATCAACAGAGATAAAATTAAAGTACTCTCTTTGGTTTCTTTCAATTCGTCCCATAGTTAAAAGGATCATTTTGTCAGAAGTAGCCATACAAGTAATAAATATTAAAGCGGAATCTGTCTCAGTCGGTACTTCAGGGAGTGAAATCCCCTCCCATGAATCTCCCAGGTCATCGGATTTATTGAGGCATCGGCCTGCAGCAAATAAGGAACCCTTGCTTTTCCCAAAGCAGAGGCCGGCTGAATTACTTGCTTCACAGACCGTATTGGGGTATTCTAAATTGATCCAGGTTTGGCCGTAATCATCTGTTCTGCTCATGAAATAGTAAGCATTTCCAAATTGGCTGTAAAGAAAAAGGCTCTGACCCATTGGAAGCAATTTCGTACCGGTTGGGACCTCTGGCCACAAGCTCAAGTCTGTGCATGCCTTCCACGAAAGTCCTTTATCGTCCGAACGATAGGTAAAATATCCGTCCAGACAGGCAAATAACCTTCCATCGAAAGCTTGAATATCACTGCTGGCAATGCCAAATTCATATTTATCAGAAGGAGGTTTAGCTAAACCCCATAACCCATGATCGATGTCATAAAAAGGAAGTATCTCTTTGGCGGTTTCTGGAAATGGATTGGTCGCAAACAACTGATTATCAAGAATTGTCAGTTGGTCTATGACAGTGGCATAACCCAGCCGTTCATGCGTCCTCGTAAAGTGTTTGCCCAGGTCTTGGGAATACACCACGCCACTACCATACTCATAGGCGATAACATTAGCGTCTTTTATCAAAAAAGAACCTAACCTGATGGAATCTAGTGATTGAAATGTCCAATTAATCCCATTATCTTGAGAGGAAATCAGGTAGTCAAAGGCATTTAAGGCCAGCAGGTTATTTCCTGATTGTTGAAAATTGACAATTGAGTTTTGAAAGAGCAATTCTTCCCAAGATAAGCCATCGTCCATTGATCTCCAAAGTCGAGCGTACCCATTACCGAAGGTTTTTAGAAGAATCGTGTCTTGTTTAAAATGGTATCCGCCAATTGTTAGGGAGTCAGGGCTTATAGTCACGAAGTCCCAGTTATTGCCAGTTACATCTCCTCTGAACAGTTTATTTTCAGAATACCCCCACAGGCTCGTCCCGTAAAGGCTCAAGGATAGAATGGGGGAAGCAGAGAGCGTGTCCATATAATTTCGGCGCCAGCTACTGCCGCCATCAAATGATTCCCAATTGGTGTTGATGGCTTGATTGTCTTGAAGGCGACTCGTAGAGGCTAGAATATAACCATCATCGCCAGAAAAAACAGCATTCCCATATTCCGCAAACCCAGGGGTTGGAATTTTTTTCCAGTGCTCCCCCTGATCGTTACTCGTGTAGTAATAATAGCATTTACAGGCATCGTCACGCATCGCAGCTACCAATTGACTCTTGTCTTGATTCTTCGCAATGAAGTGATAGTTATAGTGTCTTGGAAGATCTGGAACAATTTCCCAATGTACGCCTTGGTCTTCAGATCGAAACGCCCCATCGGGGGTTCCGGCAATTACATATCGCCCGACATCTACCAAGAAAACATTGTAGGTGGTAGCAGGACCATTCAAAGGAACCCATTGGGCAGACCCTAAGAAAGGGAACAGTAGGTAAAATGAAAAAAGTATTTTGTGTTTCATAAGATTAAAATTTAAAGGCAAATAAAATCCAGCTCAAATATCACAAAAGTTATTGGAACCCTTTTATCTCAAAAACGCTTATTCAATTGCCTTTTAAGCAAAGAGTATCTGCCCAAAACCCTACTTTTGCACCTCTTTTTCCAACTATGAACATCGTTACTACCCTTCAAAATGCTGTAGCTCAGGCTGTAGCGCATCTTTACGGCGAAACCACCGAGCCAGGCAAGGTTTTAGTCAACCCTACCCCACCCGATTTTACGGGCGATTACTCTGTAGTAATTTTTCCATTCGTAAAAATCGCTAAAAAATCGCCCGATGTTGCAGCCGCAGAGATTGGTGCATTTGTAGCTCAAACCGTCTCTGAGGTTCAAGGTTTTAATGTCGTTAAGGGCTTTTTGAACCTGGAAATCAGTGATCTTTACTGGAAAGGTTTTTTGCAATCGCTGGATGCAGCTCCAGACTATGGTAGTCAACCCAAAAACGGTAAAAAAGTGATGGTGGAATTCTCCTCCCCCAACACCAATAAACCCTTGCACCTGGGCCATATTCGCAATATTTTGCTCGGATGGTCTTGCTCAAATATTCTGGAGTCCGTTGGTTATGAGGTGGTCAAAACCCAGATCATCAATGATCGCGGGGTGGCGATTTGTAAAAGCATGGTGTCCTGGCTGAATTTTGGCGAGGGTAAAACCCCTGAATCTACCGGGATCAAATCGGATCATTTTGTGGGTGACTGGTATGTCCTGTTCGAACAAAAACTCCGGGTAGAGTACGAAGCCTGGCAACAAAGTGCAGAAGGGAAGGAATTGTTCGAATCCAAACGGAAACCAGCCCAGGACGAGAAGGACTTTTTCAAAGATTACAAGAACAAATATTTCAATGAATACTCCATACTAGGCGCGGAAGTTCGGGATATGCTACTCCAATGGGAAGCACATGATCCAGAAACCCTGGCACTCTGGAAGAAAATGAACGGCTGGGTATATGCAGGTTTTGGCAAAACCTATGGCGATCTGGGTGTTTCATTTGATAAATTATACTACGAAAGTGATACCTACCTGCTGGGTAAGGACATCGTTGAAGATGGACTGGCAAAAGGTGTATTTTTCAAAAAAGAAGACGGCTCCGTTTGGGTAGATCTGACCGATGCTGGCCATGATCAGAAAGTGGTGCTTCGGGCGGACGGTACCTCTGTTTACATTACGCAAGACCTCGGCACAGCAAGAATGCGGCATTCAGAACTTGGCTGTGAACGTTATGTCTATGTGGTGGCCGACGAACAAAACTATCACTTCCAGGTGCTTTTTGAGACCTTAAAACGATTAGAAGAGCCCTATGCAGCCGGACTGCATCACCTTTCTTATGGCTTGGTTGAATTGCCAAGCGGGCGAATGAAAACCAGGGAAGGTACCGTGGTAGATGCCGATGATCTGATTGAAGAGGTGATCCGCATCGCAACAGAGCAATCCAAAGATCGCGGAGAAGCAGAGACCCTGACCGCAGCAGAAAAACAGGAGAACCTTCGTCGGGTAGGTATGGGTGCCCTGAAGTTTTTTATTGTCAAGGTGCATCCTAAGA
>JBILHS010000043.1:0-42012 GCA_044350425.1 Saprospiraceae bacterium | reverse complement strand
GAATGGCAAGAGACCCTGGCATTTATGGGTGGCATATCAGCTGCTTTTGTGGTGCTTTGGTTGGTGGCCCGCTTGTTGACCTTTTTGTTGCGCAGATTCTTCCCTAAAAAACTGAGCTACGTGGTACGGCAGGGCGTGGCCAATTTGTTCCGGCCAGAGAATCAAACCGTGCTGCTGGTAGTCACGATCGGACTGGGCACGATGCTGCTTTCAACCCTGTTCCTGATCCAATCCTTGTTGTTGAAACAGGTGGAGTTTTCAGGCAGTGGCAGTCAGCCGAACATGATTCTCTTTGACATACAGGCCAATGACCAGGACAGTGTAGCGCAACTGGTGCGTACCCATGGAATGCCACTGCTGCAACAAGTCGGCGTGGTAACCACCCGGATAGAAACCATTGACGGACAAAGTAAACAACAATACGAGCTGGAGCACCCGGATCCGGATTCACTTCCAAAGGACGAGGAAGGGCGCCGGGGCGGAATCCCACGCCCGGAAACGGACCGGATCTCGCGCTGGGTCTGGGACCGGGAGTACCGCGTTACTTTCCGGGATACCCTGATCGAATCAGAAAAGATCGTGGAAGGGGAATGGGTGGGTGTGCATACGCCCGGACAGCCGGTAAAAGTGTCTATTTCAGACGGCCTGCAAAAATCGATGATGGCCAAAATAGGCACCCGGATCGCTTTCAACGTACAGGGCGCCCGCATCGATTGCGAGGTGGCCAGTATCCGGAAAGTAGATTTCAACCGGGTACAGACGAACTTCCTGGTGGTGTTCCCCAAAGGCGTGCTGGAGCGCGCGCCACAGTTTCACGTCATCGTTTCGAAGGTGAAAGATGCCGAGCAATCGGCTAAGTTTCAGAGTGAATTGGTGAAACGTTACCCCAGTGTTTCGGCCATTGATCTCACGCAGATCCTGCGTTCGGTGGACGAGGTGCTGCGCAAGGTTTCGTTTGTGATCCAGTTCATGGCCCTGTTCAGCATTCTGACGGGTTTGCTGGTGTTGTTCAGCTCGATCTATCAGAGCAAATTTGCCCGGGTTCGCGAAAGCGTACTCCTGCGCACGCTCGGGGCCAGCAGGCGTCAGATCCTGAGCATCAATGCTTTGGAGTATTTTCTGCTGGGCACCTTGTCTTGTCTGGCAGGCGTGGGACTTTCGGTGGGCGGTGCCTGGGCATTGGCAGTCTTTGCGTTTAAAATCCCCTTTCAGATCGAGTGGTGGCCGCTGGGAGCAACGTTTTTGGCCATTACTTCCTTGACGGTGATTATTGGTTTGCTGAATAGCCGGGAAGTGGTGAATAAGCCGCCCTTGGAGGTGTTGCGGCAAGAGGTGTAGGGAATGTCTAACAAGGAATGGTATTGGAGCTGCGACTTTGAGTCGCACTAAATCTTTTCTATCACTATAGTAGATGGACGAGCCTCCCATTGTTCGATGGCAAAACGAGTCAGTTCAATGAGCATTTCGGCAGGCACATGGCTTGGAATGTCATTCAGGATTTCGAGCAGGGCATCTTTTAGCGAAGAAGCAGTGGCTTGATTTTGCAAGTGCTGGATTTTTTGAAGTATAGCATCTTTGTGAGAAGCCAAAAACTTCTCAGGGAAAAGAATATCGTCTTCGTGTTTTTCCAAAAACCGAATTACTTCCCACATGTCTTGATGTGCAGGATTTTGGAGGGCTTCTTCAAAGGTGGTTACCTTGCTCATAAATCAAAAGTAGTGGCTATTTCAAAACTATCGTAGAATTGGTGGGGAGAATAAATTTCTCGCTCATTTCCTTTAAGTCCAAAAACAAACGCCTTTTCTTTAATTTGTTCCCATCGGCGACTGAAAACGAGATTAAAAAGCATTCTCCGTTTTTCATCTACAGGCTTTATCTCTACAATACGATCGGGATACTCTTCCAAAAACGCTGATGTAGCAGCAGCAACTGTAGCCAAAACCTTCACCATATCACCATTGTTTGTCATCTTATTTGTCTCAATTTTTCCGCGTTTGAAGTCGCCAAAGCCTAAATTCCAGCGATTTTTTTTAACATATTCAAAGCGAATAACCTTTATGACAATACCCTTTGGCCCAAGACTTTGAAAAGTTGCTTGGGTTAGTTTTCCTGAGGCTAGATAAGGGTAGGCATTTTCAACCATGATGCAAATTAGGTAATTTTTGTCATATTTGCGCTAGCGACGCTAAATATTTAGTTCGCTAAAACAGCCCTTCCTTTCTTACTCAAAAATCTCTGCTGGGGTGATATTGCATTTACTCAAAATCCTTTTTGCGCTTCTTTTAGGCGCCTCAATTCTCCTTGGCTGCAAAAAAAGCCCAACCTGCCAGCTCAATGAGCCAGCTCCTGCATTTCAATGGAATGCCCCTGTTGAGTCACCGGATGAACGACTGACCAATTTCTTCATTCACGGGAATGAACTCTATTATGGCATTGGGCTCAACAATCCACAATTGGTCACGGTGAACACCCTCGATGGAAGCAGCCAATTCAGTCCGGCCTGGGAAGGTCTCGATCGGATCGACAACTTTTATGTGGACGGGGACTACCTCTACTGGAATTACCGCAATGATATCTGGCGAAGAAATCTGGCGCAACTATCCAATGAAAAGATCGGCGCCATCGGTTATGAATTTACAGATGGCTATAATGAGGGCCATATCAGGCCTTTTGAAGGCCTGGTAGCAGGCTATTTTCACGAAGGCAGCATGACAGACCGGGATTATGCCATTGGTCTGTATGATATGGCCACTCAGCAGGAACTGTTTCGTTATCAGGTAAATGACCCTCAGGTGGTCACCAACCTTGGAGATCCTGCCATAGGAAGAACCAGCTCAGGAGATACCATTATCACCTTTGTGGAAACGACCAAAAAAGCGCTGATGATCTTCAACCTCAGCCAAAAGGACACCTTGCAGATCCCATTGCCCGATGATGACCTGTATTATCCCGGCCTGCGAAACATTCACATCCGGAACGGACGGGTATTTGTAGCCCTGCGTTTTCGGGTATTTTGTTTCGATGCCGGTACCGGTGCAAAGCTCTGGGAACTTCAGGAAGGCGAAAAAATAAAGGTCTGCACCCTGCGATTTTGGAACGACCGGCTCATTTTCCACAGCAACTCGGGCATCCTGATGTCGCTCGATCCGAACACTGGCCAGATACTCTGGCAGAATGAACCGGATGATGCAGGCGCTACCGACCAGGTTTTGATCGGCGATATTTTATACTATTCCACCAACCCCTGGGATCCGGACATCCTAGGCATTGATATCAATGATGGTTGTAAGCGGGTCCATCTGGTGGATCCGATGGGTTCTTCTGGCGGGATCATAGGCGCCAGCGGCAATGGAAAGCTACTGATTGGATCGTCTAATTTACTTGCCTACAAGCCATAACGCCATGCCCAAATGGTTCATTTTCCTATTCCTTTCCGCTTCCTTGCAGGCTGAAGAACTGCCCAGTTTTGGATTGGGTGACCTGGTCTATTACAGCACCTGTATATTCACCGCGAAGCCGCTGGCAGAAGCAAAATACGTCATAAACACCCGGGAAGGCGGCTATGAACTCCGTCGTTTTGTTATCCAAAACGTGATCAAACAAGACACCACTGCACTACCCGATACGATCGCTATCGAGGTAAGTAGTTACGAATTTGCCGGCACTGAATTTCCGGAGTACATTTTCTACGGCCAGTACTATCCGCCCATTTATCCGCATCATCCGAGGGTGTTTTATCCCGTACCTTCCGGCATACGGCCTTTTCGCGGCAACACCGCGTACGTGCCCTATCAGCACGAAAACCCTGGTGGATACAATTTCCATGCAGCTCCGGATCAGACTTTGTCCGAGTGGGTATTTCAGACCCGAAAAACCATGAATCGCTTTGACGCTTTGCTGGCCTTGCGGCGAATTGAACCCCTCGAAGCTCAAAACAAAGCACTTTTTGAGTGGATCGATCAGCATCATTCCTGCTGGAAAAGGGATACGGTGATCGACTACCGCCCATTCAATGAATGCGATTGGGGACAATACGAGTATGAAGTATTTGAATGGATCAATGGCAACGGAATCTGGCAGGATGCCTGGAAAAGCATACAGCTTTCCGGGTTGCTCAGCAGGTATGCATACGGAACGATCCTATCGCAGCCAGAAAATACACCCATTGCTTTCGCTTGCACCGAAGGCCGCACTTTTTTGATGGAGCAGATCTCCAAGGACATAAAACCTGCCATTGCAATTCAACTGCTTAGCGAAGCGATTTGGAGTTGGAATGAAAACCTCTTATCGCTCGCTACAGAAGCGGAACGGTATCGCGCCATGCAATTGGTTCTGCCCTTGCTGGAAGTCCAGGAGACCCAATACGGCGTGCTCTACTTCATTAGAGCGGCGATGTTTCATCCGGATTTTCCCTGGAAGGATACGGACGGCGTTTCGCCGCTGGCTGCGCTAAAAAAGGTGTATAAAACAACTACGGATGAACATTTCAAACGTGGGTTGGAGGGTTTGATCGGGGAAATTGAACGAAAGTGAGTGGATTGTTTTGCGGCAGGACGTTGGATGACATGCTGAAAAAGGTTATTTTTGCACGAACATTTTATATAGAAAAGTATGGGAGCCACCATTTCTGAACGCAAAGTGCACACTATTGAGCTTTTAGCTCAATTAGAAGACGAAAATCTTTTGGCACTCATCGAATCTTTGTTGGCAGAGTCACAGCAAGGGGATTGGGCGGACGCTTTGACGGAAAAAGAACAGGCCGATATCGCCGAAGGACTTTCTGATCTGGAAGCGGGGAACGTGGAATCTTTCTCAAAAATTTCCTGACTGCCGAAAGTGTGTCGTAACGCCACAGACATCCTTGATTTATAGGGTCAAGGGTGATGTAATTGAAATTGTCGCAGTATTGGATAATCGTCAAGCGTAGATTCTTACCTTCGCACCCAACTTATGCAACCAGGAAAAACCCTCCTAGATCGCCCGCGCTTCGCCCTCACCATTGAGCGGCTTTGCCACCAGTTACTGGAAGACTGGGGCGACTTCTCCGATGCCTGTATCATAGGCATTCAGCCGCGCGGCACCTTGTTTTCTAATCGAATTCATGCCCGGCTCGAACAATTGCTCGGCAAAACCATCGAATACGGAAAACTCGATATCACGTTCCACCGCGATGACTTTCGAATGCCCGATGGTCCACTCGCGCCGCATCCCAATGAGATCGACTTCATTGTTACGGATAAAAAAGTGCTGCTGATCGATGATGTGTTGTACACCGGGCGCACCATTTCGGCGGCATTAGCAGCTTTGAATGACTATGGTCGACCCAGTGCCGTAGAATTGATGGTATTGGTGGATCGCCGCTTCAACCGGCACCTTCCAGTTCAGGCAGATTATGTCGGCATCACCGTAGATGCACTGGATGAAGCTTATGTGAAGGTCCGCTGGGATGAAATACACGGAGGAGACGAGATCTTACTGTTTGATAAAAAGCCTTAAACGGTGCACGGTATACGGTGAACGGTACACGGGGGACGGGGGATGATTAGATGGGTTTTAGGAGTGAGAATAGTAGCCAGAGGAGGACTTTAAGGGGGGTGTTGCCGCCTCGGGCTCGGATCAGATTTTTTAGAGATGCACTGATTTTTTCGGCCTGGTTTTCCAGGTCGTTCATGGTTTCGAGATTGAAATAACCTAAACGATAGGCGAGGTTGAGTTGTGAAATAACTTCTGCGGTAGAACCCTTTGAGACATTAAAGAAATAAACGGCTTCGCGGTTGGTCCCTCGTTCATCTCCTTCTGCGATGTTGGAAGAAATTGAGATTACCGCACGTATGATTTGGTTTCGAAGTGCAAAATCTTGTGAAAACGGTTGGTTTTTTGTTGCTGCGTAGATCTTTTCTGCCAATAGCATAGCATCTGACCATACCCGCAAGTCTTTGAATTTTCCTATTTGGCTAAATTAAGTTTTAGGTGAATTTACATAAAAATACAACCTTCTAACCAAAATACCAACCCCGTGCACCGTAAACCGTGCACCGTAAACCGTAAACCGTGCACCGTAAACCGTGAAAAGACTTTCTACGCGCCATTTGATTGGCATTAAAAATATCACCGAAGACGACATTCAGCTCATCTTCGAAACGGCTGATAATTTCAAAGAAGTGATCAACCGGCCTATCAAAAAAGTGCCTTCGCTGCGGGATATCACGGTGGCCAACTTGTTTTTTGAAAGCAGCACGCGTACCCGGGTTTCTTTTGAACTGGCCGAACGTCGCCTGAGTGCCGATACTGTAAATTTTGCAGCCAGCAGCAGCAGCGTGAGCAAAGGAGAAACCCTGCTCGATACGGTGAACAACATCCTGGCCATGAAAGTAGACATGGTGGTGATGCGTCACCCCGCTCCAGGCGCCTGTGTTTATCTTTCCAGCCGAATCCCGGCCAACATCATCAATGCCGGCGACGGCACCCACGAACACCCTACCCAGGCCCTGCTCGATGCTTTTTCGATCCGGGAACGACTCGGCGATATAGCCGGTAAAAAAATAGCCATCATCGGCGATATCCTGCACAGCCGTGTAGCACTCAGCAATGTCTTTTGTCTCCAAAAACTGGGGGCCAAAGTGCGGGTCTGCGGTCCACCCACCCTGATTCCCAAACACTACCGCGACCTGGGCGTCGAGATCAGTCATGATGTGCGGGACACCCTGCGCTGGTGCGATGTCGCCAACGTACTCCGGATCCAGCTCGAACGGCAGGACATCAAATTCTTTCCAAGCCTGCGCGAATACCACCAGTATTTTGGCATCACCCGGCAAATGCTGCAGGAGCTCGACCGTGAGATCGTGGTCATGCACCCGGGCCCTATCAACCGGGGGGTAGAGATCTCTTCTGATGCTGCTGATGGCCCGAGCAATATTATTCTGCAACAGGTGGAAAATGGGGTAGCAGTACGGATGGCGGTGTTGTATTTGTTGGCGGCGGGGAATTGAGTATTGGTAGCATGGCCTTTAGGCCGTCGGGAAATGCGTCGTTTACGACGCATCCCTAAAATAAAACTATAAACGGGGCGTAAACGCCCCTACTCCCGACGGCCTGAAGGCCATGCTACCCATTAACACCCCCTGATTTGAAGCGCGAATTCCTCCTAAACATCCTCCTCCTCGTCTTTATCAATCTCCTGATAAAGCCGATTTTCATCTTCGGGATCGATCTGGGGGTTCAAAATCGGGTCGGCGAACACTATGGAACCTATTTCGCACTGCTCAACCTCGCCTATCTTTTTCAGATCCTGAATGATTTCGGGATCCAGAGTTTCAACAACCGACACATCAGTCAGCACCCGCAGCTGCTGCCCAAGTATTTCCCCAATTTACTGGCCATCAAGTGGCTGCTCGCCACCCTTTATGTCACACTTACGATGGCGGTGGCCGCATTTGTCCTGGGCTACGGGGCGGATGTTTTGCCTTTGCTGTTCATTTTGCTGATCAACCAGGTGCTGGTGCAGCTCATTCTTTTCCTGCGTTCCAATATTTCCGGCCTCGGGTTTTACCGTTTGGACAGCCTGCTTTCTTCTCTGGATAAGCTGTTGATGGTGGTCACCTGTGGCGTTTTGATCTGGACGGACTGGCTGCCGTTTTCATTGTTCAATTTTGCCCTGGCCCAGACCATTGCCTTGTTTGTGACGGTCATTGTGGTCTTCATTTTGCTGCGGCAAAGGGCTGTATTTCCGGTAAAACCAAGCTGGACCTCCAATTGGCGGGCGGGTAAACCAGCCGTATTTTCCATGTTTCGGCAAAGCCTGCCCTACGCACTGGTGGTCCTGCTGATGTTTGCATACACCCGCCTGGATGCGGTGCTGTTGGAGCGTATGGCCGGAGCTGCTCATGCCGATGTTTATGCCAGTGCCTTCCGACTTTTAGAGGCCTGCAATATGTTTGGGTATCTTTTTGCTTCGCTGTTGTTGCCCATGTTTGCCCGTTTGCTAAAAGAAAATGCACCCATCCGGCCACTCACTTCCATGAGTTTTAAGCTCATCTGGGCAGGCAGTGTAACCCTGGCAGCCGCGATCTTTTTTGCCCGGGAAGATCTGCTCCGACTGATGATGCCAACCCGCGCCAACGAATACCGTTTCGAGGTTTTGGGCGTGCTGATCTGGGCTTTTGTGCCCGTGAGTGTGACCTATATCTTCAGCACCCTGCTTACCGCCCGCGAACGGATGATGCGCATGAACCGGTTTTTTGTGGTCGGTATAGCGCTGGATCTGGCCTTGAATTTATTACTGATTCCCCATTTTCAGGCCATTGGCTCGGCCATTGCAGCTTTGTCCACCCAGGTTTTTATTGCCGGAGCCATGATCTGGTTGAGTGTCCGGGAGTTTGAATTCCGACCCAGCCGACTGGGATTGATCCAGACTTTTGGGTTTTTCGGGTTTGTGCTGGTCTCCGATTGGTTGTTATTTGAAAGATTCGAGCTCGCCTGGCAGATCAAATTTGGGTCAGCCCTTTTGGTGGGGCTTGGAGGGCTTTTTCTTTTCAAAATGGTGGGATTGGCGTCTTTACGGGCATTGGGTGGAAGCAATAAGGCTACTTGAATTTGGGACCGGTCGAATGAGTTCAAATTTTATTGGGTTGGGGGCTTTTATTCTCCGGGTGAATAAAAGGCCCCAACTAAATAAAATTTGAAGGTGACAATCACAAATTTCTCAAAAAGTCACCCCCAATTAGCCCCGAGCCCAATTTTTTCTTCAAATGATAACAAAAACTTTCCCTTCACCGCTCCTACTTTACCATATTCCATCCGACCTTTGCGCATGGAATCAAAGTTGACCAACACCGCTACTGCCAAATTCCTTGGCCAATCGCTTACTTACGACGACGTTCTGCTCGTCCCTGCTTACAGCGAAGTCCTCCCACGCGAGGTAGATATTTCCGCCCAACTTACCCGTGGCATCCGTCTGAACGTCCCTGTGGTCTCTGCTGCCATGGACACGGTGACGGATAAAAACCTGGCCATCGCTATTGCCCGCCAGGGGGGCATCGGCATGATCCACAAGAACATGAGTATTGCCGATCAGGCCGATCAGGTGCGTGCTGTAAAACGCTCTGAAGCCGGTATGATCATTGATCCAGTCACCCTTCACCCTGAAGCAACGGTTGCTGACGCGTTGGGCCTGATGAGGCGGCACAGTATCGGGGGGATTCCCGTGATTGATAAAAGCGGTAAACTGGTCGGTATTCTGACCAACCGCGACCTTCGATTTGAAACCGATCATAGCCGTTTGGCCCGCGATCTGATGACCAAGGAAAATCTCGTGACCGCCCCCCTGGGCACCACCCTAGATCAGGCGCGTGACATTTTATCCCGTCAGAAGATCGAAAAACTCCCTGTAGTGGACGCCAATTTTCATCTGGTGGGCCTCATTACCTATAAAGACATCATGAAGGGCGTGAACTTCCCACAGGCCTGCAAAGATTCGTTCGGCAGACTGGTGGTAGGTGCAGCCGTTGGGGTGACGGCTGACGTAGAAGAAAGGGTTTCAGCGCTGGTGGCCGTAGGAGTAGATGTGATCTGTGTGGATACCGCACACGGCCATTCACGCGGGGTGCTGGATTCTATTCGCAGTTTAAAGCTTAAATTCCCGAACCTACAGATCATCGGCGGTAATGTAGCCACGGGTGGAGGTGCAAAAGCCCTCGCTGATGTGGGCGTAGATGGTGTAAAAGTAGGGGTAGGTCCTGGCAGTATCTGTACTACCCGGATCGTTGCAGGCGTAGGCGTCGCCCAACTTACCGCCGTCTTCAATGCAGCCCAGGCCCTCCGTGGTTCGGGTATCCCGATCGTTGCAGATGGTGGCATCCGCTACACGGGAGACATCGTAAAAGCTTTGGCCGCCGGTGCAAGCAGTATTATGGCGGGTTCTCTGTTTGCCGGAGTAGAAGAAGCGCCCGGCGAAACCATCATTTTTGATGGCCGAAAATTCAAAAGTTACCGCGGTATGGGCAGTCTGGGTGCCATGCAACTCGGTTCTAAAGACCGCTATTTCCAGGATGTGGAAGACGATATCAAAAAATTGGTTCCGGAAGGTATTGAAGGACGGGTGCCGTATAAAGGCACTTTACAGGAAGTCATGACCCAGTATATTGGAGGACTTCGGGCGGGTATGGGATACTGCGGCGCGCAGACCGTGGAAGCATTGCAGGAAAATGCTCAATTTGTGCAGATCACGAATGCCGGTATGACGGAGAGCCATCCGCACAACATCATTATTACCAGGGAGTCACCTAATTATTCACGCGGATAAGTTTGAAACTCTGTTACAGTCCAATATTACTGGAGCTTCGCCATCCCTTTCGGTTGGCAACCGGGTCCCGCACCCACACCCAGGCGGTGTTGACAGAGATTCATTTTGAAGGACTGATTGGCTATGGAGAGGCTGCCATGCCACCCTATTATGGCGAAAACCATGAAACGGCAGCGGCGTTTTTACAAAAAGCGGCAGCAGTATTGCCAGCTCATACCCTGAGCCGGGACAATATCCATCGGATCATGATCGAGATAGACGCAATTGCTCCCGGCAACCACGCGGCAAAAGCCTCTGTGGATATTGCGCTTCACGATCTTTGGGGTAAAATGGAGGGCCAGCCCTTGTGGCAATTACTCGGGGTTGATCCGCATCACATGCCTTGCACGAGCTTTACCCTGGGCATCGATGATCCTGCTGTTTTACGCCAAAAAATGACGGAAGCGACTGATTTTAAAATTATCAAGATCAAATTGGGCTCCGAGGATGATCGCCAGATCATTCGCACCATTCGGGAAATTTCAGACAAACCAATCTTTGCCGACGCCAATCAAGGCTGGAAAAACAGGGAAGCGGCCCTGGAACTGGTCCACTGGCTCGCCGAACAGGAGGTACGCCTGATCGAGCAGCCCTTCCCAAAGGATGATCTGGAGTCGGCTGCGTGGTTAAGCGCGCGTTCCCCCCTGCCCATTATTGCAGACGAAAGTTTCCAAAGGCTCGCAGACCTGGATCGGGTTGCAGACAGCTTTCATGGGGTGAACATCAAACTGATGAAATGTACGGGACTTTCCGAAGGATTTCGGGCAGCCAGGGCGGCACAGCAGAAAGGCTTACAGCGGATGGTCGGTTGTATGACCGAAACGTCTTGCGGCATTTCAGCTGCAGCATTGCTGGCCCCGCTTTGCGACTATGCAGATATTGATGGCTGCTGGCTGATCCGAAACAACCCTTTCGAGCTGCCGGTTTTAGAAAATGGAAAGATCTTGCTGAATAATGGCTCCGGGCTTGGACTGAGACGGTAGACGGTTTACGGTGCACGGTGCACGGATCCCATGGGCCGCATACCGTGAACCGTAAACCGTGTACCGTCCACCGTCTACCGTGGATCCGTGGCAGCCGGAATATCTGAATTTTTAGGGCCGCTTCCGTCTCTTTCAGACTCTTGTTCGGCTTTTCTGCGATCTCTTTTGGCGCGCTCTTCAGAATCCACCTTCTCATAGGCTTTGATGATCTCTTTCACCAATCGGTGACGGACCACGTCTTCCGTAGTGAGGTGTACGCTGGCGATCCCGTCCACGCCATCCAGGATCTCCACTGCCTGGCGAAGACCGCTTTTTTGGTGATGCGGCAAATCGATCTGGCTCATATCACCCGTGATGATACACTTGGCGGAAGGCCCCAGACGTGTCAGGAACATTTTGATCTGTAGAGGCGTGGCATTCTGCGCCTCGTCCAAAATAATAAAAGCATTGTCGAGCGTCCGTCCACGCATAAAAGCGAGGGGCGCGATCTCGATGATGCGGTTTTCCATGAAAAAATTGAGTTTATCCATGGGCAACATATCGTCCAGCGCGTCATAGAGCGGGCGGAGATATGGATCCACCTTGTCTTTGAGGTCGCCGGGCAGAAAACCCAGGTTTTCACCAGCCTCCACAGCCGGGCGGGTGAGTACAATTTTTTTGACCAGTTTATTTTTCAGGGCCCGAACGGCCAATGCAACGGCGGTATAAGTCTTGCCGGTTCCCGCTGGTCCCAAGGCAAAAAGAATATCGTTGGTGTCGCAGGCCTCGATCATGATCTTTTGGTTGCGTGTTTTCGCCTTGATCGGGCGTCCTTCGCGACCATAAAGGATCACGTTGCTACCAGACCCATCGCCCATGACAGGGATGCGCACTTCAAAAGGATTTTCGCCCCCCAGAAGATCTTCTACCGTTTGAATGGACAGCTCCTTATGTTCCCGCAGATAACGGGCCATCATCTCGAATTTGGCCTTGGCCCCTTGCGCATCTTTCTTTTCGCCGGTGATCTTCAGGCTGTTGCCCCGGGAGGTAATGACGGCATCCGGATAAGCTTTGCGCAAAAGATTTAACTTTGCGTTGTTTTCTCCGAAGAGTTCTACAGGGTCTATGCCCTCGATGGTGAGAATGATTTCGCTCAAATTGTAATCCTCAGATTTTTTGCAGCAGCGGGAGGTAAGTCGATACGATCAGTTTGATATTCAACGTTTTGGTAAGTACCGTGCCTTCTTGCTTTTGATAAATAAAGTCAGTTGCTTTCGCCCACAAAACTAAGGTTTTGCAGGCGGATTTTAAAACAGAAAAACAAGGATAAGAGTTTCCTGTCAACCCCAAATTTTCCGAAAGACCAGAGTTTTTGAAAACCTATTGTCCAAGCCCATGCAATTCATCACGATAACCACCGATTTTGGCACCCAGGATTTTTATGTAGGCGCACTCAAAGGCGCTTTGTTCCGCCGTATACCTTTGCTACAACTGGTGGATATTTCGCATGAAATTCCACCTTTCGACATTGTGCGTGCGTCTTTCGTCATTGCCAATGTCTGGCGCGAATTTCCGGAAGGTACGATCCATCTCATCGGGGTCAACTGTGTGTACCAGCAGGATTTTCGATTTGTAGTAGCGCGACATGAAGGGCATTTTTTTGTTGCACCGGACAATGGGCTGCTTTCCCTGCTTTTCTCCCATCTGGAGCCCACCGATCTGCGCAACCTTCCGGCGGATGCTTCGGAGCATTTTGCGGTAAAGAATATTTTTGCGGAAGCGGCAGCGCATTTGGCTGAAGGCAAACCCTTTGAGGAACTGGGCGAACACGCTGCCCCGCTTTTGGAGCGAATCAGCATCCAGCCGGTAATCAACCCGACGCGAATCCGGGGCACCGTGATCCATGTGGACAATTTTGAAAATGTGGTGGTCAATATTCGCCGTGAGATCTTTGAAAGCGCTGCAAATGGCCGCCCCTTCTCCCTATATTTTAAACGAAACGACCCCATTACCCAACTTTCAGGCAATTATTGCGATGTGGCGGTAGGCGAACAGCTTTGCCTGTTCAACGTGGCTGGATTTTTGGAAATTGCCGTGAATATGGGCCGCGCAGCGACCCTTTTCGGACTGAAAGTGGAGGATGTGGTGGAGGTGGTTTTTGAATAGCTCAGAGGCTCTCGCATCAGTTGATTGGGGTTACCGCTGTTAATGATTTGCTCGTTCCGTTGCTGTATCTGGCCGAGTTCTGCCGGATCTTGCTCCAATAAAATGTGCAGTACGTCCTGCAAATAGTGCACATTTGACCCAGTTTAAAGATCAAATCAACTTTTGGAAAATGGCACACACCTTTACCTCCGAACGCCCCCGAATCCATATTCCCCTTCAATCTTTTGACTATTTATTCGAGATCCTGGCTGCATTGGGGCTTCTGGTCTTGCTGGGTCTGAGTGTTGCCTATTACGGTCAGTTGCCTGAACAGATTCCGAGCCATTTTGGACCTGACGGTCGCCCGGATAGTTATGGCTCTAAAACAAGTCTTTGGCTGCTGCCGATTTTAGGTTCAGCCATATTTGCTTTTATGACTTTCATCAACAGACGACCAGACTGGTTCAATTTTCCGGTTAAGATCACGCCTCAAAATGCGCTGGTTCAGTACACCATGGCCACCCGTCTGATCAGGGTGCTGAAAGCTTCGGTCACCCTCCTGTTTGCCTATTTAGTCTGGGGGATCATTAGCGTTTCAAAGGGTATACAGGAAGGTCTGGAAAGCTGGATTCTACTCTTGCCACTTGCGATACTTGTCTTTTCCCTTTTTTATATTTTTAAAAGTGTAGCCAATAAGTAAGCGCTGTCCAGATTCAGCCGCTTGTTAGCTTCCTTTCTCACGACCAATCAAACTAACGTAACCATGTTTTTTATTTTCCTTGGCCTTTTTGCCATCGTCATTGGCGCATCGATAGCCAAAGTCAACCCTAATTTTGCCACAGCTGGAAAAACAGCCCGATTCATCGGGTTAGGTATCCTATTGCTGGGGCTTTCCACCTCCTGCTTTGTTCAAATTGAGCCCGGTCAGGTGGGGGTAAAAACCCTCTTCGGTAAAATACAGGACGGCATCCTGACCGAAGGCCTGAACTTTGTCAATCCCCTGGTGGAAGTGGCAAAGTTTGATGTGCGCACCCAGAATTATACGATGTCTGCCGTGCACGACGAAGGTCCTAAGTCAGGCGATGACGCCATCCGGGTACTCGCCGCCGACGGTCTGGAAGTAATTATTGATCTATCGGTATTGTATCACATCATCCCGGACAAAGCCCCTGAAATTTTGCGCAATACGGGTACCCGGGAGGTTATTACCGACAAGATCATTCGGCCATTGGCCCGCACCAAGATCCGTGACAATGCTGTTTATTATGAAGCAGTGGCACTTTATTCGACGAAAAGAGAGGAGTTTCAGCAAAAGATCACGAAGACCATCGAGAAGGATTTTTTGGACCGCGGCATCGTGCTGGAAGACATCCTGATCCGGAACATCACCCTGCCAGAATCAGTAAAACTAGCCATTGAGTCCAAGATCAATGCCGAGCAGGAATCGCAAAAAATGAAATTCGTACTGGAAAAAGAACGCCAGGAGGCTGACCGAAAACGTGTAGAAGCGCAGGGTATTTCAGACTACCAGCGCATTCTGACCGCTACCCTGACCGACAAACTGCTTCAGTATGAGCAGATCAAGGTGCAAAAAGAGCTGGTCACTTCGCCCAATGCAAAGGTGATTGTGATGGGAAGCGGCAAAACTGCGCCGATATTAATCGGACAGTAATTGAAAATGTGGTCAATTGGTTGAATGTGGTCAATGTAGTTAATGATGGGCTGGGCATGGCATTCGTTTTGTTTGCCTGGGTTCAATGGAGCGCGTGCCCTCAAAAATTCCATCAAGTATTCAACCATTATCCACGTTCAACCATTTGCCACATTGACCACATTTTTAATATTGACCACATTAATCACACATTGACCACATTAAATACAGTTACTGCCAGGAGTCCGGCTGTTTCTGTGCGCAAGCGGGCTTTGCCGAGGCTCACGCCTTGAAATCCATTTTCGAGGGCGATCCGGATCTCTTCCGGAGAAAAATCGCCTTCCGGACCAATGGCGATCACCATATCCTGATGTTCGGAGAGGGTATTTTTCAGATGAGGCAACACCTCGTCTGAACACCAGGCGAGGCGTTTTTGCGCCTCGCTTGTTTTTTTTGCAAAATCCTGAAATTTCATCGGTGCATTCAGCTTGGGCAGCCAGGCCCGCAGCGATTGCTTCATGGCTGAAATGAGCACCTTTTCGAGTCGATCCAATCGAAGACTGTCCCGTTCTGAACGCTGACAAATCAGCGGAGTGATCTCATCCACACCGATCTCGGTAGCTTTTTCTAAAAACCATTCCAGGCGCTCCATTTGCTTGGTTGGAGCGATGCCAATATGAAGACGGCCGGGACGCGGCAAAGGTGCTGCTGTTTTTGAAAGGATGCGGGCAAGCACCTGTCGCTTGCCCGCATCGGCTAATTCAGCCTCATAAAAAAAACCTTTTCCATCTGTGAGATGGAGGACATCGCCTGTTTTTTTGCGCAATACTGTGCTCAGGTGACGACCTTCCTCTTCCTCAAAAACAGCGAAGCCATTTTCTATTTTTTGGGTAAAAAAGAGTTGGCTCATCCTTATTTACGGGTCTTCAGATCGGTCAGAACGAACATCCCGATCTCTTTTCCACATTTCAGACCAGCCTCATTGCCTCTTTTGTAGTGGATCCCCCCATAGAGACGGCTCATACCCACTTCCTCAGAAGCTTGATAAAACGATTTAAAGGTGCGTGGGTCAATTCCAAACTCTATTTCTGTACTGTCAGTGAACGAAAAGTTATCGCCGAACAGGCCGGTCAACACCGCAGCAGATGCCATGGAGATCGTGCTGTGTCCGCTGGTATGTTCAGGAAACGGTGGCGTTTGGATCAATGGCTGCCAGTTTGGATCGATGTACTGATTGATGTAAGACTCGGGACGGATCAGGTTGGTTTTGTACTTGATATCCCAACATGTGATGAAGGCATCCGCCAATGCGCAGGCTACTTTTACGTATGCTTCTGCAGAGGTCATGATGTCTGCATTTGCCTTCCGGCAGGCATGTCCGACAATATTCATCCAGTGACCACCAGGGCTGATTTTTTTCTTGGCAAATGCCACGTGACCACTCACTTCCATCGCGAAAGGATTGTCGTCCCAATACCAGGCAGTGGCTTCATTTTCTAGGTTTTTGGCATTTACGATGTCGCGCACTTCGAGTGCCTGCTTGTAAAAATCGCTGTTTTTTTCTTTGCTGAATTCCAATGGCGGGTCAGCCTTAAATTGGGTGCAGGAGTCCATGACCCAGGGGCGCATCATTGCCCAGTGCGGCTCCAGAGCATCGCCATAAGCGGGCGGTGTGGGCCGCCAGCGGGAAGGATTTTCAACGTCAATAGTGAATTTTGCTGCGCTCCGGGTTTGTGCGTAGTTGTCCGTTTTCGACCAGGCCAGAATGTGTTTTGCTACGGCTTCACCGTAAGCCATAGAACGGTCATATACCTCCTGTGGCATGTTCATTTTTTTGAAATCCTCGAAGATCGATTCTTTCAGGTCTTCCATTTCGCCTTCAGAAAAGATCAGCTGTTTGCCTACGATCAGTTGCGCATTGGCGCTTGCCAGGGGGTAGCAATACTCTTTGCCTGCCTCTGGCTTTGGGCCGGGCGTGAGGCCGTTGAGTTGGCCTGCAATGCTTTGATAAGCAGGGAAGCCCGGCACGAGCGCTTCGTAAGCAGCTACCGCCGAATAGGCATAAATACGGGCGGATACAGGTGGCGCAAAAATGTCATGGCGTATGATGTCGGTGATGCGGCGTATGCCTGCGTGCATGAATTCAGGGTTGCTCGCTTTTTGCTGGTAGTCTGTGCTGGTCTGTTTACAGCTGGGGAGCCATACAAACAAGGCGAACACTGCAAGGAAGAAAGGTTTTATGTTCATTACGAATTATTTAAACAACATTGGAAAGGATGAAACTGGTAGCAAAAGTCTTGCTAGATCTTTAGGTATGGATCGTTTAAGGCAATTTTTAATCCAATTTTAAGGCATAAGAGATTTCGGCAAAAATAATACGCGTCAAAGCAAAAACAACGCCTATTTTTCCCCCTTAAATGTCAAAATCAGAACTCTTCATGCAGCATTACTTCCGATACCTACTTTTCCTGCTTGCCCTCACCATTTTTCTGCCAAATTGTTCTGACCACATCCCACCACGGATCCTCCTTTTTTCTAAAACTGAAGGCTATCGCCACGAATCGATCCCTGCAGCTACGGCAGCCTTGCACAAGCTCTGTACAGCCCATGGCATTGCGGTGGACACGACCGAAGATGCCGAGGATTTTACAGCAAAAAACCTGCGGCGTTACAGTGCGGTCGTGTTTCTGAGCACTACCGGAGATGTATTAAATCCGACGCAGGAAACTGATTTTGAGCGCTACATCCAGGCTGGCGGCGGCTATGTAGGCATCCATGCTGCCTCTGATACGGAGTATGGATGGACCTGGTATGGCGGACTTGCCGGAGCTTATTTTAGTAGCCACCCGGATCAGCAAACCGCCACCCTAAAGGTGGAGGATCACGCTCACGCGTCCACCCGGCATCTCGGAGACACCTGGCAGCGTTATGACGAGTGGTACAATTTTAAAAGCCTCAATCCCAACGTCAAAGTGCTGCTAAGCCTGGACGAAAGCAGCTACAAGGGCGGCACCCATTGCGGTTCCGGAACAGCGGGTGCTTCTGCCGAAGCGCCAAAGGCAGGACCCTGTCATCCAGCTTCCTGGTATCACGAATACGACGGCGGGCGGGCATTTTATACCGCGCTGGGCCATACCAAAGAAAGCTATGCTGAACCGGAATTTTTAAAACACGTGCTGGGTGGCATCCGATATGCCATTGGCAAGCAAAAGCGATTGGATTACACCGCCTGCCGCACGCCAGAGACCCCTGACCCTACGCGTTTCCAAAAGACCGTACTGGCTTCAGAACTTACGGAGCCCATGGAACTCGAGCTCCTGCCCGATGGCAAAGTAATGTTCATCGAACGGCGTGGCGCTATCAAACTATACGATCCGGGAACCGGTTTGGTTACGATCGCCCACAAACTACCGGTCCACTCCGTGCACGAAGATGGCTTAATGGGGCTTGCGCTGGACCCAAATTACACAGATAATCATTGGATCTATCTTTATTATTCGCCCGTCGGAGACGAGTCGGTAAACAACCTTTCTCGCTTCATTTTCAGGGGCGACTCTCTGGACCGGGCCTCTGAAAAAGTAATACTGCAGGTATCCGTACAACGGGAAGAGTGTTGCCATGCAGGCGGTTGTATCGAATTTGACGGGGAAGGAAATCTCTTTCTAAGCACCGGCGATAACACCAATCCATTTGACTCCGAAGGATACTCCCCTTCAGACGAGCAGCCGGGTCGCAGCGCCTGGGATGCGCAGAAATCATCCTCCAATACCAATGACATGCGGGGCAAGATCCTACGGATCAGACCCTTACCGGATGGCGGATATGAATGCCCTGCCGGGAATTTATTTACAGAAAAGACCCTGCAGATGCATTGGCCGGAAATGAAACAGATGCCCGCTGGTGTACTGGGTCGCCCGGAGATCTACGCCATGGGTTGCCGCAATCCTTTTCGTATTTCGTTTGACGAACGCCGCAAGCTCCTTTTTTGGGGGGAAGTTGGACCGGATGCCGGCGAACCTGATACCGCCCGCGGGCCTCAGGGCCACGATGAAGTGAACCGCGCCCGGGCCGCTGGCTTTTTTGGCTGGCCCTATTTTGTCGGGAACAACAAGCCTTATCGCGAACACCATTTTGGCACCGGAAAAAATGATCCACTGCACGACCCGGCCCATCCAATCAACAATTCGCCAAACAATACTGGAATGCGCGAGCTACCCGCAGCTCAATCGGCTTTTATCTGGTATCCTTATGGCAATTCACCTGAGTTTCCATTGGTAGGTACCGGTGGCCGAAATGCCATGGCTGGCCCCACCTATTACTGCGATAAATACCCGGCGGAAACACGTTTTCCGGAATATTACGACGGAAAACTGATCACTTATGACTGGATGCGGGGCTGGATGATGGCTGTAACCGTGGATTCTTCCGGCAATTTCAGTCGCATGGAACCCTTTGGAGAACGGCTTAAATTCTCCCGACCCATGGACATGGTGGTGGATAAAAATGGCTCCATCTGGGTTTTGGAATACGGCACCCAATGGTTTGCGACGAACCCCGATGCCCGACTTTCCCGGATCGATTATGTCCGGGGTAATCGCCCGCCTATACCAGAACTGCAGGCCCAAAAGACCGCAGGGGCTGTGCCTTTTCCGGCCACTTTTTCTGTAGCAAATACCAAAGATTATGATGGGGAAAGGCTGCAATATGAACTTGATTTCGGGGATGGAACCCCGCCCGCCCTTTTGGAGGCAAAACGACCAACAGCCCGCGGAGGAATCTCCTTAGAAAAGGATGCAATCCTTTTGAGACATACTGAATTAGACAGCATTGTGCACCGCTACGAAAAACCGGGCACCTATGAAGCCACCCTGAAAGTGACGGACAACGAAGGCGCTTCCAAAACAACCAAACTGAAGATCTATGCCGGCAATGAACCACCCTTGGTGCGTTGGGATTTTGGCGGCAAAAACCGAAGTTTTTATCAGCCCGGTCAGGTATTAAAATACCGTCTGGAGGTCAAAGATGCCGAAGATGGCTCGATTGATAACGGTAGTATTGCTCCAACCACCGTGGCCACAACCGTTGATTATTTAGAAACAGGGTTTGATATTACCAGTATTGCACAAGGGCACCAGGCTGCCCAGCAGGCTGCTGAATACACGCGTGGCAAAACACTGATCGGTCGTTCGGACTGTGGCACCTGCCACGCGGAGGCGCGGCTCGTCAATGGCCCGGCCTATCAATCGATCGCCGAGCGATACCGACAGAATGAATTCGCCGTTCGCAACCTTTCGAAAAAAATCATCACAGGGGGTGCCGGCAATTGGGGGCAGGTGGTCATGAGTGCACACCCACAGATCTCAGAGGAAGATGCCGGGGAAATGGTGCGCTGGATCCTGTCGCTGGGTAGTCCGCCGAAACCCAAACAAGCCTTCCCGCTGGCGGGCGACTATACTTTGAGCCCACCCCCGCCCACCGACAAAAATGCAAAACCCAAATCCGGAACCTTTATCTTTAAAGCGAGCTACCGCGATCGGGGAAGCCGAAGCCAAAACGCTTTGGAAGGTTCGGAAGCCATTGCATTGAGGCCTGCTTTTCAACAGGCAGAACAGGCAGACAGTATGTCTAAAAACATTCGGACCTATCGGCCGTTTAATGGAGATACGGTGGTGCTGAACGAGTTGAAATCAAACAGCTTTTTTGTTTTCAAACATGTGGATCTCACGGGCGTTCATTCCGTGGCCATGGGTATTGGCATGAGTGATGGAAAATATCAATACGGCGGTGGGCGGGTCGAAATACGCCTGGGCTCGGCCAAAGGAAAATTGCTGGGTCAGACTGTTTTGCCACCCAAAAGCGGCGGGTCAAGGATGGAGTTCAGCGAGGTAAATGTGCCCTTAAATGCCCCGGTCACTTCGGAGTTCCAGGATGTCTATTTTGTATTAAAAAACGAAGATGCCCCTTCAAAATTAGTGGCAGCAATAGATTGGGTAAGGTTTGATTTGATAGAATGAGGTAAAGCCGCGAGTTTTTCCGCATTTTTGCGCTTTGATTGGGGGGATTCGTCATTGAGTCATTAGGACATTTGGCTAATGACCTAATGACTCAATGACCCAATGACCTAATAACCCAATGACGAATTGATGACCCTCCTTCGCCTACGGCTTCGGCGGGTAAAAATGACCATTAAATGCTAGACCTCTCTTTTCAATACCCTGCCTGGTTTCTGATCTTTTGTGCGCTGCTGGGTCTTGGCTATGCGCTGTTGCTGTATTACCGGGATACCACCTTTCGGGATCAGGCTAAAAAACTTAACCTTTGGCTTGGGTTATTGCGCTGGCTTTCTATCACTTTATTAAGTGCATTGCTCTTGTCGCCTTTGCTCAAAAGCTTTTTCACAGAAACTAAAAAGCCCATTGTTGTACTGGCACAAGACCAGTCGGAGAGTGTGGCCACCGATCTGCAGGGAGAAAGTTTTGAACGTTACAAGCAGGACTGGACCGCCCTAAAAAATTCCCTCTCGGAAAATTATGAGGTGCACGAACTCGCTTTTGGCGATCAGGTGCGTGAAGGAGTGGATTTTCAGTTTACTGATAAGGTATCTAATTTCTCAGAATTACTCCGAGGGGTCTATGACCTATATGGCGGTCAAAATCTGGGCGCGGTAGTGGTGGCTTCGGATGGCATTTACAACGAAGGCAGCAATCCGGCTTATTCAGATGCCCCGCTGTCTGCTCCGGTCTATACGGTGGCGCTGGGGGATACCACCCCCAAAAAGGATCTGCTGCTGAAACGGGTTTTCCACAATAAGATCGCTTACCTCGGCGACAAGTTTACCCTGCAAATCGACCTCGCAGGCGTCAATCTGGCCGGAAAACAAACGGTGATCACGGTTTCAAAATCCAGCGAATCCGGGCTGAAAGCCCTGCAAAGTATTCCGGTCAACCTGTCCGGGAATGATTTTTTCATCACGAAAGAGGTCCAACTTGATGCCGATCAGGCAGGTGTGGTCTCCTATGTTATCAGCACAGCAGCCTTGCCGGGTGAAGCCAGCACGAGCAACAACCGCCGCGAAATTTTTATAGATGTACTGGATGCCCGGCAGAAAATACTGCTGCTGGCCAATAGTCCCCATCCGGATCTGAGCGCCTTAAAGACTACCCTGGAAATCAACAAGAATTATCAGCTGAGTACGGCTTATATCAATGATCCCGGACTGGATGTAGCCCGTTACGATTTTGTGGTATTGCATAACCTGCCTTCCAGTGGAAACGATATTTCCGGTTTGCTCAACAAAATGAACGAAAAGCGCATCCCGCGCCTATTCATCGCAGGGATGCAAACGGGGTATACCGCCTTGGGGAAAGCACAGGGACTGGTGAGCCTCCAGAGTGATGGTTCGCAGAGCGACGAGGTTCAGGGTCGGGTATCGCCGCAATTTGCCGCGTTCTCTTTGAGTCCAAGGGTCACGGAAGAGTTGCCCAAATTCAGTCCCATAACATCAGCCTTTGGAAATTTTGGCGCTACCCAGCAAGCCCAGGTTTTACTCCGCAAACGCATCGGAAAGGTGGACACGGACCAGCCGCTTTTGGCTTTGGGTGAGACCACTGGCATCAAAACCGGTATTTTATTGGGTGAAGGTTTGTGGCGCTGGCGTTTGTTTGATTTCCTGCAGCATCAGAACCATGAAATTTTTGACGAGTTGATCGGCAAAACAGTGCAGTATCTCTCCTTAAAAGAGGACAAACGGAAGTTCCGCGTCACCTTGGACAAAAATATTTTCAACGAAAACGAGGCGGTGACCTTTGGCGGAGAACTTTACAACGACAACTACGAATTGACCAATGATCCGGATGTGGCCATGAGCATTCGCAACCGTGACGGAAAAGAGTTTACCTATACATTCAACAAACTGGGCAAAGCCTACACGCTAAACGCCGGTATCCTTCCGGTAGGTTCTTATGCTTACAAAGCCTCGGTGAATTTTAATGGACAGGGCCTGGTTTATGAGGGACGTTTCAGTGTGCAACCCATTGAACTGGAATTGTTTGAGACCACCGCCAACCATTCTGTGCTGCGGCAGTTGAGCGCTAAGTTTGGTGGCGAAACAGTCTTTCCCAACCAGCTCTCCAGCATTGCCGAGAAGATAAAAGCCCATCAAACGGTCAAGCCCGTCATCTACCAGACCACCCAGACCAACCCCTTGATCAACCTCAAATGGATCTTTGCTTTACTGGCTTTGCTGCTGGCGGGTGAGTGGTTTTTGAGAAGGTATTTTGGGGCTTATTGATGTGCATGGGGAATGGCTTTTTTGTGGTTGTTGAGGGAGACCTCGGAGGTCTCCCTCAACAACCACAAAAAAGCCATTTAAAGAAACCTGAACCCGATTGACCAAAAATTCGTACTATTAAAAGGTGCATTCAACCCTTTTTGAAAAGGCATTATTTTAACACTGCGCCACTCCCCATAAAAAACCCAATCCACGAAAAATGCTTCCGCAACAAGACATACGTTCCATTTCTCTCCCAAACCTGGAAGCACTTTTTGCCTCCTGGGGCGAGCCACGCTTTCGGGCCAAACAAGTCTATGAGTGGCTATGGGTCAGGGGCGTGACCGATTGGGAAGGCATGACCAATGTGTCCAAAGCCCTGCGCGCCAGACTTGCGGAACAATTCAGTTTTTTAAGCCTCATTGAAGACAAAACCCAGCACAGTGCCGATGGCACCATCAAATCACGCTGGCTGACGCACGATGGCCATCGCATTGAAAGTGTGCTGATTCCGGTGCCGGACGATGATCGCTTTACAGTCTGCGTGAGCACCCAGGTCGGATGTAGCCTGACCTGCGCATTCTGTGCCACAGGCCAGATGGGGCGCAAACGCAACCTCAGTGCCGCAGAAATCTATGACCAGGTGGTGGGTGTGAACCGCCAAAGCCTCCAGAGTTTTGGCAAACCGCTGACCAACATCGTATACATGGGCATGGGTGAGCCGCTTTTGACCTATTCCGGCACCATGGAAAGCATTGAACGCATTATATCGCCTGCTCCCGCCGGATTGGGCATGGGTGCCCGCCGCATCACGGTCAGTACCGCCGGCATTGCCAAGATGATTCGCAAATTGGCTGATGATGGTTTTCGTTGCAACCTGGCGCTCAGCCTGCATGCAGCAGATGATACCAAACGCAATGAGATCATGCCAATCAACGAGAGCAACAACCTGGCTGCGCTCATGGAAAGTCTCGAATACTTTTACTGGAAAACCAAGTGCCGCATCTCTTACGAATACATCGCTTTCGATGGTTTCAATGATTCGATAGAGGATGCTGAAAAACTCATCAAGCTTTGCCGCAGAAAATTCCCGGTACGGGTGAATATCATTGAATACAACCCCATTCCAGGACTTTCTTTTACAAAATCAGACGAGAATCGCCTGAACGCCTTTGGGGCGTATCTTGCCCAGAACGATGTAACTGTTACCATTCGTCGCAGTCGGGGCAAGGACATTGATGCAGCTTGCGGGCAATTGGCCAATAAGTGAGGATTTTTAAAACGATATCCCTACATTCCCGGAAATATACTCGGCCGTAAATTTGTGTGCCTTGATGGAAATACCCGCAAATGGTTTCAGGCCATCGCCTAAAAGTGCCGGGAAATAGTAGCGGGCAGAGAGTTTGGCATAACTCACTTTCGGGATGTATTGATTGATGTGCTTCCCTACGTAGCGACCTGCCTGCAGCACAATGCTGAGGTCGCCGAATAGAAATTCATCGGCTAATGTAATGGCCATGCGTGTGGAGCCTTGTCGCGCGGCTGCCTCATCGCGGAAGCGGGCTGAATGCAAACCCCATTCATAGATCGCCCGGTTAGATTCATAGTCCAGCCCTAAAAGCACCCGATTGATGCGGTTGATCTGAAAATACCCCGCCCCCGAACTGCACCAGACGGCGTGTTTGGGCCCATCGAAGGATCCGATCTCCAACAAAGCAAGTCCACCTTGTAATTGTCCCCCCAAACGGCGGTTCAGTGGACGTTTACTGGCCTGGGCAGGTTTTAGATCCTCCTTTTTAACAGGTTGGAGAAACCAGGCCACGCCGGCCCATCCGGAAAAAATATTGATCCCAAAATTGGGAAGGGAGGAACCGCCATTAGAAAAATGGGTCATACTCCCGCCGGCATTCACGCGCAGGTGGGCAGCGGCGCGGAATTCAGCTCCGAGCCGGAATTGGGTGATGTTGTTCCAGTGAGATCCTATGGCGTTCTGCCTGGGATTATTGAACCAGTCATAGGGCTTGGTCACCCAGGCCAGTCCTGTGGCCACGCGGAAATTTGCAGCCCAGCGTTCTGCCCGAAACAGGGGAATACTGAGATGCGGGAGCAATACAAAGGCTTCCCCGTGAGAACCTTCCCCGAGCCTGAAATGGGCCACTGAAATACCGAGTGCAGGAAAATTCTGCCAGGCCTGCCAGGCTTGTCGTCCGGTCGTGTGGACACGGAAGCCAAGTTCCTGGCCGCTAATTCGCTCACCGGTTTGAGTGGTCAGTCTGGGAGAATGCCGCCATACGGAGCCCTGATATACCGTGGCATCCAGGGATATCTTTTGCGCGTGGAGTGAACCCAGGCCAAGTGCCAGAAATAGGAGCAGGCTATTTTTGTAATGCATCAATTTTTTCGAGCAGCCATTTTTTGTAAGTCGGAGAAGTGGAGGACGCCACCTTTTCACGAAATTTAGCGATCGTTTTTTTATCCAGACTATAAAGCGTGGGCAGTTTTTTTACAAAGCCCAGATAGTTGATATACTCCCGTTTCAAATTTTTTGACATCACTTTATTTCGGCGAATATAAATCCGGAAACTATCTATAAGTGACTCCATGGGAAGTATTTCATCCAATTCATAATACGTCTGGATCATAATAATTTTGGATCCAAGCGCATAAACAACGTCATTATATTCTACGTTTTGAAGTAATCCGATTACTTCTGGATATCTTTTTTGGTAAAAAAACAGGTAGGCAAGATTAAAGGTCCGTGCATTTTCCCGGGTATTTGCAGGGAGATAGTTTGCATATTCTTCAATAAATTGCTCGATCCAATCAAAGTCACCTACGCCTAATCCAACCGTGACAATGTTTTTAAATATGCCTTCAGAAAGGCTGCCTTCTTCCAATAAAAGTCCCTTTTGGATGATCTTTTTGAAGGTCTCAAACATTTCCAGATAATACTCCCGTTTCCCCTGGTTGATTTTTAAAGCACAATAGTTTTGAGCAATGAAATAGCATTTACGGAGATCCGGTTTAGCCAGATCTTCAGAATGATACTCCAGATTTTCAAGCAGGTTTTTGAAGTGTGATTCTTGGTCAGCCTCGACCAGACAATTTACTACCAGACGATATACCTTAAGCAATGGGATCTCGTCAAAGCGCTTGTTTTCCATATGTTCCCAGAGCCCTGCAGGCAATTCAAGGTTTTTTTCGGAGACTCTGGATCCCTGATAAAGCAACCACCCAATATATAGCTCCAGTTTTTGGGTCAGATAAAAAGACTCCAGAAAAAAGTCCGCTGAAGAAAGTTTGTCCGCGTAACCTGAAACGGAAAGTCTTTTGGAGGTCTTGTTTACCAGATTATTTTGCAGGTTGAATTGGGCCAGATAGTATTCTGTGGATTGTCCGGTTACTTCGTCCAGCAAACGCTGAATATTTCGTTCAATTCCGGCCAGGTGTTTTTTAAGTTCAGGCTTATCCAGAAGCCTGTGCAGATCCAGGGCCTCTGCAAGTGGATTTTGACTGCGGGCTTCCGCTGATAAAAAACGCAGGGCCATTTGATTGAGCTCGGAGGCGAGTCGCCGCAGGTGGGCATCGTTAAATGCCTTATTCGGGTACAGTTTTTGCCATACTATTAAGTTGTCCAGTACGGCGAATGTCCCATCACGCAACGCTTTATCACATACCTCAAACAGCAGGACCAGATCAGGTTGGTCGTTCAGATAAGGCGAAAGCAGGTATTTCCGAAAGCGGTTGCGTTCCACTTTCGATAGGGTTTGGAGGATGGTATGGAGCTTTTCGCTAAACAATTTTGATGAATGGGGTCAATTTGATGAATGTGGTCAATTTGATGAATGTGGTCAATGGGGTTAATGTGGTCAATGTGGTTAATGGGAGGAATGGGGGCAATGGGGTCAATGATTTAATGGTGGGCGAATTAAGTCTTTGTAAATCAGTTGAATGTGATATTTTTTTGCACAAGAAACTTCCGGCAAGTTCCGAAAATTGTCTTTATAATACTGAAAAAAAAACCTAACCTTTGTAAGGTTAAATGATGGCCAGCAAAAATAGCCCCAACGTCTGGCCCAAATAATCCGTCTTGATGAACAATCTATACTTGTAGGCAGATGCAAAAGCAATTCTACTTTCTGTTCGTGCTGCTTGCGGCAACCTTTTTTTCTGGCCCATTGGTCGCACAATGCGGCCGGGTGGGTTGGGTAGAAAGTGTAACCCCTGGTTGTGGGGCAAAGATCATCGATCTGGACAATGGCCAAGAGTTAAATGCCGTGGTCGGAGCCAATGATCTGACGGGAGGCCAGACTTTTACATTTAATGCAACAGCAACTCCTTTACCTGCAGGATGCCCGGCTGGTACCTTACCCGTGGTGGCGTTGACCTGTGTTTCAGAAAAACTGCCTTGCAAAGCCCAGTTTGCGCGTGTTCCCAATGTACATGCCTTACTTGCCTATAAATTTATCGCCAACATTTACGACGCTACGCTTCAAACCTGCACCTGGGATTTTGGAGATGGACAAACGGCTGTTGGAGAAAAAGTAGAACATACCTTCCCGTCCGAAGGAGAATTTCAGGTTTGTCTTACAGTGACCGATCCATTTGGCTGTTCAGCGCAGGAATGCCTCGGAGTTTTGGCCAGCAATCAGGACTATAACTATTGCGGATATGACATACAGGTCACCGCCATCGGGACGGAGCTACAGGGTCAGATTATACCATTAACCCATGCTACGGAATTGCAATTAGACTCCGTAGCATGGTATACCAATAAATCCAGCCAGATCCTTTCCAGCGCTCCTTCATTTTCTGCCTCGCTGCCAGGCTATGGAGAATATACCGTTTGTGCACAATATCAGGTTCGGAATCTCTTTGACGGAAGCGTGTGTTATGCCACCAGATGTCAGAGCATCACGGTAGCCGAATCGGCCTGTGTCAACCCGACGTTGGCTGATGTTACAACCCTTTGTCCCGGCGCATCCCAGTTATTTGCCCCTGTTTGTGGCTGTGATGGCGTCACTTATGCCAATGAATGCAGCGCCATGACCAATGGCCTTTCTCAATGGTGGGCAGGCGAATGTGGGTCTGTTTTGGGCACCTGTGTCACCAAATTACAGGCAAAAATTATCAGTGGTTCTCCGGATGCCGGATACATCGCACAGTTCTGTAATCTGAGCGTTGGCAATTACTCCTTTTCACAAATGGACTTTGGAGATGGGTCTCCGATCTGGGAAGGCGCCAGCTGGGATACCATTCTGCACCTTTACGATGCTGCAGGAATTTATCGGGCCAACCTGACCGCCTGGACCAACAGTGGATGCCTCTCTTCGGTGACACAATTGCTGGTGACGGATGCCATGAGTATGGCCATAGAAGAACTTCCCGTGGCCACAGATTATGTGATGCCGGGCGATGCCAACCGCGACCAACATGCCAATGTACACGACCTGCTGAATCTGGGCGTGGGTCATTACAGCACAGGCGTTCCCCGCCCGGAGGCCAGTACGGACTGGAGCCCTCAGTTTGCGCCCAACTGGGATGCCAATATCACAGAAACCATCAATTACAAGCACCTTGACTGTGATGGAAATGGCTCTGTCAATGAACTGGATGCGGATGTCATCCTGAAACATTATGCGGCGATCGATACCAGCAGCATCGCTGTTGTGCCAGGTTTGCCTGTACTCCGACTGGAATTTGACCAGGATACCATTGTGGTAGATCCCAACAATCCGGCTCCTGTAGAAATAACAGCAACCATCAAAGTCGGCAGCGCCAGCCAGCCAGCATTGGGGCTATACGGCCTGGGATTTGCCCTACGCTATCCGGATTATGTCAACCACGATCCGGACGCAAACTATGACGACGACTTTTTCGGTTCGACCAATCACCTGCTCTGGCTTGACAAAGATGTGCACAGCCGGTATCAACTGGACCTGGGCCTGACCCGGAAAAATGGTCTGGCTGCCAATGGATATGGCCGAATTGCAAAGGTTACCTTTAGTACGGATGTCATTATTATCATTGATGTTATTGCTCGCGGAGAAAGCAAGACCGTTCCATTTGTAGTACCCATCCGTGGCTTAAAGGCCATTGATAAATATGGCAATAAGTTTGAAATATCATTGCCGGCTACCCAGGATACCGTTTGGATCAAAACCCTGCCCACTTCTGGTACGCAGGAAGAAATACTGCGCTCCAAGCTGCTGATAAGCCCGAATCCTGCGGTGGACGCAACAGAACTGTACACTTCCGACCTTCATGTAGAGGCCATCGAAGTCATGAACAGCCTGGGGCAAAAAGTTCGCTCGATCCAGCCTTCCGGCACCCGAAATACCCATCTCGCGGTAAGCGGACTGGCCAGCGGAGTTTATACCATACGCATTCGTGCGGAGGAAGGGCTGCTTGAAAAAAAGCTGGTGGTTCGGTAGATTGGTGATTCGTGATGCCAGGCTTGGCCACTCGAATCACCAATTCACCAATCACCACTTAACCAATCCCCAATTCTGCCTACTTTTGCAGGCGATGCTGTTCTGGATAAACATTTTTTTTTGGCCGATTGCTCTTTACGTGGGGCTTTGTCTTGTGTTCTACTTTGGACAGGATCTGTTCTTCTTTCGCCCGGAGCGGCTCTCCAAATCCTTTCAGTACCAATACCCATTCCCTTTTACGGAGGTCAATTTTGACATGGAAGATGGCGGCATGGTGAATGCGCTGCACTTTCGTGTGCCCAACAGCAAAGGCGTCGTATTTTACATCAAAGGGAATTCGCGCAGTATCAAGGGCTGGGGGAAGTTTGCCAAAGACTTTGTGGGTAAAGGCTTTGATTTTTTCATTCTGGATTTTCGGGGGTTTGGAAAAAGCCACGGCAGGCGCACCGAGGAGATTCTTTTCAGTGATCTTCAGCACGTGTATCAATGGCTCGCGGATGAATATACAGAAGACCGTATGGTGCTTTATGGCCGTTCACTGGGCAGCGGTCTGGCGGCCCGGGTGGCTTCCTGGAACCGCCCACGCATGCTGATCATGGATTGCCCCTATTATTCTTTCCGGTACCATATTTCGCGTTACGCCTTTTTGCTACCCATTCAGTGGCTCCTGCGTTATCACATCCGGACCGATCGGTTCATTAAAAAAGTCCGTTGCCCCATTCATATCATTGGGGGCACCAAAGACCGCCTGATCCCGTACAATCAATGCGAAATGCTCAAAGCCCTGGCTCCTGAGAAGATCACACTCCATCCCATCGTCGGTGCCGGCCACAACAATCTGCCCGACTATCCTGAGTACCACGACTTGCTCTATGACATGTTGCATGAAGCCTTTGAAGTCGCGGAGGATTGGAAGATGGCAGCATGATATTGAATGTGGTCAATAATTTAAACGGGGTCAATGGGGTCAATGGGGTCAATGGGTGGAATGTGGTCAATTAAAAAAAGGTGGTCAATCAGAATTCAGTGGATTATTCGTTCGTTCTCCAAAAGTACTTCAACTTGTATATGCAAAAACTCCTCATACTGCTTCTGATCGCAATTCCGGTTTCGCTCTTTGCTCAAAAACCGGACGCTGTAAACAAATCAGCCGCCAAACCCGCTACCACTGCTCCGGCGCCTAAACCTGCAAACCCAGCCGTTGGCAGCAAACCCGGAAATAATCCTGCCGCCGCCAAACCAATGACGGCGGAACCCTCCTACGCTAAAACTTCGGCGGGTAAAAAAGATACCGCCATCCTCAAACTCTTTGACAAATCTGCCGATATCAAGTGGGTCAAATACTTCAAAGGCCGACTGGATGATGCCACGGTGGTGAATGTTACGCTGGGTTTTGATGGACGTAATTGTCGCGGGTATCTAAGTTACGAGCAAAGCCGTATCCGATTCAACTTATCCGGCCTCCTGGATACCGCCGGATTCGCCCTGGAGGAGCATGATATGGCCCGAGGTTTGACCGGTCGTCTGATCGGAAATTTAAACAACCGCCGTTTGGAAGCCGATTGGATCAATGCAGACAATACGATCGGCCGGCGCCTGGAAGCTGAAGAAGTAGGCGCAGGTCAGGCGCCCACGCTCAATTGTTCAGACAACAAATGGAGCAGCCGGTACATCACGCGCTACAATGGCGCCCGTTGTGATATGGTGCTGGTTCGCTCCCATAATGGCGCATTGAACGGTTTTTTATGGGTGGAATCTGACGCGCGGACCTACAAACTCAAAGGCGATATCAAAAATGATGGCGTTTATGAAATGGAAGTGCTGGGTTCAAGTGATCGACTTGCTGCCTTGCTAAGTGGCAATCTCAAAGCGGGCCAGAATATGGAGTGCAATTGGGTCGGTAGTGGAGAGCGGCGCACCTTCAAGTTTATATTGAAGGACTATTTTCAACTGGGCTGTTATGAATACGCGGATTACGCCACGAGTTACGATGTTTTATACCCCAGCACACCTTGCGCGCCCTGCAACAGCCAATTGGATGAAAAGGTGAACCAATGGATAGAGCGTTGCAAAACTTCTTTTTCAGAGAAAAAAATGGCCCTCACCCCTGCCAATCGTGGCAGTCAACGGGCAAGTTCCTGGCCGGAAATAGTCTGCTGGTCCGAACAGGTTCTGTCAGGTTATGTTACGTTTACAGACACCTGGACAGAGCAGGCGCAGGGGATCTCGTTCAATTACGACCTACGCACCAACAAAGAAATTACCCTGGATGACCTTTTTAGTAAAGGATTCAATGCCCAAAAATACCTGGCAGACTGGGCAAATCGCGAAATGCCTAAACTCCCTTCTTTTGCCAGCGATCCGAAATATCGGGAATGGCTGGCCCGCGAAGGCTTTCCACTTTTTGCGTTTCGCCGCGAAGGCATGGAAATCAGTACTTTGTTCCACCCACAATACGGACGACAAACCTTGCTGGTTCCTTATTCAGGACTAAAAACTTACCTTAAAAAAGACAGCCCCCTTGGCGAGTTTGTTAAATAATGTGGTCAATTTGATTAATGTGGTCAATGTGCTCAATGTGCTCAATAACTTTAAATAACTATGGAAGACTGGCAAATAGATTTCGAATGGCTGCGCACGCAGCATAAGGTGCAGGAAACGATGAAACGGGAAGTACTCCCCGATCTAAATACCGTATTGTTTCTGATCGGGATCCAGGAATTGGGCCGCTGGAAACGCTCCTTCTCCAAAGAAGAAAAACAAGACCTGATGCACATTGCGGTATGCCGCTTGCTGAGTCAGGAGGGTTTTTTCGAATTTGTAGGCCGGGATGAAGACGGCTGGCCGCATTACCGCCAGGCTTTGGAGATGCCGCCACGCGACATCACGGAACAAGAAAAACTCCTGAAAATGAACGCGATACGTTATTTTCAGGAGTGGGAATTAGAAGAAAATTAACGCCAGAACTTCTTTTGCTGTTCGGATGTCAAAACACCCCGTACCTCATTTTCCCAATCCTCCCGGAGTTGTTTCCAGGCTTGGCAGTCGTGTTTTCCAGACTGCCAGGCAGACTCCATGGACTGTGCTTTTTCAAAATTCAGGGCATATACCCGCCCCTTTTGTTCGTCCGAAAAATCCAGGTGACTGGACATTTTTTCGGTGATGGTACCCGCTTTTTCTGCGGTAGAAAGATGTGACCAGTGATGCCAGCCGATACCTTTAGCGGCGAAGAAGAGCAGTAAAACGGCTGAAATGCCGATCATTCAGGTTCTTTTTTTCATGTTGCTAAAATTTTTAATTGTTGGTGTAGAATTACCGGCATTACGCGGTGTGTAACATCGGCGATCGAATTTCAAACTTCTACTTCAACACGCGTCACTCATGTAATCGTCACTCAAAATTTAAATTTCACCTTCAGGTTCTCCTCCCTCAGCCCCGCCCACAGGTCCCCAGCCTCGTTTTCCCCAGCGCTGCGTCAATTGCTCGCGTTGTTCAGGAGACATGTTTTTCCATTGTTCCTTCATATAGTGGCCGCCCATCCGATGCCTACCGCCCCATCCGCGTGGACCAAAGCCGCCCGTAAACAGACGCCCGAGGATCATCAGACCCATGGTCTGAAAAAATGTGAGTGCCGGTAGCCCGAAAATCCCTACGGCTAAATTGTTCCAAAGAAGCATACTGGCGAAGGTGATCGCTGTGACGAAGAGTGTTCCAAAGACGATGCCTTTTGCTACCCATTTCATGTATTGCATGGTACTGTTGATTTGTTTGATTGAATGTTGTTGTTATGAATCCAGCCAGTCCTCAAAATGCTCGCGCAGCCGCAACACGGCGTAGCGTTTTCGAGCCAGCAGGGTGTTGATAGAAAGTCCGGTTTGTTCTGCCATTTTTTTGAAAGACACCTCATTGAGCTCATGCGCCACGAAAACTTCGCGCTGTTCTGTGGGCAATAACTTAAGGGCACGGTCCAGTTCATCCCAGAATTCCTTGGTTTCCATGATCGCATCCGGAAGATGCTGTCCCAGCCAGTGATCGAAGAGCAGGTCATCAGTCATTTCTAAATCATCCGCGTTTCCGGGACTATTTTCCAGCGTCATCTGACTGAATGACACGGTTTTTTTCTTTCGGTAATAATCGGTCACGCGGTTTCGGGCGGTGGTAAAAAGCCAGTTTCCGATCTGCTCAATTTCAGCTAAATCTTCTTGCCGGGTAAGTTGTAGCCACACGTCCTGCGCCGTATCTTCGGCCACTTCAAGATCACGGATCCTGGAGCGTACAAAAGCCAGAACCCTTCGACCATATTGCCCGAACCATTCGGTGATCTTGTTGTCTCTTTGTTGATTTGCCAATTCGATTCCCACGTTTTACCCTGTTTATAAATGGCATGACGGATGAGCCCAAGCCATATTGTAAAACGGAGGGTTTTAAAATTGGTATTTTTTTGATTCGACCACAAATATTTGATTTTCAATATTATAACTGACTTTTTTTGAGCATTTCTTTTTACCACATAGCACACATAGTGAGAAAGTCTCAACTGTGTGTACTCTGTGGTAAATTCATTCCATAGGTTCTATGCACACGCACACACTTTTCGAACTCAATGAGCACATTCGTCGGATCATCGCACTGAATTTCCAGGAGCCGGTCTGGATCGTGGCTGAGTTGGCGCAGGTAGGCGAATCCCGTGGTCACCGCTACCTGGACCTGGTGCAAAAAGGGGAATCAGGAGATATCGTGGCTCAGGCACAGGCAGCCATTTGGGCCGCAGAATTCAGACAGATCAATGCGCGTTTTCCATTAGGCCTTGCACCCTTGCTTCGTGAAGGCCTGGAATTGCGCATTCAGGTACGTCCGGAGTTCCACGAACGTTATGGCTTCAAGCTCCATATTACCGATATTGACCCGGCACACACTTTTGGCCAACTGGATCTGTTGCGCCGACAGACCATCCAGACGCTGCGGGATCAGGGTCTGTTCGATCTGAACCGCAGCCTGTCCCTGCCGCTGGTATTACAACGCATCGCAGTGATTAGCAGTGAAAACGCAGCGGGCTTGCAGGACTTCAGAGAACATCTGGAGGGTAATTCCTTCGGATATGCTTTTGAATGTAAATACTTTAAAGCTGCCGTTCAGGGGAAAAATGCTGAGGCAGAGATCATAGAAGCGCTTGAAAAGATCGGTAAAAAGCCTGAAAAATTTGATTGCGTGGTCATCGTTCGCGGCGGCGGTGCAAAACTCGATCTGATGGCTTTTGACGGACTGGCACTCTGCCAGAAAGCAGCACAGATCCCCTTGCCCCTGGTGGTTGGGATCGGGCATGATGTGGACGAATCCGTACTTGATCTGGTGGCCCATACTTCCCTCAAAACACCGACCGCAGTGGCTGATTTTCTGGTAAATCACAACCTGACTTTTGAGGGGAATATCCTTGAGGCCGCCAGTGATCTGGAAAATATGGCCCAAAATATTTTAAAGATCAAACACTTAGAGCTGGAGCGCGCCGAAACGACCGCGCGTTTTTCCGCCCGGGAACAAACACAGGATGCCGCCCGGTTTCTGGGTTTTTGGGAAGAAAAACTTCCAACCTTTGCTTACCAGATCCTGCGGGATCAACAGCGTGAACTGGATAAAATAGAGGCCATTTGCCAAAATCTCCATCCGGAAAATGTGCTGCGCCGTGGTTATAGCATTACCCTGAAAAACGGGAAAGCAGTGCTATCCGCCGCGGAAGTGCAGCCTGGGGATGTTTTGGAGACTCGTTTGAGTGAAGGCAGGCTGCAATCGAAAGTGGTGTAGCGCCTTTCAGGTCGCATTTTTTGTACAAATTGTACAAACCCGCTGATAGCCCGGACCTTGGAGCGCTAAAGCCCATAACTTTAACTCCGGAACCAATCCTCTACTATCCTAATATACTATATCACTTATGAAATACCCTACACATCTGCTGCTTCCTGTTTTTATGCTCCTGAGTTCCTGCCTGACAGCTCAATGGGTTTCGATGGAAGGCCCCTTTGGAGGCGATGTTAATCACTTGAAGGCCAATGAAAAATTTGTCTTTGCAAGCACCTGCAACGGCATTTTTCGATCTGCTGACAGTGGCCAAAGCTGGGAGCGGATCAATGTGGGTCTGCCAGAAACGCCTTTTTGCGCATATAGATTGATCGTGCTGGGAGATACCTTGATGACCTATGCCAGTACCTATATAAATGGGATTTACAATAAAATGCTCTATATCAGTGATGATAATGGCTTAAACTGGACGCTGATTCCGGTTCCTGATCCCAATCTTACTTATTGGGATGTTTATGGAAACAAAGCGGTCATCATTATTGAAACTAATAACTCCAGGTTAAAAACATACGATCGGGGCTTACACTGGACAGATGCCCAAATACCCGGGTCAATCATACCTGCCTTAGGCCCTGAAACGTCAAAATTATACGCCACAAATGACAGCATCATTTATGTATCAGAAGATAACGCAGAAAGCTGGACGGAGCTTTGTAAGATTAATCTTGGGGAGCAATATTTCATCACCCACCTTTTTATAGAGGATAGCCTGCTTTTTACACACTACTATTTTGGCAAAACCTATCGGTCGGCAGATCTTGGTGCAAGCTGGGCGCCAGTCGTGGATCAGGATTATATCTACCCCTTTTTACGCCTGGCAGGAAGCTTGTTCGGAAGGATCGGTTATAGTGGTGAAATTTTAAGATCCGATGATGAGGGCATCACCTGGTATTCCACCAGCACCATAAGTAATCCCCTCAAGTTTGCTGGAATGACGGCATTCGGGCAATCCATTTTACTCAATTCAACATATGCGCTAGGGGTATTTAGATCTGATGATTACGGGCAAACGGTCGATTACGCAAATCATGGCATTTTGAGCTCTTCCTCAAGAATGAAAATTTATGGAGATACCATGTATGCGTTTTCCCCCACATTTTTATTTAAAACCGACCTGGAAAACATTGATTGGGACGGGCTACCACTTAGAACGGACTATAATTGGGATGATTTTGATTTTTTTAAGGTTGGTGAGGCACTTTTTATCCTTAACTCCCAAGAGGGATTGCTTCGATCCACCAATTATGGAACTAGTTGGGAGCCATTAATGATGGACCCATCCATCGTATTTGATGCAGCAAGCAGCGGCGAAGAAGATATTTTTATAAAGCGTACAAACATAGGAGACACCTTATTATACCATTCAGCAGATTTGGGTGATACCTGGAGCGAAATAGGCTCTACGATTTTAAATCAGGTAGGACAAGTAGCTCAGGATATTTTTGTCTTCAACGGAGCCTGGTTTATCAATACTAAAAACGGATGTTTTAAATCTACAGACAAAGGTGCAAACTGGGTTGACTACAGTCAGGGTTTATTCCCTTTGCCTATGGATCAAGAGGTTTGGCAATCCAAATTTTACAGTACTGGCGACTTTTTAGCACTCTTCACCAAATCGGTCACGTCTTTTGGTTTTTTCGACAAAACCGAACTATGGATCCGCCACAAAGACAGTCTTGAATGGAAAGCAATGGTCCATGGACTGCCCGCTCTCCCAGAACTGTGGCTTTCTTTTCCAGAAATTAGTTTCGCGCAGGCAGGTAGCACACTTTTAATGAACCTTAGCACTGAAGGTGTATTTAAAAGCATGGATGGTGGGGATAACTGGCAAAAACAAGAAGATTGTCCGCCGTTACTAGATCCATCATTTGGATACTCCCAGATTGCATCCTCCTCCAAATATGTATGCTTATCCGTCTATAACCGGGGCATTTGGCAACGCCCCATCGAAGAATTTACAGTAGGCGCAAAGGAGGTAGCCATTGCAGAGCCTTTTGCCTTCCAGATTCAGCCCAACCCCGTTTCCAAACAAGCATTGATTTCGCTGGAAAACCCGGCTCAAAATCCGATGGAGATAAAAATTTACGGAATCAATGGGCATTTGGTGTGGACCGGTATTATACCTGCTGGATCAAGCACCTTGACCTTAGAAATGGGCAGTTTCCCTTCCGGCATTTACTTGTGTTATGCGATAAACGAGGTTGGGGCGTTTGCACCTGTTAAGTTTGTAGTCCAGCACTAGTGCGGTGTTAAGGGGCGTGCAACAAGAGACTGGTCATATTGTCGGATTATACAGCCTGATATTTATTCGGGTACCAATTATTTCCCAGAATATTCGACATTTGCCAGCCGTCAGGCGTTGCCTGCGTTTTTTGAAAAACAACTTTGTCAGGTCTTCGTTTGTAGCTTATAGCCAACGCAGCATGGTTTTGAATAAGGATGCTTTTGATTCATTTTGAAATCAAGCATTTGCATCACTCAAATCATTAAAATCACTCTAATCAGAGTATAATCCCCCAAAAGCCAGTAACCGCGACGATGAAATATTACTCCGCTTTTGCCGCCCTGTTCTTCTTTTTTGGGCTGAACGCCCTTTCCGCTCAAACCGTAGCCGAACTTGAAGCCAAGTTCAATCGCTCGTCCTCCAAGAACGAACGTTTGAATTATGCTTACCAGATCGCTGAAAAATCCATCGCCACCAACGCCAAAAAAGCCTCTGATTTTGCTACCAGAGCCAATCTGCTGGCGGTCGAGGTAGGCGACAAACGCAAAGAAGCCGATGCGGCGATCCTGGCCGCCGATGCAGAATACCGGCTGCGCAACTATAAGGAGGCTGCCGGCAGATTTAACCGGGCCTGGAACACAGCCCGCAACTATGGATTTCGGGATTTGGTGCTGACCAGTTCTGAAAAATTGCAGGAAATTGCAGCGAAGCAGAACGATTTGAAGGAAGCGCTCAAATGGAGTAACGAAACGGTCAAGTACCTCAAAGAATCAGGAAGCGGAACCCGGGGCGGTGGCGAGTCGCTCAGAAAACTTGAAAATCAGCTGGCGGCAGCTGAAGCAGACAACCGGTCTTTGCGGGAACAATTGTCTGCGATCACAGGAAAAACAGAAATACTGGCGAATACCTACCAAAGTCAGCTTAAGGAAGTAGAGGAAAAGAGCCAGAGTGTGTTGACCGAAAAAGATGCTGAACTGAGCCAGGCCTCCAGAAGTGTCCTTCGTGCAGACTCTGCCGTGCGTGTAAATTCACTGCGACTTAAAAACCTGACCGAGTCGCAAATGATCGACTCCATCGTAAAGGCGCAGCAGGAGCGCGAAATTCAATCCAACAAAACCCACCTCGCAGAAGCAGAACTGGCCCGGGAACAAATCGAAAATACCCGGAATGTGCTGGTATTGGTCGTCGTTTTTGTTCTTTTCCTGGCCGGACTATTTTATGCGCGTTTCCTGGCCAAGAAGCGGATGGCCAACGAGCTTTCTGAGAAAAATGCCCTGATCGAAGAAGAACAAAAACGTTCAAATAGCCTTTTGCTCAACATTTTGCCCCCGGCGATCGCGCAGGAATTAAAAATGCGAAATAAGGTAGCCGCCCGCAAATACGACCAGGCGACGGTGATGTTTATAGACTTTAAAGGCTTTACCACGATCGCTGAAAAACTGAGCCCGGAACGCCTGGTAGAAGAACTCGACCTTTGTTTTTCTAACTTTGACAGCATCATCAGCAATTATCGCATCGAAAAGATCAAAACCGTTGGAGATGCCTACATCTGCGCCAGCGGTCTCTCGGATATGAACGCCAGTCCTTCTGATATGGTGAAAGCCGCGCTTCAAATTCAGGATTTTCTGCTGGGACTGAAAGCGGAACGCCTGAGCCAGGGCTTGCCCTACTTTGATGCCCGGGTGGGGATTCATACAGGCCCGGTGGTAGCCGGTGTGGTAGGCGCCAAGAAATTTGCCTACGATATTTGGGGCGACACCGTAAACACTGCCGCCCGCCTCGAAGAGCAATGCGAGTCCGGTCGGGTCAATGTCAGTGAAGATGCCTACTGGCTGGCCAAATATGAATTCGAATGGCAGCACCGGGGCAAGATCGCCGCTAAGAACAAGGGTATGATGGACATGTATTATGTGACCGGGATGAAACAGTTCTAAGGGGTGATTGGGTTTTGGTGATTGGTTTATTGGTGTTCTCATCCTTTTCAATTGTACCATGCGCCGTTACGGACTCATAGGCTACCCACTGGGCCATTCATTTTCGAAGAAGTTTTTCACCGAAAAATTCGGGCGCGAGGATATACCTGATGCGCAATACGATCTTTTCCCCTTGGAAAGGATCGCTGATCTGCCCGCCGTGTTGACGCAGTATCCTGAGCTCTGTGGCCTGAATGTCACCATCCCATACAAGGAATCGGTCATCCCATTGCTCCATGAACTGGATGAAACTGCCCGGGCAGTGGGTGCGGTAAATTGCATCAAAATTCAGAAGGACAAACTGATTGGATACAATACCGATGTAGTTGGTTTTGAGCGATCCCTAAACGGGATCCTAGACGGAAGCCGGAAAAGCATCGCATTGATTCTTGGAACCGGCGGTGCCTCCAAAGCCGTTACATTTGTCCTGAAAAAACTAGGTATCCCATTCCAATTGGTTTCCCGCCACCCCAAGGCAGCGAACGAGATCTCCTACGATGCTATGGTTGCAAAGGAGGAGCCGGCTACGCTTCTGATCAATACAACCCCATCAGGAACCTTCCCCGATATTGAAACTATGCCGCCCGTGCCAATAGATTTTTTTAAACCCGGTATGTTTGTATACGATTTAATCTACAATCCCGCCGAAACGCTACTTTTGCGCGAAGCTAAATCTCGTGGCTGTCTGGTGAAGAACGGTCTGGAAATGTTGAAGTTACAAGCCGAAGCCGCCTGGGAGATCTGGCAGAAAAACCCGTAGTTTATTCGCCCTCAACCTTTTATTATGACCACCATAGATTTTTCAAATACAGAGAACGCTTTTGCCCACCTTACAAACGCTGAATTGAAAAAAACGGCCTGGCTGTTCAACATGATGAACAAACCAGCGCTGGTGAAATACGGTTCGGCACTCGCCTTGTGGGCCGTAGAAAATAGCATCCCTATGGCTGATTGGGCTGTAAAAAAGACGGTCTTTTCGCAGTTTGTAGGCGGAACGACCCTCTTGGATAGCCAGCCTTGCATCGAACGTCTCGCAGCATACAATGCCCTTACTATCCTGGATTACGGTGCCGAAGCCAAGGAAACGGAACTCGATTTCAATCATACCATGAACGAGAACATCCGGGCCATTGATTTTGCATCCCGTTCGGTAAAGAGCATCCCGGTGATCAGCACCAAAGTGACCGGCCTGATGCGGTTTGGCCTGCTGGAACGGATCCAATCTGCCGAAACCCTGAATAAAGAAGAGGTTATCGAATACCGTAATGCCCTCAAACGCCTGGATGCCATCTGCTACCATGCCTCTAAAAAAAATATAGCCGTGTTTATTGATGCCGAGGAAACCTGGATCCAGGATTCCATTGATCATCTGGTCTGGCTCATGATGCGCCGCTATAACAAACAGCGGGTGGTGGTGTACAATACCTTTCAATATTACCGACACGACCGGCTGGAGTTTCTTACAGAAAGTTATGACCGCGCCATGCAGGAAGGTTTTATGCTCGGCGCAAAACTCGTGCGTGGCGCTTACATGGAGAAAGAACGCGCCCGTGCGCAGGAACTAAACTACCCGGATCCCATCAACGCCAACAAAGAGATCACAGACGATCTTTACAACACCGCACTCCGTTTTTGCATCGATCATATTGATACCATGTCGGTTTGTAATGCCAGCCACAATGCCAAAAGCGCCATGCTTCAGGTAGAACTGATGGACAAAAAAGGCTTGGCCAATGACCATCCGAACACCCTGTTCAGTCAGTTGTATGGCATGAGCGACAACCTCACCTTCAACCTGTCGAAGGCTGGATATCGCGTCGCGAAGTACTTACCGTACGGACAGGTCAAAGAGGTAATTCCGTACCTCATCCGCAGGGCACAGGAGAATACTTCGGTGACGGGAGATGCGGGTCGGGAGTTGGTATTGGTGCGGCAGGAGGTGAAGCGGAGAGGTATTTGAGAGCGCCCAGTGCCACATCGAGGCTGTCTAATAAGTTAATCTCGATCCGAAGCGACCATAGATTATTTCGTTTTATCTGGCACAAACCTTCCAGGTTTTTAAAACCTATGGTATATACTCATTTTTCATGAAGTTCCTTGACATGCTACGATCTTTGCTTTATGGCAAAATCAAAAAGTATCCTAGGCGACAATCGCCTTGA
>JBILHS010000226.1:0-3687 GCA_044350425.1 Saprospiraceae bacterium | reverse complement strand
AATCTACATCCTCAGGCGAACCAACCATTGCCATTAAAAAAGGTTCTTTCGAATTTAAAATGCGATTCTAATGTCACAACTCTTCATCGACTTTCAGTGTAACCTCAGCCCATTATTCCGGGATGTGCTCGGATCACGGGGTTTTGCCTTTGTCGTTCAAGATGGCTTTTTAGGTCTTGGACAACTCACATTATACAGCCATTTTTGCCCTCTTTTCCGCCCCGTCAGTTGTTCCCCCCAAGCAAACCAAGGCTGCTCCCCCGCCGCGCTCGGGTCTTTTTTTGACCCAGCGCCACTTCCGTGAGCACCCATGCAAATGTACGAATCATACCTTGGCGACCTTAAAAATATTTTGTTTAAGGCCAACAAACCAAAAAGGCCTGATAGATGGAACATAGGTACTTAGGCAGGTTTGTTCCTCAGTATAGAATCCTGCTAGAGTGGCGCTGGGGCAAAAAAAGACCCGAGCGCGGCGGGGGAGACGCCTTGATATACTTGGGGGAACACCTGACGGGGCGGAATAATACCCTTGCTGGAAATTCTGGCGAGTCAGAGGACAATAAGATTAAGAAAACCCTATTGACTGAGATGTATAGAAATTTTTATCGGGAGGTTCAGCAATGTGCTCCTGCCAATAGCATTGTTCGTACAGATGTTCGAATGCTAAACGCATCTGATGTTTCAGATTTTGCATTATTATACAATACTCTTTTCATAGATTTTTCTACGCAATTTTTGCTTCTTTGTCCTTAAGACTCGGACTTGTAGGAGATTGAGACTATTGGCTTATGTAACATTTGATCAATTTCTGGCTTTTGTCATGCCTTTGAATGTGAAAATATCGTTCTTTCAAAGTTTTTTTATGAATTCAACTCGTTCTAGATTGCTATTAGGTTGCGTGCTATTCATCCTAATCCTACTATGCACAGCCTCTTGCGCGTTGAAGAAAACGCCCAAAAACTCTATCGCTATCAACAAATTTTGGACTCAAAAAATAGTTGCCGAAAAACTTGGCCATTGGGCTCAATATGAACCCGTATACGTAGACTCTATACTCAAAGAAAGGGTGACAATTTTTAACCGCAATGAGTTTACACCTCCCGAAGAGTTCATGCCCGAACTTTTTCTTCCTAAAAGAGACAGGTATTCATTCCCTTTTGTGATTCCCGACAGCCTTGCAGACCGTGTAAGCTATATTCATCCAAAATTAAATATCCAAAATGATGCTGGGCGAGTGAGCTATTTTTCACCTTTATTGCCTACCAAAATAAAGGACGTATATGTGGTTCAGGTCTACTACTGCTACTCCTTATCCGTAGAAGACAGTCTACCAAAATCCTCATATCGGTTTGCGAATAGGCGTTTCGAGCTATATAAATGGGAAAACAAGGAATTAAAATGGCTCCAATCCATTACTGGAGATGGGGACATGTTTACGCTGCCATTATTGAAACGCCCTTGGGAGTAACCTCGATTTATGCCTTTGCCTGGAATCCTGCTGGAGTGGCGCTGGGTCAAAAAAAGACCCTAGAGTGTGTCTGAAAAACATTGCCGGAGATGAAAATAGCAGATTTTGGGTTCTGACTGAGCGCCCTTTTTCGGGGAATAATGGGGTTTATTGCCCGAAAAAGACGCGAAAAGCAGGTTCCAAAAGATGCGTTTTCATCCCGGTGAATGTTTTTCGGACACACTCTAGGGCGGCGTGGAGGCCGGTTTTCACACTTAAAAGCCTGGGAGTGCTTTTGAAGAAGACTGTCGTGGGCGGAATTAGAAAATCCATTTTCCTTCACTGTTGATTTTATTACACGATTCTCCATGGCTACAACACACATCAACGCGTTTACTAGTAAAATATCTAGCTTCCTGTTTATTTCCCTTCTACTAAGCTCCTGTTCACGTACTGTTTGGAAAAGCCCGCGTGAAATGGAAGAGTTGACTTCCAAAGCCATCTTTGAATACCTTCATCAACCAGAAGGAAGCTTCATGGGACTATATGAAGGAAAAGGTAAAACTAAAATTGATCCGAAGCTTTGTCGGAGACCTAAACTGGAGGTGAATGGTAAGCTATATTTCGACAAACCGATGTATACCACCATCTTGAAAAAACAGGGCAAGGCTAAAAGTTACCGCTTAGTAATTCCGGATAATGAAATGGATCAGTTTGCGTTCACGGAATCAGATCAGGATTTTGAACATGATTATGGCATAATTCACCAATTTTCAGAACTACTATCCACAACAGAATCTAACATTTCCCTTCTGGAAAATTACACCTGGACCAACGGTTGTGACCTTGGAGATGACACTTTATGTATAAGAGTTTTAGAGCGTTGTTTCTTAAAGTTTGAAATAAAGTCTGGGGATGTAAAGTTTGTTGATGCGCTACTTTTGTCGCAAGATCAAGCTGATATCCTATTGTTTGGTCATTTTTCTGGAATAAAAATGAGAGCGGCTCAACCAGGCGACAAAATTTCTGAGTTTATACCTTAACTACATGTTCCGTTATTTTTTAGGCATTTTTGGTGCAGGCATTTTCTTATTCGTCTTGAACGCATGTTCTCATGCTATTTTTAGTAAAAAGGACAAAATTGAAGAGCTAAGCACAAAAGCAATATTTCTGTATTTGCAACAGCCTGAAGCATATTTATCAGGTATGTTCATAGGTAAAGGGAAGGTAAAGCTTGATCCGTTGCTTTGTCAGAGAGTGGGGCTTAATAAAAACGGAAAAGTTTATTTTGATGACCCAATGGATTCAGAGGTGCTTAAAAAGCCAAGTTCTCAAAAAATTTATCAACTTGAAATACCGGATTCGCTCAAAGCGATATTTGAGTACACAGGATCAGATCAGGATTTCGAACATGATTATGCTATAATTCACCAGTTTTCACCACTATTGCCTACGACCGAACCAAATATCCTTCTTATGGAGCATTATAATTGGACAAATGGATGTGGGAAGGGCGACGAGGCCGATACAAGTTGTATAAGAATTTTGAATAGAGAATACCTGAAATTTAAGATCGAAGGCAAAAAAATTATACTTCTGGAGGGCCTGCTGCTAAGAAATCAGCTTGATTTCTTAGGCCTGGGCTACTTTTCGAGAAAAAAAATGGAGGATGCGTTACCAGGTGAAAAAATAACCAAGTTTGGTTGGTAAGAGAAATATGGGGCTTTGGTCGGGATTAAAATAATCAAATTGCCACTAAAATGCAAATCAAACATTCCAGAATACTTCGGAGGGTAGCATGGTCCTTTTTGATCTTTTTTGTAATTTCAAACTTTACCCTCCTAAACGAATTCCTTCCAGACACCTATCCGCACCGCTATTGTGCAGATAAAGGGCAATATTGTGCTTATGAACTTCCGACGAAACGCTACGCGTGGCTGTCTTTACAACAAGACTTTTCAAATTATCGTTTCACCAAGCAAAAAATGGATCTCCTGCTCTACCGTCGCTTTCATCGCAAGTGGTGGCAAATTTGGAATTGGGCAGACTTTCTGACCCACGAAAGATGGTCATATCCTTACGCCGAGAAGGATGAAGATACTTAGCTTGCAAAAAAAAGAGCGGCCGATTCCAAAAACATGGAATCGGCCGCTCTTTTTATACCTGACAAAAACTAAATCTTAGTTCTTGTTCGCCACTTTCAAATAAGTCTCCAAAGCCACCGCAATAGACGGCGCTTC
>JBILHS010000146.1:0-11254 GCA_044350425.1 Saprospiraceae bacterium | reverse complement strand
GTCCTCCTCTGTGATCTGCCCGATGTTCATCGGACTGGAGATCGGACCTTTACTAAAAGAAAAATCGATAAGCGGATGATAACTCTTTGTAATTGTCCGAAAGGTACTCTCGGACTTCATGCCCCCACAGCTGATTGTAAATCTGGCTACTTATTATGTAAATTCGGTAGATATTAAAAGTATTCGGCAAAAATGTTTGGCTTTTTTGAATGCTACAAGGTACCTAAAGTACAAAATTGCCCGGTTTTTGGCGGCAGAATGGCCCGTTTTGAGCATTTTCAATTGTTTTTCCTGAAGAAATTGGGAATTTAAAAACATCGTATGTTACGCCTGTTCTCGGTTTATTTGGGGCTTATGCCAGTTTATTCGGCCAGGTGAAAGGATTCAAAATGCAGGCTCCATAAACCGTTACAAAAATCAACCTCCAATGAAAAAGATAAAGTCAATCAGCAGCCCATCCATGAAAGCCGATCAGCGACAGAATCTTCCGGAAGTGCAGGCTCAAAAAAATAGTCCTGCAGACCTTTGGAGCGTGGCCGCAATCATCCTGCTGGGAACCCTTATTTACTCCAACTCCTTCGACTGCAGTTTTCATCTGGACGATGCTATTAACATTGTCGACAATGCAGCCATCCGAAACCTGTTCGATGTAAAAACCTGGTGGAATTATAATCCAAGTCGGCCTATCCCTTTTTTCAGTTTTGCCCTGAATTATCACTTTAGCCAGTACAATGTCTGGGGCTGGCATCTTTTCAATCTGGTCGTCCATCTGATCAATGCCGTTCTGGTCTGGTGGCTCAGTACCCTGGTATTTTCTTCCCCGGCACTGAAGGAACACCCCCTCAGCAAACACAAATCCATGTTGGCGCTGCTGACAGCCTTGTTGTTTGTTTCACACCCTTTGGCCACCCAGAGTGTAACTTATATTGTGCAAAGGATGGCGTCTATGGTAGCCCTCTTTTATATGCTGAGTGTGGCGCTTTATATGGCAGCACGGCTCCGGGAAAACAACTCCGTAGCTAAATACCTGCTGTTTGCTGGTTCCTTTGGTTCCGCAGTCCTGGCTTTGCTGACCAAAGAAAATGCTTTTACGCTCCCTTTTGCGATTCTCCTGGTGGAAGTTTGCTTCCTCAGCACCAAGAACATCACCATAAATTTTAAAAACAAGAATGTCCTGTTGATGCTGGCAGCAGGGCTCGGGGTGATTTTGTTTGCGCTGACAAAGTATTCTGTAGGCACTTTTTTCAAACCGCTTGCCCCTGCCTCCGTCAATGACTTTCAAACAGTCACTTCTCTTAATTATCTTTTTTCGCAGTTCAGTGTCCTGGTGAAATATATCGGGTTATTACTTTTACCGATCCACCAAAACCTGGATTATGATTTCAAAATCTCCAATAGTTTTTTTGAGTTAAAAACACTGTTAAACTTCGGGGTGCTTTTTGCTTTGTTCACCTTAGGAGTATTGGCATTTAAAAAATACCGGATCCTGTCTTTTGGCATTTTCTGGTTTTTCCTGACCCTATCCATCGAGTCAAGTATCATTCCCATCAGTGATCTTATTTTTGAGCATAGGACCTATTTGCCTTCCCTGGGATTTTTCCTCATTCTAAGCTCGGGCACATACGCCTTACTTTATGAAAAAAATAAAACCCTTGCGATGGCTGCCCTTGTTTTAATCATCGGGACAAACTCCATCCTGACCTTCCAGCGGAATAAAGTCTGGAAGGACGACCTTACGCTTTGGAGTGATGTCGTATCAAAATCTCCCAACAAAGCAAGAGGGTATTATAGCCTGGGGTCTATTTTTGATATTACCGGAGACAAAGAACAGGCGCTGAAAAATCTCAATAAAGCTTTAGAGCTCCAGCCAGCGTATGCCGAGGCCTACAATAACCGCGGTCTTTTTTATAAAAGAAACGGAAACTACGACGAAGCCATTAAAGACCTTAACAAAGCGATAGCGTTCAGGCCACAGTTTTCTGAAGCATTGGCCAACCTTGGCAGTGTTTATATCAAGCAGGGAAAATATGACCAGGCCATTAACGACTGCAATACTGCCATAAAACAACAACCGAACTTTGCCGGCGCATATTTCAACCGTGCTGTCGCTTATGCAAACCTTGGACAGACGAAAAATGCCCTGGCAGATTTCTCCAGGGCAGTCGAGCTTAATGTTGGATATGCGGAGGCTTACACGAAAAGAGGAATAGAATACATGAAGGAAAATAAAACATCCGATGCCTTAAATGACTTAAATCAGGCAATAAAACTGGACCCAAAGTACCCGGAAGCATTTATCAATCGTGGCATCTTTTATATCAACGAAGGAAAAAATGACGATGCATTAAAGGATTTAAACAGGGCCATTGAACTCAAGCCAGGATACAGCGAAGCATTTAACAACCGTGGCCTTGTTTTTTATAACCAAAAAAAATATGAACAAGCCCTGGCAGAGTATAATAAAGCACTAGAATTAAACCCAAAATACACAGATGCTTTTTATAACCGTGGCCTTATCTATTTTGACCTTGGTGAAACAGATAAGGCAATCACTGAATACTCAAATGCCATCGAAAGCGATCCAAGCTTCATCAAAGCATACGTTAACAGAGGCAATGCATTTACCAGAATACAAAAAAACTCAGAAGCCCTGAATGATTTCAATAAGGCTGTTCAACTCAATCCTGGATTTGCCAGTACTTACAATAGTATAGGCATTCTACTTTATAATCAGAAAAGATATCAGGAAGCCATAAAAAATTATGCAAAAGCCATTGAATTAAAATCAGATTATGCAAAAGCATACTACAATAGAGGCATAGCCAGGTATTACCTGGGAGAAAAAAATGCGGCCTGCCAGGACCTGAACAAAGCTGCAAGCCTGGGATACGAAGCTGCTAAAGATGCTTCTTATAAAATGTGCAATTGAAACTTGTTGGTACCGCCTGGCTTTTCTCTTGTGATCACAAAATTATAATTTATGCGTGGGAAAAAAACACCTTTATTTAAGGAAAAAGCCACAACCCAGAAAATCTTGGCTCCGGTCAGGATAGATAAAGGGTCGTGGCTGGATATAAACATCCTCTGGCCGATGCTGGCTGTTGCTGTACTTACTTTCATAGTTTACATCAGCGCACTTAAGCTTGGCTTTACCAACTGGGATGATCCGGTGTATGTATATGAGAATCCTTTTCTGAAGGACCTTTCATTCGAGGGCCTCAAAAAACTTACCGTGATGAACTTCGCCGGCAACCATCATCCCATCACCATGCTTACGCTGGCTTTAAACTATGGTATTTCTGGACAGGCTCCTTTTTCTTATCATTTCGTGAATATCATACTTCATCTGACAAACAGCCTACTCGTATTCTATTTCGTATATCTCATTTCGGGACATAAAATGGAAGTTGCCTTTGTTTGCAGCCTGTTGTTCGGATTGCATCCCATGCATGTGGAATCGGTGGCGTGGGTATCAGGCCGGAAAGACTTGGTTTATTCGGTATTTTTCCTTGCCGGTCTGATAACATATATAAAGTATATAAGCACCAAGAATATAAAATGGCTGGTCGGCACAGCACTTTTGTTCATACTATCCGCACTGTCGAAACCTTCAGCCGTCATATTTCCACTGGTACTATTCCTGGTGGACTTTATCCTTGAAAGAAAAACAGACAAGAGAAATATCCTTGAGAAAGTTCCTCTGCTATTGATCTCAGTAGTTTTTGGCTTACTTACGCTCATGAGTCAGCAAGAAGTGGGGGCCTTGGGCGATAAACCCTTTTACAGTGTTTTTCAAAGGATATTGTTTGCTTCACACAGTTTGGTGATCTATTTCGTAAAATCAATGGTTCCCTTTCACCTATCAGCTTTTCATCCCTATCCCAGTACGAAGGATATACCGGCATTTTTCTATATCGCACCTTTCCTTGTACTGGGTGCTGTCGCAATGGTATTCTATTTCCTAAGGCGTAAAAGGATCATAGTGTTCGGATTGCTGTTCTTCCTTGTGAATCTACTGTTGATACTGCAACTAATCTCTGTTGGTAATGCCATCATGGCCGAACGTTATACCTATATCCCGTATATCGGTTTGTTCTTTATCTTGGGAAGCGGATTAAGCTATATCCTAAGATCCGGCAAAAAGCCAATAAAACAATGGGCCATACCCGCAACTGGAGCTTTTTTGCTGTTCACGGCTATCATGGGCTATGCTACATTTGAAAGGAACATGGTATGGAAAGACAGTGAAAGCCTATGGTCGGATCAGATCGAAAAATACCCCGAACAGACCATTGGATACTACAACCGGGGATATTTTCTAAGCCGCAAAGAGCAATATAAACCTGCCATAGTGGACTATACCAAAGCCCTGCTGCTTAATCCCAATTACTATGAGGCAGCCTATAACCGTGCGCAGGCATACAGGCTGACCGGGCAAAATGAGCAAGCCATTGAGGATTATAGAACTGCCATGAAGATCCGTACAACAGAGATCAATCCCCAATTAAACATTGGCCTGGCCTTTTTGAACCTTAAGAAATATTCACAGGCACTTGAAGCGTACAACAAAGTGGTGAAGAATTATCCTGATCAATATGAAACCTGGTTCGGAAGAGGAAATGCATATTTCTTTCTGAAAGATTTCAAAAATGCCGTGAGTGATTATACTAAAGCCATTGAACTGAATCCAAAATTTTCTGACTTATGGTACAATCGGGCATCATCCTACGGAAACATGATGGATAAGAAAAACGCCATTCATGACCTCCTTAAAGCCCAGGAACTAGGCCATGCCCCAGATACGGTACTGATGAACTGGCTGAAAAAGTTGCCGGATTAACCATATTGGAAAAATTTATTTAATCGGCCGCTCCTGTTAGGCGTTCAGCAAAAAGCTAACCGCTATGAAAAAATGAAGCACGAAAAATTAAAAAACCGGAAAGGAACCGTTGCCCCGGAAAAACAAGTTTTGAATGCTAAAGCAAAGTTTGAGAAAAAAAGCTACGCCAACTTGCTTGGATTGGCTCTTATTGTGGTACTAGGCACCCTGCTCTATTCCAACTCCTTCAACTGCCCCTTTCATTTTGACGACTCCTTTAACATTGTCGACAATATAAGCATACGTAATTTATCCGACGTAAATGCCTGGTGGAATTACAGCAACAGCCGCCCGATTGCTTTTTTCAGCTTTGCCCTTAATTATCATTTCAATCAATTGAATCCGTGGGGTTGGCATCTGGTTAATCTAGCCATTCATCTTGTGAATGCCCTTCTTGTTTGGTGGCTTGCCCTTCTGATCTTTTCCTCCCCTGTGCTTAAGGACCATCCCATCAGCCAGCACAAAAAAATGCTGGCCTTATTGACGGCATTACTGTTTGTTTCACATCCGCTGGCCACCCAAAGTATTACCTATATTGTTCAACGAATGGCCTCCCTCGTGGCCTTGTTCTATCTGCTTTCCATAGCGCTTTATGCAAAGGCCCGGTTACTTGAAAATAGTAATGTACCAAAATACCTGTTGTTTGCTGGCTCCCTGATTTCTGCCGGACTCGCTTTGCTTACAAAAGAGAATGCCTTCACGCTTCCTTTGGCCATTGTCCTTTTTGAAGTATGCTTTTTTAACACTAAGAGCTTGTTCGGGAATTGGATTTTGGCCTGCAACCGGCAAATTTTATTTCAACCAGCGTTAAAATTTTCGCCGGATCGCCCGCATACGACTGCAAATTTTGCCTTGCCTGAAATAAAATTTGCGCGCTTTCGGCTCAAAACCAATTCCCGAACAAGCTCTAAGAAAATTTCAGTAAATTTTAAAAATTATAGATTCGTATTACTACCTGTAGCCGTGCTGGGTGTTCTATGCTTTGCGCTTTCGAAGTATTCTGTTAGCACCTTTTTTAAACCACTCCCCCCAGATTCAATTAATGGCTACCAAACGATCACCTCACTTAACTATTTCTTTACGCAATTCAGCGTCATTGTAAAATATATTGGATTATTACTCTTGCCGATTAATCAGAATCTGGACCATGACATTCAAATCTCAAATAATTTTTTTGAGGCAAGAACTATGGTAAATTTTGGACTACTTCTATCATTGTTCATTTTAGCCCTGTTTCTTTTTAAAAAGTACAGAATCATTTCATTTGGCATTTTTTGGGTTTTTCTTACCCTGTCCATCGAATCCAGCATCATTCCCATCAATGATCTTATTTTTGAACACCGAACTTACTTGCCTTCATTTGGTTTTTTTATCCTCCTTAGTTCTGGCATATTTATTTTGTTTTGGGATAAGTATAGAATCCTTGCCATTGCAGTCTTTAGTTTGATAATCGGTTCAAATTCAATTTTAACCTATCAAAGAAATAAGGTTTGGAAGAATGAGCTGTCCCTTTGGAGTGATGTAGTTTCAAAATCCCCCAACAAGGCCAGAGGATACAATAACCGGGGAACTTTTTTAAGCATTGAAGAAAAAAACGATCAGGCACTCAAAGATTTTAACAAGGCCATTGCATTGGAACCACTGTACGCTGATGCCTTTCATAACCGTGGAATTCATTTTAAAAATGACAATAAATACGATCAGGCTTTAAATGACTTCAGCAAAGCTATAGATTTGAAGCCCAATTACGTGGAGGCTTTTAATAATCGTGGCACGGTATATAATATCGTAGAAAAATATGAACTTGCTTTAAAAGACTTCCAAAAGGCCATTGAATTAAGGCCCAACAATACCAAAGCCTATTTTAACTCCGGCATTGTTTACCAGAAACTGGAACAACCGGAAAAAGCAATTGCCAGTTTCTCAAAAGCCATCGAGATTGACCCTATGTATATTAAAGCCTACGAAAATCGTGGTATGGCATACATAAAGGAAAATAGAAATGCAGAAGCCCTGAGCGATTTAAACAAATCTATTGAAATTGACCCTGAACAACCTAACCTTTACAACAATCTCGGAACACTTTATTACCACGAAAAAAAATATACAGAAGCGCTGAGCAATTACTCAAAAGCAATAACACTCAAACAAGATTTTGCAAGCGCTTACTTCAACAGAGGTATGACTGAAAATACGCTTGGTCAAAAAAGTGCTGCCTGCCAGGACCTTAAAAAGGCTGCTGACCTGGGATACCAATCTGCTAAGGATTTGTTCAATCAAATTTGTAAATAGCACGCCAAAGTCCCCCAACCTAAAATAAGCTCATGTTCAGTTCCAAAAATAAACCCGTCACCCAAACAGCCCTGCCTGTCCACCTATATGCCCCCAACATCCGATTAAGTTTCCGGGGGATACTGAAGACGATTGCCAAGGAGTTCCCTGTGGCGCATTCCCTGGGTTTCCGTTTTGCAGAGCGAAACATCCGGGCCCGGTATCGACAAAGTGTGCTGGGGATCTTGTGGGCCCTGCTTCCTCCGCTTGCTACTGCCGCCATCTGGATCATTTTGCAACAAAATAACATTGTTCTGTTAAAAAATACCGGGGAAAACTATGCCTTGTTTGTGATTACGGGCACCATGCTTTGGTCTGTTTTCAGTAATGCCGTGCTCATGCCCATCCAAACCATTCAGGCGAATACAGGGATCCTGGTCAAAATCAATTTCCCGCGAGAAGCTTTGATGATTACAGCCTTTTATGAGATTTTATTCAATACAGCCGTAGCGTTGATCATCATTGTGGCAGAGGTCCTGTTTTTTCAGGTGCCTGTAAGCCTGCACAGCCTGGTGTTTTTTCCTGCAATTATTCTGTTGATCGTAATGGGAATGGCCATAGGCTTGTTAATTTTGCCCCTTGCCATGTTGTACAAAGACATTCAATTTGTCTTGCCGACATTTTTACAGTTCGCCATGTATCTGACGCCCGTAGTTTACGCTACGCCGGTGTTTAGCGGTGCGGCAAAAATATTAACCCTGAATCCCGTAAGTCCGGTACTGACTTTCGGACGCGATGGACTCCTTGGATTGAACGCTGCTATTGACTTTGGGCAACTGGGTTTAATCGCCTTTGCTGCCATAGTCGTTTTGACGCTTGGAATCATCCTGCAAAGGATCGCCATAGAAATTTTAATTGAACGAATGGGAAGCTGATCATGAACCATAAGGATGATATATTGGTGGAGGTAAAAGGTGTTTCAAAAAAATTCAGCCGGAGTTTGAAACAGAGCATGTGGTATGGTTTCAAGGACATGGGCAGCGCCTTGTTTGGGATCAACGGCAATCGCTCCAACTTGCGTGAGGGAGAGTTTTGGGCGGTGAAGGACGTAAGTTTTACTTTGCGACGGGGGGAATGCCTGGGTCTGATCGGACACAATGGGGCTGGCAAAAGCACCCTGCTTAAAATGTTGAACGGATTGATCCGCCCGGATGAAGGAAGCATCACCATGCGCGGGAAAATTGGTGCGCTGATCGAGTTGGGCGCCGGATTTAACCCCCTGTTGACAGGCCGGGAAAATGTTTTTATCAACGGGCAGCTATTGGGTTTCAGCAGAAAAGAGGTTGAAAAAAAACTGGATGCCATCCTGGATTTTGCAGAGATCGGGGAGTTTATAGATTCTCCGGTTCAGAATTATAGCTCGGGTATGAAGGTAAGATTGGGGTTTGCCGTGGCGGCGCAGATGGAGCCGGATGTATTGATAATTGATGAAGTATTGGCCGTAGGGGATATTGGGTTTAGGGTAAAATGTATGAATCGGATTTCAGAGTTACTTAGAAATTGTGCCGTGATTTTTGTATCACATTCCATGCCTCAAGTTGGCAAAATATGTACCAATGCAATGGTAATGCAAAAGGGTCAAAATATTTTTTCAACTACTGTAGTTTCAGAAGCTATTCAAAATTATTTTGACATGTTTGAAGTAGAGTTGGCTTCCGAATACGGAAATGGGAAATGCCAATTTTTAAACTACAAAGTATTAAATTTAGAAATGAACAATGGAACATACATTGTTTATAAGCATGATTTTTTTCATTTTCAAGCAGATATATTAATAGATAAACAATACGAAAAATTATTTTGTATAATTTTGTTCCATGATTTGGAAATGAAGACAGTGGCCATTGGAAACAGTATTGAACAAAATGCCATAATTTATAACTTAGGAGAAAAAGTCTCATTAGATGTAAGAATTCCTAACCACCTATCTGGCGGTAAATTTACAGTAACAATTGACATCTATGAAGCAAAAGGAGAAAACAATGAACAACAAGGAGATTTACTACTATCAAAAAGAAATATTTCTAAAATTTACAGTAAAGGGTATCGGCAAGCATATTATTGCCCTGTTCAATTGCCGGGGGAATGGAAGATAATCTAAAAATTATCAAAAAAAGACAATCAGAATAATTTCACTTACAGCGTTATGTGCATGTTTTCGTTTTTCGGAAATCACCACATAAGACAAAAACATACGAGATGAAAATAATCTACAATGATAGAAAAAAAAGATTAAACTGGGGAGCTCGATCAACAGGAAAAGCCTTATATCAGGTGCTAATCAGAGACCATGAAATAATCGGGGACTTTGATACGCCTGTTTATTTTGTACTTTCACGATACGAAGTATTTCAAAATGCCATTTTAAATAAATATAATTATTGGCTTTTCAGATTGATATTAAGTTTCACAAGGAACGTTTTATCAAAATTTACTAATCTTACCACCGAAAGAAAAGTAATATTCAATGATGTTGACAAGACTGCGGATGCACTTCTTAAATATAAATATATTAACCCCTATTTAAATAGAATAATTGAGGACATAAAAATATGTGATGCGCTGATTATTAATGGAGAAGGGAGTATGATCTTTGGAAATCCAACAAGACCTGAACTTTTCTTTTACTTTGCATTAATTAAGATTGCAAAGAACTTGGGTAAAAAAACTTTTTACATAAATGCAATAGCTTCAAAAAATTCAGTTACAGAATTTAATGAAGCGGAATTTGAAAGTTTCAAACATTGCTTCGATTATTGTAATAAAGTAGTCGTCAGAGACAAATTCTCAATGGATTTTTTACAAAAACATAATGCTGCAGAAAAAGCAGTATTTTGTCCAGATAGTTTATTTACATGGGTAAAGTATATTGAAGAAGGCTTGAAGGAACCTTCTATTGGAGATTTGATTGTCCCTTTCCCCGATGAAGTAACTGATTATGGAATATTCGATTTTTCAAAACCCTATATTTGTATAGGAGGCAGTTCGTATTTTTGGGCTACTGGAAGTTATGGGGATTTTATTCCTGGAAATACGAATTATAATGAAATAATAGACAATTATGTGAATCTAGTTAATAAAATAAAAAGGCTTGGGATGACTATATTTTTTGTAGAAAGTTGTAGTAAGGACGCCTTTTTGTATGAAGTATCTAAAAAAACTAAAATACCCGTTATCCCATCTAATATTAATTTAATTCAGGCGATATCAATACTTGCTAATGCAAGAGTTTTTATCAGCGGAAGATATCACCCAAGCATAATGGCTTCTTTAGGAGGAACTCCATGCGTTTTTATGAATTCAAACTCACATAAAACCTACAGTGTTCAATTTCTTCTTGAATATAAAAAACCAAGAGTATATTCCCCAATGCTTTCAGATGAAATAATTGAGAATATATATGATGACTGCAAACAACTACTCATAGAAGGTGAGATTCTAAGAAGTCAGATTCGATCTGTAGTAAAAAAACTCTCCTACGAGGCCAATCAAATTGGATTCCTTCTAAATGAATGAATCAATTAAAAATACGAAAATCAAGGGAATATATTACATTTTTCAAACCATGATTCAATTATTTTTTTCATCTAAATGATTGAAACGCTTTCCTTGTATGATAAAAAATGCATGGATGGAGTGCCGGTAGTTATAAAGGAAAGCAGAACTAGATAATAGCGTTTATTCGTTCGTTTTCGTGAAAATTGACATGAATTTAACGGTTATTTAGTGAACTAAAGTTTACAAACATGTAGCGGATGCAATTCTGCATACTTTGTTTGGCATACTCTGCTAAGTTAACCAGAATTTCTTCTTTATGGCTGCACTAAATTGAGGGAGCCAACACTATTGATGCTAAACAAATGAATATTATATCAACAATCAAAAAAACTATCAAAAACTTGATAGACCCGTTTAAAGAGGCTCCCGCAAGCAGGAGCACTGAAAATGAGCTGCCAAACATCAGGCATTATCCTAATTTAGACAATGAAAACACAATAACACACATTTCTGCATTCACTTACGGAAACGCTGGGGATACATTAT
>JBILHS010000225.1:0-3693 GCA_044350425.1 Saprospiraceae bacterium | reverse complement strand
AACTGGGCCACCATGTTTGGCGTCGAAAAGGAGCCGAAGGATCAGGAAAAAGCCATCGCTGAACTGAAGCAGGTGGGCAATCATCTGGAAGGCACTTTTCGCACCGAAACTGGAGATTACCGCTTTCTGGAAGGAACGGTGCAGGGCAGAAAATTCTGGCTTTCCAGTTTTGATGGCGCCCATGCGTTTCTGTTTTCAGGTAGTGTGCAAGGGGATAGTCTGCAGGGGGAGTTCAGATCTGGTCACCAATACCGTACCCTCTTTACCAGTTGGCAGGATCCCGCGTTTGAGCTCGGCGCAGCAGATTCACTCACACAGGCCAAACCGGATGCGAGGATCAGTTTTTCAGTAAAAACGCCCACCGGGCAAGACCTGGTTTTCCCATCGCCTGCCTTTGAAAACAAGATCAAAATTTTTACCGTGTCAGGTACCTGGTGCCCCAACTGTAAAGATGAACAGGTCTTTCTCCGCGATTTTTTGAAAGAAAATCCTGAGCTGGCGAAGGAAATCAGCGTGGTAGGCTTTTCCTTTGAGCGAATTAAAGACCTCCAGAAAGCCAATGCCCATCTGCTTGATTATAAGCAAAAACTGGAGTTGCCCTACGAAATCGTTTATGCCGGCAAAGCGGATAAAGCCGAAGCGGAAAAGTTTTTTCCAATGCTCGACAAAGTGATGGCTTTCCCGACCATGATAATCCTGGACAAGCAAAACCGCATCCGGCGCGTGCATACAGGCTTTGATGGCCCTGCTACTTCGCGATATGCAGCATTCAAAAGTGACTTTGAAAAACTGATCAAGGAATTAAGGTAAAACACCCCCTCTTTTTATGAACAGAATAATCCTCGCCTACGCCCCCGAAAATTCCGCTTTGGCGGAGCACGTTGACCAAGCGCTCAGCCGCATCGGCATCCCGTTTGAACATGCCAATGCCGCAGTTGCTGAGCAGATCGCTTCTGCTGGCGAACCGGTTTTACTACTGGTCACCGATAATTTCCTGACCAATCAGGCTTGTATGACGGGTTTACTGCCCGTATTGCAAACACTGGTGGCACAAAAACGCCTGGTTGCCGTGCTGGCAGACGGGATCAATGCTGCGGGCGAGCCGGTGCATACCGAGATCGATCGAATGTCCAATGCCCTGCATTATATGAAACACTGGCAGGATGTCTGGCTGGCCATGAGCGATCAACATCAACATGCAACAGGGGAGACCCGTGCCGCGCTGGTGGCTGAACTGGATGCAACCCGTGCCCTCGCCAATACCGTAGGCGATCTGATTAGCACCCTGCGGGAGGCTGGATATATGACCTGGCAACAATTTGAAGCCAATGATTTTGAAGCGTTTTTCCTGAAATTTGAGCTGCAGGATTGGCATGGCCAATACAAGCGTCTGGTGGCACAAGCGGCTGAGCAACAAAATAAGGTGGAGGCATCACGTCTCCCTGAAATGCCTGTGCTTGGTGGTTTTTTGACGCCGGAACCTGTTTTGACACCTGAGTTGGATGTGCCCGGGGTTGATGCTCCACCCTCCGATTTGCGGTTTCAATTCCAGGACGGACAGCTGGATGTGCCAGCGGCTCCAGCTTCCCAGGAGTCCGCAATGGAAAGTCCGGAACAGGAGTCTAAAATCACTTTATTGGAAGAAGAACAAGCCGTGCGGGATGCCTGGTTCTGGATTGAAAAAGGATATTACCAGCGCGGCATGGAGCTTTTTCAAATTGCCCTCGAGCAATACCCCAAAAGTGAATGGCTGAATAATGAATACAAAAGAGCTTCCCTGCCTTCGAATCCAATCGAAGTGTCGACGGAGCCGGAACAAGCGTCCAACCCGGTCGCTACGGTTACTCCGGATTCAGTTGTAGAAGCCAAATCCTATGACCTCATGGGCGATATGGCAGCAGAAAAGGGCGACTATCTTTTTGCCAAATATTGCTGGGACAGGGTAGCCGATATGGACCCGGGCACGCCAAATATTTGCCGGAAATTGGGTTTGATGACCGCTGAGCACCTCCGGGATTACCGCGAAACTGCGCTGATTTATCTGCGTAAAGCCCTGGAAATCCATGAAAATGACTCGGAGGTGAAACTTGCCTTAGCAGAATTGCTGCGGGAGGGCAATGTGAATACAGAAACCGTGGCAAACTCAACTCCGCTTGAAATTGCAACGCTGACGCCCGAACCAACAGCAGATCCAGCAGATACCGCAGGAGAACAAGTGGTCGAAATCCAGGCAACAGGGCACAAAAAACAAGATTCCGGCCCCGGGCAACACAATCTGGTGCTGATCACCGGCGCCACCTCAGGCATTGGCCGCGCTACTGCCGAGATCTTTGCGCATAACGGATATCGACTGATCCTGACCGGACGCCGGGCGGAGCGCCTGCATGAATTAAAGCAGAATTTTGAAGCAAAATATGGGACAGCAGTGCTCATCCTGCCCTTTGATGTCCGGGACCAGGCCGCTACCGAAGCCGCCCTCAGCAATCTGCCCGAATCCTTCCGGGAGATTGATATTCTGGTCAACAATGCAGGTCTGGCCAAAGGCCTGGCACCCATCCACGAGGGAAATCTGGACCACTGGGAAACCATGATCGATACCAATATAAAAGGCCTGCTTTACGTCACCCGACTGATCTCGCCGGGTATGGTGAGTCGCCGCCGTGGACATATCATCAATCTGGGCAGCAGTGCCAGCAAAGAAGCCTACCCGAATGGAAATGTGTATTGTGCTACCAAATTCGCCGTAGAAGCCCTCACTAAATCAATGCGTTTTGACCTGTATGCCCATAATATCCGCGTCAGTCAGGTCAGCCCGGGACATGTGGAGGAAACTGAATTTGCGATCACCCGTTTTGACGGGGATGCAGACCGCGCTAAAATCTACGATGATTTTCAACCCCTGAAATCCAGCGACGTAGCAGAAGCCATTTACTTTATGGCCACCCGTCCGCCGCACGTGAATATTCAGGACATTCAATTGTTTGCGACCCAACAAGCCAGTAGTATGGTGATTGATCGAAGCGGGAGATATGATGTATGATGTATGATGTATGATGTATGATGTATGATGTATGATGTATGATGTATGATGTTGCGAAATTGGTTTGGAAGCTGTAATTTTATAAACCAATTGGGCATGTTCACATCATACATCATACATCATACATCATACATCATCATACATCTTCAAAAATCATGGAAAACAATTCAAACCTTATTGAACGGAAACCGCATTTGCTCCGGGATAAAACTTTTCTGTTCGCAGTTCGTATCGTGCGTCTGTACAAGTACCTGAATGTGGAGAAGCAGGAGTTTACTTTAAGCAGGCAGGTATTGCGTTCAGGGACCAATCCGGGAGCAATGATTCGTGAGGCCCTCAATGCAGAAAGTCATCTGGACTTTATACATAAATTGGGTATAGCCCAAAAAGAAATTGGAGAAACCCAATATTGGCTAGAACTACTCTATGATGCTAAATATCTTAATGAAACGGAGTTCCAATCCCTCTATTCTGATGCCGATGAGCTCATGAAAATCACGCGCAGCACCATCCTGACCAAGAAGAAAAACATGCTCAAAAAGGCCTCCATTCTAATAATAACCCTCCTATCCATAGCCCACCTACTAACCTAAAACACATCATACATCATAGTTCATACATCATAGTTCATACATCATAGTTCATACATCATA
>JBILHS010000041.1:0-42488 GCA_044350425.1 Saprospiraceae bacterium | reverse complement strand
CCTGAAAACCGATCTTCTTACCTCCCTTAGGCAGGAATGCCAGGCTATTTCAGACCTGCCAAGTTTCAAAAATTTGGTAGGTCTAGCACTCGACCAGCTGCTATTCGCACATTTCCCGCCTGAAAACCGATCTTCTTACCTCCCCTAGGCAGTTATACCAGGTTATTTCAGACCTACCAAGTTTCAAAAACTTGGTAGGTCTAGTACTCACGCTTTGCGCTGGATCCTAATCTTCAATCAACGAATCCCCGGCAGTTTTCCAGTCAATGTACTCATTGTGTCTGAGCACAAACTGTTCCCTTCCGCCGAACCAATCCATTACTTCTGTGCGGCGTAAGTTTGTCTGGTTGCTTGACAATATTGCCTCATAAGAACTGTCCGTCCAATCCCTAAAATCACCACACAAGTCGTGCAGTTGAGGGTTTGCATGTATGTATAGTGCGAGATTCAGGAGATGAGGATCAGATTTTACATTCAAGCGTTTAAAATTCTTCTGGAATAAGCTGCCCACCCGATTTTCCTGTTTGTTGATCGCTTTAGCATACGCCATAAACATCAATCTAAATTGTGCACTGACCATTTCGCTGATGAATTGAGCCGTTGCGGCTTCATCTTCGCACTGGGTGAGACCTTCCAGATTATTGAAACCGGGAAGGTTTGTGCACGTCGCATCGCTAAGTATCTGATCCAAATTTTTCACCCGGACCAGCATATGAAAATGATTCGGAAGTAGGCAGTAGGCATAGATTTCAAGGACAGGCAGCAAGTATTTCTTGCACTTTCCTAGAAAATAGGTCGCATTTTCAGGTTTATAAAATAGGTTTTCTTTGTTGTTGCCTCGGTTAAATACATGAAAGTATTCGTCGGGAAACATGGATGGGTAATAGTTGATCATTTTAAGGGAATTCAACTGTTTTCATTGATATAGGGGTGGGTTCTACAGTACGAATATACCTCCTTTTCCAAATACTTTTATATATTTCTGAATAGATCTACAGCCTTTCAACCGCCAGCTCCAGCTTCTCCAAAAAATCCCCCGCATCCGCGGATTGCTCCAAAATTACTTTTGCCCGCAAATAATCGGGTTCACGTTCCATCACTTTTTTCTCTATAAACGTCTCCAGATCATCTACGTTAACCCCGGCAAGCAAAGGGCGATACTCCTTTTCCAGTCTCAAGCGTTCGGCCAATAGGGTAGGGGTGGTCTTCAGATAAACCGTTGTGCCCATTGAATTCATCCAATCCATATTGTCAAAAAAGCAAGGTGTGCCTCCGCCTGTGGCAATGACAGAAGCAGGCAACTCATCCAGCGTTTGGAGGAGTTTTTGCTCCAACGCACGAAATCCGGGCTCTCCTTGTTCGGCAAAAATTTGTGCGATGCTCTGGCCGGATCGTTGAACGATCAGATCGTCCAGGTCCAAAAATGGTAAGCTGGTTTGATGGGCCAAAAGTTTGCCCCAATAGGTCTTTCCACAACCCATAAAACCGATCAAAAAGAGATGTTGTCTGGTTTGCATATCGTTGACTTCGGTGCGTTTCTTTGCAAAGATAGTGGTGTTATCTTTGCCTTCCAATTCACAACATAAAACATACTACTTATGAGAAATAGCCTTTTTTTACTGCTGCTGACCGCTTTTTCCTGGATTTCTTGTAAAAACGATCCAGCGGGTGTTCAGGAAATTCGCAGCGGAGGGCCCAACAGTGAACTGATTCGCAACCCGGCGACAGCCAACATGCCTACAGATACCAATCAGCTGGCCCGGATTACCTATGATCAGGCTGAATTTCTCTTTGGCACGGTCAATGAAGGAGATGTGGTAGAACATGTCTTTAAGTTTACCAATACAGGTAAAGTCCCACTCACGATCCTCAAGTGTCGCTCTTCTTGCGGTTGCACGGTTCCGGAGTGGCCGGAGGAGCCTATTCCACCCGGTGGAACCGGGGAGATCAAAGCCAAATTCAATACAGAAGGCAAAAGCAATGATCAGAAAAAGACCATTACGGTCACTGCGAATACATATCCCAACGAAAGTAAAGTGATTATTAAAGGGATGGTTACGCCTGTCAAAGGATAAATAGACGTAGAAGTAACGGCAATAAAAAACGGTGTCACGTTCACGTGACACCGTTTTTTTAATGCTGGGGAGGATGAGGGGTCTCGAACCCCCGACCTTCGGAACCACAAACCGACGCTCTAACCAACTGAGCTACAACCTCCATTTCGCCAAAATCGGGTGCAAAGATAGCAGCCCGTTTCTAACTTTGCCAAGTTCTAAACCCAGTAAAATAATAAAAAGTTTCAACCGGCCATTTCAGCCTGCATTTTGGGGTTGGTATTGGGTTGCTGCCAACCCTTCAGTTTCTTAAGTAATTTAAAAAGTTTGAGGTTTAAGGAGGGGTTTGCCGTGAAAAAGTGCCCATTTATAGTCAACCATTCCTTTTCTCTTTTCAAATTACGAATCTCCTTGTAATACACTTTGCGCGCCCGATCAAAAGGCGCCCGCCAATAAATTCCCCGGTCAGTCAGTGCAAAACCTTCTTTACAGGTACCTTTCAAGGATAGGTCGCCAATAAAATAAACTTTTTCTTTCCTGTCCGCAAAAAGGAAGTATTTACAAGCGTTGGACAACAAATCACTCCGCATGGCAATAAAATCGAAATGAAAGACCTCCTGTTCATGGTCAAAGTCGAGAAAGTCCTGAATCATCTGCCAAAGATCCGTTTTGCCTGGCTGAGCTTTTTCGTACTTTAAAATTTCAGGCGGCATTATGACCCCATTCAAATCAGGACAATATTGAATGGTGAAAAAGTCGAGAAGTCCTTCAAAAGATTTCCCCAAACGCAGGTCTATTTCGGGCAATCCCTCTGTGCCGAACCGTTCCCATTGAATCAGGGCATCCTCCCCGATCTGTTCCGCCCGGAGTTCGTAGATTTCCCTAAACCTGGATTGATAAAACCTTTCTACATAATCGCTGTACTTGGCTACGTCATGTTCTTCTTCCACACGAAGACGCAAGCTCCTGAAAAAGAGCGCTTTAACTTGTTCGGTTAAAGTGTCAGGATCGAAATCCAAGGCATAAACAGGTTCATAGCGCCGTTCTTCCACACCGCGTTGACGCCCTTCAAAGTGGAACCCACAATGATGACAAAAAACGGATTCAAGGGGACTTTGATCCTGGCAGGCAGGACAGGGTTTCAAGCGCTCAGCGATCTTGTCGCCGCAGCGGTTACAAAATTTAGAGCCCGGGATAATGTCAGCGGCACAGTTTGGACACAGATTCATTGCTTGGTTGCTTCGCTTAAGTGTGGTATAATTTCTAAGATCTGGCAAAAATAAAACAAAATGTTTTATTAATGCGCAAAAAGATCAAACTTTTTTGTAAAAGAAATTATCCGGCGAACTACAAGCATGTTGGGGATTCACGCTGAGTCAAAAACAGTTCTTTTATGCTCTGGCCATGAAACAATCTGGAAATCTTTATTTAAGCAGCTGTGGAAACTGTGCCCTCATCCGTTGGAGCCGAGGAATTGATACGTTTTGAACGTAGGGGTTTTCCGGATGGTTCTTTTCATAATTCTGGTGATAGGCTTCAGCTTTGTAAAAGACCTTAAAAGGCTGAATAATCACCGCAATCGGTTTAGAATACTTACCGGACTCGTTCAGTTGCTTTTTAGTAGCCTCTGCAAGATCACGCTCTGTTTCGTTTCTGAAAAAGATGACGGAACGATAGGAATCCCCACGATCCGGGCCTTGGGCATTTACCTGGGTCGGGTCCTGTGATGCAAAATACACGTCTAGTAAGGTTTGATAAGAGATCATATTTGGGTCATAAAAAACCTGAACAGTCTCCGTGTGTCCTGTGGTGTGGGTACAAACTTCTTCATAGGTTGGATTTAGGGTATTCCCACCAGCATAACCTGACTCGGCTTCCTTTACACCCTTCAGACTTTCAAATATTGCTTCCACACACCAAAAACATCCGGACGCAAAAGTTGCAGTGTCTAGTTTCCCATAGGTCACCAGGTCGGGTAGAGTGTGTTCTGAGGTTTTATTTTCAACCGTTTTGCCTGAAAAAGCATTGCAAGAACTGAGTAGGGTGGTTACTACCACCAGAGAGAAGATCATTTTTTTGAACATAAGATCGTGTAGTTTTAAGATTGTGCAACTTCTCCGCCGCAAGAAGAGCCGGCGCCTGCCGTACAACCGTAGCAGTGTTGGTTCAGTACAATATCCCGGGCAGATAATACTTCAAAATCAAAATAATTGATGTGCTGCGCACGGATGCTGCTTACTTTCAGATCAAGCATTTGGTTGAAATCGCAATCATACAAAAATCCATCCCAGCTCACGGATATGGTGTTTCTGCACATCACTCCGGGTACCGCAGCAGGGTTAAATGCCTGCACCAACTGGTTCATGTAATCCTCATAGTTGTCAGATTCCAGCAGATAATCCAGAAAGCGACTGATCGGCATGTTCGTGATCGCAAAAAGACGGTTGAAATCAATATTATACCGGCGTTTGAGTTGTGATTTAAATTCACGTTCCAATCCGGCCTGGGCAGCAGGCAGTAAGGCGCCTGATGGATTAAAGACCAGGTCCAGCATCAATCCAGAATTCTCCTGTCCATAACCGATGGTATTGAGCTGTTGCAAGGTTTTGATCGAATCTTCAAAAACACCATCTCCGCGCTGTGCATCTGTACGGCCTTTGCTGAAATAGGGCAGCGAAGAAATGATATGCACCTGGTGTGCTGCGAACCATTCCGGCAGATCATGATATTTTTTGTTGGCCTGCACAATGGTGAGGTTGCAACGGTTCATGACTGTTTTGCCCAGTTTACGGCATTCTTCTACGAACCAACGGAAATTAGGATTCATTTCAGGAGCTCCCCCGGTGATATCCACCGTTTGAATGTCGTATTTTGACAGAATATCCAGGCAGGTTTGAAGGGTCTCCCGGCTCATATTCTCCACTTTTTTGTCCGGGCCTGCATCCACATGGCAGTGGCCGCAGGTTTGATTGCAAAGCTTTCCAATATTCAATTGGAAAATGTCGATCTTGGAAGGACGAAGCTCCGGAAAGCCTACCGATGCTATTTTGGACTGAAACGACTGAAAATTTACATCGGTCCGCTCTTTGCCATTCAACACTTTTAGTTGAAAAAAGGTATCCGCCAGTGCGACGCCCCGCGCAGACAAGGATTTTGTATGCTGATGAATTGACATGTATGGATGCTAAGTGGAGGGTTGAAATTACATGGATATCTTTTTGGCATGTTTCATCATCTGGGTCGAATAAACCAGCGTAATACCGGCTTTCATCGCAGCAGCAACATGAACGGCTTCCATCATCTGCTCCTCGTCAGCGCCTACTTTCAGACAAGTTTCGGTGTAAGCGTCAATACAATAGGGGCATTGCATGGCATGGGAAACAGCTAAAGCGATAAGCGCTTTTTCACGTGCGGTGAGCGCGCCTTCTTTCATAACCTCGCCGTAATAGTCGAAGAATTTTTTACCCATGGGCTCCTGCCAATCCGCTATTTTACCAAAATTTGCCAGATCTGCAGATTCGAAATATGTTTTTTCTTTACTCATTTTTATTTCAAATAATTAGGTCAAAAGTAAAATGATTACGCCGGGCCTGACTCTAGCATGCAGGATTGCTCCAGATTTGTCCGAGCAAGGACAATTGAACCATTCAAAAAGTCGGTTAGATAAGGTACCTGGCTATCTACGAGTCAATTTCAATTCTGGATTTCAAGTCACCGGAATTGTTCAACCTTTTTCGTAGCGCGCTAGTGCCGCGTCCGGCCATTAAGGTGTGAATATGGCGGTCTAATTTTTCCTTTCTCTGCGTTGTTTGTCGGTTAAAAGGTCCCGCATTGCGCCCTTCTCACGCCTTGATAAAGAAAAAATTTGCCTCCCCAATTCATACCTTAATAGCCGGGCGCGGCACTAGCAGATCAGGGCGGCGGATTCGTGTGCGCTCCAAACTTTGCTCAAAGCGCCATTCACTGATATTCTTTTCATGGCCTGAAAGCAGAATCTCTGGCACTGGCATTCCTTCCCATTCAGCCGGGCGGGTGTACACCGGTGGTGCCAGCAAATCATCCTGAAAACTGTCAAACAGGGCAGAAGTTTCATCATTCAATACCCCGGGGAGCAACCGGCCCACCGCGTCTACGATCACTGCTGCAGCCAATTCGCCTCCGGAAAGCACATAATCCCCGATGCTGATCTCCAGCGTAACGTATTTTTCACGAATACGTTCATCAATGCCTTTGTAATGTCCACAGATGATCAGCAGATTCTCTTTCATGCTCAGTTGATTACAAAGACCTTGATCCAGTCTTTGTCCATCCGGACTGGTGTAAATGATGGCATCGTAGGAGCGTTCCGCCAGACATTTTTCAATGCAGGCTGCCAGGGGTTCCGGTTTCATGACCATACCGGCGCCCCCGCCAAATTGGTAATCATCTACCTGCCTGTTTTTGCCGAGGGCATAATCACGGAGATTGTGGAGAAAAACCTCCATCAGGCCCTTGTCTTTGGCCCTTTGCATGATGGAATGGTTGAGCGGACTTTCCAAAAGCTCAGGAAGTACAGAAATGATATCGAATCGCATAGTGGGGGCAAAGGTGGGGAAATTTGATGACTGCGTGAATATCAGCCTTTGAAGATATGTACCTTTTCCAAAAAGAACACCGCACCCTGAGATAACAGGATGCGGCATCTTGCCTGCATAAAATCAGGACTAAATTTATGCTAAATCAAGCACTTAGTTGAAAATATACCGAATGCCAAACTGAGCTGCCCAGGTGTCAAACTGAGTTTTGCTTTTCACAAAAGAATCGCGAAGCAAAACGGTAGAACCGTCGGCCAGTTTCTGCGTAGCCATGCGGTAGGTTGGAACACCATTTGCATCCACACTTGCGAAGGACAATGGACGGTCAGTAACGAAGTTGTTGCCCAAGCCCCACTCACTATTAATCAGGTTGGCAGCGTTCAGGATGTCTGCACGCAGTTGAATGGTGTTGCGCTTGCCTCCGATTTTGATGGAAAATTCCTGGGTAACAGAAAGGTCAAAACGGTGCAGAATCGGGAACAACACACCATTGCGGTCTGCATATTGTCCACGACGGGTTTTCAAATAGTCATCCTGTTCGATGAATGCGTCAAAAGCTGCAGCTTGCTCAGTAGGCGTGAATGGAGTCGCCCCTGTAATTGGTGCAAAAGTCAATTCGCTGGCGCTGTTTGGTACAAAAATAACGTCATTGTTATTGATCCGGTCGCCATTCATATCACCAGAAACGTAATAAGAGAAACGGGCAGAGTTGATGTTACCATTAAATCCACGACGCTCACCTACATAACCCAAAGTGATGGCAGTTGCACCGCCAAAATCGCCACCATACTCCAAACGGTATCCCAAAAGACCTACGGTACGTCCAGGAGCGTCCTGGTCAGCAAAAGCAAGATCCAGATCGTTGTTTCCGCGGATAGAGCGGGTTCCGGTCCATGAGCCGGAAGCGATTGAACCTGCGCTCATAAGATCTTTGGCCTGGCTGAAGGTATGTGCAACCATACCATACAGACCCTTTTTGTTAGGATATTCAAGTTTGATCGTTGCCGCACGGTACCAACCTTCATTGGTGGTTGTCATCACTGCAGCACGGGAAACGTTGTCATTGATGCGCACAGCTGCATCCTGACCGCTGCTCAAACCAGAAGCCGGGAAACGTGGGCGGGTATCAGGACCTGTAAAGGTTCTAGTGGCAGGCTCAAAGTTGGCATCGAAGTATTTCACCGCGTTTACGTTGCGGTTGTACATGAATTCTACGGTTGCTACAAAGCCTAATGGAAGTTTTTGATCCAATGCCAGATTTGATTTCCAGACCTGCGGGAACTTGTAGTTGTTGTCAGTAGCTGCGATATCAAAGGTAGACGGCAGCGTTGGTACATCAGGAATGAATATGTTGGTTTGGTCCGTAAATTTATTCTGGAGCGTTTTGTTGCCGGAATTGTCAATAAAGCCAGTCAGAACACCGTTGTTACCAATGGTGTTAGAGACCCAAACATACGGTGGACGGCCAGTGAAAATACCTGATCCACCACGAATCTGGGTCTTTTTATTGCCAAAAGCGTCCCAGTTTACACCTACGCGTGGTTCCCATAATATTTTTGGATCCGGTAGTTTTCCTGTCTCGATCTTGTATCCAATGTTGCCGTTTTCATCTACATAGTTTTGAGCATCTACTGCAGCATTGGCAAGACCAGTTTTGTCAAAAATGATAACTCCTGCACGAATGCCGTAAGTCAGTTTAAGTCGTTTGTTGACCTGAAATTCGTCCTGAGCATAAAGGTCATAGCGATTCACCCGCATCGTTTGAAGTGGTTCTGCAGCGCCAGGAAGGGCCGAATAGCGATACTGGAACCGGTTGTATTTTACAGCGGAAGTGTCAACGCCCGGGTTGGTCAATCCGAAGTTAGAAGCTGCATAAAACTGTGCAAGCGAATCAAATACATACACGCCATTAGAAGCCGGGAAGAAAAGGTTGTCTGACTTGTAACCTTCAAAATTAGCACCCAGTGTGAAAGTATGCTTGTTTTTGTAGATCGATACATTGTCTGTGAAGTGCAGTGTACCGTAGCTCAGTTTGTTGTCAGGTGTGAAGGGGTCAAAACCGAAGGAAATGTAGGTAGCGTTATCCTTCAGAATGTCGACCGTTGGGAATAAACTACCCTTGTATTGACGATCTTCGTCCTGATAATCATAACCTGCACTAAAGGTGTTCGAGATGTTGTTGTTGATCTGCGTGTTCAACTCTGCAACAATAGAGCGTGTGTTGTCACCGATCAGGTAGCCTGAATTCTGGTAAGACATTGCACTTGCAAGGGTACGACGGTTGCCCGCGCCTGCAGAGTTACTGTTGCTGACCAATTGATCCGAAACTGAATTGTGGTGGGTGTAACGGAGCGTCAGTTTGTTTTTGTCGTTGACGTTGTAGTCCAAACGAACCAGGAATTTGTCACTCTCTGTTTTGTTGTCGTAGTTTTCGTAAGGGCCTGTTTCATAGCGATAGTTATCATACAGGTAAGTGCTGAGCGCGTCCAGATCGCTGGCCAATACACGAGTCACGTTGGAACCACCAGCATCCAGCGGGCTGCCGTCTGCTACCCAGGTAGTAGCCGGAGTTGTTTGACGTTGACGTTCGTAGTTGGCGAAGAAAAAGAGTTTGTTTTTGATGATCGGGCCACCAATACTGGCGCCAAATACATTTTCTTCAAAAGCACCAATAGTAGGCTTTACATCGCCAATTTTGGTGCCATTAAAAATGCCGGAATCATCGCTTTGGCGGAAGTTGCCAAAAACAGTTCCAAAAAATTCATTTTTACCTGAACGGGTCACAGCATTCATACCGGTACCCACAAAGCCGGACTGACGAACGTCAAAAGGAGCAACGTTCACTTGTAATTCTTCGATGGCATCTAGTGAAATGGCCGTAGAGCCGGTCCGACCACCCGCCTGAGCATCTGTACCCAGACCAAAGCCGTTGTTGAACACAGAACCATCAATGGTAAAATTGTTCAGACGGCTATCTTGTCCGCCAAAGGAGTTGCCATTGCCGTTTGGATTGTACTTCGTAATGCTGTTGATAGAGCGGGCACCCGTGGTTGGGATACTTGCCAGTTGCTGCCGGTTAAAAGTAGTAGCAGCACCGGTCCGATCAGAGCTGAAGATGTCGTTGCGATTGGCAGTGATGGTTACTTCATCAAGCACTGCGCCTGCTTCCTTCACCTGAAAATTTACGTTGGCTGCCGTGCCCAGGCTGGCATAAATACCGTCCTGTGTCATGGATTCGTAGCCAGTGTAACTAACGGTCACGGAATAAGGACCGCCTACACGAATAGCCGGGAGTGTGTAACGTCCGGAGGCGTTGGTGGCTGTGCCATAACGGGTATTGGTAGGGGTGTGCGTGGCCACTACCGTGGCGCCAATAAGCGCTTCTCCATTTTTGTCGGACACGCTTCCCGAAATGGTAGAAGTCGTTACCTGGGCGAAAAGACTGGTTCCGCAGAGGAGCAAGGCGAACAAAGCCAATGCTTTACCTGTTGGAAACTGATAAGTAAAATAGTTCATACTAAATAGAAAGGATTGGTGAAAACGAAATGAAATTTGGTCGCAAAATTACGCTTGCTATATTAATCCACGGTTAAATCTCGCAGTTTTTTGGTAAATGACTGTTCCCGGGGCAAACCTAATTCTAAGAGTTTTAGCTACTTTTGAGCCGCTTAGCTTTGATGGCAATCCAATTGCTCAAGACAATCAGCAACTTGGGTGTCTTAACTAAGATTCAAGTGTTCTGGAATTTCAATAGCTACGTCCAAAATAAATAATTCAAACATGAAAAAAGCTTTCCTGGCCCTCGCGCTTTTGCTTTGTATTTTAAGTACAAGCCGCGCTCAAGTCATCATCACCGAGATCATGTACAACCCGCCAGAAAGCGGGAATGACACACTGGAATATCTTGAGTTACATAATTTCAACAACTTGCCCACGGATGTTTCGGGCTGGACTTTTTCCCTGGGCATAGAATATACTTTTCCTACCGGTACCATTATGCCTCCGGGTGGGTATATTGTACTGGCAAAAAATGCAAATGCTTTTAAAACGGTATTTGGCTTCACTCCTTCTGTCTGGACGGCAGGGGCATTGAGCAACAATGGCGAAACCATTGAAATTAAGGATGCTGCAGGCACAGTTCGAGATGTGGTAACCTTCGTGAATGCGGCGCCATGGCCTCCAGAGGGAGCAGGCTCCGGCCCATCTATTGTGCTTTGTGATTTCAACTCGGACAATAGTTTGCCAGCAAACTGGCAGGCTGCCTCCACGGGCACTGGAGTGATCGTGAATGGCAATGAGGTGAAGGGCAATCCGGGCGCAGCTTCTGGTTGCACGGGATTGAATCAGATCACTGCGGTGGATGATATGGTCGCAGCGCCCTCCGGTCAGTCGGTGCTTTTCAATGTCCAGGGCAATGACCTGATCATCAATTCACTCACTACCTTTATTATTATCACGCCTCCCACACAGGGCAGCGCGACCATCAGCGGCAACGGCATTTCCTATCAATCTACCGCAGGCTACTGTGGACCGGATCAGCTTACTTACCAAATCTGCGATGCCGCCAATTGCTCAGAAGCTACGGTCAATATCAATGTGAAATGTTACCCGGTTCGGACCATCGGTCTGATGACCAGCGAAAACGGCAGCACCGGAGTAGCTGATTCGCTGAATGCCACCTGTGAGCTTCAAGGCACTGTTTACGGTGTGAATCTTCGCCCGCTAAACAACAATCAGGCTTCCTTACTTTTTACCATTATAGATGACGGCGGCGTGGGCATTGCGGTTTCTACCCTTGGAGGAACCTTTGGCTATACGGTGAATGAGAAAGATAAAGTGACTGTTAGAGGCACCATCGCTCAGTTCAATGGCCAGACCGAGATCCGTCCGGATACAATTCTGAAGGTTTCGGCAAACAATGCACTGCTCAATCCGACCATTGTAACCAGTTTATCTGAAGCGACAGAATCCAGGCTGGTAAAATTGAATGCATTACACCTGGTAGATCCTGCAGAATGGACCACAGGGGTAGGTTCCAGTGGCTTTAATGTGCGTGCTGTTGCGGACAACAATCCCAATGATACCATCCTGATTCGCATCGACCGTGATGTGGAATCCTTTAATTCTACGGCCCCTTTAAGTCCCTTTGACCTGACGGGTATTGGAGGTCAGTTTGACGCAAGCAACCCGCATAATTCAGGATATCAGGTGCTTCCAAGATACAATCCTGATATTGACTTTGGTGCAGCTGCCCATGAAGCAGATTTTAGTGCAGAGGTCATGCTTTCTCCTAACCCTGCAAGTAGTCTGATCTCCATAGAGATGAGCACTCAGTTTGATCGTATCAGGCTCTTTAATGCAAAAGGACAGGAGCTTAAAACCTACAATCAGCCGGATAATCTGCAAAAAGTAGATGTTTCCTTGTATAAATCCGGGATATATTTTGTCCGCTTTGAAAAAGGTGGAAAGACCTGGACGACACGTTTTGTGAAACAATAAAATCGGCTACGGCAGAAATTAGTTCTGTCCAAGTTCCCAAGTTTCCATATCTCGCCCTACGATATTCAAATCGTAGGGCGATTTTTGTTCCGGCAAAGCTCGGTTTTTGGGATTTGAAGGGCTTTTGTACAACCTTTTTCTGAAGCAATGGCTTTACGTCGGTACTCCATTGACAAACACGAGCATAAACTATCCATGGCATGGTCTCCAAAACACATCTCCGTATTGTTCTATTTATAATTGCTGGGTTTCCATGTATGCTGGTAGCCCAGAACCAGAAGACCCCGCATCGGATCAGGTTGCCGGCAGAACTAAAAGAGGTATCCGGGATGACCCAAACACCCAATGGGGATTTGTGGCTGCTGAATGATTCCCATAATCCTGCCGACCTTTTTCATTTTGATCCTGTGGAGGGCAAGCTGTTGGAAACAAGGCATTTGCCGGTCACCAATTTTGACTGGGAAGATTTGACACATGATGCTGCCGGCAATTTATACATCGGTGATTTTGGCAACAATTACAACCGCCGTCAAAACCTCAGAATTTTCCGATTCAACCCCGCAACAGGCCAACTTGACAGCATCCAGTTTCAGTATCCGGATCAAACAGCGTTCCCCCCGGCCAATGAAAAAAACTGGAATTTTAACTGTGAGGCGATGGTCTTCATGAATGACAGCCTGCACCTTTTTTCCAAAAACAGCTTCAAAGGAAATTTCTATACGAAACATTATGTCCTGCCCGCCAGACCTCAGCGCGAAGCGTACATAGCTGAATTGCGTGACAGTGTACGGCTAAAAAACCGGGTAGTGACTGGAGCCGCGATCAGCCGTGATGGAAAGACCATGGTATTAACCGGCTATCTGATCACTAAAAAACTTGGATTTATTCCTTCTACCAGGGCCAGTGCCATGTACTTCACGGACTTCAGAGGCAGCCAGTTTCTAAAAGGGAAACAACATTGGAAGCGTTTGCCGAAATTTCTGATCTCCAGGCAGTTTGAGTCGATCACGCCTTGGCAGGGTGATGTTTGGTTCGCAGCAAATGAGGGGAGGAAACCACAGACCCAAAGTATTTGGCGAATTAAAAACAATAAATCTGTTCAATAAGGCCTAAAAAGGATATCCAACGGCCAGATTGGGGTTAAAATCGTTTAGCTTGATATTGGTTATCCAATACCCACCACCATTTGCATCTGCATAAGGCCGACGGATGGGTAAACCGAAATCCATCCGCAAAATGAAATAATCCAGATCCATTCTTAACCCGAATCCAGATCCGATCGCGATGTTTTTATAGGAATTCCAGCCCAATTGTGATCCGGGTCGTGCTGCATCATACCGCAGGGTCCAGATGTTCCCTCCATCTATAAAAACAGCTCCTTTCAGCCACAAAATGATTGGAAATCGCAACTCTCCGGCAAATTCAAATCGAAAATCCGCCGATTGAAAAAAGGGCTGAACATTCAAAGGTTCAGGCTCGTTGGTATCCATATTTCTGGGAACAAACCCGCCAGGGCCCAATTCCCGGATCCTCCAGGCCCGCAAACTGGCTGGTCCGCCTACAAAAAACTGTTTGACGTACGGTACAGCCTTTGTATCTCCAAAGGGTACCGCAACACCTCCGCCCAAACGAACAGCACCCACCAGATCTTTATTGAAATTTCGGGTATAAATAGCTTCCTGGTCCACTTTGAAAAATTGCGCAAAATCAAGATCCCCAATGCGCCATACGGGCACGTCTTTCTGCGTGAAAAGCCCCCATGCGCGGTTGGCCGTCAAAACTTCTAATCCACTCAACTCCGTGTTGAAACGATAGTTCCAGCGTTCACCAAAGCGGTTGGCCCGGGTAGCATAGGTATAGTTGAAAGAACGGAGCAGTACCCCGGTGAACAACTGATTGCCAAAACTGCGTCGCAAAAATTCACCCGGAATCAACAAGGAATCAAAACGCGGACGGAGGATATCCAACCCAATATGATCCCAATTATACTGGTGTTCAGGATTAGACCGTATCCGATATCCAAAAGAGATGTTGGAAAGGTGGTAGGTATAGAAGTCCGTGACATCCAGGTAGTTATAGTTCATGGAAAGCCGGGCTTCTCCATCAGCCTTAAGTCGGGTGTAAAACTTTTTAGGGATCAGCCGTTTTTGGCCCAAGCGAATTTTGCTGGTTATATCCCAAAAATAGAAGTAATCAAAAAAACGCGGGAACAACAACTCGTTTTGAAACTTGAACTCCTGAGAGAAAATAAGTTTCGGGTTGGCAATATCGAATTCGATATTATAACTGACACTACTTTGAATGTGCTCTGCTCCGGAAAATAAATTCCTGTTCTGCGCCGTAAAAATTGGAGAAAGTCCCAATAATCCATTGCTGATAGAATTGCGAGAGTAGTTGAGATCCAGATCAGCTCCAATTGGAAAGCGCTTATTCGGAGAAAGATTTACGGTTACGTTGATTTTATCGTTGCTAAAACTGTCCAGGGCAGGTCGCAAGGAAACAAATCGGTAAACCCCCAGCGCGTTGAGGTTGCGTAAGGTCTTGTCAAAATTGGATTGGTTGAAAATATCTCCCGGGTTTAACAGGATCTTTCTGCGAAGCAGGCTGGGTTTTATCCAGAGTTTAGCTTCTCCAGCAGCAAAGTAGATCGATCCGATTGTCGTATCGCGCCGCATGGAGGATAAATTGGGTACTACCCCTGAAAGCACTTCAATTTTTCCGATCGTGTAGATGCGGTGCATGGTGCTGTCATTGAAAGGAAGCACCTCAATGGTAATATTCGCTTTGGTCCCCAGGCTATCTCCGCCAAACTCAATAAATTGTGGGATGAAATAGGCATAACCTTGCCCTTTTAACATGGATGTGATACGCTGTTTTTCGGCGTCAAAAATGCGTGCATCCAAAGGGGTGCCCTGCTTGATCAAAGACGCTCCGGCTGTCGCTTGAAGAACCTTCAGGATTTGGGTGTCACGACTTTCGAATGACACACTTTCAGCGGTGTAACGAGGGCCCAAATTGATCTGATAGCTGACTTTGGCTTTATATCTCCCAATTAATTTGGTCTTAAAGCTGGATTCTGCCTGAAAATACCCTTTTTGACGCATCTGGTTCTTGAAGTTGTTGGCCGTACGCTGCGTCAGGGTTGAATCATAAATGGCAGGCGCCTCTGCTATGCGTTTGTTGATCCATTTGGCAAAATCTGTTTTTCGATTTTGGTATTTGTAATAGAGATTCAGACGCGGATAAAAAAAGCCCAAACTACGGCGGTTTGGCTTTTGTCGGAAGTAGGGCGTAAGCTCAGCGGATAGTGCGGATTTGCCCGAAATCCCTAAAGGCTTTTCTGATTTTATGTCCAGGGTGTTCCGCACCAAAAGACGCTCTCCTTTTTCTGCATCCAGATGTTTCGTTACGTTGCACGAAGTGAGTGCAAGGAAACAAAGCAGAAAGAATAAGCCTCCCCCATGCATTGGAGCATTTTTTCGGCCATTGCAGTTCAGAAGCTGACCAGTTCTTTTAGGGAAGATTGACATAAAGGTGCTGATGGATGGGCTATGGAATCGGTTGCGAACAACGGGATTTTATTTGCATGCTCTTAACCCGAGCGACCGCAAAAGTCGGTAAAGAAAACACAGCATTATGAATCTATAGTAGTTGTCAGGACTTCTTTAATTTGATATTAACACAAAGGACTTATCAAAGGCTGATTATTTGTGCCAGCCACGCCAACCTGACATTGAAATCGGCATTCAGTTGCCACGGTCATGTATGATATCATTTTCGGTTAATAAACAGGATCTGGGGCCAAGCCTTATGATAGATAAAGCCAATCAATGAACTACATTTGCACAAAATTTGGATGCTATAAATCGCTCCTGCTGAAATGATCTCACACAACCAGCTCAAACATCTGCGCTCACTCGGCGTAAAGAAATACCGCCAGGAACATGGCCAATTCCTGATTGAAGGGGATAAAATGGTCCTTGAATTGCTCGGGCAGTCGCAGGTTAGCATCCAGGCAATTTATGCCCTGGAACCTTGGATCGAAAAGAATAAAAGACTCCTGCGTCCTTTTTTGGACCATCTTCACCCCGTTACAGAACCAGAACTTGCCAAAATATCTACCCTCAAGACTCCAAATCAGGTGCTTGCAGTGGCCAATCTGCCCGGCACACCCAGTAATTTTCAACTGCCCCAATCGGACCTTTGTTTTTATCTGGATGGGATTCAGGATCCGGGCAATATGGGGAGCATCCTTCGGGTGGCAGATTGGTTTGGCCTGCCGGCGGTATTTTGTTCGCCGGATTGTGTGGATTTTTTTAGTCCAAAAGTGGTTCAGGCAAGCATGGGAGCAATATTCAGGGTTCAAACCTGGGAGCTTGATCTGGAGGAGATCCTGGTGGAATCCCCGGGTATTTCCATCGCAGGTGCCGTCCTGGATGGGCAAAATGTTTTCGACCTTGATTTGCCCTCCACAGGTTTGTTAGTGATCGGGAATGAAGGGCGGGGAATTTCCCCCAGGACAGAACAGTTGCTTACCCTTCGGGTTAGTATCCCCCGACATCCTTCCGGCGGCGCGGAGTCTTTAAACGCTGCCGTGGCTGCTGGCATACTGGCATCTGCATTTCGTCGGTGAACGGACGGGATTCGGAGTGCATTTTGGTTCGCCCATCACTTATTTCCTTCCAGAATGCATCAATCTACCTACTTTCGCCTATTCAAATTTTCAAACCAAAACATTCAATTCAATTTTTGAAACTATGACTGACATTCGTAAATATCTACCGATCATTCTACTTGGCCTGGTAGCAGTACTGGGCATGAGCATGTGCAATACCTACAATAAACTTGGTCCGATGGAAGAAGGGGTAAAAGCTAAATGGTCAGAGGTTGAAAACCAATATCAACGCCGCATGGATCTGATAGACCAGACCGTGGCTACGGTGAAAGCAGGCGCAAATTATGAAAAAACAACGCTGGAAGCAGTGATTCAGGCTCGGGCATCGGCTACTCAGGTGAAAGTGGACGCAAATAATTTGTCCCCGGAGGCCATTCAAAAGTTTGAACAAAGCCAAAACACATTGTACAGCACCATGAAAAGTCTTTTGGCGGTATCCGAAGCCTACCCAACCCTACAAGCAAACAAGGGCTTTTTAGACCTCCAAACACAAATTGAGGGCACTGAAAACCGGATCGCGATGGCACGCCGTAACTTTAATGAAGCGGTCAATGGCTTCAATGCCTATATCCGCCGTTTTCCGACCAATTTGCTTTCAGGAGTTTTTGGATTTACGCCTAAAGGATATTTTCAATCCACCGCAGGTGCAGACAAAGCGCCTGATCTGAATCAAAAATTCGGGCAATAGTTCTGAATAAACGCCATACATCTATGTTATTCTCCAAAGAAGAGGAGCTGCGTATTGTCTCGGCCATTCGGGATGCTGAATACGGCACAAGTGGTGAAATCCGCCTGTACGTGGAAGATTTCTGTATGCGTGATTCTCCTGTGGAACGCGCAGCAGAAGTATTTCAGCTTTTTGGGATGTTCAATACCAAAGCGCGCAATGCCGTGCTGATCTATCTCGCTGAAAAGAGTCATCACTTTGCTATTTGGGGAGACTCCGGCATCCATGAACGAGTAGGTTTCCAGTTTTGGGAGACTGAAAAGAAGCTGCTTCAGGAACATTTTCAGCGCGATGAAGCAGCTGATGGTATCTGTAAAGCTGTTCAATTGATTGGCGCCCGATTATGCGATTACTTCCCTTCTGATGAAAATGATGACCCAAATGAACTTCCAGATGAAATTATTTATGGCTAAGGGAAACCGGTTAATGATGTGTTTCAGTGGCAAAGCCAATATCGGGCAGACCAAAATCACTTTACGTGGGCTGGTTTTGCCGGTGCTTTTGTTGTTTTCAACCTGGGCGTTTGCGCAAAATGATGCGGCTTTATTCCCTGAAAAGCCGGAGCCCGCGGTATATGTACATGACTACTCAGGTTGGCTTCAGCCCTTCCAGAAGAACGCGCTGGAACAAAAGTTGCGGGCTTATTGGGACAGTACCAGCACCCAAATCGTCGTCATGATCCGTCCGAACCTGGGTGACTATGACAGGGCAAGTTATGCTTTTGAACTGGGCAATCAATGGGGAATAGGGCGCAAGGATAAAAACAATGGGGTCGTCATGCTGATCAAAAGCGAGGCGCCCGACCGTGGTATTTTTATTGCTACCGGATATGGGACGGAGGGGGCTTTGCCGGATATCACGGCCGGACGGATCATCCGGGGTACCATGGGACCTTTTTTCAGGCAGCAGCAGTATTATGAAGGGATAAATGCAGGCCTGGATGATATAATTGCAGCCCTGGAGGGCGAATTTCAAAAGGACCCCGGTCAGCAAGATGGGGCGGGAGTTTCAATTCTGGTGATTTTGTTTATTGCTCTGGTGTTTTTTCTGGTGTTTGGCAGTATCGTATATAAACTTCGTAATGTGGGTCAAATGATCACGCACGATGGAAAGGGTAAACGAAAACGCGACAGGGATGATGACAATTTTGGTGGCGGCTGGTGGATGGGTGGCGGCGGCAGCGGTGGTTTCGGCGGTGGCTCAAGCGGCGGCGGCGGCTGGGGCGGTGGCGGCAGCTTCGGAGGAGGTTCCTTTGGAGGCGGCGGGGCTGGAGGCGATTGGTAAATCAGTGTGCTTAACGGCTACTGGTGCACCCGACAAGTTTTAGCCCACCTTAAATAATCTGGTAGATTTTGGGGGATCATCAAATGATTTCTTCAAAAACGGCTTCCGTTTGGACAGGAAAGTTTCGTGTCATAGATTCCAATCGGGCACCATGCATTTGTTGAAAGACCTGTACTATTTTTTCAAGCATCGCTGCATCCACAAATTCTTCCACGCCCTCTACGGTAGAAAAACGCTCATCATCCCCCAACTTGTAGGTTTGTTCATAAAGGGATGTCTCAAACTTTACAGAGGTGCGCCCCTCATTTTTGAATACGGATATTTTCAAGCTAGGATGCTCTATGTTGCCAATGATGCGCATAGGATATAGTTTGTTAGATGGTTTAATAATCGAGTCTGATGACTTCTTTGTCTTCCAGGTAAGTGCCCCTAACCACATGAACCAGTGCTTTTGAGCCTTCCTCTGTGGTGAGCGTCTGTCCGTCCTTCATGGAAGTGTTGTACTTCACAACGGACAGGGCAGCGTCATACAGTGTTGCATGTACCTCAGCTTCGCTGTGCAGAGAGTTTGTGATCTCCATCTCCAACAATCCAAACTCAGTCAGTCCAAAAGTAAAGGCATTGCCTGCGCCCGGACGACCAAAATAGACCCAGCAATAGAGTGGAAGACTCTGATTCTGGACCATATTTCGGGCAGCAGCAAGGTAATATCCACTCGAAAGCAACAGGTATTGCCCATTCATGTATAAACCCGGGGAAACCGCGTTCTCAAGTACTGCTGCAGCTGTTTGTGTGAAGATCTTATGCAATTCAAGGCTGCGACTGGCAGGTCCGATCACCGAAATAACCACCTGAGCCTGATGACTGGAACATTCTTCCTGAGCCGTTTTCCAAAGCCAGGAGAGTCGGGCAGCAGCTCCGATCTCATCGGGCGCTGCGGCATAATCCAGGTAGGCCAGCATGACCGTTGCGCCGCCGTAAGTATTGAAGACCAAGGTCCTCTCAGAAGCGTTGATGGAATCCGTTTTCAGATTCCAGTTGGTTTTAAAAGCCTGAAGCAGTGCTTTCTGATTGAATCCTGTTTTTTCATTCAACAGCACGATGCCACTGACCACCAGTTGTTCGGAGGATTGTTGGGCAAAAAGCGAAATTTGAAAAACAAACAAAAGCAAAAAAACAAGCGGTCGTAAGTTATAATTGGAACCTGTTCGCATGCAAGGAATTGTGTTTATGAAGTGGGTTTAGAACTATGCTCAAAGAACGAATTTCTTTCTTTAATATTGGGCTTACAAAACATATCCTTTTTTATGAAACAAATGCTCGCTGCTCTTTTATGCCTGTTTGTGGCATCTTTATTTGCCCAATCTGCTGATCATCAAGCCATTCGTCAGATCATGGCTGCGCAGGAAACTGCCTGGAGCCGGGGCGACCTGGAAGGCTTTATGGCCGGGTACTGGAAATCTGACAGCCTTCGGTTTATTGGTTCAAGTGGCCTGACTTATGGCTGGCAAAAAACGCTGGAAAACTACCAAAAATCTTATCCCAACCGGGATGCGATGGGTACACTGACCTTTACCATTCTTTCCGTCGAAAAGATCTCGAAAAAGAGCGCATTTGTAGTAGGTAAATGGCATTTGGCACGGAAAGCGGGTGACCTAAGCGGATATTACACCCTTCTATGGAAAAAAATAAAAGGGATCTGGGTCATAGTATCAGATCATTCGAACTAATTGATCTTTTTACTGTTTTAGATTTATAAATTTGGCTATATTATTTATTTGCCGAGGTATAACCTAGCGTTCATTGAAAATTAAAATAATTATTTTTGAAAAATTTGTTAAAAACAAATGGTAGTTCCATAAATTTGAACGATAAAAAAGCTGTGTTTGATCTAAAGTCCAGAACAAACCTTTAGCTTTTCAAGCTAATCCATCCCAAACCAATAATCAATAATTCCAAGCTTTGATTTACAAGATTAAACTTAAAAATGCGGACGCTACAGTATTACTGGACGACCGTGTGTATGAATGGATCATCTCTGATCCATATCTCTCCAAAATTGACATCCTTAACCATCTGAGGTTGCACTCCAGCGGGTGCGTGGTGTTCCAAAAAACATGGAAAAAAGCGGAAGGCGGTTTCAAGACTGAAACGATTTACCTTCACAAATTAATTGCAGAGAAATTCCTGGCTGCCAATAAAACCAAGGTTCAACGCCTGGTGGGAGCCAAAAATGGAGACAAGTTGGATTGCCGACTGGAAAATCTCGTGTATCGATCCCGGGCAACCGCGAGCAGAATGCGTAAAACCAGCAGCAATACCGGATTCACAGGGGTTTACCGGGAGCATCGCAGGTTCAGAGCAGTCATTTCTGTAGCAGGGAAAGCCAAGCACATCGGAATGTATGACACTGCCGAAGAGGCCGCTTCTGCTTACAACAAGGTTTCAAAAGAATACTTTGGACCGGAAGGTAAGATCAATAAGGTGAAAGGCTGGTGATCAGGCCTGCTTAAAAAGGGGGCACTACTGTTTTTAGTGCATTCTGTCCCCTCGGGGCTTCATGTTTCGCATGATCCCAGCCTCGAACAGTAAGCATGCTCTCCAGCGCTCCAGTGTTTTTTCTTTACCAAAATATAACTCTGCAAGATCCAGGAAAAGACGATAATGGCCTGCTTCGGCAACCATAAATTTGTGGTACCATCCTCTGAGATCCTCCTCTGAACAATGCAAGGATAGCAACCGGAATCGCTCACAACTTCTGGCCTCTATCATTGCGCAAATCAGCAGTTTATCCAGCAATGCTTCCTCTCTGGGCTGCCCTTTTTGCAGAAAGCCCAGGAGTTGATTTACATATTCATCTTTTCGTTGACGCCCCAGGGTTAGTCCCCGCTTTTTCAATTCAGCCAGAACCATGCGGAAATGTCCCCATTCTTCGGTCACAATGGGTGTTACCGCCTCCACCAGTTCCGGGCGATCGGGGTAGGCCTGGATGAGGGTGATGCAGGACGTAGTGGCCTTTTGTTCGCAATAGGCGTGATCGGTGAGTATCTCAGCAAGTTCTATTTCAGCAAGGTTGACCCATCGTGGGTCGGTAGGGAGTTGCAGGCCCAGTTTTGTTGTTTGCATGGCTGAATTTTTCTGATTGGGATGGATCATGGGGCAAAAATACGCACCAGGTCATCACCAACCGTAAATTCATCTCGCAAAGGTATATTTACAGGGATCTTTGGAGCGATTACCCCTTTGCCAAGTCTATGTTTGTTTTCAAGTACCCGAATTTCATCCCAGTAGTTGCCCTCTAAAAACTGTGTCAGCAAATTTGCGCCGCCTTCTACCAATAAGGAAGCACGATGATCCTTTTTAAGGGCCACAAGCACCTCTGGGATCAAAATGTTTTGTTTGCCAGAAATAAACCGGGTTCTTTCAAACCTGGCGCCTTTGCCGGGGATAGATTCCGGCAGACTTCGCTCAGCTCCATAGATCCAGGTCTCTGTGGAATCATCCAAAAGGTAGTGTGAACGCGGGATTACCCCATTTAGATCAAAACTGATCCGGAGTGGATTTTTCCCATAAAAATGGCGCACATCTAGCCTGGGATTGTCCACCCGTGCGGTTTGCGTTCCCACCAGAATGGCATCGCATTGAGCGCGCCATTGGTGCACGAGCCTGCGTGCAGCAGGACCGGAAATGCTGGTTCTTTCCCCTTCTGTTCCGATAAATCCATCTGCGGATTGAGCCCATTTCAAAATAATCCGAGGGCGATTCAAGGTGATCCAGGTGAAAAAAGACCGGTTTAACCAGCGACCCTCAGCTTCTAATACACCCGCTTTAACGTCAACCCCGGCCTTTGAAAGTTTTTCCAGTCCTTTTCCGGCAACCAGCGGATTGGGGTCCATGTTAGATACCACTACCCGGCGGATCTTGTGCGTAAGGATCAGATCCGAACAAGGGGGCGTTTTGCCAAAATGAGCACAGGGTTCCAGATTGCAATAAAGGGTAGCGTCAGCGATAAGTGGTTGGTTTTCAGCCGTTGCTGACTGAATACAATGCACCTCCGCATGTGCCTGACCGAATTTTTGATGCCATCCTTCACCGATGATTTTACCCGCATGTACCAGCACTGCACCGACCATTGGATTCGGCGAAACACTTGCTGCCCCTAATTGGGCGAGCTGAAAACATCTTCGAATAAATAATGCATCATCCATGGGAAATGGTTTCCAGCAACATTTTCATTTCCTGCTGCAACCTTTGGGCTTCTTCACCGGCCTTTTGGGCAAAGTCTTCACCAGCGCTTGCGTAGAGAATGCTGCGCGATGCGTTGATGAGTAGACCACAGTCGCGGGTAAGTCCGTTTTGACAGATCGCAGCCAGATCGCCTCCCTGTGCGCCAACCCCTGGCACCAGTAAGAAATGATCCGGGGCGATCTCGCGAACACGGAGAAATGCATCAGGATGGGTGGCACCTACAACAAACATGAGGTTTTCGGGTGTTCCCCAGCTTTGGGTTCGGTGTAATACTTTTTCCCAAAGGTGTTGTCGGGTGTCCTCCAGCCAATCCATTTGAAAGTCGCTGCTGCCTTGATTGGAAGTAAGGGCCAAAACGATGGCCCATTTATCCTGGAAGTTCAGAAATGGACCAACACTGTCTTCGCCCATGTAAGGGGCTACTGTGACTGCGTCGCAACCCAGTTGGTTGAAAAAAGCTTCGGCATACATCCGGCTGGTGTTTCCGATATCACCACGTTTGGCATCAGCAATGATAAAATGCTCGTTGCCAATATGTTGGATGGTTTTTGCCAGGGTTTGCCAGCCCTGAGGTCCCAGGGCTTCGTAAAATGCAATGTTGGGTTTGTACGCCACACAAAGGGAACGGGTTGCATCTATGATCTGGCGGTTAAATTCAAAAACAGGGTCCTCCAAATGGAGCAGATGCCGTGGGATCTTGGCTAGTTCAGTGTCCAGGCCGACACATAAGAAGCTATTTTTGCGAAAAATTTCGGAAACTAGGGTAGCGCGATTCATGGTGCAAAGGTAGGAAGTTTGTAGTTGCACCGCGTCATAGTGCGATTCGGTTTTAGGCTTCATTCTTTATCGAAGGTTTGATCCTTTGAAAAATAAAAACGCATAAAAAGTGTTACATCCTTGTGGCAGTTAGTGCCATTTAAATAGAGATGGGTTCTATCCAATACCTAAACACTTAGTGATTTAGAAATAACCAGACCAATCATACTTTTCAAAACTCATTTTAATGCAAAAACTACTTTTGTTTCTAGCCTTTTGGGCCATTTGTCATACGCCGCTCCTGGCTCAGGAAACGCCCGGTCAAGTTCCTGTAACAGAGGGCGCCATTCGTTACCTGGTTACCCATAACTGGGCAAAAAAAATGGAGGCGCTGAATTACCTGAGTAAGCAACGAAAAGAACGGATCGCTTACATGGAGGGTAGCCGCTCAGAATGGCGTGAATACACCCTGTTATATTTTAATGCTATGCAATCCAATTACATAGACTCCGAAGAGCGTGCTGAACCAGATGACAGTGGGTATTCCTGGCGAAAAGAGGCTTTTTGGATCAACCGAAATTTTGCTCAAAATACGATGTCTGATGCGATGACTGTTCAAGGCAAGACCTATTTGATTCAGGATACCCTGGTTTGTCAGGACTGGAAGATTCTCAACGATATGAAAGAAGTGGCGGGGCATCTTTGTATGAATGCCAGTTGGGAAGACACCCTTAAAATGCAAAAAATTGTGGCTTGGTTTGCATTGGATATCCCGTACAGTGCCGGCCCGGAGCGGCTTTGCGGACTACCGGGCCTCATCCTGGAAGCAGATGTCAACAATGGGGCAATGTTACTCACCGCCAACCGTATTGAAGCGAAAGCCCTGACCACGGAGCTGAATTTGCCAAAAAAACAAAAAGGCAAAAAAGTGGATGAAACGGAATATCTCAAGGCTTTGAAAAAAAGCATTGATGAACATGTAAAGGCAGAACAGCCCTTTTTCTGGGATCTTCGATATTAATACCGTTGAAATAAAATCCGCCTGATCCAATCTTTTAATAGACCTTTGCGAACACTCATTGGGGTGTTCGCTGTTTTGGCGGACTGAGATTACACCCATCGAACTTGCCCAAGTAATTTTGGGTAAGGAACTGAGACGGGGTAGTGGCATCACTACGCTTCCGAAGCCCCTTCGGTAAGCGGATGTTTCACTAATTTGTTGATTGTCCATGTTTAAGTTTGTTTTTTCGCTTGCCTCCAATGGGCAAGTCTTTGCCTTGAATCTATTGGGTTCATTGGGCCTTGTATTTTGCTTTTCCAGTACAACCTTTGCCCAAACCGACTCTTTGTTGGGTCAATTGCCGCCCAAATATTTGACCGAAGTCGTAGTACAGGCCACTCGTACGGATGCCAACAGTCCGGTTCCACATACCAATTTTTCTGCTGAAAAACTCGCTGTGCAGTACCATGCTCAGGATGTACCTTACCTGCTTTCTGCGGTACCTTCCTTAGTCGAGACTTCCGACGGTGGCACCGGAACCGGTTACACGGGGCTGCGTATCCGTGGAAGTGACCCGACGCGTATCAATGTGACCATCAATGGTATACCCCTGAATGACACAGAAAGCCAGGCTGTTTTTTGGGTGAATTTGCCCGATCTGGCTTCCAGTGCTTCTGAAATTCAGGTGCAAAGGGGGGTAGGTACCAGCACCAATGGCGCCGGTGCATTTGGCGCCAGTGTAAACCTGAATCTTTCCAAAGTCGAAAGTGAACGATTTGCCTCCATCACCAATACCGTCGGATCCTTTGGTACGCGAAAACATTCCGTTCAGTTGGGTACAGGACTCATGGGCGGCAAAGTGGCATTTACGGCCAGGGTTTCAGGGGTATATGCAGATGGATACGTGGATCGTGCCGCCGTAAATCTGAATGCCATCCACCTGAGTGGGGCCTATCTGGACGAACGGCAATCCGCTCAGGTTCATCTCCTTTCCGGGCGTGAAATCACCTATCAGGCATGGAACGGACTGCCCGCACAATACCTTGAAAATGAAACGCTTAGAACTTATAATTCAGCAGGAACGGAGCGCAGTGGTACTCCTTATCCAGACGAGGTAGACAATTATACCCAGCAACATTACCTGGCGCATTATAAACGTACGCTCTCCCCGAAACTGCAGCTGCAATTGAACGGGCACTATACGCGAGGCTTTGGTTTTTTTGAGCAATACAAGGCTGGTCAGGATATGCTCAATTATGGGTTGCCACAAATCCCCGTGGATACGGTAGTTCCTCCGATGGATCTGATCCGCCGGCGTTGGCTGGACAACGACTTCTATGGTGGAACCTTTGCATTGCGGTGGCTACCGGGATGTGCCTGGAATCCGACCTTTTTATTGGGTGGGGCGTTAAGCCAGTACAAGGGCCTGCACTTTGGAGAAGTGATCTGGACAGAGTCGTTTACGGGTGCTCCAAACGATTATCGTTATTACGAAAACAAGGCCCAAAAAGGAGATGCCAATCTCTTTTTGAAATTGGAGGCCTCGCCAGTAAGGTCTTTCACCACCTTTTTAGACTTACAGGTTCGGAGGGTCCAGTACTCATTTTTAGGTTTTGACAATGAATTGAACAATGTTCAACAACAAACCAATCTTCATTTTTTTAACCCCAAAATGGGTGCAACGTATTCATTTGCAAATACCTGGTCATTGTATGCTTTTGTCGGCATAGGACACCGGGAGCCGAATCGGGATGATTATACGCAAAGTACGCCTAACAGTCGTCCGCGTGCAGAAAGGATGTTTGACCTCGAAACCGGGATCCGTCAAAAGGCTGAAAACTGGAATGCATCTGCCAACTTTTTCTGGATGAAATACCGGGACCAACTCGTGCTGGACGGGCGGATCAATGATGTTGGGGGGTATATCCGTACCAACGTGCCTGACAGCTGGCGAAGTGGTGTGGAACTTGAAGCCAGTGCAACAATTAAAGATTTTATGATGCTTTCCGGAAGCGCCTCCCTGAGTCAGAATAAAATCCGCCAATTCATAGAATACAGGGACAATTGGGACACCGGGGAGCAGGAAAAAATAGCATACACCCGCACTGATCTTGCATTTTCACCCAACCTGATTGCCCGCGGAGAAATGACCTTTTTTTGGAGACCTGGGAGGTCTTCCAAAACCTCCGTGATCGCTGCAACCCTGTTGGGCAAATACGTATCACACCAATTTCTCGACAACACCTCCAACCGGCAAACCGCTTTACCGGGTTATTTTGTCAGCGATCTTCGGTTGAATTATGATTTGTCAGGGGTAATTGGGAAGCAAGTCAGCCTGATCGTGTCCCTGAACAATCTATTGAATGAAAAATATGCCTCCAACGGATGGGCCTACCGGTATAGTTCTGCCAGTTATGATGCCCGCCCTTATGATCCGTATACCAGATCTGAAGGGGGCAGTGTTTACCACCAAGCCGGTTTTTTTCCACAGGCCGGAAGACATTGGATGGCAACCATTAGGGTTGGGTTTTAACTAATTATTACACCCTTAATTTTTTATCCGGTGTAAACCCCAGGCGCGTTTTTTTTGTCCCATGATGTCTTTTTCTTTCTGACCATCCAGGATCGGTTCAGGCATCGGTACATCTTTTTGCTTGTCGTTAAACACCTTATCCACATACTTCCACCGACCTTTTTCCAATTTATAGCCATCGTAACTACCATCAGGGACATTGGTCATATCGCGCCCAAAAGGACTTCCAAAAGGGATAAGGTGGTCAAAAAGGATCATTTGATACTGCTCATCCCAATTCAATTTTACCACCGCATCGGCAGCGTATTGAACAAAGACGCGCAGCTGAGGAGGGGCATCTTCCTTTTCGAAAACGGGCGCACCAAATACAGGTTTCCCTTCTTTGTCGAAACTCAGAACGTCGAGCAACTTCCGCTTTTCAAAAAACTCAAAGGCATCATAGCCGAACAGCATATACTGATGTCCTTGTTTGGTATCAAACTGGCGTAAGTTATAATACAAGGCACCATACCATCTATCCGTTGTAAGTGGTTCATTCCCAGGAAATTGTTTCATCTCGAAACTGCGGTCAATCAAGGGATACATCTTCAGATTTTTTTCATTCATCTGAATACTTCCATAGTAGCGATAGGTGGAATCGTTGACAAAGAGCTGCCAGGTAAATATTCGGAAACTGCTGTCTGGCGGCGTTAAAATGGAGATGCTTTTTAAGCGTTCGAAAGGGTATTGGAAGGAGTTCTCAATTTTAAGCGCACGGACCAGCGTGGTGATAAAAACCCTGCAAGCAGCAAAACGTTCCGCTTCTATGGAGTCATTCACAATGGCATAACCCAGGACACCGAGGGTATCTTCAAGGCCTTCTAATTGCTTGATCGCCTCCGCAGTGGGCTGGGAGGCAGGCTCTATTTTAGGCTTTTTCTGGCCGTAAACAAATAGGGGGAGAAACAAAAAAAGCGCAGCAAATAGCTTCATATCGAATGTAATGGACAAAAAAGGAATTTGCCCCTTCGCCGGGACAATGGTGGGTAAAAGCCTAGAAACGCCCAAAGCCTCTAAAAATTGTTGGGTGCAGGTCAGACATTTTACCCGCGGGTGCTTCAGCGAAGGGGTTCTTTTATCTTTACCAGTGCCGCATCCATCGAATGATCTATGAATTGGGTGGATGCGGCACTATCGACTACCACCAATCATTTTTCTTCAGTTTGTTCTCGTAACCACGCACATTATAACTTACGCTCAACATAAAATAGCGTGCCAGTGTGGGAGCGGTAGAATTGACGACAAAGTTCTGAGAACCACCCTGATTGATATTGAGCCGTTGGTTAAGCAAGTCGAAAGCCGCAAGCCGCACTTCAACCCGGTTACTCTTGCCAAAAAGTCTCCGTACAGAAGCATTCCAGATACCTATACTTTGATCAAAGCCGAATCGTTCGTTTTTAAACTGGCTAAAATTGAAGTTGCTCTCTAAAAACATCTTGTCCAGAAACTGCCATTTGATAGAAGCATCCGATCCAAAGCTGCGAATCTTTTGATTTTGCTCACTTTGTACAGAGTAGTCAATATTGTTAAAGCGAGCAATGCCGCTTAACCCTGCAATAAGTTTCGAGTTGGGCGTGAAATTGAAACCCAATCGAAGGTTATAGCTTTGGTTGAATGTTTCGTTTTCTACTCCGTTAATATAGGACGGCGAACGGTTGAAGTTGACATTTGGGTTGAAATTGAAAGTAAGCTTGGTCCGGATGATCGGAATGTTGGACCAGATGTAGGTATTAAAACTTTGACCGCCAGACACATTCTCGGGACGGGTGGTGGTACGCGCGCCCAGCGAATCCAGGAATTCGATCGTTTGGCTATAAACGATCTGACTATCGTAAAGATTATAATCGGCACCCAGGCCTAAGCTTGCCATATTGCCGGAATTCCAGTAGTGGAAATTAGCGCCAATGTTGTGCGAACGCTGTGGCCTCAAATCCGGGTTTCCTTCTCTGCGGAAAAGCGGATTGGTCACAATCGGTATGGGTTGCAAGTCATTGAATTGTGGTTCAGAAACATTGTAGCCATAGTTGCTGCTGAGATACATATCGTTTGGAAGTTGATATTCCAGTTCGACATTGGGTATCAGGTTGAAATATTTTTGACTCAAGGGAGCGTCCAAAAGTGGCAATCCTTTGTCTACGGAGTAAAATCCATCCAATTGTAGCTGTTGCCCAGCCAATCCGGCAGAAACATTCAATCCTTCGTTGGAATATCTGATACCTGTTCCAATTCGGGCGTATTGCACCTTTTGCTCGTAATAAATACTGAGACTGTCTATGCGCTGATTGTTATTCTCCGGATCGCCGGTCGGGCGGTTCACCTTGTTGTTGGTTTGGCTAAAGTTTACGAAGGACTCGGAGAACCATTTTTTGGCGAGGGACTCGGTAAACAGTGCACTGGATTTTAGTTGTTGGGTTTGGTTGGCATTGGAGTTGAACAAACTAATCTGGGTAATTCCACCTGTATTAAGGAATTGGTTGGTCGAAGAAAGTGTTTCTGTGCCATCCGATTGGCTGTTGTTATAACCTCCACTCAGTGAAAACGAACGCCCCTTTTTTTCGAAACGGTGCCTGTAAATAGCAGAACCACTCAGACGCCAGGCATCCAGCGAATTGCCATTGTCCAGGGCTAGATTATTGGTTCTAACTCTGAATTCATCCGAGAAATTCTGAGTTTCTAAGGTTTGGCCTTTTGAATCACTGAGCCGACTCTCAATCTTGAAAATGATCAGGTCGCTGGAGTCAATGTCATAACTGATTCTTGAGTTGAGACTATGACTGCCTCTGAAATCTGCTTTTTTTGTGTTTTCTTCACTAAAAAAGGTCGTATCCGGAAGGAATGATTGGCGATCGGTTAATTGTTCTAAGTCCAGGCTGGTTTCCTTATAAAAATAGCTGGCGTTGAACTTCACCTTTTTTTGGTCATAATTATAGTTCGCACCCCCGCCGTAGTTGGTCGTAAAACCCCGGCCATCAAAATTATTAAAAGGTGAGTCGTCTCCTCCACTGTCCATGTAATAAAACCGCCTTCCGCCACCAAATCCAAAGTCCCCGTTATCCTGATCTCCAAAGGTGTTTTGTCCTTTGAACTCTCCATAATCCTCCCAGTTGACACCGGTCTGGTTGATGTTGTTGCCGAATCCGATAAAGGACAACTGTTCTTTGGTGTTGAACCGATTGAAACTGCCCCGTCCTGCCCAGCGCTCTTCAGTCCCCACGGCAGCAGTAATTTTCCCAAAGGACCCTTTTTTGTACTCGTCTTTGAGTTCAAGGTTCATGGTCTTTTCCTTTTTTCCATCGTCTACACCGGTAAGTTTGGCTTGTTCAGAGGACTCATTGTACACCTGTACCTTCGAGATCGTCTCTGCCCCCAGATTTTTGGTGGCAGCCTTTGGATCATCACCAAAGAAAGTTTTTCCGTCCACGGTTACCCTTTTAACATCTTTTCCCTGCGCTTTAATATTGCCATCAGCGTCTACATCGATCCCGGGAAGCCTTCGAAGCAGGTCTTCGACGCTGGATCCGGGCGGCACTTTAAAGGAGGAGGCGTCGTATTCTATCGTATCCCCCCGAATACTTAGGGTTGACTTGGCTGCCCGCACCACCACTTCAAGCAATTCGGAGGTGATTGGCTTGATCACCAGCGTGCCTACATCCTTGGTTTCAGTGGATGAAGCGGGAAGATATTGTTGCAATGGAAGATGGCCAATGTAGGACACCTTTAATAAATAGGGCGCATTTTTGACGTTTTTGAAGGAAAAATCGCCCTTTTCGCCACTTCTGGTAAAATTAACAAGCGTTGAATCCTTGGGGTTCAGGAGCATGACCGTCGCAAAGACAGTTGCTTCGCCAGAGGTGTCCACGACCATGCCTTTGATCGAGACACGCGAGGGCGTTTGTGCAAAAAGTGAAATGGAGAAACATAGAAGGACTAAGGTGAGTAAGGAAGAACGGTGACTTTTCATGGAGTAATAGTAGTTGTGCATTTATTTCAGCTGCCAATAACGTAGCTTTTGTCATTGCATTGTCAGCAAATAGACATGATAACAAGAACTAGGTTGCTTTGACAAATAAATTGTGAAAAAGGCGAACTTTGCAGAGAGAAAAGATCCAATATGCACGACATAGAACCATACTTTCGCTGGCGCGATGTTTACATCGCAGAAGAAGACAAACGGTCTCCTTTTTTTGGGCGCACCTACAGCGAATTTCAATACACCCATACCCTTTACAATTTCTACATTCATCCACAATGGGACTCCTTTGGATCTTCCACCCTTTATGGTAAGATCCTTTTTGTAGATTATGATGATGGTTTTGCACTCATTGAGCTCATGGGAGAATGGAACGACACCTTGCACAACGATGTCATGTTTCTAAAACGAAATGTGGCAGATCCCCTGATGCTGCAAGGAATTTCAAAATTTGTTTTTTTCTGCGAGAACATACTGAACTTTCATGCTTCGCCGGACGACGACTATTATGCAGAATGGGCGGAAGAGGTCCATGAAGAGGGTGGCTGGATCGTTTTTTTGAATACCCGAAAACATGTGGAAGAAGAGATGCACGAAGCGCGTATGCAACTTTACGCCCATTTTGGGGAAGAATATAACGACATTATCTGGCGCACCCAAAAGCCCCTGGTGGTTTATCAGATTATAGATGCCATGGTATTAGGAATGCTGCGCCGTTTGGCTGGCTAAGAGCTTGTTCGGGAATTGGATTTTGGCCAGCAACCGGCAAATTTTATTTCAACCAATACAATAGTTTTCCCATGGCAGAAGAAAGAAACTTCGTTGAACTGCGCTCTGAAGAAGTCCAGGAGATTCTCGGCACTCCACCCAATTGGTTGGTCCAATACGGTACGATGGTCGTTTTACTGGGCTTCGGACTGCTTTTGGGGGTTGCCTGGTTTGTACGATATCCGGATGTCGTTGTAAGCGAAAAACTGAGCATCACGACAGCTGACCCGCCGGTGGAAGTAGTTGCTCGCGCGGATGGTCGAGTAGCTGAATTATTGACCGTTGACACCACCCTGGTCCTGGAAAAACAGCCGCTTGCAGTGCTTCAAAGTACTGCAAGGTATGCGGACGTACAACGACTGGATGTCCTGGTGACGGCGTGGTTGAAACTTCCCACGGATACTTTTAGGCAATTGCAATATCCTGACAGCCTGAGTCTGGGGGAGTTGCAATCAGAATATGCACTGTTTGTCAGGGATCTGGAAGACTTCAAATTTGGACGGGAGCGCCGAAGCAATTCTGTACAATCCAGTATTGGTTCCATTCAAATTCAGATCAATCAACTGGAGCAGAGCATTGTATTTGAAAAAAATGCTTTGAAACGGAGCAATGAGGATTTGAAGATCGCTTATGTTTTGTACGAAAAACAAAAGGACCTTTTCAAACAGGGTATTATTGCTGAAACCCAACTGAATGGAGAGCGCCAAAAAGTTGCGGCGATCGAAAATGAACGGGACCGCCATGAAAGTAATGTTTTGGAGAAAAACCGGGAAATCATCGGCCTCCGAAACAACATCAACGCTACCACTTTGGGGCAGCAGGAGAACTCCTCTTCCTCCGCGACACGCCTGCTTGCCAGTCTGAATGCACTTCGCAGTGGAATTGACCGTTGGACTCAAACGTATGTCCTCAGCGCGCCCATTGCCGGCAAGGTCGTTTACAATGGCCTCACCTTGCAGCAGTTTGTGCGTCAGGGAGAAGCTGTAATGACGATTTTACCCCAAAGTCAGGATAAGATCGTCGGACGTGTGCTGCTGCCTGTAGAGAAAAGCGGAAAAGTGCGGGTAGGACTTCGGGTGGTCATGAAGCTGGACAATTATCCTTTTCAGGAATACGGAACAGTATCAGGTATCGTTGCCTCAAAGTCAGCGTTACCTAAAAACAGGGAATACACGATCCTGGTGGACAATCTGGCACCTCCAAAAGCTAATAAGCTGATTACCAGCGCTCAAAAGGAAATTCCTTTTGAGCAGCAACTGCTTGGCACCGCTGAAATTATTACGGACGATAAAGGATTCTTAGAGCGGGTGATCGAGCAAATGACATCCGGATTTAAGAAATATTAGTTTTTCTTTTTCAGTTTTTCAGCTTCCTCTTTCAACTTTGCAAGTTCTTCTTGCGCCTTTTTGATATCGTCCTGAAGTTGTGTCAGTTTTTGATTTTCCGCCACTTGTTGTTGCCTGGCAGCTTCCGCCTTACGGGTTTCTTCTCCGATGATCTGTGCTTTTTCCTCCTTGACTTGCACGATTTCCTGTGCGGCCTGCGCTTTTAATTCGCTGACCGTTTTGGATTCATTTTCCCTGGTCGCGGCGATATTGGCGGCAGCATCCTGACGTGCTTTTTGCACGCCTTCAGCTCCTTCTTTTTGGGCAAGCCCGATTTCCTCGCTCGTTTTTTTGCGGGCTTCAGCGGTTTCCGCAGCGTATTGAGCGCGTTTGGCTTCGGCATCTTTACGGGCGGTGATGACCTCGGCTGCTGCCCTTTCACGCGCATCTGTGACTTCTTTTCGGGCGCGCTCTTGAGCATCCACTACCTCTTTGGCAAATACGGCTTTTTTATCGTCCGCCTCGCGCTTGGCTAGCGTCACTGCTTCAATGGCCTGTTGTTTAGCAGTTGCCACCTCTTTGGCGCTGCTTTCACGCGCAGCTGCAACGGCTGTGGAGGCATCTTCTTTGGCTTTGCCGACCACTTCTGCGCTGAGTTGTTTTTCGCGGGCGGCCGCTTCGCGGGCTGCCTTCACTTCTTCCGCACCTTTTTGGTTGGCCTCTGAGATCTCGGTAGCTGCTTTTTGCCGGGCATCTGCCACATCACTGGCAAGTTTTTGGCGTACAGAAGCGCTGTTTTCCCGTGCCATACGTACACTATCTGCCTCTGCAGTTTTAACTGCCAACAAGGCCTGAGCACTTTGTTTTTTTGATTCCGCGATCACATTAGCGGATTCCTGTTGAGCGCGAACGGCTGCTTCCCGAGCTGAGGCAACGTCGTTGGCTGCTTTTTCCTTCGCGGCTAAGATCTCTGCGGCAGCTTTTTCCCGGGAAGAAACCACTTCTGAGGAGGATGCAGTCACGGTTTCCTGTTGTTTTTTCCGTGCTTCCGTCACAGCAGCGGCAGCCTCAGCCTGGATCTGTTTGATCTTTTCCTCAGCGGTTTGTTTGGAGCCGGCCACCTCTGTGGCATATAATTTTTGTGCTTCACCTGCTTTTGAATTGGCTTCCTGCACCCGAAGTTTTGCTTCCTCCTGCGCTTTGGCAACCTCCTGCGCACTGCGTTCGCGGGCGCGTTGTACTTCTGCGGCACTTTCCTGTAGTACTTTGGCTTGTTGCTCTTTGGCTGCGGCAATGGATTTGGCAAGTTCTGCCTGAATCCGGGCAATTTCTTCTTCTGCTCTTTTCCGGGAGCCGGCTACTTCCATGGCAATACTGTCACGTTGTCCTTTGGAACGGGTCTGAGCTTCTGCAATGGCTTTGGCAGACTCATCCTTTACCTGTTGCACCGTTTGGGTGGCTTTCTGCTTGCTTTCAATGACTTGTTTGGCGATATTCGCTTTTTCTTCATTGGCACTTTGCTGTTGCTTGGCCACTTCTTCCCGAATCCGGCCTATCTCCTCACTGGCCCGTTTGCGCGCCTCTGAAACTTCTGTGACAGAAGCCTCCTTTTGTTTTGCATTGGCTTCTTTGATATCGGCGAGTTCATTGGCAGAATTTTGCTGTAACAAAGATTTTTCCTCTGCGGCTTTGCGGCGGCTTTCAGATACTTCGTTCGCAATTTTTTGCTTTTCAAGCACGGTATTTTCCCTTGTCTTCAGTATCTCGTTGGCAGCATCTTCCCGCGCTTTGAGGATCTGGTCTGCAGCCGTTCGTTTACTTTCTACTACGTCCGTGGTAGTTTTATTGGCTTCCTGTTTGGCCATCTCACGGGCTTCCGCCACCATTCGGGCGTTGTCATCACGCACGCGTTTGAGTTCGTCATCCGCATTGGATCGGGCGCCAGAGATCTCATCGCCATATTGAAGTTTGGCTTGATCAAGTTTTTGCTTAACACTTGCAATTTCTTTTGCGGCGGCTTCCCGGGCTTTTTGCACCTCCTCTGAAGAGACGATACGGGCCTTCTGGATTTCTTCTCCGGCCTGACGCCGGGCGTCTTCAACATTCGAATTGATCTTTACAACCGCAGAATCGGCCTTTGCCTTGCTCTGAGAAACAACAGCTTGCGCCTCTGCTTTGGCTTTTTCCATCTCAGCCAGACTCGCCTTGCGGGCCTCTAGTACCTCATTAGAATATTCCAGTTTTTTAGCATTGGCAGCTTCTCTCGCTGCGGCAACTTCTTGTTGAAGTTGAGCTTTGATGGCATCGCCGCGTTCTTTTTCTGCTTTTATTTCGGCCCGGATTTTCTCCTTGGTCTTTTCCAGATCAGAACGAAGGGCTGCAACTTCGGGGTCGGAGCCACCTGCGCCGCCTGTTGCATTTGGACCACTGGGTTTGGCGCCTGGTTTTCCTGGCGCAGCTGGAGTGGCTGGGGTAGTTCCGGCAGGCTCTGGCTTTGAAACGGATGCTCCGGGTGTATCTACCACCGCCATGCGATCTAAAACGGTGTTGAAACAAGTGACCAGATTTCTAAATTCACCTTGCCTGTCTGAATTGATGGTGAATTTATATTTCTGTCGGTCGACAAAATTGATAAAATTGATCCCGGTGATATTGGCTTCAGCCAGCCACTTAACAGCCTCCAGGTCCAGCCGTAAGCTGTTTCGGTGGGTTGGCACTGCTCCAGCTACCAACTCATCCATTCCGGTGAATTTGTAGGCCTTTTCCTTGCCAGCGGCATCTACGAAAACAACCTGATCATCCTGGTTGAATTCAATGCCGCCCTGGGAAGTAAAGCGTGCATAAATGCCTTTTTCATTCGTGTAGAACTCAATGAAATAAGTGTAGCCCCCGCGAATCACCACGCTCAGCGTGGAAGTATTTGCGATTTGAACGCCGGAGATCCTTTTGTTTTCTTTAATTATTTTGGAGCAATCTTGCGCCTGTAAGGTTTGGGAAGAAAACAGGGCGAGCAGCAAGATGAGGGATAATAATCGGGAGAAAGGCTGCATGACGGATTGTGTGTAATAAGGTTTGTGAAAAGCGGGCAAAATCTGATTTTGAGATTCAATAATTTGATTATCAACAACTTAAAGTCGGAAATGACCCGTGAAATTGGAATAAAATGAATTCTAATAGATGTAAGGCGGGGCAAATTAGAGAATTTTTCCAGCCTGCAAACGAAAGATGCATGGAAGAAGGGTTACGTTGCCCTAATTTTAAAACTTGTTTGTCCTTTCGCACCAAATTATTTCCTGAAACCGGGATGACATAAAATGCAAAGTGTCCACAAAGTTTACATATCAGCAAACTTTGTGGACACTTCAATCTTTGATCTTTCAAGTTAAAATTGTAATTTTAAGGAATCCCGCAAGGGAGCATGAAAATTATCGTGTTCACTCCAATAGGCGCTGTTCCGGCTTGCTTTTAGTACGCCTCTGCTCGCCATTTTGTTTTCGTTCAATTCTTCCCAACCCAGGATCTTATGTGGAAAAGCTGTTTCAAAACGTATGCTGAGTGATCTTGGAATGTCCGAATACGTTAGTTTTAATAGGCTCTCTTTCTCTCCGGTCTCTATTTGAAGTTCTGCATTTTGAGCGCCTCCGGGTTTGTGTCTAAGTCTGGTGTAAAGTGCAGAAGGAATGATACTGGTCTTTCCGGTTTTTATTACAGAAGGATTGAGCCTGATTCGGGTCCAAAGCTCGTCTTCCAGTAACGCTATTGGCAATTGAATGTCCTGATCGCCTTCTGTTTCAAAATAGGAGAAGGTGCGGTTCCGATAACCATCCTGTGTCAGGTTGTTTTGAATAAAAACCTGACCACACCAATCCTGGATCGTAGTAGTAGTTTTTATCGTTGCCGAACCACTTATAGGGGTAAAAATGGACTGCATGATGGAATAATCATAGATTCCGGCATGAAAACGCCTTACAGCATTGAGTTTTAAAACCGGTGTTTTATCAGTGCCAGCTGCAGCGGCATCATCCAACTTCACTTGTTTGGATTTTGAAAAGTCTTCTGTAACAAATATATTGACCTGTTCCGCCAGGCGAATTTCTCCGTAACGCTCCTGGATGACCTCGTAAGAACAAAGTTCTGCTTTCCCGGCATACCAATAATTATTAAACCCTTCAGGAAGCGTCAGGGCTACGACTTCCTGGGCAGGCTTTGTTTCTGTAGCAGCTCCGGGAGCGGTTTTCCCCGTGTTTTCCGAGCAATTTTGAGCAGAGAAAAGGGCGACTGATAAGAGGGCGGCAGAAAGGATGATTTTCATGGTTTGAAAAATTTAATTCTTGATAAATCTCCATTCAACTATTTAATGAAGTTTTGAGCCAATCAGTCTCAGAAACTCACTGCGCGTCTCATTTTTTAGAAACTGTCCGGTGAAAGCAGAGGTTGTGGTGAGTGAGTTCTGCTTTTGGACCCCGCGCATCATCATACACATATGGTGGGCTTCGATGACCACTGCAACCCCCAATGGATTCAAGGTTTCCTGGATAACATCCCGGACTTCTATGGTGAGCCGCTCTTGCACCTGGAGGCGACGCGCAAATACATCCACCACACGTGGGATTTTGCTTAAACCAACAATATGGCCATTTGGAATATAAGCGACGTGCGCTTTGCCAAAAAAAGGCAAAATGTGATGTTCACAAAGGGAGTAAACCTCAATGTCTTTTACCAGCACCATCTCGCTGTAATCTTCCCGGAACATGGCAGATTTTAAAATTGCAGCTGCGTCCTGGCCGTAGCCTTGCGTGAGGAACTGCATGGCTTTTGCGGCGCGTTCTGGTGTTTTTAGCAGGCCTTCCCGGTTAGCGTCTTCCCCCAGTCCAGCTAATATGTCTAAATAATCTATCTGTAACCGTTGGGTAAGCGCTTCGTCGTAGGAATCAGCTTTTGTATATGACATGGTTGGTGGATGTAAACTATGTTATTCGCCGTAGTATTCTGCGTAAATCGTTTCCGTTTCCCAAAGTTTAATCGCGTGCAGTGAGCAGGAGAGACCTTCGAGGGCGGGAGCGATGCGTTGCCAAATTATTATAACAAGATTTTCAGTAGTAGGTTGAAGCCCGGCAGGAATAAAAGAGACATCCAGATTTAGATTGCTGTGATCCAGATGCTCGGTGACTTGTTCCCGGATAATTACGCTCAGTTTTTTAACATCCATCACAAAACCCGTCAGCGGATCTGGCCAGCCTTTAATGGTAACATGTAAATTATAATTATGACCGTGCCAGTTTTTGTTGGCGCATTTGCCAAATACTTCTTGGTTCTGCGCGTCTGTCCATTGGTCTACCCAGAGTTTGTGGGCGGCGTTGAAGCGTTCAATTCGTGTAATGTAAACCATCCTCGTTCAGTATGTTTGCGTCAAATTGCTTGATTTTCAGTGCGCAAAATTAGGCGTAAAGATTGAAAGCTTGGAATGGAATCCACACTTTGAATAGTTTAAAGGGATTCAACTCTGTTTTATCTGCCAGGCTTCGGCTTTTATCTAAAAATGCCCAGCTACCCGGTCATTGTTTGTTGTTTTGCCGGATCAAACCCCGGCAGCGAAACGCCCCATTCAAGATGTAGTCATGAAGACCCGTAGTTTACTCGATCGTATTTATGCCTTTTTAAACCAGCGCCTGGTGTATCACACCCTGTTCTGGCTGGCTTTGTATGGAACGATGGTCGGCACAGGTCTTCGGCAGGGGTTTCAGTTGGGTACGATCTTTTACAATGAAACGATCCAGGCTCTTTTTTTCGCCGCGCTGGTCTATTTCAACCTGTTGTACCTGATTCCCAATTATTTAGCCCGGCATGCGTTCATTTATTTTGGGCTGGTTTTGGCCGCTTGCGCACTGGTTACACCCATCGAAGTACTGGTGTTGTTTTTGTTTTACTCCGATTCGCCGGAGTACCAGGCCAATGTCGTAGATCAACAGATCAGGATCTATCTGGGCAATGTATTTGTCACCATTTTAGCTACCGTGCTTCGGGTCATTATGGACTGGTGGCGGTATCAGAACGAAAAGCAGGTGCTACTTACGCAGACGATGCAGTCTGAACTGCGTTTTCTCAAGAGTCAGATCAACCCGCATTTTCTATTTAACACCTTGAACAACTTATACGCACTCACGCTTAAAAAAAGTGATAAAGCGCCTGAGATCGTTCTGAAATTGGCAGAGATCATGCGTTATATGCTTTATGAATGCAATGAACGCCGGGTCCACTTGTCCAAGGAGATCCAATATCTATACAACTATCTGGATCTTGAAAGGCTTCGCCAACCCAAGGAGGCGGATATCCAATTTGTGGTGGAAGGACATGTGAGTGAGCAGTTGGTCGCTCCGTTGATGTTTGTGCCTTTTGTGGAAAACAGCTTCAAACACGGGCTCAATCATGCCACTGCGGGTGGATTTGTGCACATTCGCCTTTCCGTACAAGGCGAAGATGTCGAATTTTGTATTGAAAACAGCAAGGTGGAACATATGCCTCGTCCCAGTCACCCCAGGAGTGGAGGCATTGGACTGGCCAATGTAAAACAGCGACTTCAGATACTCTATCCCGAAAATCACGATCTGGAGATCGTGGATGAACCGAACCGGTATATGGTTACGTTGCGGTTGAAAATGGGGGAGTAGGCGGCAGGGATATTTGCCTCAGCTTGTACTGTAAATCACATAGCGGGAGGTGTCTCATTAACCTTATGAGACACCTCCCGCTTTACATTCCGACCATCGATACTTACAAATGGATCACTTCCCCATAAGCTGCGGCTGCAGCTTCCATGATCGCTTCGCTCATGGTAGGGTGGGGGTGAATGGATTTAATGATCTCGTGTCCGGTGGTTTCCAGTTTGCGGGCGACCACAATTTCAGCAATCATTTCGGTAACGTTCGCTCCGATCATGTGCGCGCCCAGTAATTCGCCATATTTTTTGTCGAAAATCAGCTTTACAAAGCCTTCTGAATGGCCGGATGCTTTTGCTTTGCCGCTGGCGATAAATGGAAATTTGCCGATCAACAATTCGTATCCGGCGTCCTTTGCAGCCTGCTCCGTATACCCTACAGAAGCGATTTCAGGCGAGCAATAGGTGCAACCAGGAATGTTGTTGTAGTCAATAGGCTCTGGATGGTGCCCGGCAATTTTTTCTACGCAAGTGATGCCTTCAGCGCTTGCAACGTGGGCTAATGCCTGGGTGGCCAGGACATCCCCAATGGCATAAATGCCAGGGACATTGGTCTGACAAAACGCGTCTACTTTGATATATCCCCGGTCGGTAACGATCCCAAGCTCTTCCAGACCGATATTTTCTGTGTTAGGGGTTACGCCGGCAGCACTGAGTACGACGTCGCAAAGGATGGTTTCGGTTTTGCCGTCCTTTCGGTTTTTCATATTTACTTTGACCTCTTTGCCGCTGGTATCCACACTTTCTACCGCCCAGCCGCCATAGATCTTAAACCCTTTTCGCGCATAAATTTTACCCAACTCTTTGGATATTTCGGGATCTTCTCTTGGCACGAGGCCTTGTTCCATAAATTCTACGATGCTTACTTCAGTGCCAATACTGTGGTAAAAATACCCAAATTCGACCCCGATCGCACCGGCGCCAACAATGACGATCCGTTTTGGCTGCGTTTCAAGGCTCATCGCCTTGCGGTATTCTATGATTTTTTTTCCGTCGATTTTAAGGTTGGGCAACTCTTTTGCCCGGCCTCCGGTAGCAACAATGATATGTTTGGCAGTGTAGTCAGTTGCTTTCCCTTCCGCATCGGTAACAACCACTTTTGGGCCTTTGGCCAGCTTGGCGTTGCCCATGATCACGGTGATCTTATTCTTTTTCATGAGGAACTGAATGCCTTTGCTCATTCCATCGGCTACACCCCGGCTGCGTTTGATCATGGCGTCAAAATCAGCCAGGGGTTTGCCGACTTTAATGCCGTAATCTTCAGCATGGTTCAGATAATCAAATACCTGCGCGCTTTTAAGCAGGGCTTTGGTGGGAATACATCCCCAGTTGAGGCAGATACCACCAAGGCTTTCGCGCTCGATGATGGCAACGGACATACCCAGTTGGGCGGCGCGAATGGCAGCTACATACCCGCCTGGGCCGCTACCGATAACAATCAGATCGAAATTCATATTTTGAGAGTTGGATAGACTTTTGGAATACTTTAACTTAAGGTCTTGCTTTATAACTGGGAAGCATTTGGGTGAATGCCAGGCAGTCAAAAGTCATTGATTGCGCAAAGGTAGTTCGAGTAGCAAAAAAGGTTTTTAAATTTTTACTTTTGTGGAAATTCTTCCCAAATCTTGGAAGGAAATCAAAGACAGCGCATTTTTTAGGTCTAAAATGCATCAATTTGAACCAAATTGGACAGAAAAAACAACTTGTTTTGCCAGAACTGCCCTTGCTAAAGCCAAACTGTGAATCAAAGTATTAAAGAAGGTGAAAGCAAAGGCGGGCAACTCCGTATTATTGCGGCAGTTTTCAGACTCGCATTTTTTGAATCAAAGCCCGAACATGAAAAAATTACTACTTTTTTTGCTCCTTACTGCCCTGACTCAAGCTTCTACAGGCTTATTTACCACCACCGTCATGGCTCAACAACCGGTGAACACACCCGGTACACGCGCACTTTTTGATAAAAAAACCGTCGGAGAGATCCGGCTAACCCTGCCCAGCTCAGATTGGGTAAACATGCTGGACTCCATGCGTATCTACGGTACGGACGCACTACCAGCATCTGTAGTGATTGACGGCCTTCGTTATGATGGAGCCTCCGTCCGTTTTCGGGGTGATAAATCCTACACGAAAGGGTTGAAGCGCAATCCATTCAGTATCAAGCTTAACAGCACCAGTCCCGGACAAAATCACCAGGGGTATGGATCGATAAAGCTTTCAGCTGCAGTACGGGATCCAAGCATGGCCCGGGAGATGCTTTTTCATGAAATTGCCGCTAAGTACATGCCTGCATCTCAGGCAGCTTACACAAAACTTTACGTAAA
>JBILHS010000144.1:0-11496 GCA_044350425.1 Saprospiraceae bacterium | reverse complement strand
CCCCAGCCAGTGCCTAAAAACTCACGGAATATGGCCCCCGTATAACCCATCAGTGCTGAAATATCCATTTGTAACAGCACCACTACCCTTGCCAGATCGATCGGATTGAGTGAAACGACCACCAGCATCGCTTTTTCCAAAGGGTAATCCGCAAAAAAGAACATCAGGAACAGCACCAGCGAATCGTACAACAACGCGAAGTAGAACCACAGCAATAAGGCTACCCCGATGCCTTTTGCCTTGTCGCGGGTCAAAACAGCCGCCAATAAAGCGATGGACACAAATGCTACGGAAAGCCCTGCAGCGACCACCACCAGCGCTAAACCGGTAGCAGTAGGGGCGAAAAGCAGCACCGGAATACCTAGACCTACCAATACCGCTACTTTCATGGCGATGGCTAATCCCAAAAATTCACTCCATACGATTACGCTACGTCGAATCGGCTGCGCTGCCAGCAGTTCAATAAATTCGGAAGCATTGTAGAAATGGATCGTGGCAAAAATTATACTCACCAGCGGCGTGACAATCAGCACCACATTCAGGAGGCTGACCAATCCTTTGGTCGAGTCACCGCTCAGGTTGAATAAACCCAGCGACACCGCCAACAGGAAAAGGGTGTAACCAATTACGATCCTATTCTGCAGGATGTCGTAGAGGACGTACTTAATGATTCGGAGCATAAATCTATTCGGGTTTATAAGGGTTTATGAAGGTTTATGAGGGTTGATATCAACTTTAATAAACCCTATAAACCCTTATCAACATTTCTCATCACCTGCGCCAGCGCACGGTTAAGTTTGTCCTCGCCAGTGCGGGATTTTAGTGCTTCGATGGATTGGTAAAACTGGACCTTGCCCTCAATGATATACATCACATCGGTGGTCAATTCTTCCAGATCACTGAGAATATGAGACGTGACCAGCACAATTTTGCCTTTTGCCTTTTCGGCCAGTACTTTTTCTTTTAAAATTTCGGAAGCTACCGGATCGAGGCCGGCAGTGGGTTCGTCCAGTACCAACACTTGAGGATCAAACATAAAAGCAAGGCAGGCACTTACCTTTTGACGCGTGCCACCAGAAAGTGTACGCATGCTTTTGTGAGCAAATTTGTCCACTTCAAACGCTTTCATTAAGTCTTGATCCAGAGAGGTAAAAGTATCCCGCCTGATTTCACGAATTATATCAAACACCTGCCCGACCCGCATATGGTCAGGATACCGCCCGATCTGGGGCATGTAACCAATGTGCTGCCGATAATCCCAGGTTCCGATAATTTGCTGGCCATTCAAGGTCAAATCGCCGCTGTCAGGCACCACAAGGCCTAGCAGGCATTTCAAAAACGTGGTTTTACCAGAGCCGTTCGGTCCTACAAGCGAGACCGCCTGCCCGGCTTCGATGCGGACGCTTACGTTGTCCAGGGCTTTGAGCTTCCCAAAGGATTTGGAGAGGTTATTCGATTCAAGCATGTTTTCACGGATATATGTTAAGTGTTAAAAGTAGCAAGTTAAAAGTTACAAGTGGTGTTTCTCCTGGCATTTGTACGGGGCAAGCCCCAACCCGCTACTTTTAACTTGCTACTTGTGACTTTTAACTTGCTACTTTTAACTTGCTACTTTTAACTTGCTACTTTTAACTTGCTACTTTTAACTTGCTACTTTTCCCCCTATTTTGGCAATAAAACCGCATCAATCACGTGAATAATACCATTCGTTGCAGGGATGGAGGCCACCACATTGGCACCGTTGACGGTAATTTTACCGTCTTTCACGCCCATGGTTACGTTGCCACCGTTGGCCATCGAAAGCACCTGGCCATCCTGAAACATTTCTGATTTGTATACCGCCACAGCAACGTGGTACTGCAAAATATCTGCTAAAGTCTCTTTTTTATCTGGTTTCAACAGACCCTCTACTGTACCGGTGGGTAATTTGTCAAAAGCAGCGTTGGTCGGTGCGAAGACGGTGAACGGACCTGCATTGGCCAGTACATTGACCAGATCAGCGGCTTTTACGGCTGCAACGAGGGTCGTGTGATCAGGACTACCGGATGCTACTTTTACGATGTCTTTAGCAGATACATCATCTTGCACGGCAGCTTGTCCTGCACCAACAGGCGCTGAGTCTGCAGTAGAAGATTGACCCGGAGTAGATTCAGAGCAGCTGGAAAACCATATCACCAGCATAAGTCCAAGGACTGAGCGAACTAAAAAGTTGATTTTCATACGACTGTGTTTTAAAAATTTTAAATTGTTAGTGGCTGCATAGCCGGTTGATTATCTTTCAACATTTCAGGCGTGAGCGAAGGGATGATCTTCTCCGCTTTATCCATAAGGTATACCATAAAACTGCGCATCAGCATCAGTCCGTAAGGCATCCGTTCTACTACTACTGCATATAGACTTACCGGACGAAACGGCACATCCCCTACCCCATCGCGGTTAAGGTCATATCCTTCATGGCGATCCCAATAGTTGCCGTCGAAAGTGTTAAGCACCAGACTGCCGTTGGTTGAAACGTCGAAGGAGTTTCCAAAAAAGTTGTTTTGGCGAATCACATTGGCATCACAACTGGCTTGTACCCGGAGTGCCCAGCCGTTTTCCCGAAATTGATTTTGCTCCAGCGTAATACGGCTTGCCCCTTCCATGTACACGCCTGCCGAGTTGTGTTCGAAGTTGTTTTTCCAGATGTGACTGTCAGAAATATCTTTTAACAATAAACCGTACGCGCTGCCGCCCCAGTTGTATCCAAACTCATTTTCCGTCATTTTCACCTGCCTGGAATACATCACCGCCACACCTGCACCATTGTGATGAAACCAGTTGTGGTGGTAATGATCATTGTGCGAAAACATGAAGTGCAGACCGTAGCGGAGGTTCTGTTCGCTGTTGTTATACCGGACTTCCGAGTCTGTTACAAACTCAAAATAGATCCCATCGCGTTGGCCGGTGAGGTGATTCTCTTCCACGATTACCCTGGCACATTTCCATAAATGAATGCCATTGCCGCTGTTTTGCTCTTCCTTTATTATACCCTGCACATCGTTTCGGCTTACCCTACAATCGTTGGTATTAGAGAGGTAGATCCCGAAATTACAATCTCGCAGATGGTTGGACTCTATCACCACACGATCAGCAGAAAGGACTTTGATACCAGCTACATCCATTGTGCTGAGCTGGCCGCTGTTTAGGATTTCAAAACCACGGATATACACGTCTGAAGCAGTTACGGTGAAAATTTCGCAGTTGTGCTGACCGTCCAAAACCGGATAGCCAATCCCAATCATGGCCAGGGCCTTATCGATGGCAAAATTTCCTTCAGTATAGATGCCTTCATGTACAAAAATAGTATCACCAGCCTGGGCTTTTGTCAGTGCTGAACGTATGCTGGGACAAATTTGGCCTGTACCAACATGGTGGTTTAGGGCGTTCAGGTGGAATGCCGACAAGAGCAGAAAGAAAATTATGTGTTGTTTCATTGTCAACATTATTTCGCGTTACAGAAACCTTATAGGTTTTAAAAACCTATAAGGTTTAGATAACCGGTGAACTAAAAGCTGGCTTTCACTTCCTCCCAATTCATCACTTTTCCTCCGGCTACTTCAGCCTTTGCTACTTCCAGATCTTTTATGTCTGAAAAACTGGCTATGTCTGCCCGCATTGGACTTCTAATGGCCTCATTGTGAAGGAAAAATGCTTTTTGGGCATCTACAAATGAGCCCGTTTTTTTGAAATCAACGGAAACGACCTGTTCGATATTTTCAGTTGTAACTTCACCAGATTTCAGATAATTACTCAGGCAGTTGAGGTCGTCAAATTTGAAAACCTTCCCTTTTTTGGTCACGATCTCAGCCCCGAAGCGCTTATCGGTAAGCGTCATTTTACAGCTATGACAATTGTCTTGTCCGTACCGAATCGGTTCAGGGCCTGTGCTGCAGGAAGTGAATGACATCATGGCAAACAAGGCCACAATGGTCGCTGCTTTCCCAACCGAAACGGCTGACAATCGAGCCATCTTTCTGCCTCTGAAAAACTCCCACCACCAAAGTACCGTTGCCAACAGGCAAACTCCAATGATGATCCATGCTCCTGTATCCGGGCCTGAATAAGACGTAAAATTCAACAGGTTCTTATACCCGATCAATGGAGGCTGGTAGGACATATCGGGTACTTTAATGGCAGCATTTGGATCCAGATTATGACCGTAATCGTACCCCCAACGCCAAAAATCCCACATGGCCACTACTCCATAAAGATAGGATAGCAAGGTGAAAAAGAACAACGTTCGGCCACTACCAAAAACGGACGCTGCGAGTCCCACCAGCATTAAAAAGCCAATCAATGGCCCGAGGTAATTGAATTCCGGGAACATTTCAACACTAATATGCTTCATGCCTATGTAGTGGTTGAGTCCGTTGATAATGTCCACTTCGCCGGAGAGTTTGCTCGTCCAGATCTTCATGGTCAGACCTTCCGGGTACTGGGGTGCCCACAACAGGATCTGCCAGAGCGGTACAAAATATGTAATGATAAGCGCCAGACTGGCTACCCCAAGCAGTATGCGGGTTGTTTTGCTAAGTGTCATGGATGGTGGATTTGTTGATTGGGGGATTTGTTTATTTGGGGATTTGGGGATTTGTTGTGCCAGAGCTTGATATTTATTCTCGCCTTCAGTAAAAACGAATACCAGACGCTGCCACAACAAATCCCCAAATCCCCTAATAAACAAATCCCCAATCAATGCTATTTCGTCGCTTCTGTGGGTTCAGCCTTCTTTCCTGTGCTGAATGTCAAAGCATTGTTAGATCCTCGGGGAGAAACGCGTACATACCCCTGCATTTCCTGGTGAAGTGCCGAACAGAAGTCCGTACAGTAAATAGGAAATACACCCACACGATCCGGAACCCATTTAAGGGTAGCAGTCTCTCCGGGCATGATCAGGAGTTCTGCATTGTTTGCGCCTTTTACAGCGAAACCATGGGGTACATCCCAATCCTGTTCAAGATTGGTGACGTGGAAATACACTTCATCACCCATTTTGATCCCTTCAATATTATCAGGGACAAAGTGTGATCGGATGGAAGTCATATTGACGTGCACCTTGTTTCCTTCGCGAAATACTTTTGCCTCCTTTTCTCCTTTGGCCACGTAGGGGTGATGGTTGTCCTCAATTTTGAAAAACTTAACTGATTTCGGCGTGATCAGACTGGCTGGAATGGCCTCCGCGTAGTGCGGCTCTCCAGTCGTCGGGAAATCAAGCAAGAGCTTCATTTTGTCACCACTGATGTCGTACAACTGGGCAGACTGGGTCAGCTCAGGTCCCGTTGGCAAATAGCGGTCTTTGGTGATCTTGTTGTAAGCGATCACGTATTTGCCCCATGGTTTACGCGTCGGGCCGCCCGGAATGCAAAGGTGACCAATGGAGTAGAAGGTTGGCGTACGGTCTACTACTTCAAGTTTTTCGATGTTCCACTTCACAATTTCAGAAGACACAAAGAAAGAAGTATAAGCAAAACCTTTACCGTCAAATTCGGTGTGCAAAGGACCCAGTCCTGGCTTCTTCACTTCACCATGCAATACTGCGTCATATTTCAACACTGGAATGCCGTCAAACTCACCTTCAAAACTTTTGTCTGCAATAGCTTTCTGGATCTTGCTAAAAGAGAACACCGGAATTACTGCGGCCAACTTACCAGACCCGCAGATGTATTCACCGGTTGGATCTACGTCACAGCCGTGGGGTGATTTTGGACATGGCATGAAGTAAACGATGTCTTTCAACTCCTTTGGATCCAGCATGATGGTCTCGTGCTCGATGGTAGAAGTGGCGGTTTGTGTCTTTTCGTCATAGACATTGTGGGCATAATTGACTTTCATCTTTTTGCCTTTCCCGGCCTTTACATATTCTTCGCATCTCTTCCAGTTAAGGGCCATGATGAAGTCCTTATCCTTTTGGGATGCATTCACCTCAAGCAAAGTATTGGCCTGCTCCGTATTGTAGCAGGAAAAGAAGAACCAATCTTTCGAAGGACCGCGACCACCCCGGCTCAGGTCAAAGTTTACCCCTGGAAGCAACACCTGGAAACCAATGCCCATCCGGCCACTTTCTTTGTCAATTCCGATGAAAGAAACCGTACCCTTAAAGTTTTGCTTGTAGGTACTAATGCCAACGTCTGGATTAGAGTTGTCGTCATCCATTGGATAACTGAAACGGGTACCTGCTACGGCATACTCTGTATTCTCTGTCAGGAATGGCGAAGAGTGGTTGCCGGAACTGTTTGGGATTTCAATGATCTCTTCGGTTCGGAAGGTGCTGAGGCTGATACGGGCGATACGTGGCGTGTTGTTGCCATTCACGAAAGCCCAGCGGCCGTCGTGCTCGCCATTGGTGGTGGACAAGGCGATGTGGTGAGCATCGTCCCAGGGTACAAAACCATGAGAGGTATTCAGCATAGGTTTAGTTTCTTCACTGTAGCCCCAGCCGCTTTCCGCATTTTGTGAAAACACCGGAATGACGCGGAACAGGCGACCAGAAGGAAGTCCATAAACGCTCACCTGGCCGCTAAAACCGCCGGAGACGATGTTGTAAAACTCGTCAAACTTTCCGGGCGCGACATAGACTTTCCCGGCAGCATCGCCTTCAACAGCGGAAACCGGGTTGTGTGGTTTACAGCCTGGTGTGGTTAGCACGGAAGGCAGCGCAACAGCTGCTGCTATGAGCAGAAAGAGATGTTTGTATTTCATATAAAAATGTTGATTTTTAATTACTTGAAACGCGGATTACGCGGATAGAGCGGATTTACGCGAATGAGGCGTGTTGAACTGATTGACGCATAACGAATGAAAATCAGCCTCATCCGCGTAATCCGCGTTACTACTTCACCCCGTCATTCGAGCGCATGAACTCAATAAGTTTTCGCGCATCTTCCTGAGTCAGGTTTTGATTTGGCATGCGAACCAGGCATTCTTCGAGCATTTTCTGAGCCTCTGGATCCTTTTCAAGCATCATTTCCACATTCGTGATCATGTTCATGATCCAAACTGGTTCACGACGTTTGGTCACCCCTGCCCAACCCGGGCCGACGAGTTTTTCGTCGCTCAACTTGTGACAGGCAAGACATTTTAACTCATAGGTGGCTTCACCAGCTTTAACCCAGTCCTTATTAAGTGGCGTGGTAAGTTCAATGGATTTAACTTCGGTGCCTTGGATTTCCGGCTGAGGAGAAGCCGCTTCGGAAGGCGTTGGCGATTTTTTTGCTGCGTCATCAGCCTCTTTTTTAGAGGTACATGCGAAGAGGGCCAGCATCAGCAGCGCAGTGGCAAAAGTTGTTTTTCTGAACATGATATGTTGCATTAGTGAATGGTTGCGTCGTAGCGTTTTTATTCTTATGAAAATAAAGAGTTTCAACTCTTTTTCTCCACAAAAGTATCGTTAGCAAAAAAAACGGGTAGATGAGCGGCATCAGTCTGCGTGGTGATTATGGTCAACCCCACAAAATTCCGCAATGCACGTACTTTTGCGGCATGTTTTCAAAAACGTTCGGATACGCACTCCGTGCTACGACCTTTGTAGCGGTTCACGGAAGGGAGGAAAAAAGGATCGGCCTGCAGGAACTTGCGGAAGGCCTTGACATACCACGTCATTTTTTGGGCAAGGTCATGCAGGACTTGGTTCGGCACGGCATTGTGGACTCTATGAAAGGTCCGAATGGAGGTTTTTTCGCCAATGACCGAACAGAGGCAACGCCCTTGCTGGACATTTTGAAAATCACGGATGGGAATCTGATCTTTGATCAGTGCGCCTTGAATATCAAGCGCTGTAATGCAGAGCATCCGTGTCCTTTACACCATGATTTTGCGGTTTGCAGAGATGGGATGTTGAAGGTTTTGGCGGTAAAAACAATCGGTATATTGGCGGTGGAAGTAGCGGCTGGCACGTCTTTTCTAGTTCGGTGAAATACAGATTTACACCTTCCTAAAACGCCTCTCCGGTAAAAAAATAAACGCCCATGCCTTCCCGGGTAAAGCCTGCATCCAGACGCATAAAAACATCCTTTTTAGGAAAAATCAGGTATCGGAGTCCTATGCCGCCAGCCAGCCTGATCTGACGGATGCTGAGTAACTCAAGGCTGGGCGACACCTCCCCTGCACTCAAAAACAAAGTGCCTCCAATCCGATGGCTGAACGGAAATGGCAGGCAGCGATATTCCGCCTGTGCAGCGTAATAATGCTTGTCCCGAAATCTTCCGGTATAATAGCCACGCATGAGCATTTCATTACCCATCAGGCTCAGCATATTAAAGGGAGCGTTGCCTTGCACCACATGATAACTCAACTGCCCGGCCAAAACCATCCTGGAATTCAAAGGTTGATAGTGTCTCAAATCTGCACTAAATACCTCCATGTCATAATCACTGGCTAACTCATGGCCGTAGTGGAGCCATGACAATTCTCCAAACCAGCCCTTGCGCGAATTGAGCATATTGGACCTCGAATCAAATACAAAAGACGGGCCCACGCCGAAGTTGGCCGAGCCTTTCGCGCCTAAGGGCAGGGGCCGGGAAGGATGCGCTCCGCCAAAATTCACGCTACCGAGATTTTGTAAGTCTAAGCGTAAACCTGCAAACCAGTGGCCATAAATATTCCGCAAAGCTCTTTGGCGAGTCAAAATTTGATTCCCTTCCACCAGCACCGGATCCGCTTCGGGTGCATCCGGTCCAATCCCATAATAGAACATCGGAAAGTGGTGAAACCGCGCCCTGCCATATAGCAGCCAACGATTCTTGTTCGTGTTCACGGTGTTTTCTATCCACAGACCATATTGAGATTGGAGTGTATAAAAACCGATCGCTTTGATCTCGCTCAGGCGACTATACTGAAGATCTTTTTTAGCATGAAAATAAACAGCGGAAAATAAACTGATGTCCAAACTGGTCTCCGGTGCATACCCCAGGGAGGGATAAATCAGAAAACGCGGACGCTCCGGAGCTTGGTCTTCTTTGGTCAGGCGTGAGAGAAAATCTTTAAGGCGGGTATCCTTTTTGACCTGCGCCAACGTGGAAACATCAAAGCACAGCAGAGATAACCCTAAAATCAGGAATCGTTGGATAAAAGAAGACGCCATACCAGTGATTTTTGCGCAAAAAAATAATTACTCCGGTAAAAGTATACCCCTGATTCGTTTCTATTCAAGGATACGGCTCAGTGTGCAGACTGATTATAGAAAGACAATTCTTTGACTCAGCATGACCTCAATCAATCCGCCGACTGACCCAGATCATTTCACAGGCAAAAAGCACCGGCGACCTTCGCCGGAAAACAACCTTTCTTATGCCTGTTTACCACCACGCTGGCAAGATCCCACACAAACGACACACCCAATTCCGCAACCATGCCGGAGTACTTTATCAGGAAGAACTCGTTGGCACTCAGGGCTTTTCAGGGGTTTCTTCGCTGGTATATCACCTTTACCCGCCTACGATTGTAAAAGAAAAAGGCACACCCTACTCGGTGGAGCCGGAGATCGCGATCGACAAAAACCTTTCCGCACTCAGTTTCAAAGGCTTTAAACTGCCTCATGTGAACGACTATCTGGAAAGCCGCAAGACCTTGTTTGTCAACAATGACCTGCATGTGGGTCTGGCAGCTCCTCATGACAGCACCAAGGATTATTTTTTCAAAAACGCCGATGCCGATGAGATGATCTTCGTACACAAAGGTCACGGCTGGGTGGAGACCATGTATGGGCAGATCCCCTTTGAATATGGGGATTACATTGTGATTCCAAGAGGCACGATCTACAAGATCCATTTCCTGAGCAATCAAAACCGTTTGCTGTACGTCGAGTCATTCAGCCCGATTGAAATTCCCGGACGATACCGCAATCAATATGGTCAAATGCTGGAACATGCGCCGTTTTGCGAGCGCGATTTCAAATTGCCCAAAGAACTCGAAACCCACGACGAGCATGGCGACTTCCTGGTAAAGATCAAGAAACAGGGAATGATTTACCCCTATGTCTACGCCACGCACCCCTTTGACCTGGTCGGTTGGGACGGCAATCACTACCCCTGGGCCATGTCTATTTTTGACTTCGAACCCATCACCGGGCGGGTGCACCTGCCGCCGCCCATTCACCAGCAATTTGAGGCCGCCGGCTTTGTGGTTTGTTCTTTTGTGCCGCGGATGTACGATTACCATCCAAAATCCATTCCGGCACCCTACCATCACAGCAATATTGATTCGGACGAGATCCTCTACTACGTGGACGGTGATTTTATGTCCAGAAACAACATCGAGAAGGGCCAACTGACCCTGCACCCCGGAGGCATTCCGCATGGTCCACACCCGGGCGCCATTGAGCGCAGCATCGGCAAAACTTCCACGGAGGAATTGGCTGTAATGATCGATCCCTTTAAGCCCATGAAGATCACCCAGGAGGCCATGAATATGGAAGTGGAAGACTATTATAAATCGTGGCTGGACTAGTGAGATTTGGAATTTGGAATTTGGGATTTGGGATTTACGATTTGGGATTATTTTGATTTGTTAAAAGTCAAAAACAAGCACTCCCCGAAATCAAAGCAATCGTAAATCGTAAATCCCAAATCCAAAATCCCAAATCCCAAATCCAAACCTGCCACTTTACGAAACATTAATTGCACATGACAACCTTGACCAACATTCAGAACTACAACTACGGTCTCCAAAAAATATTCACCGAAGCAGAGGATTTTCTTCCACTGCTGGGCACAGATTATGTCGAACTCTACGTCGGCAACGCTAAACAGGCTGCACACTTTTATAAAACAGCCTTTGGCTTCCAGTCGCTCGCGTATGCGGGCCTGGAAACAGGAGTCCGCGACCGCACCTCCTATGTACTGGCACAAGGAAAGATCCGGCTGGTACTGACCACCCCACTTACCTCTCACTCCCCGATTTCCGACCATATCAAACACCATGGCGATGGCGTGAAAGTGATCGCACTATGGGTGGATGATGCAGCAGCAGCTTACCACGAAACCACCCAAAGGGGCGCAAAACCTTATCTGGAACCGATCACGGAACACGATGATTTCGGGGAAGTGGTGCGCTCCGGCATTCATACCTATGGCGACACCGTGCACATTTTTGTGGAGCGGAAAAACTACAATGGTGTATTCCTGCCCGGCTACGAGCGCTGGGAATCCATTTATAACCCCACTGAAACAGGCCTGAAATTCATTGACCACATGGTGGGCAATGTCGGCTGGAACCAGATGAATGTGTGGGCTAAGTTCTACAATGAGGTGATGGGTTTTGCCAATCTGATCTCTTTCGACGATAAGGACATATCTACCGAATATTCTGCACTGATGTCTAAGGTAATGACCAACGGCAACGGGCGCATCAAGTTCCCGATCAATGAACCTGCCGAGGGCAAAAAGAAGTCACAGATCGAGGAATATATTGAGTTCTACGAAGGGGCCGGCTGTCAGCACATTGCGGTAGCGACGGATGATA
>JBILHS010000110.1:0-18588 GCA_044350425.1 Saprospiraceae bacterium | reverse complement strand
ATTAAAATCATTAAAATCATTAAAATCATTAAAATCATTAAAATCATTAAAATCATTAAAATCATTAAAATCATTAAAATCATTAAAATCATTAAAATCATTAAAATCATTAAAATCATTAAAATCATTAAAATCACTCTAATCACAGCATAAGATGAAAAATTTCAAATCCATCCTGCTCACGTTGACCCTTGCGGGCTTCTTGCTACCTGGCTGTTCCGATAAAAAACCCGCCGAAGTGATCCCGCCTGCTCCTGTGGCTCCCATGGTTGGTGCAGACGCGGACGAACACGGCTGCAGGGCTTCTGCTGGTTATATATGGAGTGCTTTGCAAAAAGAGTGCATCCGTTCCTTTGAGTTGCCTTTACAGTTGCTCAATGCCGACAAGACCTCAGGAGCTGGCGTAACCTTTTCAGCAGACAAAAAACAGGCAGAGGTTTTTTCTGCAATGGGCACTGCAGTTTTAGCGGCTCAGACAGCAACTCTTTTCACTGGAAATAGCGGAGGTATCGATTGGTATTTAGAGCAAAAAGGTGGGAAGTGGATGTTTGGAAAAAAAGGAGAGGTAACACCTTCGTATACAGAGAAATAGTATCCTTTACCGAATCACAACCAACTTTTCCCTCAAAACCACCCTGCCATTTTCAAGCAGCGTTACAAAATACCATCCACTAGGGTATTCGGAAAGCTGTATCGTTTGCTCCAATACCCCCGCAGGTATCTGTTGATTGAGTAGGATTCGACCTGCTAGATCACATAGCAACAGCTGTGAGCCATCTGAGCTGGGTTGCGCAAAGCGGATTTGGGCAGCGTTATTGGCCGGGTTGGGTGATAAGTGTACGCTGGTTGGAACAACTACCTCCTCAGACTTTGATGTCTGACAAAACAGCGTATCCATACATCCATCTGCGGTAACTTTGACTACCCAGCCTACGAGTTTGTTGTCCACTTCACCAAGGCCTCCAGCCACGATGCTACCACTGGAAAGTATACCAACACCTCCATATTGAAATCCTCCAGTAGCATCATACCCCAATGGAGCATTATCAGCTCGCGACCATATACTATCGCCTTGTTCTGAAAATTTGAAAAGCCATCCACCCCAATCAGTTCCTGGCACAGAAGGATCCCCATAGGCAGTTCGAGAGCCTGCCGCAATAATTTGGCCTTCTAGCGTTTTCGCTAAATCTAAAAATGTATTGAAATTAGAAGTGGATGGTCCTACATTCTTCAACCACTCTAATTGCAAAGTAGAATCAAACTTCATCAGTACAGGTTGTATTTTGCTACCCCACTCGCCTTCGCCAAGGTATCTACTTCCCTCCGCTATAAACCCTCCATCAGAAATTCTAATATGGTCTCCAATATTTGTAAGATTGGGCGCCTGAATATTTTTTTGTTCAAGCAGTACTCCAATGCTGTCAACGAGCCAAAGAGTTCCTTTAGCTTGACCACCACCGCTCAAAAGAAATCTGTTATTATCAACCTGTGAAGCAAAGGATATGTATTCTCCCGTTAAATAACCGCCCAAATATTTAAACCATAGAAGGTTTCCCAAGCTATCTATTCGTCTCATAAAACCGTCCAACTTCAAATTGGGCCTTTGGACATCCCCAACTATGAGAAACCCTCCATCTTGAGTTTCAAGAATTACATTATCAAATTCGCTGAGATCTCCAGTAGGTAGTGAGAATTCAAATATTGACTTAACTTGTAAATCTTGGTCAATTTGAATAAGTAAACGCGCACCTCTGCCCAACGCTATAGCAGGAAAGGCATAATATCCCTGTGAAGTTTTTATCACGTTACCCCAAAGGAAGTCCATGGTCAAATGGTCACCCAAAGGATCAAGGATAAGGTTTTGAGCAACTAGATTGCCAAAAGAGTCAATCTTAGCAAGAGTTAAACCTTGTGGGCTGTTGAGCTGGTATCCCACTCCTAAGGCAAAGATGGTATCTTGGTCTACAAAAACCTTATCGAAGCTTTTGTTCCCGATAATTGTCGCATCATAAATGCGATTAAATCCAGGTTGAGACCACGCCCAAGTATTTAAACCCAAGATGGCAAGGAGCAAAAAGCACGGTTTGTATAACATAGTTTTTAAGTAATAAAATATGAATAGCATGACCAATCCCCTATCCCCTAAGGCAAACTATTGAAGATTTGAGGTAAAAGCTGCAGGGCGGCGAAACGTCTGTAGGAAAACAGCAAAAATCAAACTGGAGGTGCAGCGCACCGGAACCCTGGACGATTGCTTCGGTGCGCTGCACCTCCGATAATTCTGCCTTAATCCTTGCTACAGACGTTTCGCTGCGCTGCAGCTATAATCACATTTCGAATTTCATGCGTTTGCCCTGCCCTGCCCTCTCAAAACTCAGCCGCCTTTTCCACCACCATCCCTTCCCCGCATACCGGATGCAAAAACTCGATCCGTTCCGCATGCAGATGGAGTCGTGCCCCTTTGGTGCCATATAACTCATCCCCCAGGATCGGTGCATTCAGGCCCAGCGGATGCGCCGCATGAACCCGCAACTGGTGCGTTCTGCCTGTGATGGGATGAAAGTGGATGCGGGTGGTTCCTTCGCTGTGGGAAACCACCTGCCATTCAGTACGGGCAGATTTGCCATGTTCATAGCAGACCATTTGATGCGGCCGATTGTCCAGATCAACCCGTAGCGGCAGATCTATGACACCTGAATCTCCTGGAATATTCCCTTCCAGCAAGGCTACGTAGCGTTTTTTTATGGTATGTCGAATGAACTGGCTTTGCAATTCCTTGTGTACCCCGGCGGTTTTAGCTACCAGCATTAAACCGGAGGTACCCATATCCAGACGGTGCACGATCAGCGGACCGGTAGCCTCCGGATATCGCTGTCGCATGCGGAAATAGACAGAATCCATCACACTTTTGCCGGGCACTGAAAGCAATGAAGCCGGTTTATTGATGACCAGCATAGATTCATCTTCAAATAAGATCTCCACATCCAGCATTCCGGATTCATCCGAAAGCATGGGGTTTTCGTCGAGAGGTATTCCTTGTAGCATGTGGGCCAGGATCGGCTCACATTTGCCACGACAGGCCGGGTAAAACTGGCCATGTTTGCGGATCTCTCCGATGGGCGATTCACCCCACCAGAATTCTGCCATGGCGATGGGTTTTAGTCCGTGTAGGAAAGCGTATTGCAGGAGTTTGGGCGCAGCGCACTCGCCTGCACCCGAAGGCGGAGGAGCGGCCGCATTGCGCTGAAAAATATCGGCCAGACTTTTGTTTTGACCGGCTTCGTTGAGGAAAAAATAATGATCGAAAATATGCTGTTGCAGGGCCGACGACTTCCGCTTTCGGGTTTCTTTCAATTCCTGGATCTGGCTGGTGCGTGGGTCAAGCCTGGTTTGAATGGCCTCCAGTCTTTGTTTCCATTGCTTTTTAAGGTCTTTCAGGATGTAATGATCCCGCATGCTTTCCTGCACCAGTTCGGCTTCCAGGCTTTTAAATTCCTCCGGAGCAAGGACTGACTCCTGTGTATCGCGGCGTTGGTCCCGGCTCAGTTTATTGGCTTTTGCGCTTTGTTTTTCGGCGGCAAGCTGGCGTTCGGCTTCGGCTGTTTCAGTCTGGAGCTGTTCCATAAGTTCCAGCAGCAGTGGATCCTGTTCGAGGCTTTCGATCTGACGGTTCATGGCACTGAGCACATCCTCTTCTTTGCGGTAAAACCCAGATTCATCCAGCAAGTCAAATACGGGTGGGACAAAACCGGGATGGTGTGTTTTGCCGCCTATTTTGCCTGAAAATGCCGCCAGGTATCCTAATTCGTTTTGCTGATTTTGCACCACCAGTACCCCGAACATTTTTCCGTACACGGTGCCTTCCTGCTCCGGGGTTAATCCAAAATTGTGCTCCCATGCCTGGTGATTGTCCAGGTAAAGCTGGAGCTCCTTTGCAGCTTGCAGGCAAAGCGGATGCGGCGTATACTGAAAAGGAAACGTAAACCGCTCCGGCAACGGGTATCCATCGACGGGCTGCTGAAACCGGGTAAAGCAGTCTGGAACAGTTATGGAATTGGAAAAGGTGGAATTCAAGTAAACGGGAATATTAGCCGCAAAAGTAGTCGTTTTTAAGCGCCTCTAATTCACAATTCCCGCACCCAGATATTCCGGTAACGCACCAGGCAACTATGGTCCTGCAACCGAAGCGGGGCTTTCCCATGGGCCTGATAAACCGGCAGTCCAATGTATTCCGTAGGACCTTTAATTTCGGTGTTCCATTGCACTACAATGCCATTTTGCAATACGGTGATACGAGCAGGCGAAACCAGCAAACTATCCTGGTTAAAACGTGGGGCGGTGAAAAGGATATCGTAACTCTGCCATTCACCCGGTTTTCGACAGGCATTTACCAGAGGGATCGATTGTTTGTAGATCGCAGCTGCCTGGCCGTTGGAGTAGGTGCGGTTTTGATAGCTGTCCAGGACTTGTACTTCATATCGGCTTTGCAAATAAACACCACTGTTGCCTCTATTCTGGCCTTCCCCGGCGACCACTTCAGGCGTACAGAATTCAAGATGCAATTGAATATCACCAAAGCTTTTGCGGGTAACAATGTCTCCGGTTCCAGGTTTTACAATGCCCGCGCCTTCATTCAGGGTCCAGGAAACCTCCTTTTGATCTTTGGCGCTCGCCCATTCCTTCCAGTTGGAGCCATCGAAAAGCACAATGGCATCGGAAGGCGCCCGTGAGCCATTGCCCGGCGTCACCATCCGGGGTTCAGGCGACCAAACTTCGGTGGCCTTCGGGTCGGTGATCTGCGCAAAAGCGCAGGGCAGCCCGATGGCCATGAGCAGTAGGGTCAGGATGGTGCGATTCATAGTTCTATCGTAAAGAATTGATCCAGACTGCAATTTTTTCAATGTCCTTTTTGGGCACCTGTGTCATCGGCGCCATGGGGGTATAACCCGGCCAGTGTTCTGGTTTGGGATTGTACACCAGTTCTACGATCTGGGCTGTAGTATATTTTCGCTTGGCCACTTCTGCATAAGCGGGCCCCACCGAACGCTCATTGGCTTTGTGACACGCGCTGCAAGTATGTTTCAGAAGCAGGGCCTGGGCTTCTGTATTACTCAGCACCTTCGGCTTTGCCGGAGCCGGCGCTGGTGCGGCGCTTGCCTTTACAGGCGCCTTGGCGGCCATCCCGGCTGCTGTAGGCCGCGCTTCTTTCATTTGATTGTCGGGCGTGTTGACAGCAGTCCCGGCATCCACCATAGGAACTTCTGACTTCTTAGGCCGAACGGCTACCAGCGGAAAATCGGCTTTCGGCCCGCCTGGAATCTGATTCAAAGTATAATAAGCGCTGCCATGCAAAAGCGGCAAATTACCCGAACCAGCACGTACGCCTTCCGGTTGGATGGTATGTACATAACCAAGCCGGAGACTGTCCACCACAATACGTACCCGAAGACCGTCGCCAGAGGCTTTGGCCCCACGCACTGCGTTTTCTTTAAAATTCACGATCGGACTACCGTACACTGGGTGGTATTTATAATTGCTGCTGAAAACGGTATAATTGTCCACATTTTCTGCGGTGGCAATGTTCACTGCCTGGGTAAATTCAATTTCAAACCCGTCCGGCATTGCTCTTACTGCCTTCATTTCAAAAGGGGTCTGTCCTGTCCAGATCAGGCGCTCCAGACCATAAGGCTCCTTGCCAGAACTGCCCCAGCCCCGGTTCGTGCCTCCGATATACATGGTCTGGTCGGTTCCCCAGCACATGCGCAAAACACCGGAGCGAAACCCGCTGCGAAAATCGAAGGAGGCACCCTGATATTCCCCATTCACTTTTTCCAGAAACACCCTTGCGATCTTGGACATTCCCTGATCCCCTACCAGCACCTGGCCCGCAAATGGCCCAAAGGCCCCCTTTGTATCTTCGGTAATGATCTCGGAGGTAGACACGCCCAATACGCCGTGTGGCAACCAGACCGCCGGGCTTTTGATCTGGCGATCCGGATAGGTGGTATGTGCCATTTCGTAAATGGTCGTTATCGGCTCATCCGCCACATATTCTGGTTTTTTCCTGGGATCGTCCCGAGGATCCACCTGTTTGAATATCAATTCTTTGCGCATTTTAACCGGCGATTCCGGACGATCGGCCCAGTTCAGCGAAGCCGGGTGTCCCATAAAATCGCCTTTCGAAACCTGCGCCACAAAACCCGAGCCCATCCAGTCGCCCTGATTATCGCCATAGAAAAACTCGCCATTGACCATCCCGATGCCACAAGGCGAACGCATACCGGCTGCCCAGGGCTCCATTTTGCCGTCGGGGGTGATGTGCATGGTCCAGCCGCGCCAGGGCACGACCGATTTGCCTGACCACCAATCGCTGGCGCCAAAACTTACGTTGGCGGTCACCAGAAAAGACCCGTCCGGCAGCACCTTGGGACCAAAACTATACTCATGGTAGTGTCCTGAAACAGGCCATGCATAGACCGTTTCGTAGCGATCTGCGACGCCGTCCCCGTTGCGGTCGATCAGTTTGGTGAGCTCGCCGCGCTGCGCGCAGAACAGGTTTCCGTCCTGATAGACCAGACCCAGTATTTCATGCAGGCCCGTGGCAAAGCGACGGTAATTAGGATGCTCCGAGCTTGGGTTCTCAATCACCCATACGTCACCACGGCGGGTACTGGCAGCAATATTGCCATTTGGGAGGCTGCAAATGCCTCCAACTTCGAGCACCACACCCTCGGGGACTGGAATTTTGACGATGCGGTAGTAGGCATCTTCTGTGGGTGGTATTGTCAGACTATCCTGTGCAGCAAGGGTAGAAGCGGCCAGCAGTCCGGAAAAAACAAACGCGAATTGAATGATGGATCTCATATTTTTTTCTTTTTAAAAGGCAATCACTGGTCTATCCGCTTACCACATCATGAAATATTCTACCCGACTGGAAACCGGGACAAACAATGCCGACAAACCACCCTGTTGTTCAATCACAGGTTTTGCCCCTTTCGGAAGTTTTAGATAGTAGCGCTGACCATCTATGGCATAGTTTTGATCATCCAGTTTTTCGATACTGGTTCCCAAAGCAAGACGGCATACGGATGAAGTGTTGGCCGGAATATTCCGGAACATCAGTATCCGGCTAAAATATTTCTGATCCACCACACGCATCTGGTCTTCTACTTCCATATCGTCCACTTTGTACCGAAAGGTCGGAAGTCCGTCCGGATCCAGATCGTAACCCTGTGGATCCAAATGCGCGATGGGTTCATATTCAGAAGCTTTCAGGTTAAAAAGTTCTGTTTTGGCCACCACTACTGGTACATCATCGAGACTTAATATGGAGCCACGCGCACGCGAAGAGCCATCGCCCCGATCGTCCCACATAGGCGAAACATCCAGAAAATCTCCTTTCCAGATCTGCGGTACTGCTCCATTGTCCAGATCATAGGTATAGTGCAAATGCGCAGGATCACCGACCTGAATGGCATGCACCACGCGCTTTTTAGGGCTTCCGGGTGATTTTATATCCATGAAAGAGCGGAAAACTTTGGGTTCGGCAGCATCCATCAGAATCGGATCTGAAGCGACTACACTCAGGATCGAGCTGTTGCCGTGCATCGCAGTTGCCGGTGCATTGGGGCCTTCTATCCACAAACCCAGATAAGGCTCCAGCCAGCTATCCATTTTAGAGATGGTCAGGCTGAGCGTGTTTTTGCCTGCAGGGAGCTCTACTTCAGCGGCACGTTGGTTACTCCAGCGCGTCCAGGCATCGGGCAGGATCTCCTTTCCATTGATACTCAGGAAAGACCGGCCACTGTTTTGCAGGACCAGGCGGTGCTTTCCGGCCTTAGGCACCTGAATCTGCCCTGAGAACAGGATGGCATATTCGTCATTGCGGTTGGCGACCTCCCAGCTCAGCTTTTCGATACTGCCTTCCAGGGTTACTTTTCCTCCTTTTATATCTTCCGGTGTCCGAAACTGTCCATACATGACCTTATAGGTAAATGGCTGATCGGCGGTTACGGGTTTGCCCTGCCGGTCTTTGATGCTGAAATTCCGAAAAGCAACCGGGCCATGATCGCCCTGAATCATGAAGGGGCCGGTGGCGGCTTCCTGTTCGCTGATAGGACCACCGGTCGGGCCACTCAATTCGAGGTTTTCATGGATCAAAGTTCCGTTCAGCACCACTTTGAGCAGGCGGGCATTGGCGATTTTTTTGCCGGCGGCATCAAAGCGCGGCGCCTGAAAACTGATCTCCAGATGCTGCCATAATCCGGGCGCCAGGCAGGCATTCTGGCGGGGTGCCACCCCATCAAAAAGTTCCTCCTGAGGATTCCAGCGGCGGCGGGCATAGATACCGCCACAATTACCAAAAGTAGGCGTTTGCACACCCCAGGAGTCGTGAAGTTGCACTTCGTATCTACCCTGCAGGTAAAAACCGGAGTTGGAATGGCGTGCCATCATAAAATCGAAGGAAACATCCACGTCGCCATAAGCGCGTGCGGACAGCAAATTGGCCCTGGCTTTTTTGGTGGGCAGGTTGACGAGTACACCCGTCCCTTTGCTGATCGTCATCTGGTCGTCCTTATCCAGCGAGGCCTGTGCTTTCCCTGCGATTTGCCAGTTGGCTGCATTTGACTTTTCCCAGAAAGAGCGATCTGTTAATGGGAGGGTATCCTGTGCGGAAGTGAGGGTAGCAACTGCCAGCCAGGGTAATATCCGGAAGCATTGTAATAGAATCGATGTGAAACGCATGCGTGGAGACTTGTTTGCGCAAAAGTGGCAATTCGCTGTCTCTTTTTCTAAAACCCGTTGAACTAAAAATTAATAGCATGGCGAGATTCCTGAAAGCGTCCTAAATTGAGCCAATTTTTAACCAATCACTTGATGCCATGAGTCAAAAATTTTTATTCTTTTCTGCATTGATCCCTATTTTGATTCTCGCCTGCAACGGAAGACCCGAGTCTGGAACTGCTGCTGCACCGGGTGGAAAAACATCCGGGGAAGTTGGCACCGGCAATTATTTAAGCATGAAAATTAATGGGGTGGAATGAAAAGCTGACAACGAACTGTTCGGGGCGTTTCATCCAAAAGGCTACGACAAAGCCAGACTTACTTATTCTTCATAACATCCTATCTGTGACCAATTCCACCATCATCGCCCAAACCACCCAATGGATCAATTCCGTAGTCATTGGCTGCAACTTTTGTCCTTTTGCCGCAAAAGCGGTGCTTCGCAAAAGCATTCGCTACGTCGTATTGCCGGAGGCAACGCTGGAAAGCAGTTTAGAAGCTGTCATGGCAGAATTGCGCTATCTCGACCGAACCGAGGATATCGAAACGACCCTGATCATTTTTCCTAACCACTTTACGGATTTTGAGGAATACCTGGATCTGGCGGATCTGGCGGAAGATCTTTCTGTGGAACAGGGATATGAAGGCGTGTATCAGATCGCCAGCTTCCATCCGGATTATTGTTTTGCGGAAGCGGATGTGGATGATCCGGCGAATTATACCAACCGTTCCCCCTACCCTATGCTGCACCTGTTGCGGGAGGATAGTGTTTCTAAGGCGGTAGATCATTTTATTGACCCGGAAGGTATACCGGAACGAAACATTGCTTTTGCTCAGGAAAAGGGGTTGAAGTATATGCAGATGTTGCGGGCGGCTTGTCTGGAGGTGGCGCACTGATTGTGTTTCGCACAGATTTTACGCAGATTTACTTCACAGATTTCACACAGAACCTTACTAAATTATCTGTGTGAAACCTGTGTGAAACCTGCGCGAAACCTAATTCGACCATATACATTTGTCTCATCAAAGCACCCTGTAAATGGACTACGATTACATCATCATAGGAAGCGGCTTCGGCGGCTCCGTAAGTGCCCTCCGGCTCTCAGAAAAAGGCTATAAAGTCCTGGTCATCGAAAAAGGGAAATGGTACCGAACTGAAGATTTCCCCAAAACGAACTGGACCTTCTCCAAATGGTTGTGGCTGCCCTCCCTGCGCTGGTATGGGATCATGAAGATCACCGTTTTCAGGCATGTCGGCATCGTGTCGGGTACAGGCGTCGGCGGCGGATCTCTGGTGTACGCCAACACCCTTCCTATTCCTAAACCCGCTTTTTTCAATTCCGGCAGTTGGGCCAAACTGGCCGACTGGCAACAAGAACTCTTACCCTACTACGATCGGGCGCTGAAAATGCTCGGAGCAAGCAAAAACCCCCGATTTTTTGACGGAGAACACGCCCTGGAACAACTCGCCGAAGAAATTGGACAAAAAGGACACCTCGATGCTACCAACGTAGCCGTGTATTTTGGCGAAGCCGGCAAGACACAACCCGATCCGTATTTTGATGGCAAAGGCCCGGACCGCAGTGGTTGCACCTTTTGCGGGGGCTGCATGACCGGATGTCAGCACAATGCCAAAAACACGCTGGATAAAAACTACCTGTATCTGGCCCAGCAACTCGGAGCCGAAATTCTGGCAGAACAGGAAGTAACTAATGTCCGACCGATTGGCAAAGAAGACGGATCCGACGGATACACCGTTGACTATCAGGATTCTACCCGATTTTTCAAAAGAAAAAGGACCTTAAAAGCCAAGGGAATCATTTTTGCGGGAGGGGTGCTGGGCACGGTAGCCTTGCTGCTCAAATTGAAAAAGGCCTCCTTGCCTAATTTATCCGACATGGTGGGCAAAGAAGTGCGCACCAACAACGAAAGCCTGATTGCGATCACGCAGCTCGACAACTCCTCCGACCAATCTCAAGGAATCGCCATCGGTGCGATCCTGCATACCGACGAGCACAGTCACCTGGAATTGTGCCGTTACGGAGCAGGCTCCGGTGCCTGGCGACTCACGTTTTTGCCGTTTGTTGAGGGGCCTAATTTCCCGATTCGCTTGTTCAAAATGATCCGGGATGTGCTCAGCCATCCGCGGCAATACTGGCAATATCTTCGGGTAAAAGACTGGGCAAAAAGCTCCTCCGTCATGCTATTCATGCAAACGCTGGACAGCACCGTGACCTTTACCCGCAACTGGTGGGGCGGTATGAAAACGGCTGTCGTGGGCAAGGAAAAACCTACGGCTTTCATTCCACGCGCTATTGAACTGGCCCGAAAATTTGAGGTGATCTTAAAAGGAAAGGCTGTGGCGTTTGGACTTACCCCTTTGATGGGCATTCCTGGCACTGCGCACATTCTCGGCGGTGCTGTGATGAGTGCTACGCCTGAGACGGGGGTCATTGACCAGAACAACCGGGTGTTCGGTTATGAAAACATGCTGGTTTGCGATGGGTCTATGATCTCTGCGAATCCGGGGGTGAACCCGGCGCTGTCGATTACGGCTATTAGTGAGCGGGCGATGGATCGGGTGGTGTGGGTGGAACACGGATTGCACGGATGAGACACGGATTGAATCAAATCTGATCCGTGTCTCATTTGTGTCATTCATGTTCCATCCCCTCAATAAACTCCCCCCATCCCTTTTCCGCCAATTGCCCCGTCAAAGTCTCCAAATAATAACTTCCGGCAGCAGGATCAGCCACCGCATCCATCCCGCTTTCCATTTTCAACAGGTGTTGCACATTGCGTGCTATTCTGCGACCGAATGCCTGTGGATAGCTGGCCTGCGCCTCCCGTCCGGCATCATAAGGCAATACCGTCAATTGCGAAGCACCGCCTTGCACCGCCGACATGGCCATCATGGTAGCCCGGATCATATTGGTGTACAGATCGTCTGAATAGGTCTCCGGCTGAAAACTTACGGATATGAAAGGGACTTGTATGGGCGCTTTCCAGGCATTCAACAGGTTGAACCACAAAAGTTTAAGCGCACGCAATCGGGCAATTTCCACAAAATAGCTTTTGCCCAGGGGTACCGAAAATTGCATGACCTGCGCGATGTCTGCAATCGGGATGCCCCGTTCGGAGAGTTTTTGAAGGTAAATATTGGCATTTCTGATCAGTACAGAAAGATCCGTCTCTTCCACCACGCCAACCTTGATAATCTTAAATCCTGGAAATCGCTCCCGGGCATATTCCAGTAGATCCGCCAGATAGCGCCAGTCCACAATTTTTGAAACCGGCACCGGATCATAGGCCAGAGAGCCCTTTAATTGAGCACTCGAAAGTCCCCTTTGCTTAGCCAGGTTTTCCAGAAGCCCCAGTAACATGCCCGGATTCTCTGCAACGGCTGTTCCCGCAAAATGAAGCCCGATGAAATCCAGGTGAATATTCCGTAGCAATTGCTCAAAATCTGCCGTTTCGAGCGGTCGGTCGAGCCAAAAACATAGTCCTTCGGCCCCGCCTTCCAAGGCATCCAGCGCCTGCCGGTTGGCCTCTGCCGGATCCCCTACCCTGACATCCTCGCAGATCTCCCAGGTATTGGGCTGATCTGAAAGGGCCTCCGTCGGCTTTTCAAAATCATCTGCATGGACAAAGGGGCTTACCACTAGTCCATTGGAGGACCAGATCAGATCTTCCAAAGGCTTGTCTTTTAGATCTTTGGCGATCTGATGCAGCCAATCGGCCTTGCTTATCGGGGGAAATTCTGAAAAGAGATCTTTCATGGACGGTATACGGTGAACGGGAAACGGTGGACGGGGCAAAAGTAAAGATTCTCTGGAGAGTGGTATGAACTTAAGTTTAAAGGTAATTTCATCGCTTTAAGCATCGACCAGAAGTTAAAAAGTGTTTTGATAAATTTGCCGGAGGCCGATTAATGGTTTAATAAGAATTCCTCCAAAAAAGAAAAACCATTTTTCAAGAAGCCTGTTTACCTTTGCGAATCAATCTAAATAAGCAATGACTCAGCGTAAGCTCATATACCTCGACAACAATGCTACCACCCCTTGCGATCCTCGGGTAGTGGATGCTATGATCCCTTATTTTTTCGAAAAACACGGCAATGCCGCCAGCCGCAGCCACCAATTTGGCTGGGAAGCAGAAGATGCTGTGGACTATGCCCGTGAGCAGATCGCTAAACTTTTAGACGTGGAGGATAAGGAGATCATCTTTACTTCCGGCGCTACAGAGAGCAATAACCTAGCCCTCAAGGGCGTGTTTGAGATGTATGCCAAAAAAGGCAATCACATCATCACCGCCGAAACGGAGCACAAAGCGATCCTCGATACTTGCGATCACCTGGAAAAGGCTGGCGCAGAGATCACCTTCCTGAAAGTTCAGGAAGACGGACTGGTCAGCCTGGCTGATCTGGAAGCTGCGATCAAGCCGAACACGATTCTGGTATCCCTCATGTGGGCCAACAATGAAACCGGGGTGATCCAATCCATGCGTGAGATCGCGCAGATCTGCGAAAAACACGGGGTGCTTTTCCACTCTGACGCTACGCAGGCCGTAGGTAAGATCCCAACGCATCCACGCGAAGTGGGCGTTCACCTGATGTCCTTTACTGCACACAAAATGTACGGTCCGAAAGGCGTTGGTGCACTTTATGTGAGCCGCAAAAACCCACGGGTTAAAGTGACTGCACAAATGGATGGCGGTGGCCACGAGCGCGGCATGCGTTCCGGCACTTTGAACGTTCCTGGTATCGTAGGTTTTGGCAAAGCAGCCGAAATTGCTCGTGAAGAAATGGGACAGGATGCTTCCCGTTTGAGCAAACTCCGTGATCATTTGCAGACGGAATTGACCAAAATGGAAGAAACCAAAGTGAATGGCAACGAAGAAAGCCGGATGCCACACGTGGCCAATATTTCCTTCAAACACGTAGAAGGAGAAGGCCTAATGATGACCTTCAACCAAAATATCGCTGTTTCTTCAGGTTCTGCCTGCACTTCGGCTTCCCTGGAGCCGTCTTATGTATTGGTCGGCATGGGCCTGGGCGACGATCTGGCACACTCCAGCATTCGTTTCTCCTTGGGCCGTTTCACCACAGCAGAAGAAGTCGATCAGGCCATCGAACTGGTCCGCAACGGGGTCAACCACATGCGCGACCTAAGCCCTATCTGGGAAATGTACCAGGACGGGGTGGATCTGACTAAAATTGAATGGAGCGCACACTAAGTGAATGTGGTCAATTTAGTTAATGTGGTCAATGTGGCCAATTGGGGTTGAGCTGGGTATTAGTTCATTGACCACATTTGAAAATTGACCACATTGACCACATTAAATTATTGACCACATTTATCATGATTCAAAGTCCTCCGGATCCGTTCACTATACTGATTTACCGTATTTACTACGGGATAAAAGGATTTTTTTATTCGATTTTCAAAAAGAAATAGCCCAACACAAATCCTCACTCAATCACTCATCCTCACAATCACTCCTTAATCTATGGCATATTCAGAAAAAGTTCTCGACCACTTCAAAAGCCCACGCAACGTAGGCACGCTCAATAAAGACGCAAAAAACGTAGGCACTGGCCTCGTAGGCGCTCCTGAATGCGGCGACGTCATGCGCCTCCAGATAGAAGTAGATGAGACTACCGGCCTCATCAGCGACGCAAAGTTCAAAACCTTCGGTTGTGGATCGGCTATCGCTTCTTCTTCTTTGGCTACCGAATGGCTCAAAGGCAAAAGCCTGGATGACGCCATGCGTATCGACAATATGGACATCGTGGAAGAACTGGCCCTGCCGCCGGTGAAGATCCACTGTTCTGTGCTTGCCGAAGATGCGATCAAATCTGCCATCGCAGATTACCAGCAGAAAAATGGCATCGTTGCTCCTGCAGAAATGGTAGAAGCAGCTGTATAACTATGTATGATGTATGAACTATGATGTATGGCCAACCATTCGAAGATAGTTCATGCATCATACATTATACATCATAGTTCATACTTAAAAAACATGATTTTCGTAGCAGACAGCGCCAAGCAAAAAATTCAGGAAGTCCGCCAGTCCTCCAAGATGGCTGGCGATTATTTCATCCGGGTCAGTGTTACCTCTGGTGGATGCTCTGGCTTGTCGTACAAACTCGATTTCGACAACGAATCAAAGCCCAATGATCAGGTTTTTGAGAATAACGGCGTGAAAGTCGTGACCGACCTCAAAAGCTTCCTTTACCTCTTCAATACTACCTTGGAGTTTTCAGGAGGGTTGGATGGACATGGCTTTTCGTTCAACAACCCGAATGCTACCCGGACTTGCGGGTGTGGGGAGAGTTTTGCGGTTTAGCCGCCGTAGGAGGCTTTTTGGACATTTGACATTTCTTAATGGTATTAGACATTTTTAGAGGCTGCCTTTGGGTGGCCTTTTTTGTTCCTTCACATCATACATCATAAATACTCCACGGTAAACGCATCGTCAATCCTCAGCGTCAGATTTAGGCAAATTAATTTTTTTAATTGCACGATCCAGATCATCCTCCGCAATTTCGAGTCTCCTGATTTCAGCAGCCCTGTATTTTTCAAACACCGCAAGCGCATGTGATTCAGCTTCGGCGGCACTCACTTTTCCGGGATGATCCAGTATTTCGCGGTCATTTAAGGAAAGAAAGCCGTGCAATTTGGTTGTCCAATCCTGCATATACATTGATTTTCGCTGCATCGCCTGGAGTTCGGCAAAGCCGTGTGGGCATGAATGGCCCAATGAAATTTATTTTGAACCGACGCGAAAAAGGTCTTCGCGAGCTCTGTTTGAGCATTGTAATCCATGCTGGTTGCAAATATGTCGCAGACTTTTCGGTAAAAAACCCGCTCGCTGCTCCGTATGTCCCGAATTCTGGCCAGCAGTTCATCGAAGTAGTTGTTGCGTGCCTTTTTGAGGCGTTCATCATCGAGTACAAAGCCTTTGATAATGTACTCGCGAAGGCGCTGCGTTGCCCAAATGCGAAAATGAGTGCCGACCTGAGATTTTACGCGGTATCCTACTGAGATGATGACATCGAGGTTATAGTAATTGGTAGGCTTGGTAGAAAATTCGGAATTTCCGAATTTTCTCATAACCTGAGGTTCAATCAGTTCACCCTCCTCAAAAATATTTTTAATGTGTTCATTGATGGTTGACTTTGCTTTTTGAAACAGCATTGCCATTTGATCCTGGGTCAGCCATACGGTTTCATCCACCAATTGCACATCTACTTTAGTGGTGCCATCCTGCGTCTGGTAAATGATCATTTCTGACCCGGATTCTTCAAATCGTTTTTCAAGGCCGGTAACAGCCAACAATTGGGACTTTGAGCTCTTTTTTGCCATAAGTTGGGCATGTTTTAAAAGACAAATTTAAAACATTTTGTTGATACCAGTAAGTGTAACTATAAAATTATCCTATAACGATCCCCGCAGCACAAACTCAGCCCAGAAATACGAATTACTGTTTTGGTTGGTCTTGTCTGATTCCAGGACAAAATCCCCAACGCAACGCCACGCCTGTGCTTTTGGCAAAGTGCTCAAAAGCAGCTCATTAAAGTCAAGAAAATCAATACGTTATCAAAGATTTGTCCCCTGCTCCATGGGCGCTTGGTCAAAAGACACAAGCGCGGCGCTGGGCAGGGGATTTGCGAGTAGAGCAGGAAAGAATTGGAGCGCACTAGCAGAGTAGACCGCTATGCAGCGCGGAACACATCATAGTTCATACATCATACTTCATACATTTAATCCACCAACTCCATCTCCACCTGCCGCTTCCCCAAATCCACCGCGATGATCTTCACCTTGATCCGATCTCCCATTTTAAAGGATTTCTTATACCGCCGGCCCGTAGCCCGCAGGTTCCCATCTTCCAGGGTATACGTATCATCCAGGTATTTGAAATCCACCAGACCTTCGGCTTTTGAGCCTGCCAGTTCTACAAAGAAGCCGCGTTCGATGATGCCACTGATCACGCCATCGAAGGTTTCTCCGATGCGGGTGGACATGAATTCAGCCTGTTTGTATTTGGTGCTTTCGCGTTCTGCTTCTGCGGCTTTGCGTTCCTGGTTGCTGATATGCTTGCACTGTTCTTCGAGCTTGGAAGCATCCACCCGGTAGGTTTTACCATCGAGATTTCGCTCCAGGATGCGGTGTGCCAGCACGTCGGAATAGCGGCGAATGGGTGAGGTAAAGTGCGCATAGTGCGTGAAGCCCAGACCGTAGTGACCGATGTTGTTCGGGCTGTAAACGGCTTTGGCCATACACCGTATCGCCAGTGGCTCGAGTACTTTCAGGCGATCGTCTGTGCGGGCCCGTTTCATCAGTTCGTTGAAGGACTGTGCGATCTGCTTGGGCGTGTCAACTTTCATCTGAACGCCTAATTCTAAGGCAAAACGCGCGAAATCGGCGATCTTGGACATATCCGGAAGGTCGTGTATCCGGAAAATAAAGGGAATAATGGCACCGCTTTTTACGCCGGAACCGTCTTCCTCTTTTCCTTTTTTGAGCGGCGGCTGCATGTACAAGGCCACTTCTTTATTGGCCAGCAACATGAAGTCTTCGATCAGCAAATGCGCCTCTTTGCGTTCTTTAACATAAGCTTCTAAGGGTGTACCATCGGGAGCCAGGCGGAAACGCACTTCATCAGTTTCAAAACCGATGGCACCGTTTTTCTCGCGCTCCTTGCGCATTTTACTGGCGAGGCGCTGAAGGTTTTTAAGTGCCCATTCCAGTTCGTCGAAGCGGGGATGGTTTTGTAATTCCTCTGAAGGCTTTTTATCCAGTATGGTTTGGGCTTCCTCGTAAGCAAAACGTTTGGCGCTGTGAATCACGGTTTTGCCAAACCAACGGGAAACGATCTTGTCTTTTGGGTCAAAAGCAAACACCGCTGAAAAAGTCAGTCTGTCTTGTTCCGGCACCAACGAACAAAGGTTATTGGATAGTTTTTCGGGCAGCATCGGATTGCAACGATCTACCAGATACACCGAAGTACTGCGTTCAAATGCCTCGCGGTCGAGGGCAGAATCGGGTTTCAGGTAATGCGTCACGTCGGCGATGTGGATGCCGATCTCCAGGTTGCCATTCTCTAATTCGCGAATGCTCAGGGCATCGTCGAAGTCCTTGGCATCTTCCGGGTCAATGGTGCATGTGAGGATATCGCGAAAATCGCGGCGACGTTCTATCTCTTGCGGAGAAATGGTGTCAGGGATCCGCGCAGCTTCAAGTTCAGCTTCTTCAGAGTGCGAAAGTTGAAATCCTGCATTAATCAGGATCTTATTCATCTCCAGCTCATGTCCACCAATTTTTCCCAGCACCTGGGTAACCTTTCCGACCGGAACACGGCCCTTGCCTTCCTGCCAGTCGGTTACTTTCACCACGGCCTTGTCACCGTCCCTGGCCTCATGAATGGCCTCTATCGGAATAAAAATATCCGTAGGGACGTTGGGGTTGTCCGGAATAAAGAGGGCGTATTTGCGGTTCAGGCGAATCGTACCAATGAAAAATTCATTGGCGCGCTTGAGTACTTCTAAGACCTCTCCTTCTGGTTTTCGCTGCGTAGTAGGAACATTCCTACGACCGCCGCGAAAAGGTGCTGGTGCAAAGAGCATTACCCGAACAATATCTCCATTCAGAGCACCATTGACGTACTTGGGTGGCACATATACGTCGGTATCCATGAGTTCAGACACGATGTAAGCTGCGCCTGTGCGGGTCATATCTACGCGACCTTCCACGATCTTTCGGGTGGACGGTGAACGGTGGACGGTGGACGGTGGACGGT
>JBILHS010000096.1:0-23936 GCA_044350425.1 Saprospiraceae bacterium | reverse complement strand
GGCACATATACGTCGGTATCCATGAGTTCAGACACGATGTAAGCTGCGCCTGTGCGGGTCATATCTACGCGACCTTCCACGATCTTTCGGGTGGACGGTGAACGGTGGACGGTGGACGGTGGACGGTGGACGGTGGACGGTGGACGGTTCACGGTGGACGGTTCACGGTGGACGGTGGACGGTTCACGGTGGACGGTGGACGGTTCACGGTGGACGGTGGACGGTTCACGGTGGACGGTGGACGGTTCACGGTGGCCACTGCTGGTTTGTGGTTTGTCCTCAATGGTCAGGCGTCCGAGGGCTATGCCGAATTTATTATCGGCAAACTGCGCGACAGAACCCGCCTGCACCAGCTGGAGCAGGGCATGTTCGGCGGAGTCCCGATTATTTTCAATACGAAGCTGGTCAGTGATTTGGCGCGGCGCGAAACTCTTTTTGGGGTGGCCGAGCAGAAATTTGAGGATTTCGATCTGGAGTTCTTGAGCGGTCAGTTTTTTGCCGCTGTGCTTTTTTTTCTTGGTCATCGTTTTGGTAAAATCCCGATCTGATCGGGACGAAATTTACTTTTTGGATTAAAAATTAATATTTAAACGTAAATATATGGGAAAAGTTACCAGCCTCATCAAAATTAAGTTTAGGCGGAGGTTAAATTGACCGGTTAACCCGGAGTCAACCGGTGAATTTAACCTCCGCCTAAACTTAATTTTATGTAGTTTTAAAAACGCGGCGGCTCCTGGTGAATCACCAAGAGCCGCCGCGTTTAAAAAACTGGCCACATTGACCACATTTTTCACATTGACCACATTTAAATTATTGGCCACATTTATCTTATCGCTTTTCGATTTTTTGTGTTTTCATCACCTGTTTGTTGCGACCGACCAGCTGTACAAGGTAAACGCCCTTAGGAAGATCTCCCACATAATACTGCTCTCCTTTAGAAGCTTCGAATACTTTTGCCTTTTTCCCTAACAAATTAAAGACCACTATTTGTCCGACGGCATCCCCATTGTCTTGCACTGCAATGTTTTCCACTGTTGGATTGGGGAAAACAGAGAGTTCTGGATGCGGGGAATTTTGGGCACTTAACGCTAAGACGGTGAACAGGAAAAAAAATACGAGTAAGGTTTGTTTCATGTGCAAGATTAAGATGAGGCCGCTTTAGTTACCGTCGAAAGGGCTAATTGGCAGAGAAAATATTCGAAAAAATCGGTTGGGTGAAGGATCTGTTTTCTAAATTCGTCTGCAAAATAAGGTGCTTCCTCAAGTCGCACAATATTTTTTTGGTATAGTTAGCAAAGATTTAACGTACGGCGCACAATATGGTTGCACGTTTGCTACCTGTTCGCAGCTTTTGCCGCCCGCTTATGGATCATAAACCGCCGTTCGCTGCTTTTTCCGCCCAGCAAATCGAGATACTTCATGTGTGCGTTTTTTTTATCTGCAAAAACCTGGGTAATACTAACCGTTTGTACTCTTCCGCCGCGATTCATTACGTAATCGTTTTCGGGATCATTTATGCTGCCTGTTTGGTGGAGGGTGATTAGGGATTGGCGAGTTGGTGATTGGTGTAATTGGTGATCGGGTGATTGGTGGGTTAGCCAGTCTATAAAAACCTGCTCGCGGCGTATTTGCATTTCAGGAGGATAGAGGGTTGCGGAACACCAAAAATGAGGCACCTGCGGGGATAATTCTTTTATAAAACGCTGTTGTCCGTCCCAACGTAGTTCAGTGACGCGTCGAACCTCCATTTCGTTGGATGGCTTTTCAAAATAAAGGAACGTAAAGGGCTCGATCCGATCCAAATCATCGTGCTGAAAAAAGGCATCTGGGTCATCCCAATCAAAAAAATCGAGCAGGAGCAGTCCGCGGCTTCTGCGATAAGGCAATTCACGTCGGTGTAATACGAAGGCGCCATTCAACAGACACGCCGTCTTACCATCCTTCGAACTTGCGATCCAGGTGCCGCCAGCCAGGGCATCTCTGGGGAAAAGCAGGGTGTTGCCCTGGGGTGTTTTTTCCTTGACAATGGATTGGGTAGATCGACTGGGGGCTTCATCCCGGTTGTGGGTCAGGACAAAACCGGTAGGCCGTGGAAAGTAAGTTACTGTGCACATAACAAAGGCAAAGATGGGCATGCCAAAGGTAAAGGCGCCTAAACCCTGAAAGTAGTGTTTAGGTTACGTTAAATCCTCAAAAAAACTTGGAGTTTTGCAATAAAACGACTAATTTGCAACGAAATGATTCACTTAACAATTCAATTTATGAAACACCTTTTAATGATTTCTCTGGGTGCTGTTTTACTTGCGTTTTTTGCTTGTGAAGACAATGACCCCATGCTTACCACGGTTCAAGTGAGCGGTAATGAGGCTACCATTCCCTGGCAGGACTGTGCTGAATTTACAGATCAGGGAATTACGGTTTGCTTTGTTGGAGCCAAAGAAGAGCGTTGCCCCTGCAACACCGATTGTCTTTGGGAAGGTTCTGTGGATGCTGCGCTTCGTGTGACAACTACAACAGGCATCGACACCACCCTGACCCTCACCACCAATAGTAACCCGGTCAACCTGCACAACTTCCATACTGTCGGCGGAAAAACGATCATATTCGTGAGCACTCCTGGTATTGAATGCGCCGATTATGGGAAATATGAAAAATATAAGGTGCAGATCCGGATCCAATAGTCCGGTTACACCATCTTAGATTCTAAGTTTTTCCAGGCTGTCTGTACTATGGTACAGACAGCCTTTTCTGAATAAAAAAAACTGCGTTCCATATATTACCTCGCTACCGCAATCTTATACTTCTTCCCCTTCATTTTTTCATTTGCAATGGCTGTCAGGAGTTGCTTCAACACGCCTTTTTTAACCGCCACAAAAGACATGTGGTCCATCATTTCGATCTTACCCAGATCATCGGGTTTAAGTCCCCCTTTTTTGGAAAGAAATCCTACGATGTCTATTTTACTGAGTTTATCCTTTTTCCCCCCGCTGATGTAGAGCGTTACCCAGGGCGGAGCGGGTGGCAAGGGGAGGTCGGCAGGTAAATGCAGCACTTCAGGAGCTTCGCTGAGATACGCCGGAACGGGTGCGTCTGGTGACAGGATCAGGTATGCTGCGCCTTGTGCATGCATGCGGGCTGTCCGTCCGTTGCGGTGGATAAACTCGTTGAGTTTCATCGGATGTTCGTAGTGCACCACGTTTTTCACCTCCGGAATATCGAGTCCACGGGCAGCCAGATCAGAGCAGACAAGAAAGACGATACTTCCATTGCGGAATTGCACCAGCGTAGATTCACGCTCTATCTGCTCCATGCCACCATGAAAACTGGAACTGGAAATACCCCTTTCTGCAAGTCGCTCCCTAGTGACTTCCGTGGACTCCCGCTGATTGCAAAAAATGAGGGTAGGCTCATTGCCAAAGTAGCAGAGTAGCTGGGCAAGTGCCTCAAATTTGTCGTGCGTGGGGGACTCCACGCTCTTGATGATCAACCCATCGGTAGATTTTTCCTCGGCTTCATTGTAGTTCAGGGTGACGGGTTTGGTGACGCCGACAAACTCCGGAATGACTAATTTATTGGTAGCAGAGGCTAACACGCGCTTTTCCAGGCCCGGAAGCGCTTTTAGGATCTCCGTCATTTGTTCCTGAAAGCCCATGGCCAGGGCTTTGTCAAACTCATCCAGCACCAGAACCCTGACCGAAGTGGGGTCGAAGGATTTTCGGCTGATATGTTCTACGATACGCCCGGGCGTGCCAATCAACAAAGCGGGTGGCTGGCTCAGATTATTGATCTCGGTCTGCATCGGGTGGCCACCATAACAGGTATTCACCTTGAAACCTGTGGACATTTTTTGCCACACGCGCTCAATCTGAATGGCCAATTCGCGGGTGGGTGACAGAATCAGGCACTGCACACCCGATTGATCTGCTTTTAACTGATGTAAGATGGGCAATAGAAAAGCAAGGGTCTTCCCGGAGCCCGTCGGCGCCAGAATGATTGTATCTTTTTCGTCTTGAATGGTGTGAAACGCCTGTTCCTGCATTTCATTGAGCACCGGTATGTCCAGATTGGAGAGGGTGGTTCGAAGCAATTGATTTGATTCCATGGGTGCAAAGGTAGGTGGAAAGCACGGCAGAAAGTAAAATGAGATTGATCTGACAATATCATATGTGTTAAATTTTACATAAAACAGCATTCTTAAAAACATATACCTTGGCCTCATGAATTTTTTTTACTGTTTTACTCTTCACCATTTAAATAGTCCTTTTTGATTATGGATACTTATTTAGCAACCGTTATGATTTTTGCAGGGAATTTTGCGCCCGAATCATGGAGGTACTGCGACGGTTCTTTGCTATCGGTCAACGAAAACATGGCACTTTTCGCGCTTATCGGCACCACTTATGGAGGCGATGGAAAAAACAACTTTGCCTTGCCCGACCTGCGCGGACGCATTGCAGTGGGCACTGGAACCGGGAATGGCCTTCCTCCCATTTCCCTGGGAGAATCTGCGGGAACCGAAATCATAACCCTGAACCAAGCAAATTTGCCTGCTCATGCACATGATCTGAGTGCCCGGGTAGGTACCTGTTCTGACAATCATAAAAGTAACGATCCGACCTCGGTTTTGGCCCAAACCTCCCAAGCCCTTTATGCACCGTTATCTGCCAGCACAGGTACGACCCTAGCCGGTGCGAACGTGAAGATAGCCGTGCAAGGTGGAAATCAACCTATCTCGATCATACAGCCATATCAGGCGATCAACTACATCATTTGTGTGGAAGGCATGTTCCCTGTCCGGAATTAAGCCTTCCTCATTTCTATCTCAAGTACATTCATTTTTAAACATACAACAATCAATATGGAAGGTATAATAGCAACCATCACGATGTTCGCTGGAAATTTTGCGCCTAAAAACTGGGCGTTCTGTAATGGCCAAATGCAGTCCATTGCATCGAATACAGCACTCTTTGCTTTACTTGGCACTACTTATGGCGGGAATGGGAGAACCAATTTTGGCCTGCCCAACCTGCAAGGACGTGTAGCGATCGGTGCAGGGGAAGGCCCTGGTCTATCAAACTATAACCTCGGGCAAACGGGCGGCACAGCAAGTGTTACGATGACCGAAGCACAGATGCCTGCGCACACGCACACAGCAGGTGCTGTTTCGATCCTAGTCAGCAACTCTGCCGCTACGTCTAATCAGCCAGACAACAACATTCTGGCAACCCCTATTGCAAAAACTTATGCCACCGCAGGCACTACGCCTACGGTTCATAACAGCGGTTTTAGTGCCGAAATACATGCACAAGGAGGGTCGAATCCATTTAGGGTCACACAACCTTCCCTAGGGATGAACTATATAATCTGCTTGCACGGATATTTCCCAAGTCGCAGCTAAGTTTAAAAAGAATCCAATTTTTTCATCAAAAAATATCCACGACCATGGAAGGTTATCTGGCATCCATCATGCTCTTTGCAGCAGACTTCGAACCCAAAAACTGGGCGATCTGCAATGGGCAAATCATTTCAATAAGTGAAAACGAAGCTCTTTTCTCCTTACTCGGCACTACATACGGCGGCGATGGCGTACAAACATTTGCACTGCCTGATTTCCGGGGGAGAACTGCTGTAGGCCCATCACCCAGCACCGTCCTTGGAAAAATGGACGGAGCGAATACTGAAACCCTTAATATCTCTAACCTGGCATCCCACACCCACCCCATCACTGCTACGCTGACCGCCACAATCCTATCATGGAATCAACCAATTCTTCCCACGCTACAGAGACTCAAACCTTCATTGCCACGGCCTGGTGGAATGGCCTTAACGACGCCTGGAAGCAGGCCTTCAACGAAGTAGCCCTCCGCCGCAGCAGCACTGAATCACTTGGTGAAGAACTATTGATGAATGTTTTCAACGCTCCCAACCATCGTTTTGCAGGACCGACAGCCCCCTACCCCAATATGAGTTTTGAGCTGGAAGATATGACCGGCCTCATCGGACTCCCTAATACGGAAGTCGTAGTGGTGACTTTTCATAAATTAACCCAGATCCGGGAAGTTGCCTTCTTCCAAAACCTGCGTTCCCTTTTTGTATACAACAATCAAATTACTTCACTGGAAGGAGTGGAGGGCCTGATTGATTTGAAGGAGCTCTACTTGAACGTAAATCAAATTGATTCCCTGATGCCTTTGGCTGGCCTTACCAACCTACAAACCCTCTATTGCAACTATAATCTGCTCTCCAATTTGGATGGTATTAGTGAGCAACACGTTGACAAACTGGAAAATTTTTATTGTCTGCCGAATCCAAATCTGAAAGATGCTGTAGCCATGCGCTTTGAGCGAGAGGTGGGCATTCGATGCAAAAAAGGGTAGTTTTTACGACCCAACAAACTTATTTGTGAATCTCCCTTCCGCATATCTTTCCGTTGCCGGCCTACTTAAGGATACAATTGGCGGGTTGTTATCATCTGCCCATTTTGAGGGCGGAGTAGCTACCGATGCAGCAAAGTCCGTAAAGCGCAATCTTCCTTTCTGAGCCCATGAGTTACGAAGGTGGACAATTGGCCATTATCAGCCAGATAGGTGAACAACGCTACAAACTGAATCCCGGCGATGGTATTATTTATCCCACTACACAGATACATGGCGTGTTGCCCGTAACTTCTGGTATCAGGCTTGCTGCAGTGGTCTGGATGCAATGCGTTGTAAGGAACCCACAGCAACGCGAGATCCTTTTTCAACTCAAAACGGTGCAGGCTGGATTGGAAAAACAAAACCCGCAAGGCGAGGTAAACTTGCTCATGTTACAGGTATATATACTGTGATTAAAGTGATTTTAATGATTTGAGTGATGCAATTGCTTGATTTCAAAATGATTGAAAAGCATCAGACTACTGGACATTTTGACCTTGGACACTAGACACGATCCTGCAAGTGCATGATTTTCAATTTTTTAGAGTGCAAGTCCAACGTCTATTGTCAAAATGTCCAGTAGTCTGGAAAAGCATACTTGTTCAAAACCACTCTGTGTTGGCTACAGCAACCTGATCCGGATGTGGGAGAACTCTGAATAGACATTTCCAAGACCATCAAAATTGCTGCTGCTCAGGAGTTTCAAATCTGGTGATCCTCGATTGCAGGTTGTGCTCCGCCCAAGTCTTGCCTGAAGATCTTCTCAAGCAGGGCAAACAATTCAGGATGCCGTTTTTCGAGCAAATCAGGTTGTTGAAAAAAATACTCACTTACCACGCTTAGAAACTCGGCCTCATTCGTACTGCCGTAAGGATTGATATCCGATGCGCCATCCAGAATGGCTTTAATTTCCAGGTGCATTCTTTTCACCCATGGGATCAGGAAAGGCTGTTCCAGTAGGATTTCCGGAACGCCGTCTGTGCCACCGTCCGCTCTGTCTAACAGGTGGACAAATTCGTGGATGCCGACGTTGTGGCTGGAGTGGTTCGCAAATCCCTGATGTAGTGCAGGTTTTGACAAGATCATAGTCCCCGTCATGCCGCTTCCACCGACCAATCCAAGGATATTCCGTTCCTCACCTAGCCGGGTATCATAATCCTGATTGAAGGAGCCTTCATAGAGGATCACCTCCTTTAATTTCCGGTACTTCCAGCCCGGAAACCCAAACAAGGGAATAACCGCGCTGGAAGCTACCAGCAATCTGTCGGTATCACTCAGTTCCGTACCTACGCCAGCGATCTCCACTTCGTTCAAAAATTGCTGAACACCCGTTTCAAAACGTTTTTTTTCAGGCGGCTCAAGTTGACCATAAAACCGAACTTTCTCTAAAAGAATGGCTCGCCAGTTTTGCGGGAGCGTGGTCGCTTCTTTTTTTCTCCTTTTAGGATAAAGCCAATACCAGAATGCTACCAACAGCAAAAGGAAAAAGGAAATCGCTAAGATTTGGGTAATGGGCATGATATTATGCTTGAGCAAGCTTTTCTATCTGTTATTTATTCAGGTTCAATGGAATAGCTGACCAGTTTTTCAGCCTGAAACAACTGACAGCCCTCTACCCATCAGGCAGCCATCTGGACCGGATCAAATATGACTGTCTCCAAAGGTTTTTTCTCTTCGCCAGAACATCTTAACAATCCCCCAGTGATTGATACTGACCTGAGTCACCCCGTCTTTGCTTTTCCTGAACAGAAAAGGACAAATGGCAAAAATATCCTGGTGGGTAACGTTGGTGTAAATCTTTTTGGCCAGTTCTAAATCTCCGACGGCCAACAAGGGCGCAAGCAAACTACCCGTCGAGGCACCTACAAAAAGATCATATTCTTTCTGACCGTTTTTCATCAGGTATTCGGCCACGCCGCCCGCAAAAGCGCCTTTGCTACCGCCGCCAGAAATGTCCAGTGCTTTCATGTGTAAATGTTTTGATTAGCTAAACTGGAATGGAAAACTTAAAAAAATCATTTTCTCCAGCAGTGAAGGTAAAGCAATCCACTTGCCACTGGTCCCAACTGTTTAACTGATTTTACACTTCAGGATTTAAGCATGGTTGCAAAACGCCCTTTTTATGCCTACCCGGAGGTCAGACTAAATAATGCCGACGTGTCACTTGCTTTTGGTTGGTGAAAGTCAAACTTTCGTCATAACACAATATGACGAAGATCAAACCTGCCACTAATGGGGGTCACCAGACAAGCACTCCGCCCTCTCCTACATTTGCATCAAAATTAATCGACATGAGAATCAAATTTGCTATTCTATTTCTATTCACGCTTTCATTTGCTTTTGGCCAGGCAAACTACCGCTCATCCAATTATTCTTTGGTAATTAAAGGAACCTCCAACCTACATGACTGGCAGTCTACGGCCAACGAAGTGCGGGCAAACGGAGGGATGACCGTGGATGCCAGCGGGCTCAAATCAATCGGGTGGTTTCAGGTAGAGGTTCCAGTCAAGACGATCAAAAGCACCAAAGGCTCCATCATGGACAACAAGACATATGATGCATTGAGGGCAAACGATCACCCGAATATCTACTTCAAGCTGGATAAAGTGGCTGGTATGAATAACCGTGGAGGGGTCTATGACATCAATGTTGTCGGCAATTTATTCATTGCTGGCGTAAACAATAAGATTGAGATGTATGTGCAGGGAAAAACAGGTGGAGACGGCTCCATCACCTTCAGTGGCTCCAAAAAATTAAAGATGACCGACTACAAGATCAAACCCCCTACCGCCCTGATGGGTACTATGACCGTAGGAGACGAGATTGAAATAGTCTTCCAGGTGACCTTGAAACAAATCTAAAAATAGTTTAACAACTTAACCTTCCTGTTTTATGAAAAAAGGACTAACGCTTTCTGCACTTGCGCTGCTTTTCTGCGCCAACTGGGCACTTGCCCAACAACCATCGATTCAATACCACCGCTCGTGGGACAAAGACGGCATCAACGTTTTTGAACCTTCTAAAAAGGCTGAACAGCCAGAATATACCGGATTTAAGATCCGTATCGGTGGGTCATTTACGCAGGATTTTCAATCACTGAAGCACGAAAACCTAGCTCTATATTCTAAAAACGCAAAAACACCCAAGGATATTCGGAATACCAATTTTCTTTATGGCGTTGGAACTGCCTATACACCAACGGCTCCTAAAGACACTACCGTTTGGATTTTGAACGGAAGCGACTCGACCTCTACCACACTTTCCGGATTTAACCTTGCTATGGCAAACTTAAACCTCGACATGCAGATCGGGGATGGTATCCGGGTATGTCTTGAAAACTACATGTCAGCTCGTCACCACAATGAATTCTGGGTAAAGGGCGGCTACATCCAGTTCGACAAACTTCCGATGTTCGGCAGTCCAAAATGGTTTACTGATTACATGCGTGTTAAAATTGGTCACTTCCAGCCTAATTTTGGTGACATGCAATTCCGTCGCTCAGATGGTGGCAATACCATGTACAACCCTTTTGTTGAAAACCTCATTTTTGATGCCTTTACTACTGAAATCGGGGGTGAAGTATATGTTTTCCCTGCTGATGGCTTTATGGGTATGATTGGCCTGACTTCTGGCTTCATCAATGGAAATATAGACAACTACCCAGCGACAGCGCTCACTCCCAAGGTTGAGCCTGACGAAAAGAAGCCTTCACTTATCTTGAAGCTGGCTTACGACAAAACTATCAACGATTTCCGATTCCGTTTGTCTGGCTCCATGTACAACAATACGGGAAGTGCTCGAAATACATTATATGCAGGAGACCGTACCGGTTCACACTACTTCATGGTGATGGAACAAGCTATTGCACCCTCTAATTCAGGAAATACCGCGGCTACTTCATTAGCCAATAAAGACTCTGGGCGTTTTACAAGTCTTGGCGTAAACAACAAGATTTTTGCTGTAAGTATCAACCCATTTATCAAGTATAAAGGTCTGGAGTTATTCGGCAGCTATGAAACAATTAAAGGTCGCACTAATTTTGAAAGGGAAGGCACCGACCGCAAATTTAATCAGGTTGCTGTTGAAGGATTGTATCGCTTCCTGAAAAACGAGCAAGCGTATGTTGGCGCACGTTACATTAGGGCTACGGGAACCCCTCAAAACTACACCTCTGAAATTGAAATCACCCGTTTGGCAGTTGCTGCTGGCTGGTTTCCAACAAAAAATTTACTTTTGAAAGGGGAATGGGTTAGCCAGGAGTACCTGAACTTTACCGACTATCGTGACGGCGGAAAGTTTGGTGGCTTCGTAGTAGAGGCAGTCATTGGCTTCTAATCAATAATCAGCCAAATAACAAATGCCCCATTGCTTATCAAAGGCAATGGGGCATTTCCCCATAACACCTTAGCATTTAATTCATGTCTGTTAAAACCGTTGGAATTTTCAAATGCTTCTTTTTAGCCGCGATGGTTTGTTTGATGGGCAATACCACTGCCGGCGATAGAAAGCGCTATTACATAGAAAATGGCAGCAGACTTTACATCAAAGGGACTTCCAACGTAAATGCGTTTACCTGCGACTGTGAAGATCAATACGGCGCTCAGGTACTGGAAATTGAACGCAATGGTGGTTATGCCCGTTTTCGCAATGTGGAACTTCAGGTTAAATCCCGGAATTTTGATTGCCACAATGGCAAGATCGACCATGATATGCAAAAAGCGCTCAAGGCAGATCAGTACCCGCATATAAAGATCTCGCTGGTAGACACTTGGCAGAACCCCAAATATCTGGATGGAACCTGCAAAGAATGGTTTGATGTACAAGCGAATGTCAATGTGACAATCACCAATGTGACCAGATTACAGTCTATCCCGGCCAAAGCCAAAATCATCGGCCCCAATCGCTTCCAACTCCGAGGCGAAAGTGCCCTCCAAATGACCGCTTTCGGCATTAGTCCGCCAGAAGCAATGATGGGGATGATCAAAGTAAACGACTGGATCAGTTTTCATTTTGACCTGATCGTTGTGGTGGACGAAGTTCAATGAGGCCGTCCTGTTAACACTTCCTTGCTTAAAATTCCGATCAAGTGCCACACCCATCAAAGATTCCACTTTTATCAAAAAATACAATCCGACTATGCAAAAATTTCTATTGAAAGGTATTCTGGCAGGTGCTGTCCTTCTGGGCTTTAGCTACGCTGCCCTGTACCTGATGGTTGCATTTTTCCCTTCCCTGGCTGAGCAATATTATGACCCGGTTTTTAGCTTTGAAGGAGACAAGGCGATGCTCTACTTAGCCCACCCATTTATCCTCAGTTTTGCCTTAGCATGGTTCTGGCGTCGATTTAAAGGCCTTTTTCATGGCCCTTTCTGGTGGCGCGGGATGGAACTGGGCATGGTGTATGGTCTGATCGCTACCCTACCCTCCATGTGGATCACTTACAGTTCTATGTCTGTATCCTTTGGCCTCGCATTTACCTGGTTTATCTACGGGGTAGTTCAGGCGATGGTGGTAGGGATCATTTTTGCTAAGATCAGTCCCTGATTTTTTGGATTTTGGGGCCACGGATGAAACGGATCTAACGGATTGGAACGGATTTTTAAAGATCCGTTCCAATCTGCAAAATCCGTTTTATCCACGTTCCAAATATCATAGTGTAACGTCAATCCCATCATGGATTTTTCTAGAGAGCCGGTAAAACGGGCAATGAGAAACTCCGCTGATACTCCCTATAAGCAGCCTCCGTCATTTGCAACAACAAAGGCTCCATCTGAGGATCCAACCACTGCATTAAGGATAGTAAATTGACTTCCTACATGGCCGTGCACCCCAGTATACCAGCTCCCGGCTTGCGCCACAGGTAAAAAAATACAGGAACCAGCTCCCGGCTCCGACGGCACATTGTGTTTGACAAAAATACCCTATTTATATTGCTCGTCTGTACGGAGCATCGATTCCCGGGCTTTCCAATCCTGTGCTTCCCGCACATCTATCAATTGATTGTAAAAGCGCGATTCACCGTCTTCTATACAAAGATGCGATTCGGTGATGGACAGATAAGCCAGTTTTAGAGGAATCGTTCCAGCTTCAGCGTAACCAAAAGCTGTGCCGAAGCGAAAAATACCTGCCGGAGAACTTAAATCTCCCTCCTCTTTTTGCCTTCCGGGTTTTGCACTATTCAGCCCCCTACCCCATGCTAAGCCTTTTCTGCCAAGATTTACAGGGTGTGCCTGGCCTACTTGCTGCCAGTTTTTGCCTGCTTTTTCAAATTTAAACAGCTGTGCATTTACCTGGATATTATTGGAGCTTAGCACCACAACTAGTGCCGAGTCGGGCGAATAACGCATGAATGTGGCGGCCAAATTTTGGTTCCGCAGTAAATTTCAATTTGGACTATGACACAATCTGAAATAGGCCAAAAATCAAGCCCTTTAACAGATCATCTTCGTAACAATTTCCCTGTGCTCCTGTTAAAACCTCACCATTTCACCACTTTCCCCGCAAACACCGCAACCCCAACCCCATTTCGAACCACCACCCAATAGCCACCCAATGGCAAGTCGCTGAGATCAAATGTAATATCGGAAGCCTCAGCCAACACCGTAGAACGCAGCACCCGCCCAGACGCGTCTGAAAGCTCCACCAGGCACTCACACATAACTTCAGGCAACACCACCGTCACCCAATCCACCGCAGGATTAGGGTACATCAACGCCGCTACGCCTACGGCCTCGCCAGTACCCACCATCAAATCCACCATAACTTCCACCATGGCCTCGCAGCCGTTTTTATCCGTTACCGTCACGGTGTAGGTGCCTGCTACGAGTCCTGTGATGGCCTGCATGGTGCTGCCTGTATTCCAGTCGAAATCAAAAGGCGCGGTGCCGCCAGAGATCGTAGTTACCACCGCCACACCATTAGGCATCACCAGATCGGTTTGTTTGCTTGTGCCAACAGTTGCCGAGAGCAAGCCGGGCTGCGTCATGATCGGAAAAGTATTGGAGGCCGTGCAGCCGTAAGCGTCCGTCACGGTGACCGAATAGTTGCCGGGGCCGAGTGGCTGGGCGATGGAATCGGTGCCTTGCCAGCCATCCCACTGCCACTGAAAAGGGGCTGCGCCCGTTGCAGGGGTCAGCGAAAGCCAACCATCCGCTGAGCCGTAGCAGGAAATGGTTGCGCCGTCGAGCATCGGTGTGAGCATGCCCAACAGGGCAATATTGGCCCAGGCCGAATCCTGACAACCGTTGGCATCCACCACAGTCAAAGCGTATAAACCGGGAGTGCGTTGCGTAAGTATAGCAGTATCAGCTGCACTTGGTAGCCACTGGTAATGAAAGGGGCTAGTGCCATTGGCCACGCCCGCCGTGATGCTGCCGCCAAGGCCCGTGACGCACTGCACATCGGTGGTCACAGGGGTAAGTTCCGGCAGGGGGGCGGAGGCTACCTGCAGAGTATCCAGGATCTGCCGCCCGCTGCCATCGGTGATGGTAAGCAGGTAGTTGCCTGGGGGTAGGCCGTTGAGGTCTGGCCCGTTGCCGGCCGAGGGAAGCCAGTTGTAAGTATATGGCTCACAGCCGAATACGGGGCTGATGGAGATGCTGCCGTTGGAAGTGCCGCTGCAGGCTGGGTATACATCGGGTTCAGTAGCCAAGGCAAATGCCGGGGCTTCGTATGCCCCGATGTCTACGGTTCCGCCCTGGATGCGGGGGTTGCCCGCGAGGTCGGTAAGAATGCCTGAGGCAGCAGCATTGGAGCCGGCGTTGATGAGAGGGGAGCAGGGAAGTAGGGAGTAATCCTGATTGGATGGGTCGCGGAAAAGCGGGTTTAGACCTATGAGGTTGTTGGTGCAGGTAACCGCGGGTTGAAGCAGGCCACAGTCAAGCACATCAAAAGCGCAATTTTCTAGCGTCAATTTAGGGTACAACGAAAAAAACGCTACCGGGTCGTATTGATTGCCATAGAAAAGCGAGTTGCGGATAGTCGTGGGTGGATATTTTTCAGGGTTAATCGAACCCAATTGAAACTTGTTGCCGATAAAATTGAAATGGCTGATAGCAATAGAGTCCTGGTAAAAATCAGTTGCCGTAAAAAAATCAAACCGCAGGCTGTCGTTGTTGATTATTTCAATGTTACGAAAATACCATCCTTTTTTTTCAACCCCGGGAAAAAGCCAGAGCCCATTTGAGTTAGAAGGCTCATTGTTGCTGATGACCAAATTGCGGTAGATGCAGGTATCACATTGAGCGTTTGGCGAAATAACCAAATACCATCGGTTTGAGTCCATGACACAATCCGACATTTCCATATTGAAGGAAATGTCATATACTCCCGAACCGTTATTGTGCTTAAAAACGCACTTTGAAATTTTGGTATCATAACTGCCTGTTGCTAATGATGCTGACTGGTTTCGTGTAAAATTGCACTCATTTATATAACAAGAACGTGCCCCTGTAACAAGGCCCTCATTTTTAATAAAGATAGCATAGTTTCTATCAATATTGCACCGCTCAATTCGAACGTGGTTATCGGTCCAGTTCTCTATTATCCCCCTCGAATTGTTACCGTTCGACTCAAAATTGCAGTCCCATACGTGCAGGGTGTCGTGAACCGCTGGCCCCCTGTACAGGACCGCCTCCCCCCAGCGGAAAGACTTGTTAGACGTGAAGCTGCAGCCCCCAAAGTCAGGGATGCGCTCTATGTCCACAAAACCGTTGCAATAAACAGCCCCGCCATCGCTTTGGCTCGTGTTGCCCTCGAAGGTGCAATTGAGGAACTGGGGCGCTATAGAGCCGTCCGCTGCGGCGCGCACAAATACTCCGCCCCCATAATAGAGGGCGTAGTTGCGCTCGAAACGACAGTTGCGCAGCACCGGGTAGGCAACGCCGTCCCCTGCATTGATGGACAACCCTCCGCCACAGGCATTGCGCGGATAGGGGTCGCCAGTGACAAAACCTGGCTTGGCGGTGCCATTGCTAAAGGTTAGCCCGTCAAAAAGGGTGCCTTCTGCTGCCTCCCCCATCACCATGATGTTGTAGGCATTGTCCGTGCTGTCGCCTTGTATACCGATGTCGCCGCTCAGCACGGTAGGGTGTGCCTCCCAATCGCGCTGGCTGATATCCAACTCTGTGCCCTCAAACCCACCAAAAAGCCTCACACCGCTCTGCATAAAGAAAAACGAGTCGCGGTTGGCATCGGAAGTAGGCTTATACACCCCTTGAGCCACCCACACGCTGTCGCCCGATTGGGCAGCTTGCAGGGCATGGTGAAGGTCGGTGAAGGCATTCTGCCAAGATGTGCCATTGCTCGCGCCTGTAGCGGCGGCGTTGACAAAAATGCGGGATTGGGCGTTGAGCTTGGAAAAAGAAAGCAGGAATATGAAAGTAAAGATGGGTTTCATAATTGTTGCCAGATTTTAAAAGCAAGGAATACAAAAAAAAGGGTGTTGGCACGGCGCAATGCCGTGCCAACACAAATTAAATCATGGGAAAGCCTATTGTTTCAACAGGCGGCCTTCGGTCTTGACATCGCCCACTTTTACCTTCCATACATACAGCCCGGCAGGCCAATTGGCCGCTTCAGGGATTTGGAAATCGGTAGTACGTCCGGTCAGAGGTATCTCGCGCCGCATCAGCCTGCTCCCGTAAGCATTGTAAGCCCATACAATTGCTGTTGTAGCATCAGTTGGAGTTGCTATCGTGAGCGTGACTGCCCCAGAAGTGGGGTTGGGAGCGCAGCTAACGGCCAAAGTTTGATTCGAGGGCAAATCTGAATGACGACCATCGGCCTGTTGCCCAATGCTCAGGCTATAAAATGCCCCTTCGGGGTTGAAGGCAATGCTCCTCAGCAGGTCGTTGTCTATTTGCAGAGGGGTAACATCACCCTTTATCGCCCGCTTGGCACGGAAAGTGAGGTAAAACAATGTCTGCTCAGGGCGCACATACTCCTCCGGGTTGGCGCTGAACCACACAAACTTGATCTCGCCGGCTGCCGTGTTGTTCAGGTTGAAGCAATCCTCGGATACCTGAAGTGCATCGCTGGCCGTGATGCCCACATATTCCCACATATTGGAATCAAAGCGCAGCCCCATTTGGAGGGCTGTTATGGGTACATCGCCCTCGTATCTAACAGGGATGCTTGCCAACTCGCCTTCCTCTGTCCGAAGTATTCCTTCTGTTCGCAAGGACAATTCTCCAGCAGGCCGCAATTGGATATCCTCATCGTGGTTGGCGTTCACATCCCCAACTTTAACCGCAATAAAATCAATGGCGGAATTGGAGGGATTTAAAATTCGAAATTCGTTAGGTATGACAAAAGGATCAAATGGCTCCATAGGAAGAGGAAGAACAGGAGCGTAAGCATCCACATAACGCCAAGAGCTATTATTGGGCAGTACCTGATAAATCCCGAGGATCAACTTTCTGAGTTCAATTATATCTTCAGAATCGGCTAGGCCTAAAGGATCTGGATCAACACGGCCGTCGTTGTCAACATCCGCTGCTATATACTGATAGAGCGATGTGAAAGGCTCTAATTCGTTTAGGTGCTTGCTGATCAGCGTAAGGTCCCATGTGGTAACCCCGTTGAGCCAGGCATCCCCGCCGAACTTCACCTGTGGTCTTACCCTGTAAGTAGCCAAATCACAGGGGCACCAAGACCAAGGAGCGTTGTTGGGCCAGATGGTAATTGGGTCACAGCCAGCAAGCGGCATGGTTCGGTTAACCACTACATCAACATCATCAATATCCATCCCATTTGAATTGCGCACCCAGCCTGCCAGCATGGGGGTACAGAGCGGAAAACTACCCGGTGTGACAACTGTATTTGCCACGCAACCGTCCCCTCCCGGCGGGTTCGTCGCAACGTCCACCATGGATTCTATTACCGTGACGCCATTGACGCAGTTCGTTGGGGCATTGAAATTAACAACGAAATAAGAGCCTAAAGAAACAAACTGCGGCGTCCCTGGGAAGAAGCAAAATGTGACCTTGTTGCCGTCAATCTTAAAGCAGTTGCTAAAACCACCATCCGGGTTACAGGCTGGGTTGGAAGGGCAGCCAAAGGTGTTTGCCCCGATGCCACTGATGGTCACACCGGGTGGAAGGTCGAACTGCAGCGCGATCCGGATCCGATCAAAATCCAGGGTAGAGGAAAGGCCATGCCAGTTGAGGGTCGCCTTTGCGCCCAGCTGGGTACAGGTAACGCTCTGTGGTTCGGCATCTACAACTACCGTAAAATAGTCAGGGTTGCAAGGCTCATCGCCATCAAATTCAATATGCGCGCAGTCCATACTCAAGCAGGCATCCTTGCATCCGCTGCCATTGCGAATTTGACCTGGCCCAAAGCAAATGTCTGCACTGGCCATGGAGGATTGGTTCACAGGGCCTTTTATCTCGATGTCGAAGAGTTTTAATTCTCCTTGTGCGGGCACCATTATTCCCGGAACACCAACGAACTTCACAAACCCTTTCCAATTGTTTGTGCCCGGAATGGGGTCAATACGCTGCTCGGCGGGCGCCTGAATAAAATTCTTCAATACTGGCTTCTCCATGATATTATCTGTCTCTATGGTAAACGTGAATGCCAGGTACGTGATATCAGACGGTAATGCGGCAGCGTTGGCAGCCATCACGGGCAACCGTTCGGTCAAGGGATCGAAATCACCAAAGGACAGGCACACATTGGTTTCGGTTACGCCAATACTGGGCACTGTGAACGGATCAGAATTAAAGATCAAGTTGTCGTCGCAATAGAGCGAAGGTGGGCTGGTGTAATAGGACTGTATCGGGTCGAAAGTCAAGACCTCCCCTGGCACACCATCTACCGCAAGTACAAATAAATTGGCGTAGTATTGAAAGCCAACTCTGGTGAAGGTGATGGGAGGTGCACAGCCCATGCCGCTACCGGTGGGCGTACAATGAACCCCAAAAGTGACAATATTGCCGGGGTCAAACCCCAATGTCCCTGCCGGGTAAATAGATGAAAGACAGGCTTCTGTCCCAGCTTGGTTAATGGAGGAAGCGCCATCTGCCGGAAGTGTGGCCAGTGCAAGTGTAATAGCAAAGTCCTCATAGCACAAATCAAAGGAGCTGGGGTTTCCAGGAGGAGAAAAACTGTTGAGAGTCAAACTTACCTGAAAATAGAATCGGTTACATTCTGGTGTTACACAAGGATTCGTGTTAACCAGAGGAGTAACATTAACCACTAAATTGTAACATGAAGTAGGGGCGATGCAAGAGCCTCCGCCAATCTGCCCTTTCATTTCACCCAAGCTACCAAAGAGGAACAAGGCGAAGCAGAATGCGTTGAGTAGTTTAGGTGTCGTGTTTAGGAGGCTGAAAAGGCGATTGTTTGCCCCCCCCCACTTTTCAAAGAAGAACATTTTTCGTAACATTTGGAAAAGGTTTTTAAGTTTAAAAAAAATGGTTTTCACGCATTGGAACATTCGTTACAATGGGTTAAGAGAAAAAGAGAAAATCGCTTGTCCCACCTTAGCTTCGGGGCAAGCATACAGCCACAGTAGCAGATACGCGAGGCACATACTGCTTGGGAAAAACCGGGATACTGGCTTGCCTACACGCCCACGGGCGGCGCGTCAAGCCAGTGTGAATACTTGAAACTGTAAGGGAGGCATTTACTTTCAATGCCCAAAGGGAAGTATAGACCTATACGTCTATCAAATCAGGTCCCGGAATACGGATTAAAACAAACGGAGCTAATGAATGGTGCGGTTCGGATGAACAGGCATACGCGGAGTGCGCATATCAAAGTTCTTTCATCATTGGTGTCGAAACGGTCAAGGGTTTAGCAAAATCACGGTTTTGGGGCAGACTGGAGGGTAAAAGTCCTGCTAGTGCCGCGTCCGGCCATTAAGGTGTGAATATGGCGGTCTAATTTTTCCTTTCTCTGCGTTGTTCGTCGGTTAAAATGTCCCGCATTGCGCCCTTCTCACGCCTTGATAAAGAAAAAGTTTGCCTCCCCAATTCATACCTTAATGGCCGGGCGCGGCACTAGTGCCGCGTCCGGCCATTAAGGCGTGAATATGGCGGTCTAATTTTTCCTTTCTCTGCGTTGTTCGTCGGTTAAAATGTCCCGCATTGCGCCCTTCTCACGCCTTGATAAAGAAAAAAATTGCCTCCCCAATTCACACCTTAGTGGCCGGGCGCGGCACTAGGGTGAGCAAAGATAACCAAGTCAATTTAAGAACCAAGCCCAAGGCAAGAAATTTAACGCTGGGTGTCGGATTTATGCAAAAAGTGAAATGAAATCACCCATGGCTTTGTCATCTTGTACTCGAACACTCAGAGTCCACGGTTAGTGGGCAGCTACGAGGCGAACATACGAGGTTATGTGTGCTTAATCCGTGCCATCCGTGGCCCATTCAATCTCATGCGAAGCCCATTAAATCACCATTGATCCTACAATCTAGGCAATGAGAAACTCCGCTGATACTCCCTATAAGCAGCTTCCGTCATTTGCAACAACAAAGGCTCCTTTTGGGGGTCCAGCCATTGCATCAGGGCCAATAGATTGTCTTCCGCCATGGCAGTGCATCCAAGCGTACCAGAACCTGGTTTACGCCACAGGTGAAAAAAAATACAGGAACCCGCTCCAGGCTCAGAGGGGATATTATGGTTAACAAAAATGCCCCATTTGTATTGCTCGTCTGTACGAAGCATCGATTCACGAGCCTTCCAATCCTGCCCTACCTGGGCAGCATCTATCAATTGATTGTAAAAGCGCGAATCGCTGTCTTCAATACAAAGCTGCGCTTCTGTAATGGGCAGATAAGGGAGTTTTAAAGGTATTGTACCTGCTTCAGCATACCCGAAAGCCGTACCAAAGCGAAAAACACCCGCCGGAGCCCTCAGATCCCCTTCTTTCTTTTGTCGACCGGGTTTTGCACTATTCAATCCCCTACCCCAGGCCAAACCTTTTCTACCAAGGTTGACCGGATTGGGCTGACCCACCAGCTGCCAACGCTGTCCAATTTTTTCAAATTTATAGAGCTGCGCCCTTACGCTGTTTTGCCCGGGGCTGACGACTACAACCAGTTGTTTGCAGGTGTCGAAGATGCCTTGCGGTGGTTCTGTGCGCAAAACAAGCTTATTAGGCATCAATGCCAATAGCAGAAAAGAAAACCAGTGATTTATTTGCATGCAGCAAATGTACTGGGATTGAGTGTAAGGGTAAACCCGCAATTGTCTGTGCTTCCATTGTTTACAGCAGATGGAACCACCTTGACGATTCCATCGCTTCCCAGATTGGCTGTTATATTCTTGCACTTGGCTACCGGCGGGCCCCGAGGTGGATGAAAAGATTGACGGTATCATCAACGGTATACGCCAGATCAGTCACAACCAGCACCCGGTGATGCTGTATAAAATCGGATTGGGCCTTAGTCTCGAAACCCTCTGCGAGCAATTTAGGTCTCGCACGAGATTGACTACCAAAATACGCCTTCCAAAACGGCTGAATTGCAGTTGTTTCGTATTATTCAACGAGCCAAGGCGATTGGCGGGAATGCGGAGATCCGGTGAGCTGAAGGTGGAACGAAAATCAGCGTAATAGTTTGACCCTGAGTCCAAAAAAAGGAGCCGCCAGCAGATACACATAGGGGTTACCCCCAGTTTTATCCTGAGCCCTTACAGCTCCCCTCTGTACCGTCTATCTTTACCTCCTAAACCAATTCACCATAGCCAATATACTTATTAGCGACGACCATCCACTCACCCTCATGGAGACAAAAACCTATGTCGAAAGTCTGGGACATCATATTGCTGAACTATGCAGCAACGGAATCACTGCCTACAACATGATACTACTCACCAGGCACAATGAAATTTTCACTTTTAATCGCGCTAAAGCATTGAATGTCAATGGATATGTTTTAAAAGAGTTTTCTACTGATGTGCTGGAAGATTGTATCAATGCGGTGCTGAACAATGAAACCTGGTTCAACCCGGAGCTGAGCGGACAACTAGAATTGAATTCCGATTCAGGAAGCGAATCCCTGCTAAACAAACTTACTTTTGCAGAAAAAAAGATCGTACAATGGATCGGGCGACAACACACCACGAAAGAGATCGCTCAAATGCTTTTTATATCTGAAAAAACAGTGGAGAACCATCGATCCAACATCATAAAAAAACTGGCGCTGCCGGCAGAGAAAAATGCGTTGCTGGTTTGGGCGGTAAAGAACATACCTTTTGCATGAACGGACTCATTCTCGCCGGTGGCCACAGCCGCCGAATGGGGCAACCTAAAAGTCTGCTGAATTATCACGGAAAGCCGCAATACCAATTCTTAAAAGATTTGCTTTCAGGCTTTTGTGATCGGGTGTTTCTCTCCTGCCGGGAGGAGCAAAAAGACCTGTTTGAGGGTTGCAAAACCATTTTTGACTCCGCGCAATGGGGCGATATCGGCCCACTGAACGGCCTGCTTTCAGCCTTTGAGCGCGATAAAACCAATGCCTGGCTGGTACTGGGCTGCGATTATCCCCTGCTGGAAAAATCGGACCTGGAACAATTGTTTCAGGAACGGAATACAAACTGCATCGCTACCGTTTTTGTGAATCCCGAAACCCAGTTCCCTGAACCACTCCATTGCATTTACGAGCCAGAAGCAGGACCTTTGTTGCTACAATGGGTTCAGATGGGCAATGAATCTATGCGGCGATTTCTGGAACAAGCCCTGACGCAAAAAGTCAATCCCAAGCATCCTGGATGTTTGAAAAGTGTGGATACGCGGGAGGAAGCTACCCAATTGGGGATTCGGGGATTTGGGGATTTGAGGTGACAGAGCCTGGCATCGGATTTTCATTAATTCAGGCATAAATACCAGACTTTGGCACCCCAAATCACCCATTAACCAAATCAACGAATAACCCATCCATGTCCACCAAACAAGTCATCATCCAAAAATACAATGGCGCCAACCGGCGGGAAGCTTCCGACCTGCTCGCCGTAGAAGAGCCTCTGGAGATTCGCCTGGAATTTGGTCCCCTCACCCATCGCAAAAGCCAGAACATTTCCATTACGATGCGTACCCCCGGAGCTGATGAAGACCTGGCCATCGGCTTTCTTTTTACGGAAGGGATTGTGCATAAGTTCAGCGATGTTTTTTCTGCTAAGGTCATCGCCGAAAACATCGTAACGGTTTCCTTACAGCCGGATTTCAATTTTGACCTCAAAAAACTGGAGCGGCATTTTTACACCAGTTCCAGCTGCGGGGTTTGCGGAAAGGCCTCTTTGGATGCGGTAAAAACAGTCGCAACCCATTCCTTGGACTGCCGGGAAACCGACTGGAAGATCTCCCCCGAAATTATTTATACGCTACCCGATGTCCTTCGGAAAGCACAGGAAACCTTTGACTCCACCGGTGGCATACATGCCTGCGCCATCTTTAAATCTACTGGAGCCATGCTTGCCCTGCGCGAAGATGTGGGCCGCCACAATGCACTCGACAAGCTTATCGGGCATTATTTACAGCAGGACCAGATCCCGCTCGATGCGCATATTTTGCTGCTGAGCGGCCGGGCCAGTTTTGAGTTGATTCAGAAGGCTGCTATGGCCGGCATCCGCTTTGTTTGTGCGGTGGGAGCGCCTTCCAGTCTGGCCGTGGAGACGGCGGAATCGTTTGGGATCACTTTGATTGGTTTTTTGCGGGAAGGGCGGTTTAATGTTTATTCGGGGGAGGAGCGGGTTTTGAATGTCTGAGTTACGGCCCTAAAATCAATTTCATCGCAAATTCCAACAATTCATCTTTCCCGGCCTGGACTCCGGCAATGGTTGGCAAGACCGTGTGGTCAGGCACAATCCCAACCCGCTCCGTGGGTTTACCGTCCGGATAAAACATACCGATTCCGCTGATCATGCTGCGTAGTCCACCGGTCAAGGTAAATTCTGAGACATTGCCATCCGCGCCCGCGGTAGTACTGCCCACCACCTGAGCGCCTGGGATGGTGCGCAGCGCCATGCTGGTGTACTCAGCCTGGCTTCGAGAAGTCTCGTTGACCAGGATGACTACCTGCCGGGTAGCGTTGTAAAAAACGGAACAACTCGAAATCCCAATTCAGGTCGCCAGAAGCCACTTTAGGGTGGTGGTACTTGAGGAAGCCCCAAATTTTACCCAAAAGCACGAGGTCTTCGCTCCATTGACCGTCCAACTCACCCAGGCGCACCTTACTGCCACCGTTAAAGGCGGTATCCGATTCTGCAAGATTTTTTGTAACTGGTTAGTGCCGCGCCCGGCCATTAAGGTATGAATTGGGGAGGCAAATTTTTTCTTTATCAAGGCGTGAGAAGGGCGCAATGCGGGACATTTTAACCGACGAACAACGCAGAGAAAGGAAAAATTAGACCGCCATATTCACACCTTACTGGCCGGACGCGGCATTAGTCAATGATCACCATTTTGCGCGTGGCGATAAAGTCGCCACTGCGAAGGGTGTAGTACAATACACCTGCGTATTGACCAAATTCACCGCGTCCAAAGTGTACTTCATGCAATCCCTTGCTATAA
>JBILHS010000040.1:0-42824 GCA_044350425.1 Saprospiraceae bacterium | reverse complement strand
CTGTGATCTCATAGCCGGTTTTGAGCACAATGAATCCTACCGGTATCTGACCTTTCAACTCATTTTCCGCACCAATTACAGCACATTCCGCCACTGCAGGGTGTCTGGCTACAATTTCTTCCATATCCGCCGTAGAGAGTCTATGTCCGGCTACGTTAATCACATCGTCAATTCGTCCGGTGATAAACGTGTATCCATCAGCATCCTGGTAACCTCCATCGCCGGTAAAATAGTGACCAGGGTACGCCTCCAGATAACTTTCGATAAATCGCTGCGGCGATTCCCAAAGGGTGGGCAAACAACCTGGTGGCAAAGGCAGCTGGATCGCAACGGCCCCTTCCGCCCCTCTGGGCAGGATATGTCCGTCGTGGTCCAGAATATGCACCTGAAACCCGGGCACCGGGCGACCTGCTGAACCGGGTTTTACCGGATGTATCTGGCCGTTTTCTATGGGCGTGACCAGCATTGGCCAACCACTTTCGGTTTGCCACCAATGGTCAACGACCGGAATTTGCAACAAATGCTCGGCCCATTGCAGGGTCACGGCATCACAGCGTTCCCCGGCCAGGAACAGGTATTGGAGTTTTGAAAGGTCATATTTTGCTTTCAACAGACCTTCCGGATCTTCCTTTTTAATGGCCCGGATACCAGTCGGCGCTGTAAACATGGCCTTCACGCCATAGTCAGAAATCACCCGCCAAAATGCGCCGGCATCGGGCGTACGCACGGGTTTTCCTTCATAAAGCACGGTGGTACAAGCTGATATCAGGGGCGCATAAACGATGTAAGAATGCCCAACTACCCAGCCGACATCACTGGCTGCCCAAAAAACATCCCCTGGTTGTACCTGATATATGTGTTCCATGGAATAACGCAGGGCCACCGCATGGCCGCCATTATCCCGGACAACGCCCTTGGGTTTGCTGGTGGTACCGCTGGTATAGAGGATGTACAAGGGATCTGTGGCTTCAACGGGAGTGCAGCCTACGGGTGCCGCGTCGCTTACCCAGGTATCCCAATCCAGCTCATTGGATGCGGTCAAATCTGCTTTCAGCATCTCGCGTTGAAATACTACGACCGTAGATACCAGATGTTTCGCCTCCCGGAGTGCAGCATCCACTATAGGTTTATAGGGAATGATCTTGTCTACTTCAATACCTGCAGATGCGGTTAAGATGACCTTTGGTTTTGCGTCATTGATACGAAGTGCCAGTTCATGCGGAGCGAAACCACCAAAAACTACGGAATGGACCGCACCCAGGCGTGCGCAGGCCAACATGGCAAACACCACCTGCGGTATCATCGGCATGTATATGATGACTCTGTCACCCTTGGTAACACCCAGGGAATGGAGCGCACCCGCCAATCTGGCTGTTTCATCCAGCAAGGCACGATAAGTGTATTTGGCAACACTTTGAGTCACCGGCGAATCGTAGATCAGCGCGGTCTGTTCTGCGCGACCATTGGCCACATGGTAATCCAGGGCAAGGTGGCAGGTGTTAAGCATTCCTCCGGCGTACCAGCGATACAAACCGTGGGTATCTTTGGATAAAATTTGCCTGGGTTGTTCAAACCAGTCAATCTGATTTGCTTGTTCAGCCCAAAATTTTTCCGGGTCAGCGATACTGCTGTGGTAGGATGATTCGTATGACATCGGTATAAAATTTGCTCGCTTTCGGATCAAAACCCATTCCCGACCAAGCGCTAGGCAAAGATAAACAACCAATACATATAGTTATCTATATTCTTAAGATATATTTTCAGAAAAACAAGCGCCACCGAATGAACCTACTGCTATGGTACTAAAAAAGCAATTATTGATCGAATAGTCAACAGGAAACTAGTGCCGCGCCCGGCCATCAAGGTATGAATTGGAGAGGCAAATTTTTTCTTTATCAAGGCGTGAGAAGGGCGCAATGCGGGACATTTTAACCGACGAACAACGCAGAGAAAGGAAAAATTAGACCGCCATATTCACACCTTAATGGCCGGACGCGGCACTAGCCATAGGTCAACATTTCCTGGACCGTATTAACCAATTCATCGTTGTCAAATGGTTTGATCATATAGACTTCTGCCCCGCTGGCATAACCGGTCTGTTTGTCTTTTTGGGTTCCTTTTGCCGTTAAAAAAATGATTTTGGAGTGTTCCAACGTAGGCAATTGACGGATTTGCTTCCCAACCTCAAAACCATTCATATCTGGCATCATCACATCCAGGATGATGATATCTGGCTTGAAAGCCGTGGCTACTTCCAGGGCCTGGAGACCGTTGTATGCTTTTTCGACCAGATAGCCTTGTCGTTGAAGTAAAAATTCAATGGCCAAAACAATGTTTGGCTCATCATCTACGATGAGAATTTTTGAGGAAGCAGCTGGCTGATTCAAAATTGAATAGGTTAGATTTAAAAGAAGGTATAAATGTATGCACTGACTTTTACTTGTAAAATCATGCATCGAATTTTTTGCGTTCCGGCATCAGATCAATGGAATTCTGACTTCAAACTTTGCGCCTTTGTCCAGTTCACTTTCTACCCGTATGGTGCCACCATGCGCTTCCACAATGCTTTTGGTTATAAACAAGCCCAGGCCGGTGCCTTGCGGCTTGCCTTTTGACTGGCTATGCAATTGGGTGAATTTTTCAAAAATCATTTGTTGCAAAGCGAAGGGTATACCCACCCCATTGTCCTGTACAGAAAACATTGCCCATCTGCCGTGTTGCGTCACTTCCACCCGAATCAAACCTTCCTCCGGATCGCAGAATTTCAGTGCATTTGACAGCAGATTTACGACTACCTGGGTAATCCGGTCCCGGTCTGCGTGTATCATGACCGGCGTTTCCCCAGCCAGTAGCTCAATACGGACGCCCCGTTCCTGAAATAATTGCGACATACCAGCCACCGCATTTTGCAGTAGTTCCCTCAGATCAAAGGTCTCCAGATGAAGCGGGGCTACATCGGATTGAATCTTTTCAATATCAAGCACCTGATTGATCAACCGGCTGATGCGATCACTTTCCGTGACCAGTATTTGCAGGTATTCCTGTTTGCGCTTTTCATCGAGTTCGTTGGGGAAATCCAGAATTATTTTTGACAGCGACTTTATACTGGTCACGGGAGTACGAAGTTCGTGGGTGACAGTTGTGATAAAGTCTGCTTTTAACCGATCCAGATTTTTCAATTGTTCGTTGGCAGTGGTCAACTGCAATGTCAGGGTTTTTAGTTCTGCATTTTTGGCCTCCATGAGTCGCCCGTGCTCCACCGCCTCCCGGGTCTGTTCCAGGACATGCATTAACTCGTCCATGGTGATTAATTCCTCCTTTACCACACTGTCCATCACCAGGCGTGAAGAAGCAGCACCGATGGCGCCCGCCAGGTGGGTCTCAGCAAAATTAACCAGATCTGCCTGGGCAACTTGTTGATTTTCAAGCAAAAAGCCGTTTTTAGTTTCATATTCCCGAAACAATGAGATGGTGCGTTGCTCCCCTAAAAACCGATTGAGCATTACACGGAGCTCGCTGATTTTAGCCTCTCGTTTCATAATTTCTGAATCCTGTCCACCAATATATTTATCAATGTTGACGAACAGATCTGCCTGGGTCAGGTTGAGCATGCTGGAGCGGGTGTTGATCGATACGATGGCGTAAAACCAGGTATTCAAAAGCAAACTCCAAAAGGCAGCATGGGTGATCGGGTCAAGTCCCGTCATGCCAAACAAAGCATGTGGTTTCAAAAAGCTCAAACCAAACAAACCGTTTTCTACAAAGGAGTTGGAGATAATTCCGGCCTGCGCCATGCTAGGCAAGGGCAGACAAAACATCCAGACCAGAAAACCGATGCTCAGGCCAGCAATAGCGCCTTGATGTGTCCCTCTCGTCCAATAAAGTCCACCGATCAATGCGGGGGCAAGTTGGGCTGCAGCTGTAAATGAAATCAGGCCAACAGATACCAAATCGTACGTACTACCGACGGACTTTTGGTATAAATACGCCAGGAACAGCATGAAAAGGATGGATATTCGTCGGATATCCAAAAGCCTGGAAGCACCATCCACGAGATCTTTACCTTGCCCTAACAACCGGGTTTTAATCAAAAGTGGCACCACAATATGGTTGCTGAACATGATACTTAAAGCCGTCGCCTCTACCACCACCATACTGGTAGCCGCAGAAAATCCACCTATGAATGCCACCAAAGCCAACCAGGTAGCTCCTTGAGAAAGCGGAATACTCAGCACATAAGTGTCTGGGTGTACAGAAGCGCCAAATGTCATTTTTCCGGCCAATGCAACCGGTAAAACAAATATATTGATGAGCAGCAAATAAAGCGGGAAGACCCACATCGCTTTTGCAATGTGCCGGGGACTCGTGTTTTCTACCACAGAAATATGAAACTGCCGTGGGAGTAAAATAATGGCAAAAAGCGAAAGCATCATGAGCACATTCCAGGAAAACGGGGTGACCCCTGAATCTGAAAACGTAAACATCCTGGCCGTTTCTTCCTGTTGTAAGGCTTTTGAAAACAAGTCATCAAAGCCATTGTACAGCCAAAATGTGACAAAAATTCCAACGGCGAGAAATGCAATGAGCTTCACAATGCTTTCAAACGCAATGGCCGCTACCAGTCCTTCGTGGCGCTCGTTAGGGTCCAGTTTCCGGGTACCGAAAATAACGGCGAACAATGCCATTGAAATGGTTACCCAAAATGCCGCATCCTGCCAAAAATGTGCTTTGTGTAAACTGGTTTGCTCGCCAAAATGCGTCAGCGTGTTAATGCCGAATGTGACAGCCTTCAGCTGAATTGAAATGTAGGGAACGATTCCAAGGACCGCGATCAGGGTGACGAGAATACCTATTCGGGTGCTTTTACCATATCGGGCAGAAATAAAATCCGCAATGCTGGTGATGCGCTGGTTTTTGGAGATCAAGATGATCTTTCGAAGCAAAACAAACCAGATCGGGGCCAAAAGTGTAGGTCCGAGGTAAACGCCCAAAAAGCTTAAGCCTCCGGTGGTAGCCCGACCTACAGAGCCGAAGAAGGTCCAGGCAGTGCAATAAATGGCCAGGGAAAGGGCATATACGTAAGGACTATTTACAATACTCCGTTTGCTGCTGGCGGCTCGTCTGTCCACCCACCAGGCAATACAAAAAAGTAATGAAATATAGGCCAGCGAACAGCCAACCACCACACTGAGACCCATAGACTAAGGTTTTTTAATTCCTAATTGAACACAAGGTTTCTAAATTTTTGGAATTTTAAACCACTAGTGCCGCGCCCGGCTATAAAGGTATGAATTGGGGAGGCAAATTTTTTCTTTATCAAGGCGTGAGAAGGGCGCAATGCGGGACATTTTAACCGACGAACAACGCAGAGAAAGGAAAAATTAGACCGCCATATTCACACCTTAATGGCCGGACGCGGCACTAGCTTCTACCCTACCCTTTTATGGTTTCCCTTTCCCTTGTTTCGTAATCCGGGCAACAATCAAAATCATCACGCCCCAAACTAAAAACAAATAAAAATAAAGCGATGGAAATCCAAACCAAAGGGTTGGTTTGTCTACAATATTCAACAAAGGATAGTTGAATAACAGCAGGAATATTACAAAAGAAATGAGTAGTTTGGAACTACGATCGTCAGCCATGATATTGGACGATGGAGGTGGGTAAAAAAACCAGGGCGGAGGGTGTCTCATTAGGTTAATGGGGGTTGATAAAGGTTTAAAAAGTTTATGATTTGCACTCAAAAAGGTTGAAATCTCTCCTTTTTCGGGCTTAAAAATATAAACCTTCATCAACCCTATAAACCTTCATCAACTTAACGGGACACCCTCTACCGTGTGAAAGCCCGGGAGAATTAATTCCGGATGTACTACAAGAAAATATGCGTTTGTAAGATCAACTCACCCCGATATCCTGTCCGCTCGATGGCGTTATTGTTTGCAGTATTGACTTTATAAGTCGGACGGGTCTGATACTCCAGGGTAATTTTCGCGTTGTGCCCGGTGATAAAATAATTCAAGCCCAGTCCATATTGGGTGGACGGATCTGCCAACGCCTCGAAATTTTTATTCGTCAGTGTCACATAAGGCATGAAGGCGGTACCATTTTTGAGTTTCGGCAACTGATAACCCGCCTGCACGTAGAAAATATTGCCTGTACCGATCGTAGGCTGTGCATTACCTGCTCCAGCCCAGCTGTTTGCTGTTGCCGCAGAGGCATGTAAATTCAGGATGCCTAGATTACGGATATACTTGGTGCCAAAATCATACCTGTAAAAGGTTGCCAATACGCTTAAGGCTGTGCCTTTTGCCATATTCACAGGCATGTCCAGGAATAAATCTGCGCCAAATGCCCTGTTGGCCTGATAGGTAGAATCCGGACCTTCAGCGGCTTTATACAGAGATGCTCCAGGGTGGTTGTAAAAGCCAACACCCAGGTTCAAAACTTTTTTAGCACCTAAATAAGAACCTACATAAAAAGGGAGTTTGTTGCTTTCCTTGTCCCAAAACATCCAGTTGACATAACCTGCGGTAGCCCAGTTTTCATTCAATACATTTACAGCAACTCCGTCTTTTTTAACGGCCAAAGGTGTAAGCCCATTGGCGAATGGTTTGTTGAGGGAGAGTCGATAGTCCAGTCGCCCCAATTGACCTTTGGCATACATACCCAGCTGACGTGCAAACTGGTCGGTCGACTCGATGGTTGGCCAGTTGAAAATCGGCGCATCCAGGGTCATAAAATTCAGGGTGGAATGGCTGGTAAGTCGACTGATACCATTCCAGTACAAAAGCCCCGCACCGAGGTAAAGCTTGTCTTTTTTAACCTCGAATTCCGTCCATGCATCATGGATAAAAAGTTGCGGTTTTTTGCCGTTGTTGCTCGCTGTTGCAGTCCCGTTCGGGCCATTTGGTGCGGTGGCGCCCCCAATAAAACTCTGATTATTGATACCCCAGTGGGTCAGGATCATCGCCCTGGGAGAGATTTGAGCATAGGCTAAAAAGCGGGAACGACGTAGGGCCAGGTCAGTACTCCAGCCTTGTTCTGAATTTTGACTTCCGTCGATTAACTTTCCCTGCACATCCTTGGTATCTGGATTGTTCTGCGTTGCGGTTGCCCAGAACTGGTGCCACATAATAAAACGCACATATTTACTGCCATCCTCGTTGAGCTTGAGTGTTAGCGGTTTATAGGAATGATCTGTTGGTTTGGGCGGTGCCGGGGTAGTTGCCGGGGTGCCAGGTTGGGCGAATGCCATCGCACATATGCCCAGGTTTAGAAGCAGCAGAAGGTAAAAGCTTGATTTCATGTCATAAATTGAATCTGTAGTGAAGAAAAAAGCAGTTCAAAGCCTCTTTTGGATCAGGCACAGCGGTGGCTCATCAGCTGGTGTCAATAGCTAAATGGAGTCAGGAATCAATCATCCCGGTTATCGCTTTTCGGGAATTAGCAAACCTGTGGCCGGCTCAGATTGCCGAGGCAAGGGAGCTGTAAGCAGATCAAGAAATTGTTTTTAAGAGGTATCGCAGCACCTCAGAAACACCCTTTATGTCAGGTGTTCCGAATCCCGGGCAACCAGATCATACTCTCCTTTCAACGCGAACCAACCAAAAAGCAAAAGCCCGATTATGATTGGCAGGAAGATTGGAATAATGATATACCAAAACATTTTAGTATCCAGCAAAGGCCGTTTTCCTAATTGTGCTTCGGCAATTTCGGTTCCAGCCTGAGCAAAAAGTAAGTATATGACAATGGCACCCAGTGCTATCCATAGGATACCAGCAAGACGTTTTAGAGAATTCATATTGTTGAAATTGAATGTGTAGAGAACGATGAAGGTCTTGTGTGTTGAAATGGACTAGTGCCGCGCCCGGCCATTAAGGTATGAATTGGGGAGGCAAATTTTTTCTTTATCAAGGCGTGAGAAGGGCGCAATGCGGGACATTTTAACCGACGAACAACGCAGAGAAAGGAAAATTTAGACCGCCATATTCACACCTTAATGGCCGGACGCGGCACTAGTCTGACACATCCTCATCATTTTTGCCTGGGAGATAAAGTAAGCCGATGATAAAACAAGCCCCTGCAATCAGGATCGGGTACCAGAGACCGACATAGGGATCACCTGTCGGATTTTCGGTCGTTTTACTGGCATCGAATAATCTGGTCGCAATAAACGGGGTCAGTCCACCGAAGATACCATTGCCGATATGGTATGGTAAGGACATGGAGGTATAGCGAATGCGTGTCGGGAACAACTCCACCAGAAAGGCAGCAATGGGACCATACACCATCGTAACGTAGAGAATTTGAATAAAGACCAGTGCCATCATGAGCCAAAAACCTGTCGAAGAGAGCCAAAAAGTTTTTACGGTCTCGACTTTTGGAGCTGGCTTTGATTTATCCGCCAATTTCACCTCCTTTTTCACCATTTTCATGGAAGCACCATCGGTGAAGGCCGTTACAGTGGTGGTGGTCAGCGTAGAATCGCCTTGAGCGTTCAGGGCGATCGCTGTGGACGTACTACCCCGGTCGACAATTTCTGTTTTCGCCTTTGGATCGGCGATGCTAAACATCATCTTGTAAATCGGGAAATAGGTCAAAACGGCCAGTAACATTCCCGCCAGCATGATCTTCTTTCGGCCAATTATGTCTGACCAGGCGCCAAATACAAGGAAAAATGGGGTGGCCAGTAAGATTGAAAAACACAACAGATATCGCACCTGCTCGAACTCAACAGACAACGTTCGTTCAATAAAGGTCTGTGCATAAAACTGACCCGTGTACCAAACCACACCCTGGCCCATCACCGCAGCGAACAAGGCCAGGAGTACCATTTTAAGATTGGTCTTGTTGCCAAATGATTCTTTTAGCGGATTTTTAGAGATCTTGCCCTCCTTCTTGATTTTGGCAAAAAGTGGAGACTCCGCCATTTTCAAACGGATATACACGGAAACTGCAATCAGGAAAACCGATACAAGAAAGGGCACGCGCCAGCCCCATTCATTGAACGCCTCTACGCCCAGTGTTTTTCGGGTGATCAGAATGATTCCTAAGGATAGAAAAAATCCAAGGGTAGCGGTGGTCTGTATGTAGGCCGTGTAATATCCACGTTTGCCTTTGGGCGAGTGCTCGGCGACATAAGTAGCGGCGCCGCCATACTCACCGCCCAGTGCCAGACCCTGGACGAAGCGCAACATCAGGATTAAAAAGGGCGCCCACATGCCAATGGAGGAATATCCAGGAACTAAGCCAATGGCAAAAGTGGATCCACCCATGAGGAGAAGCGTCAGGAGAAAAGTGTACTTCCGGCCAATAATGTCCCCGATACGGCCAAAAACGAGTGCCCCAAAAGGGCGAACGATAAAACCGGCAGCAAAGGTGGCCAAGGCTGCCAGAAATGCTGCCGTCGGATTGTCCTGCGGGAAAAACTGTTTGGCGATGATAACTGCCATAGCCCCGTAAATGTAGAAATCGTACCACTCAATAAGTGTTCCGACCGAAGAGGCCGTGATCACCTTCATCAACCCCCTGGGCTCCATGGCCTCGCTCGTTGTAGAAGAATTGGTCATAAAAGTTTGTAGATGTTTAAATTTTGAAAGTTTGCTGCAAAAGCATTTTCTGTTTCATTTATGCTGACGGCACAAACGTATATAGTTATCTGTATATCTAGTTTTTGATTTCAGAAAAAAGATTCACGAAAAAAGAATAAAGTTTGCCAAATCGCTTTATTTTTCACCAATCATTACTAAAATTCTGAAATCACCTAAATTAATCCGCATTTTAGAATCTTATTCTGCAAAAACATTCGAAATGAAATTTCAGAATAAAAAAATGGGTTAAAGCCGGTTTCCTGGCTTTAACCCATTTTTTTATTCTGAATCCAAAGGAATAACTTTCGAAATTCGAAATATTATTCTAATGAGGCTTAGTTTTCATTAAACCACCTTCCCTAACACCTCAATTATCTTGTAAAACTCATCGCTTGTGAGCGAGTAGTTGCTGTTCTTCCCATCTCGACGCACCTGCACCACCCCCCGGTCTTTTAGAATACGAAGATGGTGACTGGCTACTGCCTGCTCTATTCCCAAACGCTCGTAGACTTCGGTGACGTTCATTGATTTTTGCTGATAGAGCATTTCAATGATCAGCAAGCGATGCGGGTGTGCTACCGCACGAAGCACTTCCGTGGCAGTTTCAAGAAATTGGAAGGTGTTGGGCAATTCGGCTGTCATATCTAACTTTTAAAATATGAACCAGCATTCTTGCCACCCTTTTTAACTACGTCCAGGCGTTTTTTAAACTCCATGTAGAGGGTATCATCTTCTTTCCGGCCATATGCTTGTACCAATGCCGCCAGAATGTTTGGATCATTCGGATCCAGACTTTCTGCCTTCTGGAAGTATTTGAGGGCTTCGTCTACATCCACTATCATCTCAGCTTTGAGTTCTTTGTACTTTTTTTGACCAGCAGCAGTGGAGAAGCTGGTGGCATTCATCTCCTGTGCAATGAGGTTGGTCTCGTTGTAAAGCAAGGCACCCAAAGAATAGTTGTTATCTATGTTATTCGGATCCTTTTCAATGGCAACTTTAAAGTTTTTCTTGGCCAGATCCGCATACTCTTTCATTTTGGCGCCCTTTTGCTCCTTGGTTTGTGTGGAGTCTTCCAGGAGATTGGTGAAAAGACTATTGTACACATCGCCTAAGGCACGGTAAAGCCCCGGGTTATTTGGCTCTTTTCTGATGGCCTGATCCAGTGAACCGGTCAGCTCAGACAAGCGTCCTTTGCTGATAAAGTAATTGATCTCTGCAAAAAGCATGGAGGCGTCATTCGGGAATTTTTTGCGGCCTTCCTGCATGATTTTCACAGCACCTTCCTCGTCTTTCAATTCAGTCTTACAATTGAAGATACCCTCGTAAACTGCTACACTGTCGGTACCTCTTTTATAAAGGATATCGAAATAGGTCAAAGCATCATTGCAACGCTTTGACATGCTGGCCAGAAGACCGGTAAAATAAACCTGATCGGTGTATTCTTTGGGATCATCCAACAGGCTTTTCTTTTTTCCTGCTTTCAGGATCTCGTGGGCATCCAGGGAAGCTTTGAAAGCGAAATAAGCTTTTTCAAATTCTTTTGCATTGTATTTTCCAACCCCAATGTTGATGACCTGAGCCTGCATCGGAACGATACCATCGATCGCCTGCTCTTTTTCAAACTTTTTGGCCAAAGGGTTATCATAAGCTGTTTTGTAGGCATTGATGGCTTCCAAGGCATCATTATCGCCCGACAATTTAGCGGTAGGATTGATCGCCTGCAAGGCCAGCTCATTTTGAAGCCGGGTGCTGTACACATCTCCTTTGATGATCCAGTTAGAGGCTAGCGCCTGGACTTCAGGCACCAGAAGCGCCTGATCAATTTTAGTTTTAGCTTCAGCAAGTTTGGAACTGTTGCCCGCCGGATCCTGGTTATAAGCAGCGAGTGCTTTGCCAGCAGATTTGGCCATCTTAGCCGCATCATCTTGCGCTTGTACCAATCCAGTAGTGAGTAGGATGCCCATGAGGGCGAAAAGGACTTTTTTCATTGTCTTCGACAAAAGTTTTGAAAGTTTGATAAGCATAACTTAGACGCAAATTACCCCAAAAGGATTTGTAACGCCTTGTTAAACTTAACAAACATGATTTTCTATGTAAATTAAGCTTTGAAAATCAACCAGTTAAATTTCGGGGAATGGACAGAAAAAAATTTATTTAGAAGATTAGGGATGCAGCCCATAGCCACACCCCGAATTTTATCCCTAAAAAAATCTAGTTTTTCAAATTATTCTTCGCCGCTTGCTCCCTCTGCTACAGAAGTTCCTGCGCTGTCGTCCATATCCTCAGGAAGTTTTATCTCCTCTGCTTTTGCAACCACCGTTACATCCGCGATATGATCGTCTTCATCCAGACGAATGAGTCGCACGCCTTGTGTAGCACGTCCCATCACCCGAAGATCATCTGCACCCGTCCGAATGGTCACCCCTGATGTCGTGGTGATCATAAGATCATCGTTGTCGGTGACAGATTTAATGGCAACCAGGTGACCTGTTTTAGGAGTAACACTGATGGTCTTCACCCCTTTACCGCCCCGGGTCTGAACCCGGTAGTCTTCAATAGAGGAGCGTTTGCCCATACCTTTAGACGATACGACCAGAATAGAAGTGGTCGTATCTGCCGGATCGATGCAGACCATACCTACCACGGCATCTCCACTTTCGTCGTCTACCCGGATGCCACGCACCCCGGCAGCGCCACGACCCATGGAACGCACATCCTGCTCATTGAAACGAATGGCTTTACCACTCTGGATCGCCAGAATGATCTCGTTTTTGCCGTTGGTCAATTTTGCCTCTATCAAGGCATCTCCTTCCCGGATCTCGATGGCGTTGATACCGCCCTGACGTGGACGCGAATAGGCTTCCAGCGGCGTTTTTTTGATATTTCCCTTCCGTGTGCAGAAGGTAATAAAGTGGTTGTTCAAGAATTCCTGATCATCCAGTCTACGCACGATAATGAAGGCGCGAACCTTATCATCCTTAGGAATATTGAGCAGGTTTTGAATGACCCGGCCTGCCGTGGCTTTCGCACCTTCAGGAATCTCATACACTTTCAACCAGAAACAACGGCCACTTTCTGTGAAAAGCAGCAAGGTTTGGTGGGTGGTTGCCGTGAACATATGTTCCACAAAATCCTCCCCTTTGGTCCGTACACCTTGTGCACCACGACCACCACGACCCTGCGCCCGATATTCCGAAATCGCAGTGCGTTTGATGTAGCCGGTGTGGCTGATGGTGATAACCACTTCCTCGTCTTCGATCAGATCCTCGATGCTGATATCAGCCTCATTCATGACGATTGAAGTGCGGCGTTCGTCACCAAAACGATCTTTGATATCGGTGGTTTCCGCTTTTACAATGTCGCGACGCAAACCTTCATCTGCCAGAATTGCCATTAATTCAGCGATCTTCTTTTGAAGTTCTTCGTATTCGTTCTTCACTTTATCGCGCTCCAGCCCTGTGAGCTGCTGCAAACGCATGGCAAGTATTGCTTTCGCCTGAAGTTCGGAAAGACCAAACTTGGACATCAATCCTTCTCGGGCTTCTTCCGCATCTTTGGACGCGCGGATGAGCTTGATCACCTCGTCCAGGTGGTCTAGTGCGATGAGCAAACCTTCCAGAATGTGGGCACGCTCTTCTGCTTTCCTCAGTTCAAATTTGGTGCGGCGTACAATGACATCCAGACGGAACTTGATGAACTCGTCCACCATGTCCTTTAGATTCAGGATCCGTGGACGCCCGTTCACCAAAGCAATATTATTGATGCCGTAGGAAGTTTGTAAGGGAGTCATTTTGAAAAGCTGGCTCAAAATAACATTGGCAGCTGCGTCCCGTTTGATCTCAATCACTATGCGGACGCCTTCCCGGTTGGACTGATCGCCGACGTCGGAAATGCCCAGAATTTTCTTTTCATTGACCAGATCAGCGATCTTGGAGATCAACATCGCCTTGTTTACCTGGTAAGGCACTTCGGTGACAATGATACTCTCGCGGCCTTTCGAATCCGTTTCGATCTCCGTTTTCGCGCGCACCACCACACGACCGCGGCCTGTACGGAAACCTTCCCGTACGCCCGACATGCCGTAAATAATACCACCTGTAGGAAAGTCCGGTGCTTTTACATACTCCATCAACTCCTCTACATCAATCTCCGGTTTGTCTACCGCTGCCATGATGGCATTGCAGATTTCCGTGAGGTTGTGGGGCATCATATTGGTGGCCATACCAACCGCAATACCGCTGGCGCCATTGACCAGCAGGTTTGGGAATTTGGTGGGCATCACGCTTGGCTCTTCAAGCGAGTCGTCAAAATTGAGTTGAAAATCAACAGTGTCCTTGTCCAGATCCCCTACGATCTCATCCGTTACCCGGCGAAAACGCGCCTCGGTGTAACGCATGGCCGCCGGACTGTCGCCGTCCATAGAACCAAAGTTACCCTGACCATCTACCAATGGGTAGCGCAAGCTCCATTCCTGGGCCATACGTACCATGGTGTCATAAACCGATGAGTCGCCGTGCGGGTGATACTTACCCAGCACTTCACCGACAATACGGGCAGACTTTTTATAGGGTTTGTTGTAACCGAGACCCAGGTCAAGCATCCCGTAGAGGACACGACGGTGAACCGGTTTCAGACCATCGCGCACATCAGGCAGTGCGCGGCTGACGATAACGGACATTGAATAGTCAATGTACGCGATCTTGAGTTCGTCTTCAATGTTGATGGAAATGATTCTCGAATCTTGCATGTGCGAATCTTATGCGGAAGGATGTTTTTGTGTTAAATCACTTTTTGGATTGTGCCAAAACCTTAAAAAGCAGGCGCCCGCCGCCTACCAATTGTAAAAATAAGCCAATGGTTACTATCTGGCTGGCGTATTCAAAACTTTCTAATTTGAGTATCAGGCCTAAAAAAGTTAGCCCCACCCCTGCCAGAAAAACCAGCAAACTGTAAATCAGCTTCATAAGAGGTTCTTTTAATGGATAAAGTCAGTGGTTTGCTCAAAAATAGTGCGCGAAGGTACGAAAGTCATCCCTTTTGAAGGCAAAATCGGGCGCTTTCTTTTCCACAATTCAATGCTTTTAAAAGCGAATAAAGGCGGCACTTAATTGCCTTTCTGGTTCTCCACCCGATTCCCAATTTTGAGCTCTTTAAAGGTAGTTTCCGGATCAGTTTCCCGGCTAAATTTGAGCTGTTGTGCCTCTCCCAGTACGATCTCCGCCGTCGTATGGATCTCATTCCCTTCCAACAAATGCCCACCGATGGTCGCACCGGCACCGTCAGATAAAGCGATGTGCAAATGGGAACCATCCGGCGAAAGCGTACCTACCAGCGAAACGATCTCATATTTTGCTTCCCGCAACATAGGTTCTTTCTGGTTGGCCGGCCGAAGGGCTACTTTGCGCAAACTGCCTACACAAGTAACCACAAAGGCAGCCTGAAGGTGGTTGATTTTAGCAAAAGCGTCTAATTCGCGCTTCAGATCCTGGCCAGGATGCAGCCTTAAGGCGTAAACCGTCATTGGATGAGTTGTTTTTAATTGAGTTGCGCAGCCCATGGTCAGTAACAAGAGGCCGCAAAGAAATCGCTTCATCAGAGAAAATGTTTTGAGGTGGCAAATTTCTCTATTTTCACCGCAGAATCAAATGCTTTTACATCCGGAGGTTTTAAGAACCTTGCGGGTTTACCACACCAATCTTTCCTTTGTTGTTTCAATTAACTGAAAACACACCATGAGCTTTAACCTTACCAGTCTGTCTCCAATCCCTTTTCTCCTGTTTTCATTTCTTTCTGCCCATGTTTTAGCACAAAACGCAACCGTTTCCGGAAAAATTACCGACGCGCTTTCGGGTGAAGTGTTAATCGGCGCTACGATCCGGGTCGGCAATACCGGCACAGCATCAGATGCTGCCGGCAACTATTCGCTTTCCCTTGCTCCGGGAAGCCATGAAATCGGTATTGCCTATATCGGATACACGGGTAAAAACTTCACACTTCGCCTGAGTGCCGGAGAAACCCGCAAGCTGGACGTCCAGTTGGACAATTCGGACAATCTGCTTCAAACAGCAACGGTGACGTCTGGAAAATTTGAAAAACCCCTCGGTGAGGTCACCGTTTCGATGGATGTTATCAAACCCAAACTGATCGAAAGTACCAACGCGACCTCAGTAGATAATGTGCTGGTTAAAGTGCCCGGAGTAACGATTCTGGATGGTCAGGCCAGCATCCGTGGAGGAGCCGGCTTTTCTTACGGCGCCGGAACACGAGTCCTGATCCTGGTTAATGACATGCCCGCGCTGCAGCCAGATGCCGGACTGCCAAACTGGTCTGACTTTCCAGTGGAGAACATTGCTCAAGTGGAGGTGCTGAAAGGGGCCGCCTCCGCATTGTACGGTTCCTCCGCGATGAACGGCATCATCAATATCCGTACGGGTTACGCCAAAGATAAGCCTGAAACGGAGGTAGCTGTATTTGGAAAAACCTGGGGCAACCCTCAAGATGAAAGAAAAAAGTGGTGGGGCCAGGACACCTCCGGAATTCTTCAGCCGGTGGAAACTGGTTTTAGCTTCGTTCACCGCCGAAAAATCAACCGGCTTGATTTCGTAGTAGGCGCTTATAGCCTTTATCGGGACAGTTACAACCGCGATACCTATAGCCGCTACGGCCGGATCACTCCAAATCTCCAATATCGGGTGAATGACCGATTGACTTTGGGCCTGAACAGCAATTTCAACTTCGGGCGCAGCGGCAGCTTCTTTATCTGGGGCAATGACAGCACCCTGGCCCATCAAGCAGGGGTTGGCTCGGCTTCCTTTACCAGGGGGCGTTTGCGCTTCAATATTGACCCAACCCTCCAGTATTTCGACAAAAACGGCAACCGCCATAAGATACTAAGTCGCTATTTCTACATTCACAACAACAACTCCGGAAACCAAAGCAATGACAGCCGCTTGTATTATGGAGAATACCAGTTTCAACGCTCGATGGAGCACATCGGACTGGTCACCACCATGGGCGTTGTTGGAATGTACAATACGGTAGATGCTGAGATTTACAGCAATGCCTCCTACCGCGCCAGAAACCTGGCAGGTTATATACAAGCCGATTACAAAGCTTTCGACCGACTCAATCTTTCTGCCGGTTTGCGTTACGAACAAAATATTCAGCACAGTCCGGACAGCATTTATTTGCGAACGGAACTGCTTGGGGTCATACCAAACGGTGTGACCAAAGAAGCAAAGCCGGTATACCGTTTTGGGGCAAATTATCAACTGGCTCGGGCCACTTACCTGCGCGCCTCCTGGGGACAGGGCTATCGCTACCCTACTATTGCTGAGAAATTTGTCAGCACAGATTTTGGGGTAGGAAATTCCGTAGCACCCAATCCTCAACTCATTTCTGAAACCGGCTGGACCGCTGAACTTGGCCTGAAACAGGGTTTCAAACTGGGTTCCTGGCAAGGATACCTGGATCTGACAGGTTTTATTTCAGAGTATCAGAATATGATGGAATTTGTTTTGGACAGCATTTATTTTGATTTTTCGCCACCCAAACCAGGTCTGGTAGCCCGTTTCCAATCACAAAATACCGGAGATACCCGGATTCAAGGCTGGGAGATCTCCATCTTAGGCCAGGGAAAACTTGGCCCCGGAACTCTTTCACTGCTTACGGGTTTTACCAGTACCAATCCGCAGTACCAAATTTTCAACGATTCCCTTCGAATCAATGTCTACAAGGCTTCTGATTCCATCAACGTGTTGAAATATCGTTTCCGAAACAGCTTTAAATTTGATGCCGAATACAGCCTCGATAAGCTTTCAACGGGACTTTCGGTGCAATACAACAGCCACATGCAATCCATTGACGCTGTTTTTGAATATGGTTTACCGGGCGTGAATAATTTTCGCAGAACACACAACAATGGATTTACCGTGGTAGACCTTCGGGCGTCTTACAAAATAAGCAAATCCATGAAAATCACTGCCATCTGCGGCAATCTGCTCAATGAAGAATATACTGTCCGGCCAGCACTGCTTGAGGCGCCCAGGAATTACACGCTTCGGTTGGATTGGAAGATATAGTCATTTTAGTTACAAGTTTTCAAGTTACAAGTTGTCAAGTGGGGTAGTCGCCAACTTTTTCACTTTATAACTTGAAACTTGTAACATGTACTTGTTACTCAGAACTAAAAAACTAAAATGTACGCAATCATAGACGTTGAAACCACAGGCGGCGTAGCCAAATACGAGCGCATCACGGAAATTGCCATTGTAGTGCACGATGGTGATAAGGTGGTTCATACGTTTTCAACCTTGTTGAATCCGGAGCGGAGTATCCCGAGGCAGATCACCCAGATCACAGGGATTACGGATCAGATGGTAGCCAGAGCCCCCAAATTCTTTGAGGTGGCTAAACAGATCGTACAATTGACTGAAGGAATGATCTTCGTGGCACACAACGTCAATTTTGACTATTCTTTTGTGCGGGAGGAGTTTGCGCGACTCGGTTATGATTTTCAACGACGACAACTTTGCACTGTCCGCTTGTCACGGAAAGTATTCCCCGGTCTGGCCAGTTATAGCCTCAGCAATCTCAAAAGTCATTTTCAGATTTACGCTGAAAAAAGCCACCGGGCACTCGATGACACCCTGGCTACCACGCGGCTTTTTGAAAAGATCCTGGCAGAACAGGAAGGCAAACAAAGCATCCGAACGCTGGTCAATCTGGGCGTCAAAGAAACCAAACTCCCGCCCAACATCACCCTCGAACGCTTGCATGCGGTGCCGGAAACTTGTGGGGTCTACTATTTTCACGACAAAGATGGGCGGGTCATTTACGTGGGTAAGAGCCTCAACATACGAAAACGCCTGTTCGAACATTTCGCGGATCAGACTGCTAAGGGTGAAAAAATACGGCTGGGAATCGCTGATGTAAGCTGGGAGGTGACCGGCAGCGAACTGGTAGCACTCCTTCACGAAAGTGCTGAGATCAAACGCCTGCAACCTGCCGTGAACCGGGCCCAACGGGCCAGACAACATGCCGGTGCAATTTTTGCTTACACCGATCTGCAAGGGTACCGCTGTCTGGCTTTTGGCAAAAACTCGGTCAAAAATGCCAAAAATCTGGAATTGATCGCGGAATATCCCAAACCCGACAACGCCCGGAACTATCTGCAAAGTCTGGTGTACCAACATGAACTCTGCCATCGCCTTTCACATCTTGACAGCTCCGAGCAGGCGTGTTTTCACTACAACATTAAAAAATGCTTTGGCGCTTGTGTGGGTGAAGAATTGCCGGAAGACTATAATGTACGGGTTGAAATGGCTATTGCTAAGATCTCCCGGCGACTTTCCGGCAGCTTTTTCTTTATTGAAAAAGGGCGCATTGAAGGAGAAGTGGCTGTTGTGGGGGTTCAGGAAGGCCGATACGTAGGCTATGGGTATGTAAATGCTGAAGAAGGTAGTCAAACCGTAGAGGATCTTTTGGAATGTCTTGCTACCACTTATTCCGATCCCGATGCTGGTCGGATCATTTTGGGGTATGTAGAAAGGCATCCTAAGGGCCTGAGACCATTTTAGCAAAGCTTTACTTACCACTTATACCCCACGCCCAGGTGCCAGGAGCGGCCGGGCATGGGCCTGTATCGGATGATTTCATATTGCACATTCCAAAGGTTTTCCAGACGAACGTCAAGGGTGATCCTCCGCTTCCAAAGGGCTGCCGAACAGAGCAGATTGCCCACTTGAAAAGCCCTGACCGTATTGCCTGAATTGTCATACCGGGTTCCGGTAAATTGTTGCAGGTAAGCTGCTGACAGAAAACCCCGGCTTACACGCAAGGCAAGTCCGCCAGAAACCCTTGAAGTATATGGCAGTTGCTTACCCAAGGCACTTTCAGATCCATCATACACTTCCAGATTGGTCGTTTTGGAAACTTGCAGATTGCCGGAAAGATGCACCTTCCAATCCGGCTTTGAAAGCTGCCATTTGAAACCCGATTCAAGTCCCCTACTCCAAACCTTTCTGAGATTGCCTGGTCTGAAAAGTCCGGTGGAATCCGGTTGCCAGAGGATCCAGTCATCCAGGATCATTTGAAAAGCCCTGATCTCCAGAGAAAAGGCCTGTGCATTCAAGGTCGTAGCGAGGTCTGCTGAATATCCTTTTTCCGGCCGGAGTTCTGGTCTGCCCAGAAGTTTCCAATACCGGTCATTCAATGTTGGAAGGTTAAAATTTCTGGAGAAATGGAAACGGGTCTGCCCTACCCTGCCCAAACCGACCTGCCCTCCGAGCGACCAGGTAAAAGGCGCGGCTTGTGCCTCTGCCCATTCCTTTCTGAAAAGAGCTGAGAAACGCCTGTCTCCTTTACGCCATTCGCCCATCCCATGTGCTGCCAGGCGGGTCTGACCAAACCAAGTAATACTGTCCTGATATCCATCTACCTGTGCCCATTGACGCAAGGCTGTCCCCCCGGCCCTCCAGGCCCATTGTTTGCCCAAAGTACTGGAGCGTTCCGTGCTCAGCAGCACTTGCTTAGAACGGCTCGTATCGGTGTCGCCCGAAAGATGAAAAGATAAAAAGTCGTTGATCCATGCGGCGCGGGTGATCCAAAGGACGCGGGAATCGGAGGCGTGTTCCCAACTTGCAAGGGCACGATTTGCGCGGTCTCGTTGCCAGGTGGTCCGGGGAGCTTCAGTGGTTGCGGGTGGTAATTCCCGAAAGACATTTTGTACCCAGAGGGAAGTTTTCAGGGTATTCCTGGCATTGATCTGCAACAGATTGAATTGCTGAAGATCTGTTTTATGTACAAAATTATTGACCTGCCGGGTTGGATAAAATTGTCCATCCAGTCCCTGTTTTTTAAACCAGAAATCATTGTCGGCCTGCTGCCAGACTGCCCGGATCTGGGAAGCAATTTTTTTATTGGCATAGCCCAAACGCCCACTCCCATCATATTGTCCGAAACTGCCGGCTGCACCCTGGACAAAGCCTGAAAAGCCCGTACCCAATGTTTGTTCCCCTTGCGACAAGGTGACACTTCCCCCCATAGCGCCGCTGCTCTGCGCTGCACTTTGTCCGCCGTACCGTACTTCCAGCTGGTCATCCGGCCAAAATGTAAGCAAGGATGCATCTATGACCCCGTTCATGGGACTTTGCAAATTGATTCCATTCCAAAAAACAGGAGTCCGGGTAGCGCCGGCACCTCGCACAGAAAGAGTGGCCAGGGTTCCGGGGGCATTGGCACGCACCTCCAGGGTATTTTCCCACAAAAGTCTGTCAGACAAAGCAATGGGACTGCTTACCGGCAGTGAATCTGCTTTCCAGAAACTGTATCCAGTGCTAGTGAAACGAGTCTCAGAGATGGTATACTCAGGAAGTATATGGGAGGAATGCAAGCTGTCGGGCGTTTGTGCGGACAGCTCCTGAGGGACAAAAAAACAGCAAAAAAGAAACAGAAGTCGTATCATCAGGGGCCAGGATCAAATCTGGCAAATCTCTTCGTAATCCGGACGATCGTGTGCGTGTGTGTGAATGAACGATCGGATAATTTCACCTTTGTGCAATACAAACACACCCGGCATCTGGAATCCATCTCCCAGTTCGACCGTTTCGAGTTCCGCGCCATGTCCTTCAAGAATGGAGGCCTGAAAGCCACGGATCCAGTTCATTAGCCCAAAAAGTTGCTGGGGTGTACCCCTTCCAAGCCCAAAAGCCCTGTAAAAACGCTTTTCAGGATCAGCGATGTGATCAACAGGATAGAGTTTATATTTTTTAAAGAACTTTTCTGCGATTGAAGCGTTTTGCGCCATGTGTACAAAGGCGACCCTGAATCCTTTGGATTCAAAAACCGCCCGGTGCTTCGCAATATCACTGATCGCCTCCCGGCAAAAAGAGCACCCAAAAAATCGCAAAAAAACCAGCATGACTGGCTGCTGCTCAGCCATTTCAGACAGGGTCTCTCCGTTTTTTGCGGAAACCATTTCATTCCAAAAGGCTGGTGCTTGCATTTTTTTGTTTCTGATTTTTTTAGTTTTAATTAGGCAAGTTGCGAGCATTGAACTCCATAATGTATTGGAGATCTGACTTGCAACTTGCCCTTATTTGTACTGAACTATTAAACAAGTTTCATTGCGTCCAAAGCATCCGCTACTTCTTTAACGGCTTCCGCAGATTTATGTAAAAGCGCCAATTCGTCTTTCTTCAAACGAAGTTTGATGATCTCCTGAACACCTCTTTTTCCCAGTTTAACCGGAGCGCCTACGAAAATATCCTTCAGTTTGTACTGGCCGTTCAGCCGCACACAGCATGGGAAGATCCGCTTTTCATCTTTCAAAATAGAAATAGCCATTTGAGCAGCCGCTGCACCTGGTGCATACCAGGCAGAAGTTCCCATCAGGTTAACCAGTTCGCCACCACCTACTTTGGTGCGCTCCAGGATGGCATCAAGTTTGTCTTTGCGGATCATTTCCGTCACTGGAATTCCACTTACTGTGGTGTAGCGAGGCAATGGAACCATGGTGTCACCATGTCCACCCATCAGGACAGCCTGTATGTCCTTTGGAGAAACGTCCAGTGCTTCTGCCAGAAACGCACGGTACCGTGCGGTATCCAATACGCCGGCCATACCGATCACCCGTTTGTCAGAAAGTCCGGAAGCCTTCCAGCAAGCATAGGTCATCACATCCAATGGATTGGACACTACGATAATGATCGGGTTTTTAGTGTGTTTCAGGATATTTTCTGTTACAGAAACCACGATCTTCGCATTGGTAGCGATCAGATCATCCCGGCTCATACCTGGCTTTCTAGGGATACCAGCTGTTATGATCACGATATCAGAACCTGCGGTAAGGGCATAATCATCGCCGCCAGTTACGCGGGTCGAATAGCCATCAATGGGTGCTTGCTGCCACATATCGAGGGCTTTACCCTTTGCCATGTTTCCCTGAATGTCAATGAGTACTACCTCATTCACGGTGTCTGCGTGTGCCAACACATTGGCGCAGGTTGCGCCCACGTTGCCGGCGCCCACTACAGTTATTTTACTCATTAGTTAAGGCTTTTCCCGCCCACGAAGCGCGAGCGTTTATGATATTTAAATGTTCTCTAAAAAAACGTGCCGCAAAAGTAGGAAGGGTGAACGGCAAAGCACAAGCGGCGCTTCAAAAATTTGAGCGCGTATTAGCAAAGTGGCATAAAGTAGACTGGATCTGGATAGTTTAGACTAAAAATTTGGGAGCGGCACCGTGTAGATCGTATCAGCATAACCCGAAAAGTTGCCATATCCACCCACGATGTTGTTGTAAACCGCATCGGGGTCGCTGAAAGGCAGGTTACTGCCTTGTCGTGAAAGTGAAAGATGATAACGGTAAAACTGTTCTGAAAGCGTGCGCCACTCAATGAAAATTCGTCGTGGGCGTTCATGCTTCGGGTCAAAAGGAATTCGGGCCACCAGATAAAGTACCCGTAGATCCTCTGCCCAATAATTCTCATTGATCAGAACCACCGGTTCTGGAATGTCATGAAGCAAGGAGAAGGTGCGACCGTCTGTAAGAAAGTTCGTCTGCCCTTCTTCCGTGAAATCGAGTATCGGCGGTACGAGCGTTTCATAAACTTCCGTTTCATGGGTGAGGTTAAACGCAAAAAAATGGTCTTTGGCAGGCAATGATTTGACCCGGAGCTCCAGCGGCACCCGCAATTCGCTCATCCCATCTGCAAGGGGGATGACAGAAATGTCGCCGCCTCCCAAAACAATTGGTTCAAGGTCTGCCATTGCAGGAATTTTACTGGAAGATTGAATCTGCAGATAACCAGGTACCCTAACTGAAAGCGAATAATCCTGACCAGATTCAGCTGTCTGAGTTCGGTTGCTAATCCAATAGGTGATTTCATTCGTGACAGTAGTATCCGGTTTCAGACGATCAAAAAACTGGCCATTTACGGAAAGCCTCGCATCCACCATCGAGGTTAAAAACACCGGCTCACTTCCATCATTTACCGCCTGACTCGAAGAAACCTTCAGCCGGAAGTTTTGCCCATCCGTAAAATGACACACCGCAACCAACTTTGCGGGCTGTTCCGGCAAATCAATGATCACCTCTCGCGCGCAGCGCAGAAACAGCAAACCAACAAATACCCCTATAATTAAAACATACCGCATCTCAACAAAGGTATGGATTATGAATGATGTATGATGTATGATGTATGATGTATGAACTATGATGTATGAACTATGATATTTAAGGTTCACTTTGCCTTGCATCATGCAACAAACATCAGGCTTCAAGGTGGTAACAAATCATACATTATACATCATACATTATACATCATACATCATACATCATAGTTTAGAAAGGCTTTCTTCGAGCATTTGGACGCGGGAGAGGCCGTCTGCCAATTTCTTGCGTTCGTTGTCTACTACCGCTGCCGGGGCGGAGGCTACGAAGCGCTCATTGGACAATTTGCCTTCGATAGAACGTATAAAACCACGCTGGTACTCCAATTCTTCTGTTATTTTTTTGCGCTCAGCTTCTATGTCGATGGTTTGATTGAGGACGATGAAGAACTTGTCTGTGCCGGAAATAAACGATTTGGCATTGGCGGGTTCCTCGGCGGACAATTCAAGCGTGTCAAGCACGGCCATTTTCATCAGCATTTCCCGAAGCCCTTCCTGGGCAAAAAGTGTTCGGGCTGTCGCACTGTCCTGTACAGTTACAGCCAATGGATCGCGTGGTTTGACCTGGTTCTGATTGCGCACCTCACGAATTCCTGTGATAATCGTCTTGGCTGATTCAACTTTGTTGATCAGATCGATGTCAAACGCTGCCGCCTTGGGGTATTGCTGCACACAAACATCATCACCGTCCGCACGGTTGAGCAGTTGATGCCAGATCTCTTCGGTCACAAACGGCATGAAAGGATGCAGGGCCACCATGATTTTGGAATAAATTTCCAGGGTAGCCTCATAGGTTTCCCGATCAATGGGTTGTTCGTAGCCCGGCTTCACCATTTCCAGATACCAGGCACAGAAATCGTCCCAGATAAAGGAGTAAAGGCTCAACAAGGCTTCGCTGAGGCGGAATTGCTCAAAATCGGATTCCACTTGCTCCAGCGTCTGCTCAAATTTATGATTCAACCATCGAACCGCCAATGCATTTTTCTTGACAATATCTTCGTTTTCAGCTACTTCCGTCACCTGCCAACCTTTAACCAGGCGCAAAGCATTCCAGAGTTTGTTGCAGAAATTGCGTCCGTTTTCACAGAGTTTGTCGTCAAACAAAATATCGCCACCGGCGGCCGCACTCGACATCAGTCCGTAGCGTACGCCGTCTGCTCCGAAATCTTCGAGCAATTGCAAGGCATCCGGTGAGTTGCCGAGTGACTTGGACATCTTGCGCCGCTGTTTGTCGCGCACCATACCGGTAAAATACACGGCTTTAAAAGGCTTTTCACCCCGGAATTCGTAGCCGGCCATGACCATACGCGCCACCCAGAAAAAGATGATATCCCAACCCGTCACCAATACATTGGTAGGGTAATAATAGGATACTTCGCCGTCCGGCTTTTTGAAGCCATCGAACACAGAGATCGGCCAAAGCCAGGAAGAGGCCCAAGTGTCAAGTACGTCTTCATCCTGACGGAGGTCCTGAAGGGTCAGTTGTTTGTTGCCGGTGGCTTCCTGCGCCTTCAGGAGTGCTTCTTCAGCTGTAGCTGCTACAAATACATGCGTTTCCTGACTCAGTGCTTCACTTTTCAGGTACCACGCCGGAATCTGTTGTCCCCACCAAAGCTGCCGGGAAATGCACCAGTCGCGGAGGTTTTCCATCCAGTTTCGGTATAAGTTCTGGAAGTGCGGCGGGTAAAACTTCACTTCTTCATCTATCACTGCTTTGAGCGCAGGCGCGCCCAGATCCGTCATTTTGACAAACCACTGGAGTGAAAGTTTGGGTTCTACTACAGAGTTGGTTCGCTCCGAGCGACCGATATTAGTCTTATAGTCTTCGATCTTTATCAGGCTACCACTGTCTTCCAGAAAGCCCTTCATTTGTTTGCGGGCCTCAAAACGATCCAAACCGACGACAGGCAAAAAGGTGCATTTGTCATTCAGTTTGCCATCATCCGCAAGGGTATCAATCACTTCCAGATGATGGCGCTGCCCCACTTCATAGTCATTGGGGTCGTGCGCCGGAGTGATTTTCAAGGCACCGGTACCAAATTCAATGTCCACGTAATCATCGGCGATCACCGGGATGGGACGGTCGATGAGCGGGATCAATACCTGCTTGCCAACCAGGTCGGTGTAGCGTAGGTCTTTGGGATTCACCGCGATGGCGACGTCGGCAAAAATAGTTTCCGGACGTTGCGTTGCAATGGTCACACCTGCGCCACCATCCACACCTTTGTATTGAATGTGGTAAAGTTGGGCATTTTCTTCGCCGTGGATCACCTCTTCACTAGACAAGACGGTTTTGGCTTCAGGATCCCAGTTCACCATGCGCAAACCACGGTACAGCTTGTCCTTTTTGTACAGATCAATGAATACCTGGATCACATCCGCATAATAACCCTTATCCATGGTAAAAGCGGTGCGATCCCAGTCGCAGGAAGCGCCGAGTTTGCGCAGCTGATGCAGGATAATACCGCCATATTTATCTTTCCACTGATAGGCGTACTCCATGAACTCTTCGCGGCTCAGGTCCACCTTTCGGAGCTTTTTCTCCTCCCGCAACCAACGCACCACCTTGGCCTCTGTGGCAATGCTCGCATGATCCGTCCCCGGCACCCAGCAGGCGTTTTTGCCATCCAGACGCGCTTTCCGGATCAGAATATCCTGAATGGTATTGTTGAGCATGTGCCCCATGTGCAACACTCCCGTCACATTGGGCGGCGGAATGACGATGCTGAACGGCTCGCGTTCGTCAGGTACAGAGCGAAAATAACCCCTGCCTTCCCAGTGAGCATACCAGCGTTCTTCAATTTCGGAGGGGGTGTAGCGAGCGGAAAGTTCCATGGATGGGTGGATGTGTTTATAGGTGGATCTGGTGATTTGGCGGCTCCGGGCATGATATTCAGGTTAAACCTGGAATATTATGGTTTAGTTCCAAGTATTATTTGGAACTCTAGGCCCAAAGCCAATCTTTACGTTCAAAAACTTGGCACAGGAAGTCGCAAAGGTAATAGGTATGATGTATAATGTATGATGTATGATGTATGATGTATGAACTATGATGTATGAAATATGATGTATGAACTAGCATGCCATCAACCCCATACATTATAGTTCATACATCATACATCATACAAAACTTCCCAGGTATGGTCGCCCAACAAGCGCACACTCGCCAGATGCTCGTACGGCGCTTTTCGTCCCCATTCACTAGGCGCGATCATAGAAAGCAGGTGCGTACCGTCCGATTTGCGCTGATAAAGGTGATAACGGTGATGGATCACTGGCTGGAAAGGAATATCAGCCTGATAAATGGCTTCAGAGACTTCCATACGGGAATTGAGCGACTTCGCCTGGTTCACGAGCGTTTCCATTTGTTTACGGAGTTGCTCCATCTGCCGGTCGGTCTGGTCGTACATAGCCGTCATAGCGTTTCCACGGATGCGGCCTTTATCCTCGGGGCGTATGACTGCGCCACCAGCCGTGTGTGCATAGGGCAGCAGGCCGGGGTTTTCGGCCACTTTGTCTTTGTCGATCGGGTTTACGAAAGCCTGATCCGGAGGGTTTGATTCCTTCTTTTTTGCCATGGAGCAAAGGTCTTGAATTGGATGGAAATGCCGGGAAGGATGTATTTGAACCTATAAAAACTGGATCAAACCAATGCCAAGCTTCCTGGCAGTGAAGTCCACTAAACAGCCTTTAACGGAAATTGTTTGGAGGGCATTGAGGGAACACCTGAACTTGCACCCTTTGCGCCAGCTGAGTAAGCCGGCGTTCGCTTTCCCTATGAAGCGCCGTCAAAATCAGGTCTTTTACCCAGAATTTTTTCGAGGTCCTCTTGCTCGACGACTTCCTTCCGAAGGAGCATCTCTGCCAGTTTTTCCAATTTGGATCGGTGCTCTGTCAGGATCGCGGTGGTTTTGTCAAATGCTTCATCAAACAATTTGCGTACTTCTTCATCAATCAGTCGGGCGGTTTCTTCACTGTACGGTTTTTGGAATGACGCATCTCGCATACCAGTGGAGTCATAAAAACTGATGTTTTTCATCCGCTCGCTCATGCCGAGATCGGCGATCATGGTGTAGGCTTGTTTGGTCGCTTTCTCCAGATCGTCGAGCGCCCCTGAGGATATTTCATTGAAAATAAGCGATTCAGAAGCTCGTCCGGCAAGCATGACACACAGTCGCTCGAACAACTGGGATTTTGTTAGTATTTGATGCTCTTCCGGCAAGTACCAGGCACTCCCGAGTGATTTCCCCCTGGGGATTATGGAGACTTTAACCAAAGGGTCGACATGCTCGAGCATCCAGCCCACCAGCGCATGTCCGGCTTCGTGGTAGCTGATTACCTGCTTCTCCTTCGGAGTGATCAGCTTTGTTTTTTTCTCCAGTCCGGCCACGATCCGGTCTATGGCGCTGTAGAAATCAGCCAGCTCAATCCCTTCTTTTTTATTTCGGGCGGCAATGAGTGCGGCTTCATTGCATATATTGGCAATGTCAGCGCCGGAGAAACCGGGAGTTTGTGCGGCAAGCATGCTGGCATCGATGCCAGGCTTCAGCGTCAGGGGTTTGAGATGCACCTGAAAAATCGCCTCCCGCTCGGGTTTGTTTGGAAGTTCGAGGTAGATATGCCGGTCGAATCGGCCGGGACGGAGCAAGGCGGGGTCGAGAATATCCGCCCGGTTAGTAGCCGCCATTACAATGATGCCGGTATTGGGATCGAAACCGTCCATTTCGGTCAGCAACTGGTTGAGTGTGCTCTCGCGCTCGTCGTTGACCTGGTACGAAGCAGCCTTACCGCGGACTCTGCCGACCGTATCGATTTCGTCAATAAAAATGATACAGGGCGTTTTTTGCTTTGCCTGATCGAACAGATCACGCACCCGTGAGGCACCTACCCCTACGAACATCTCGACAAATTCCGACCCCGACAACGAAAAGAACGGAACGCCGGCCTCTCCAGCTACGGCTTTGGCCATCAGCGTTTTACCAGTGCCAGAGGGGCCCACCAGCAGAATACCTTTGGGGATCCTGGCGCCCAACCGGGTGTAGGTAATCGGGTTCTTCAAAAAATCCACCACTTCCATGATCTCCGCTTTCGCTTCCTCATACCCCGCTACATCTTTAAAGGTGATGGGACTGACACTTCCATTATCAAACAACACGGCTTTCGATTTTCCAAAAGTAAATATGGAGCCTCCCGGGCCATCGGCGCCCGCACGGGTCATTCGCCTGATCATAAAGGACCATATAAACACCAGTATGATCAATGGAAACAACCACATTAGAATGGTAGACCACCAATCATCCCGCTTGCTATACAGCACAGCAACTTTTTCTTCCGGTGCAAAACCCGACTGGGCAGCTTCCAATTGCCGTGAAAATACTTCTACTGACCCAATCCGGAAATAATAATGAGGTCCGGGATTTGTAGCGCCAAACATCCCTTTTGCAACGTTTTGATACTGTCCCTTACCGAGTCTGTCGGGTTTGATAAAGACCCTGACTTCCTCATTATCGGCAATGTCAATCTTGGACACATCGCGCGGTTGCAGCATTTTTTCATTGAATTCGCTCCAGTTGGTTTCTCTCGCAGTTTCCCGGTTACTCCACAAAAAAACACCTGCGATCAAAAAAAAAATGATGTAAAGCCAACGCAACGAAACGGGCGGCGGCATTGGCGCGCCAGGTTGAGACTCCTGTTTTCCTTTTGCCATGGTTATTTCAGTTTAATTCCGAATTGCCGTGATTGGGAATGTGACGCTTTCAGCTATTTTTGCTTAGCGCTTGTCAGCGATGTGGATAGGGCCACCCTAACAAGTATACTTCAAAAGTACGAGGAAATTGGATGAAAGCTTTGGCAAATTGAAAAGCATTGAACAAATCTACGCCACCACCTTCTAATCCACTAGTTTTACCCCAAAAAAACATCCAACGCTACTTCTTCCATATCGCCTATCACGGGCTCAATTATCACGGCTGGCAGCGGCAGCCCAATGCATTGTCCATTCAGGAAGTGATCGAGGCCGCTCTAAAAAAAATTCTGAAAACCCCTACCTCCGTCAACGGTTGTGGCCGCACAGATGCCGGCGTTCACGCCAGTCAGTATTTTTTTCATTCAGATTTGGAGGAATCTGCCTTAGAAGGACTGCTGTTTAAGCTCAACCGGGCCTTGCCTGCGGATATCAGCGTTTTTTCTATCCTTCCTGTCCACGATCGGGCCAATGCTCGTTTTGATGCAATACAGCGCAGTTATGATTATTTTATACATCGGCGAAAAGACCCTTTTTTACAAGCCGGAAGTGCCTTATATGCTGACATGGATCTGGATCTTTCCGCTATGAAAGCGGCAGTGGATCTATTGCCACAGTACGAGGACTATTACGCGTTTTGCAAATCGCCCGCAAGTTTCAAACATACGATCTGCCGGGTCAGTGCCGCCCATTTGTGGGTTGATTCCAGCGGAGATCGCATACGGTTTCAAATCAGTGCCAACCGGTTTTTGACCGGCATGATCCGGATCATCGTAGGCCGCCTGCTGGAGATTGGCACCGGACGGATGAGTGTATCGGCTTTTGAAGGCCATCTGCGCGATAAAAAGACACCGCGTATTATTACCGGGGCGCATCCTCAGGGACTTTATCTATCTAAGGTAGTGTATCCATATCTGGATTTGCCGCAAGAGACGGTGTTTACGGAGGTTTTTGGGGATGAAACCAGGGGAAGTTATTGGATTTGAGTTTGTTTTTCAGAAGGATGAATTCCGGACCAGACTACTGGACATTTTGACAATAGACGTTGGACTTGCACTCTAAAAAATTGAAAATCATGCACTTACAGAATTGTGTCTAGTGTCCAACGTCAAAATGTCCAGTAGTCTGATTCCGGACACAATGCTGATGTATGCTCCTGAATTTTAATTTTGCTGCTCCGGCAGAATTCATATTTTTAATTGCAATAGTTCTTTTTTATCCTGCGAAATGCGGTACTTTGAGCCCTATAGATTTGTGTCAAGTTTTGCAGATCTTTTTAAAACGAACATGAATTGAAGCAATTTTTACCCGTCATTTTATTGTGGTTATTCCAGCTTATTGGAGCAACCGCTCAATCCGGTCAAATAGGCACTTGTACCAGTACCTGCCACGGTTCCCTGGGAGATAACATTTACCCAAACGGAGATTTTGGCTCAGGATTCCCCAATGTGGTTCAGATCAATCCTGGACTGGCGCCCGGTTACATTTATCAAACCAATCCTCCACCCAACGATGGGTATTACTCCATTACCAACCATACTGCACCCTGGGGTTGGTTTGCACCCGATGTTTGGATCAAGATAGAAGACAACGGACCGGAACCCGACGGCTATATGATGGTGGTCAATGCAAGTTACCCACCGGGGCTATTTTTTCAGCAACCCGTGGCGGTATGTGAAAACACCCTGTATGAGTTTTCGGTGGATGTGATCAATATTTTCAAAAAGCAATTCCCGCAATCCATAAAACCTGACCTCAGTTTTATGATCGATCAGGTAGCGTATTGCGAAACTGGCGACATCCCCAATGATGAGCAGTGGCATACCGTACGATTCTCATTTACCACCGCGCCCGGACAAACATCATTATTACTGGGTATGCGCAACAATGCACCCGGCGGTTATGGCAATGACCTTGCAATTGATAACATCTCATTCCGCGCCTGTGGACCAGCATTACTGGCACCCGATACGCTTTGGTTTTGTGCAGGAAGTAGTGTAGCACTCGAAGCTCAGATGCTTAATTCGCCTTTTCCATCCACTGCCTATCAGTGGCAGATCCTGGCAAATGGCAGCTGGGAAGATATTCCGGGCGCCGATTCGAGCGTGTGGAACGTTCCGGATCCGCTGAACGGGTCCGAATACCGATTACTGGTCGCTTCAGCAACGGCTAACCTCGCAGTGCCTAATTGCAGGGTCGTATCACAAGTGATTCGTCTGACAGAATTACCGGCGTTGCTGGTGTCCGCTTACGGATCGGATGTGCTTTGTTATGGAATGGGCAATACCAGTGTGGAGGCGCAGGTATTTTCGGGCCAGGCTCCATATAATTATGCTTGGAATAATGGAAGTACTGACCAAATGTTAACGGGTGTAGCAGCTGGAGATTACCAGGTCACCATTACAGATGCCCGAGGATGCAGCGCCGCGAGTTCAGTGACCGTAAATGAAGCCCCCCCTCAGCTGATTTCCGGTATGGTTTTAGTGCCCGTCACCTGTTTTGGAGGAGCCAATGGACAGGCCATTGCGACCGCAACGGGCGGAACTTACCCTTATGTTTATTCCTGGGAAAATGGTGCCTCCATCGATACTTTGCAAGGGCTTTCAGCAGGAAATTACCTACTCACCGTCACAGATGCGCAGGGCTGCACGGTCACCGCATCGGCCTCAATCACTACACCTGCGGCAGTATCCCTTAGTTCAACGGCGACCGCGGTGTCCTGCTTTGGCGGGTCTGATGCCGTTATTTCCGCCCTCGCCGACGGGGGCACAGGGCCCTATGATTTTGCATGGAATCAGGGACAAACCACTGCGCAGATTGTTGGACTAACTGCCGGCAACTACACTGTGACAGTCACGGACCTCCAAGGCTGTACCGTCAGCGCTTCCGCCAACGTCGCTACACCAACTGGATTATCCACTTCAGCAAACGGCGGAGCCACTTCTTGTTTTGGCGCTCATGATGCCATCGCCACAGCTAGCGTCACTGGAGGCACTGTCCCATATACATTCCTATGGAGCACCGGACAAACCACGGCACAGATCAGCGGACTATCTGCTGGAAGCTATTTTGTGACGGTCACGGATGCACATGGGTGCTCGGCCAGTACTTCTGGCAGCATCGGTGAGCCTCTTGCAATCGTACCCGCGGCAAACTGGGGTGCGGCTTCCTGTTTTGGAGGAAACGATGCCACCGCCACAGCTTCGGCAAGCGGAGGCACCAGCCCCTATACTTTCCTATGGAGCACCGGACAAACCGGCGCTCAGGCAGGTGGCTTGAGTGCTGGTCCTTATACTGTAACTTTGACAGATGCGCATGGATGCTCTGCAACAGCAACCGGTAATATTCAGGCCCCAGACCTATTGGTCGCAAATACGCTGGCTGGTACGGTCTCCTGTTTTGGCGACGACAATGCTACGGCCAGTGTCCAGAGCACAGGAGGGACCGGGCCCTATTATTTTCTTTGGAGCAACGGGCAAACCACGACACAGATTGCTGGACTAAGCGCAGGAACCTATACCGTTACCACCACAGACACCCATGGTTGCACGGTAGTACAATGGGCATCCGTGGACCAATCAGCCCTGCTCGTTTCGACCGCCATACCGGTAGAAACTGCCTGTTTTGGCGGAAACGACGGCGCCGTTTCAATCCAATCGAGCGGCGGACAAGCACCCTATCAATACCAATGGAGCAATGGCCAAACAGTAACTTCTATGAGCGGACTCCAGGCAGGTCCTTATTCGGTGACCACAACCGATGCACTGGGATGTACTGCATCCGCCAGTGCAATTGTGATCACACCCACTGCGATCCTTTCAGGCATTACAGCCCAGGATCCCGACTGTTTTGGCGGGGCCAACGGCATGGCCATCATCCAGCCAAATGGCGGAACACCACCTTATAACATTCAATGGCAAAATGGCCAAACCGGAGCTTCAGCTCAGCAACTTTCTGCCGGCAGCTACCAGGTAACTGTCACTGACGCCCATGGTTGCACCCATACCAATTCCACAAGCCTGGGTCAACCCACAGCAATAAGTGGAAGTGTTCAGGCCCTGGAGGCAGATTGCTTCGGTGCTGCCACAGGTCAGGCCTGGGGCAGTCCATCTGGTGGAACACCGCCCTATACTTTTACCTGGCAAAATGGTCACACCACGGCACAGATCACCGGATTGCCTTCAGGCTGGTATGGACTTAGCATCACCGATACGCACCAATGTACTGGCGCCTTGCAGGTTTGGGTAGGGCAACCAATGCCTTTGTCTGTTGACCCAAATTCCCAACCGGTTTCCTGTCCGCAAGTAGCCAATGGCATCCTTTATACTACAGCCTCCGGCGGTGTTGCACCTTATCTTTTTACCTGGAGCACCGGCCAGTCGGGCCCTTCAATCTCGGCCCTGGTGATGGGCGATTATACCGTTACTGCCACCGATGCACGGGGATGCACGGCGGTAGCTGTGGAAACGGTTGACACGGAATTGCCCATCGAGGTAGATCTCGGGCTGGATCAGATTTTCTTCCTGGGGGACGAATTGGTACTCATGGCCCAAACCAATGTACCATCCGGTCAGATTCAGGACTACAGTTGGTCAGGCACAGGCGGATCGGCCCAGTGTGCAGATTGTTATCAATATCAGTTTGTCCCCCTGGAAAGCGGTTGTGAAACGGTACTGGTGACCAGTATAGATGGCTGCCAGGCCTGGGACGAGGTATGTTTTACACTTCGTCCCGGAAGGCATATCTACGTACCAAATGTGTTCCATCCGAACGACAGCGGAGACAACGACTTTTTTACCATCTTCTCAGACGCCTCTGTAAAACAGATCCTTTATCTGAAAATATTCAGTCGCTGGGGCGAGCAGCTTTTTCAGACAAACAACATCCAGACCAACCATGAACCTTCCGGCTGGGACGGCAACTTCCGCGGGAATCCAATGAACCCGGGAGTCTTTGTCTGGGTGGCAGAGGTGGAGTTTATTGACGGGCAAGTGTTGTTTCTGAAAGGGGATGTTACGCTGGTGCGTTGAGGATGGGCTTGATTCTCGACCCGATCAATTCGATAGCCTGTATCAATTTTTCATGGGGCACTTCAGCGGTATCCATTTGAAAAGTAAGCCGGGAAATGCCGCCCAGCGCTTCAGAATGCCGGAGGATTTTTGCCGCTACATCTTCTGCGCTGCCCACCAGCAAAGCACCTCTGGGACCTGTCTGAGCCTCAAAACGTGCCCTGGTCATAGGAGCCCAGCCACGTTCTTTGCCTACCCTCGTCATCGCTTCAGCATAACCGGGATAAAAATCATCCATGGCCTCCTGCGTGCTGTTCGCGACGTAGCCCAGTGAGTGCAAACCCACTTTCAATTGTTCCGGTCCGAAACCGGCCTGTTTTCCTGCCTCGCGATAAAGATCGATCAAAGGACGGAATTGGTGGGTTTCTCCTCCGATCACTGCCACCATCAGAGGGAGTCCTAGCGCTCCTGCCCGGATAAAGGATTCGGGGGTGCCCCCTACCCCCAACCAGATCGGCATAGGCGTTTGTAAGGATCTGGGATAAACAGGCTGCTGCTTTAGAGGAGCACGGAATTTGCCCGACCAGGTGACAAATTCCTGGTCCCGGATCTGAAGCAAAAGATCAAGTTTTTCAGCAAACAAGGCATCATAATCCTCCAGGCGAAATCCAAACAAGGGAAATGCCTCGATGAATGAACCACGGCCTACCACCATTTCTGCCCGACCACGAGAAATTAGATCCAGCGTTGCAAAATTTTGATAAACCCGAACAGGATCTGCTGCACTCAGCACCGTCACCGCACTGGTGAGCCGGATGTGCTCCGTACGGGCAGCAGCAGCAGCCAGAATAAGGGTTGGCGCTGAATCCAGAAATCCTTTTCGGTGGTGCTCTCCAATGCCAAAAATGTCTAGTCCTGAACGGTCTGCATGTTCAATTCTGGTCAGCAATTGAGCCAATGCTTCAGCATCACTGATCGACCTGCTGGCATTGCCGCTCATCATGGCGGCAAAACTATCTATTCCTATTTCCATGGAGAATTTAATGAATGGTTTGGGGTACCCGATGGTTTGTAGACAAAATCTACTGGCTTACCGCTTTTATCGGGATTGCAAACATTTTTATCAAGGTAAAGTTTCACCTTCTTTTCCCCGATCCAAAAAGTCCGGAACATTGCCTGGAATAATGGTTAGAAAATCAAACATCTTTGCCCTGGAATCTAAAATATACATCCTCTGTTTTCAGATACATGAAATTCAATCACGCTTCTTTAGGCTCGTGTTTTGCTGTGTTTTCTCAAATAAAATCAGCCCCCAAAATCGCACTTCTAATCGTCTTTGTATTTTCTGCAAAGGTAAGCCAGGCTCAAACCAAACTTTGGTTGCCGGCCCCTTTGATTCAAAACCTGTCAAAAGCAGACCACATCCCTGATCTGCCGGACCTCGAAAAAGGTGTCCTCCTGCAGCTGGATGTTGCGACGATGCAAAGCCTCGGCAAAACCGCCCGGAAAGAAATCAGTGACCCGCGCAGTGTAACTGCCATGGTTGATTTGCCGCTGCCGGACGGCAGTTTTCAAAAGTTTGAGATCTGGGAAAGTCCCCTAATGGAGCCAGAGTTGGCTGCAAAATTCCCGGAGATCAAAACCTATATTCTGAAGGGCGTTGATGATCCCTTTGCCTGCGGACGTATGTCGGTAAGCCCGGATGAGTTCGGCGCATTTTTCACCGCGCATCAGTTTGGACAGGAGGTATACATCCGTAAAGTCCTGAAAAATTCTGCCTCTATTTACCTCAGTTATTGGGGGAAAGACGACCCCGCACTGCAAAAACCCTTCAACTGCCTTTGGGAAGGCTCGATCGCTCCCTCCCACCCTGAACATAAAAACCTGAAGCCCGGCCCGAATGAAACAGGCGACGTTCTGCGCGTTTTCAGACTGGCCATGACAATTCCAGGTCAGCTTTCTCAAAATTATGGATGGACCACCAAGTCGCAGGCACTTTCCGCACTGGTTGCATTTTTAGGTCAACTGAATGTGATCTATGAGCGGGACTTGTCCGTTCGGTTTGTCCTGCCGGTTAAACAGGATAACATCGTTTTTGTAAGCGCAGCTACCGATCCTTTTACTGCTTTAGGGGGGGGAGAAGCCGCCAATGAAAACATTGCGGTGATCAACCAGCTCATCGGTCAGGAAGGTTTCGATGTGGGCCTGATCTTCGTCACCGGCGCTTGTTGTGCGGCTGGCAAACCCACCATTTGCGGCGACTACAAGGCCTGGAATTTTAGCGCATTTTGGAGCCTGAGAGTCACCGCCCACGAGATCGGGCACCAGTTTGATGCTAACCATACCTGGACCAGTTGCGGGCCCTCCAACAACGGGCAATTCGGAACGAACGAATACGGGTCAGGCACTACCATCATGTCTTATGCCAACATCTGTGGCGTAGACAATATCCTGCCCGTCGGCGATGAGAATTACTTCGGGGTCTATTCGCAGATCGAAATGACCAATCATATCAACGCTCAAACTTGCTACAAAACCCTGAAAACGGGCAATCATGTTCCCACTTCTACCGTACCTGCCAGTGGTTTTTTCATCCCGATTTCCACGCCTTTCGAACTCGTGGGCACTGCAAGCGATGTGGACGGAGATGACCTGACCTATTCCTGGGAGCAGGTCAACATCCGGAATATTGACTTCACATCCTCTACCATTTCCATTCAGACACCCCCTACCCCGGCCGACGGGAACGTACCGATTGCCAGGATCTTCAATCCTTCGAGCTCCCCCCGCCGCACGATCCCGCAGCTGTCTGACCTTTTATCGAACACCACATCGGTAAACGAACGCCTCCCGACCTATTCCCGCAACATTAAGTACCGGATGTATGTCCGCGATAACCACCCGGGTGCCGGGGGGACGACGCACGAGCAGGTTAGCTTTGAAGTGGATGGTACCGCAGGGCCTTTTTTGGTCACCAATCCGAATACCTGTGTTACCTGGCAAGCCGGCAGCAGCAAGACCATCACCTGGGAAGTGGCCAATACCAACAATGCCATCGTCAATTGCCAAACGGTGAAGATCAGCCTCTCTTTGGACGGAGGCTACCATTATGACTATGTTCTGGTAGCAAATACTCCGAATGATGGCTCGGAAACCATTACCCTGCCGGCCGGGATCTGTTCCAATAAATCCCGAATCAAAATAGAGGCCGAGGGAAATATCTTTTTTGATGTTTCCAATGCTGATTTTAATATTGAAACCAATGGAACCCCTGTAGTAAAAGCAAACGCACTGCGTCTGGATGGCGTAGACGATCAGGTGGAGATCCAGAACGAGAATCTGGGCAATTTTGGGGCCGGCGAATTCACCATCGAAATGTGGGTACAAACGACTGACAGCAACTGTGTCATCATCGGTAAACGGCCGATCTGCAACTGCGATAATTTTTGGAATTTTTTCATTGATCAGGGGCGACTCAGAGCAGAATTTTCCACTTCCAATACCTGCAGTGGTTATCTGAATAATACCGGTACAAACAACACGCTGGCAAACGGCAGCTGGCATCATATCGCCTTTGTTCGCCAGGGCACGACGCTGCGTTTCTACATAGATGGCGTTTTGGACCTGAGCGTTTTTTCCAACCAGAATTTTAATAATCCGGCAAAGATCACGCTGGGCAATATCGTTTGCGGGGGACTGAATTTTGGCGGCAACATGGACGAGATCCGCATCTGGAACGTCTCGCGTAGTGCCGTCGAGCTCAATGAAAAGATGAACTGCACCCTAGAAGGCAACGAAACTGGCTTACTTGCTTACTACCCCGTTAGCAGTCAGGATTGTGGCATATGCTCTGCCGGAACCAATGTGTTTACCGATAAAACGAGCAACGAAAATCATGGTCTCCTGCAAAATGGTGCCAATACCAGCCTCTCCACACTTGACATTACGGATTGCCCGAACTGTTTAAACGGTGACATAACGATCACAAACCATCCTGCCAACCAATCCGTTTCCATCGGAGGTTCGGCAACTTTCACCCTGAGCGCTTCGGGCAACAACCTGTCGTATCAGTGGTATCGAAGCACTGACGGCGGTGCGACTTTTTCTGAAATTGCAGGTGCAACCAATGACACCTACAGTTTTACAGTGGCTACCAGTGCACAAAATGGCTGGCTATTCAAATGTTACGTTTCGAACGGCTGTGACCTTAAATCCAGCGTCCCTGCGAACCTGACTTTGCCCTGCCCCAATCAAACTTTGAGCAATATCACCGGACCTGTAGCACCCTGCGTTGATAACTATTATACGTATTTTGTAACGCCTAACCCGAACATCGCCTTTTGGAGTTGGACAACCCCGGCCGGCTGGTCAGTGGTGAATTTTGGAAACATGATCTTTGTAAAACCTGCGGTCGCATCGGGTAATGTCAGCGTAACAGGCACAGATGCCTGCGGTAATCAAACCGCTGCGCAAATCTTTGCGGTAGCGCCTGTGGTGGTTGCTATCACGTCGCAGCCTGTTTCCCAGACGGTCACAGAAGGTACTTCGATCCAGTTTTCCATCGTTGTTGCGCATGGTGGTGGCCCAACAACCTATGTCTGGCAGGAAAGCATTGATGGTGGCGCAACGTATTCAAATATCCCCGGGCAAAATGCTGAAACGTTCGATATTCCCTCGGCGACGATTTCACAGGACCAGCGCAAATTTCGCTGCATAGCCTCCAATGCCTGCCTCAGCGACACCTCCGAGGTGGCCACTTTGGGAGTCCATTGTACCGCTGCAGCACCAGAGACCCCTTCCTTAATCTCTGGCGGCTTCCTGATTTGCCCGAACACTTCTTTGACCTATTCGATTACCCCAGTTGCGGGAGCTAGTAGTTATACATGGACTTTACCTTCCGGCTGGACTGGCAGTTCTACCTCCACAAGCATCACGGTCAATGCCAATGGCTCAGGCGGCATTTTGAAAGTAAAGGCCTCCAACCTTTGTGGCAGCTCAGACGAGCAGACCCTTTCAATTGCCATCAACCCGAATCCGTGCCGTCGGGGAGTTCATTTCGATGGCGAGAATGATCACCTCAGCATCGGGCAAAATGGCCAGGCCCTGTCCGGCGATCTGAGCATTTCTTTTTGGATAAAACCTGACTTGCTCCAGGGAGAACAAACTTTGATCTTCAATGGCCGCGAATTCATCATCAGCTTGAGCAACAGCCAGATCAGATACAAACACTCAGACGATTGTTGTGGTTATGACAATACGGTGGATATGGTCTTCTCCGGCAACCTGGAGCCCGGAAAATGGACCAACGTGGCTATTACCCGCGAGACAGCCAATCGTACCGTTCATTTTTACCTCAACGGAAACTTTGTCCAAAGCCAGACTTATGGCGGCTCCTCTGCCCAGCCAGGCGATAATACCACAGACATGATCCTGGGTGCCGGAAAAAACGGGGCCTGGTCAAATTTCAAGGGCTCGCTGGATGAAATCAGGATTTGGAGCGTGATACGCAGCATGGACGAGTTGAAACAAGACCTGGTTTGTAATCCAGGGGGCAATGAACCTGGGCTGAAAGCGAATTACGATTTTGAATCCGGGCAGCCCTATGGTGACAATTCAGGGGTGGCTGATTTCCCGAACCTGTCAAGTGCCTACGGAGTGGCTTCCGTCCGGAATCTGGCGATGAGCGGCACCACATCGAATATCGTTTCCGGCGACCTGCCCTCTTATTTATTTCAGGATCTGGACGGTGACGGCTTCGGGGGTGCCAATGTCGGCTGCAATTACACCGGCCCAACCGTGACAAATTCGTCCGATTGCAATGACCAAAACAGTTCGATTAACCCCAATGCCGTTGAAATCTGCAACGGGCTGGATGATGACTGCAGTGGTATCGTTGACGACCTTCCGAACGTGATCGCCAGCACCAACATACCTGTCCCCATTCCTGCAGGGCAAACCGTCACTTCTACTCTTGTGGTCAACAGTCCGACCACATCTTTAGTGGACCTGAATGTTTTAAACCTCCAGATTTCCCACATCTGGATCGCAGATTTAACGGTTTTGTTGAAAAGCCCTCAGGGCACAGAAATCACTTTACTGCAATCGATTTGTGGAGATCAGGATGATCTGCTCATCAATTTCGACGATGAATCCACTGCTGACTACGGCACATTCCCGTGCCCGCCGACTAACAACGGGACCTACAAACCGTTGTCGCCTTTGGCCGCTTTTGACGGGGAAAACCCGAACGGAACCTGGACGCTGACCGTAATAGACGTCTACGAGGATGCCGGAGTTTTGAACAACTGGAGCATTGGGTTCCCTTCCCTGCCACAGACCTTATATGCTGATTTAGATGGTGATGGTTTTGGGAATCCCTCCAGCAGCATACAGGCTTGTACAGCAACCGCAGGTTATGTGACTGATGCTACAGATTGTAATGACAATAATAATCAGATCCATCCCGGAGCAGCCGAAATTTGCAATAACGCGGATGATGATTGTGACGGATTTATTGATGAAGGTTTAGGTTCTGTTTGGTACGCCGATACTGATGGTGATGGCTATGGGAATGCTGCCAATGCGCAAACGGCCTGCAGTCAACCGGCTTCTTTTGTTGCCAATAGCAATGATTGCGACGACCAAAATGCAAGCATTTACCCGGGCACCACAGAGATTTGTAACAACCTGGACGACAATTGCAACGGGCAAATAGACGAGAATGTGGGCGCCATCTGGTATGCGGATGTGGATGGCGATGGTTTCGGCAATGCGCCGGCAAGTATTCAGGCTTGCGCACAGCCATCAGGATATGTGCCCAATGCAATCGACTGCGACGACAACAACAGCGCCATCTATCCGAACGCCCTGGAAATTGTCAACGGGCTGGATGATGACTGTGATGGTATGGTAGACGATTCCATCAATGTCAGCGCCTCTGAGCAGATTTTTGGTGGAATCGAGCATAAAAATGTCGGAAAAATTCAGTTCACACTCTTACCAAACCCTGCAGACGATGTGCTGAATATCATTTTTGCAGGAAATGAACTGACTAGCGGCCGGGTAGAAATTTTCAACCCGATCGGACAGCGGATTTTAACCCGGGAAATCCGGGTTCAAGCTGGTGTAGCGGAGGTTATGCAAATCGGAAAATTCCCGCAGGGCAATTATATGCTGATTTTCAGAGGGGAGGATGGTAAGATCTCTGGCAAGCGGTTCATCATATTAAGGGATGAACAACGATAGGGATCATGGGTTACAAACGTGAGTCCATTTGCTAAATTATAACATCTACCAATGTTAGACCTCTTCGAGGTCAAAAGCTAAATCCGGGATGACTCTTTTTTAAATGCTTTTACCATAATCATCTGGTATAATGATTGCAAAGGGAACCCATTCGGATTTCCTGCCTAGTGCCGCGCCCGGCTATTAAGGTATGAATTGGGGAGGCAAATTTTTTCTTTATCAAGGCGTGAGAAGGGCGCAATGCGGGACATTTTAACCGACGAACAACGCAGAGAAAAGAAAAATCAGACCGCCATATTCACACCTTAATGGCCGGACGCGGCACTAGCCTTTTGTGGATAACAGGGCTCGGGTGGGGATGCCTTATTGGTTGGGAAGTGGGGGAAGCGGTGATAACGGTTTTTATTCCGTTCTCCCTGGAGTAAAGCTTCCAGATTTTTGAAACCTGGAAGCTTTGTGCCAGAGAGAACGAACTAACCTATGGTGGATTCGGGACTGAGGCTGACTCTGTTTCCGCCCGGCTTATCACCTTACTTCGGCAGACTAGGCCTAACCTCGATCTTGCTGGGCAAAGTTCGTGGGTTCATTTTCAACAGATCTACCACCATCTGGCCAATATCTTCAGGCTGGATTTTCCAGGCATCTGCCGGATTGGGCTCATGATTATTAAAATGGGTGGCCACGGAACCCGGCATAATGGTGGAACATTTGATCCCGGCCTCCCGCAGATCAAGCATAACGGCCTGGGTAAAACCTACCAGTCCAAACTTACTGGCATTGTAGGCAGAGGCATTGGCAAAGAAGTTAGTGCCAGCCAGGCTAGAAATACTAATGAAATAGCCCTTGGATTGAGTCAATGCTTCCATTGCGGCTTTGAGGCTGTAAAAAACACCTGTCAGGTTGGTGTCAATGGTTTCATGCCACTGTTCCGGAGTCAGTGTGGTGATGGGCGCGAAATGGCCCAGACCGGCATTGGCGATGAGGACATCGATCTGGCCAAAAGCTTCAAGGGTTTTGGCTACCGTATTTTGCTGCGCGTCAAAGTCCCGCACATCAGCCACCAGG
>JBILHS010000224.1:0-3792 GCA_044350425.1 Saprospiraceae bacterium | reverse complement strand
AAAGGTGGCTTTGACGACCGCATTGCTGAAAGTCTCCGGCACAATACGCAGTTTACCATGGGCAACGACATTTCCGATTTCGACAATGACGGGCTGGTGGATATTTTCGCTGTGGACATGATGCCTGCGACCAATTTTAGGAATAAGAGCCTAAAGGTTTCCAATACAAACAGCCTTTACCAGACTTTGGTACAAAATGGCATTTTTGAGCCGGTTTCGCACAATGTGATGCAGCGCAACAATGGCAACGGAACCTTTAGCGATATAGCCTGTCAACTGGGCGTTTTTAAAACAGATTGGTCCTGGAGTGGACTGGTGGCGGACTTTAACAACGACGGGAATCGCGACATCTATGTATCCAATGGTTACCGGCGCGAGATCCACCACATTGATTTTGCAGAATTTCTCAAGGATCTGCAAAAAACCAAGACCCCGCAGCAGATCCTGCAGCAGTATAAGACCTTCGATGATTACCTCGCTTCCATTCCTTCTTATAAGGTCCGCGACTTCCTTTTTGAGAATAAAGGCAATTGGAATTTTGAAGATAAAAGCGGGGATTGGGCCACCATGAAAGCGACCTGGTCTTGTGGCGCTGCCTGGTGCGATCTGGATAATGACGGAGACCTGGATCTGGTCGCCAACAACTTAGAGGACCCTGCTTTCATATTCAAAAACCTCAGCCGGGAACAAAATAAAGGCAATTACCTCCAGGCCAAACTCAAAGGAAGTCCCCAGAATCCATTTGCAGTGGGTGCGTCCGTACTCATCGAATATGGCAATGGCCAGAAGCAATTCCAGGAAATCAGCCCAAACCGTGGCATCTTCTCCTGTTCCGAGCACCTCGTACATTTTGGGATGGGGCAAGTGGCTCAGGTGGAAAAACTGAGTGTTCGCTGGCCGGATGGCAAAACCCAGGTCATGACCAATGTACCTACCAACCAGCGCCTTCAATTGGATTGGAAAAACGCGTCCGGAAACGTGGCGTCCCTCATGCCTGTGGGTGCGGGAGGTCCCACCTTGTTTTCGGATAAAAGCGTCGCTTCCGGAGTCAATTTTGTGCATAAAGAAAACAGGTACAATGATTTCGAGATCTTCCCGCTCATGCCCTGGATGGAAAGCGAGCTGGGGCCCCTTACCGCCAAAGGCGATGTGAACGGCGACGGCCTGGAAGATTTTTTTATCGGAAATTCGTTCAATGCACCGGCTGCCCTTTACGTTCAAACCCCTGATGGAAAGTTCAAACCCAGCAATCAGTCGCTTTGGGAGACCGAAAAAATATATGAAGACCACGGCGCCGTCTTTTTTGATGCGGATGGCGACAAGGATCAGGACCTGTTCGTCGTGAGTGGCGGATTCGATGCGCCGGCGCAGGGTCGTAATACGCTGTGGCAGAATCGGCTCTACCTCAATGATGGAAAAGGAAATTTTTCCAAATCAACAGGAGCTTTAACCACCAACCTTGCAGACCTGGGCCTGCGCGTAGTCGCGCATGATTATGATGGTGATGGAGATCCGGACCTTTTTATCGGGGGGCGTTTGGTTCCTGACAAATGGCCACTAGCACCGCGCAGTGTCGTATTGCGCAATGACGGGGGCCGCTTTACCGATGTGAGTGAAGTTGTTGGCGGGGATTTTTCACGATGTGGCATGGTTACGGACCTTTCCTGGGCCGATCTGGACAAGGATGGTCAGGCAGAATTGGTGGTTGTGGGCGAATGGATGCCGGTCAGTATTTTTAAACTGGTCAACGGAAAACTCAGCAATGTGACCGAACAATTCGGCCTGGGCAAAAGCAATGGCCTGTGGTTCAGTCTTCAAGTTGCAGACCTGGATAAAGACGGTGATCTGGATCTGGTAACAGGAAATTTTGGGATCAATACCCGTTTTACAGCCAGTCTGGAGGCGCCATTTGGCTGTTATGCGAAAGACTTTGACAACAATGGCACCATCGACCCGATCGTAACCCAGTACGAAGGCAAAAACAATTTTCCGCTGGTGCAAAAAGAGGTGATGGTCAAACAACTGCCCGGCCTGAAAAAGAAATACCTCTATGCCTCGGATTACGGTGAAACCACCATTGATCAAATGTGGGGCGATAACTTAAAGGATGCCCTCCATTTGGTGGCCTATACCCTGGAGTCCTGCTGGTGGGAAAATCAAGGCGGCAAAATGGTGCCACACCGCCTTCCCTACCAGGCACAAAGTTCTGCCATTCAAGGCATTGTGGTGGATGACCTCAATGACGATGGCAACCCGGATCTGCTGATGGCCGGCAACAAATATGGTATGGAGGTGGGTACCGGGCGCTACGATGCCGGCAATGGCGTGTTCCTTTCCGGGGATGGAAAAGGTAATTTCAGCTGGGTCAATAACCTTCAAAGCGGATTTTGGGCGATGAAAGATGCCCGGGATGTGGTGATGTTAAAAGGTTCTGGAGGGAAACGGAGTTTTGTGGTAGCCAACAACAACAGCGCAGCGCAGGTATTTGGGCGGTAGAGGGGGCGGCGGGCACGGCCAGGGCAGACGCATGAAATTTTAAGCGTAGTAATAGCTGCAGAGCAGCGAAACGTCTGTAGAAAGTTATTCAGGCAAAATTGTTGGAGGTGCAGAGCACCGAAACTATCCGTCGCATGTTTCGGTGCTCTGCACCTCCAATATTGTTTTTGCAATTTTTCTACAGACGTTTCGCCGCTATGCGGCTTTTCAATACTAATATGCATGGGTTTGCCCAGAGGTGGACAGGCTTACGATACATGGTAGACGGGGTACCGTCAACGCCGAGTACTTTGCATCACTCAAATCATAGTATACCTAACAAAATATAATGGCCAAACAAAAAACCACCACGGAAGAACCTTTAGAGAAACAACTCTGGAAAACAGCTGACAAACTCCGTAAGAATATTGATGCAGCAGAATACAAGCACATTGTTTTAGGATTAATCTTCCTGAAATATATTTCTGATGCTTTTGAAGAAAAGTATCAGCAACTACTGGCAGAAGTAGCACAAGGTGCGGACCCTGAAGACAAAGACGAATACAAAGCAGAAAATGTATTCTTTGTTCCGCAGGATGCAAGATGGAATTACCTGCAATCGAAAGCCAGGCAACCTGAAATCGGGAAGTTTGTGGACGATGCCATGGACGCCATCGAAAAGGAAAACGCTTCCCTGAAAGGTGTTTTACCCAAAGTATTTGCCCGACAAAATTTGGATCCGACCAGTTTAGGTGAACTGATTGACCTGGTTGGAAACATTGCTTTAGGTGATGCCAAAGCAAGAAGTGCCGATGTGCTCGGACATGTTTTTGAATATTTCCTGGGTGAGTTTGCGCTTGCTGAAGGCAAGAAAGGCGGACAGTTCTATACGCCAAGAAGCGTTGTAGAATTATTGGTTGAAATGTTGGAGCCCTACAAAGGACGCGTGTTTGACCCTTGCTGTGGTTCGGGCGGTATGTTTGTTCACTCTGAAAAGTTTGTAACCGAACACCAGGGAAAAGTAAATGACATTTCCATTTACGGACAAGAGAGCAACCAAACCACCTGGCGACTGGCTAAAATGAACCTGGCGATTCGGGGCATTGACAGCTCACAAGTGAAATGGAACAACGAAGGTTCTTTTTTGAACGATGCACACAAGGACCTGAAAGCAGATTACATCATTGCCAATCCACCGTTTAATGTGAGTGATTGGGGCGGTGATTTAATGCGGACGGACGGACGCTGGCAATATGGAACACCGCCCACCGGCAACGCCAACTTTGCCTGGATGCAACATTTTATTTACCATTTAGC
>JBILHS010000143.1:0-11610 GCA_044350425.1 Saprospiraceae bacterium | reverse complement strand
GGAGTTTGCGAAGGGCGAGAACAGCATTCAGCTGGATCGTGCCCTGATCAACACGACCGGATTGTTGTACTACAAGTTGGAGACGGAGACGGACAGCGCTACGAAGAAGATGATCCAGGCGAAGTAAAATTTGTCTGAGATAAATTGGTGACAACAGCCCCGGCCCGTTCAGACGGCGTCGGGGCTGTTGCTGTACCGGCGGCTTTAGCCGCAGGAAAGAATTCGAAAAAGGCCGGGATCATGCCCTTCGGGCTCCGGCAGCTAAAGCAGCCGGTACAGTGCTTTAGCCGCTTATTTCAGGGTAAATGGCTCCAGCCTGATTTTCGTCGTCACCCGGTTGTGGAGGTCACCTCGGTTATTGATCAGTTCTTGGATCATCCAGGAAGCCGCCGAGCCGCACACCAGAAGGGTAATATCGCTGCGCGAAACTGTCCAACTGTTCCAAAACTGTCCTAAGGGTTGAAAGAAATCGGATTTTTCCACTTATAGCCAAGTATTGCTTAGGAATCAGGAGGTAGATCGTATTATTTTGGATAAAGCCCGCTCGTTCAGCGTTTTTTGAGCAAGCGGAATTACATTAAAGCCCCCAATGCGTTGTACTCGAGACCAGAAGCCATCCAGATAAAAAACTCCGATCGTCATTCAACAACCGGAGTGCCAATACAAATTGTACCACATAGTTACCTTGCTGGTTCGTTTACCAACAATAGCAAGCTATTCTTCATTTAATATCCATGAAAAGTATCTTTGTTAGCCATGTTATTTGTGTCCAAAGCAAAACACTCAGACCATAAGGTGTATGAGCAAGAAGTCCTGATTTCGGCTTATCTTATAATGATCTGCTGGGATACAGCAGGAAACAGTAAATTTAAAATGGTCCTGTAAAAATTGGGGGAGCAAAATCAAATTTTCCATTAGGAAGAATTGACTGGAGAAGTGCTTGTCCAAAATATTTTTTGAGAGGCCTGCAATGGGTACCTTAACTAATAAGCCTTTAGGCGTTCGGATCCAAAAAGTTTTGACAGGTGCGCAGCCTAGTGTTGACATTAAAGGGAGGCTTTTCCAAGGTGTGATTTCGCATATCCCATGACCTTGGCAATTTTTTTTGGGTGTTCCGAATCTTACGTTTACTGGTATCATTGAAAAAACGTTTAAAGGATAAAATCAAAAGAATTGATGATCAATCCTTGCATTGAAGAACTGAATAGCCATAAAAATTCCGGTTGCGCTTTTGCAACCGGAACGGTAGGAAGATGCACTGGGTTAAAAAGGATTCCACAGACTCAATTGACAGCGGAAGAGGGATTAAAGAGAAGGATTCACCTAAAATATTGGTACTCGGTCAATTCCATAAAATTCATTAGAATAATGGATTCCCAAGCTAAAAAACACTCCGAAGGTGCTTTCTCATAGCGCTCTTTAAAATTTTTGGTGAAATCATTGCTCTATTTAGCCCCCACCGCATGAGCTACTTTTGCAACCGTAATAAATATCCCTTCTTAAAAAATACGGTGCTCTGGTCGTGTGGCCTTCCATCATATATTCGTCTGGAGAAAAGTCTCCACATTCTTCTTTGTGCTTGTAGAAAATATGGCAGTGTTTTTCAGGTACACTCTATCATCAAACCAGGGCGGTATTTGTTCTGTTCATTATTTTATTATATGCTCCGTCCCAAAGGTCAATGCGTTTTTGCAAAGACTCCTTAGTTGCTTTTTCAACTTCTTCCCAAAACTCTTGGTTGTTGCCACAAAGGTTTGATGTCATCCGTAAAGCCAGATGACTATGATGGTCTCCATCCACTTCTATGTGTCTTTCAAGATAGTATTTGAAAATTGCAATGCTATCAGGAAAGTTATTATGAATATCATTAACAATTGATACAAACATTCCTGGTATTAAGTCTTCCCGTCCAAATGTGAAAATTGCTGACTGCAAATATTCTTTGTTACTGTCAATGATTTTAAATGTAAAGTGTACAAAGTCTTGCGCTTCTTTTGGAGTGTCAGAAGCTGCAAATGCTGAATTGAAGTCGCCTGTTTTTCCTAATACTTCAACAAAACTTCTGATTTGAGATGTTTCTGCCCCACATTGTTCCATAGCATCAAGGTACAATTCGAAATGGCTTTTTCTAATGCCATTTAAATCAACGTCTGATTCTTCGCCAACAACAATCTCGTTGATCAGGTATCGCGTTTCTGCCGAACCTTTGGGAAACCATGGGACACTTGTGCAGGTTAAATTGTTTTGCAAGGTTTTAAGTAAAGACATAAAGTCCCAAACGGCGTAAACATGATGCTGCATAAACACTTTCAAGTCGTTTATGTCTTTAATTGCCGAATATACTCTGTGATTAATTATTTCCTGCCTTAAAGGCTCAATAGCCTTTTTTATTTTATCAATCTGTTCCATGATCTGGTGAAAGTGTTTATTCTGTTTGAAACCGACTCAATATGATGAGCGGGTTGTTTTATGCCTGTTATGGAATACAAAAAGCAGTAAAAGTGTGCATTCAAACAGAGTACAAATTTGACTGCCAGTCTATGACAATAATCAGCATAAATATAGATTTAATCGGCAAATAGAAGGCGAGTCGTGAAAGGTATGTCGTTGGGGGCAGACTACTGGACATTTTGACCTTGGACACTAGACACGATCCTGCAAGTGCATGATTTTCAATTTTTTAGAGTGCAAGTCCAACGTCTATTGTCAAAATGTCCAGTAGTCTGCGTTGGGGGACGTGGCAGGCGCGCGCTACTCCCATTCTCTTTCGGGTGCTACAAATGCACGCTGTGTTTACTATATCTTTTTGATTTTGTGCTCCAATCTGCTGTTGCCCCAATATTTGCTGATTAATAATAATAACCTGCCGAATCATTGTGATGACTGCTCCGTTCTTTGCGATGAATATTCATTTTTAGAAGAATCTCTCCAGACTACTGGACATTTTGACGTTGGACACTAGACACGATTCTGTAAGTGCATGATTTTCAATTTTTTAGAGTGCAGGTTCAACGTCTATTGTCAAAATGTCCAGTAGTCTGGGATGTCTCTTCTTCAAAAAGAATTTTCGCTCTTGCCCATACACTGCAATTTAAACACAGTCAAAAAATAGGTCTATAACTGATACATCAAGTCAATTTTGCGTTTTCGGCCTGTTGGTAAAATATATAGTCTTCAGTTTGAGGACAAAGAATCAGGTGGAGTCCTGTTCCGCATAAATTCCAGGACTGCTCGATAATAATGATTGTCGGGTAGCCTGGTAGCGCGGAAATTTTGTGGATAAGCCGGGTCGAAATCAGCAGCCTTTTTATTAGGCCAAACATCTTTTTCTCAAGGAGGGCTCGAAATACTGCATTTCAGACACACTCTAACAGCGATATTTATTTTTGAACTTTCCACCGATCAAATACATCATTTTTATACTTTTTTTGGGATAAAACGGGGAGGGTTACTTGGATGAATAAATTGGTTTGCATGATCTCATAGGTTCCTCTGGGGATAACCAGTGTTGTCTCAAGCTGAAATTCTTTCAGAAAAAATACTGGTAGTGGGTAATAATCTTCCATCATAAAGTAGCTGCTCGAGAACTGTTTTTGGGCAACAGGTGCAGGGAGTAATGATTTGGCTATAAGCAACTTAAAGCTTTTTTTTGATTGTTTAATAAACAATACTGGCGTTTGCAAGCAATTACAAGTAGGATTCGTACCATCTGGCTTGATCATGCAAATACCTGATCTGAAAATGATAGAGAAGCACCCGCGTTCAAAACCATGCTGTGTTGATTATAATGAGCGTCAGGGTGATCAATAACCTTTCATATAGCATCGAAGGCTGTTTAAAGAGATACAAGCATTGGAGTCAGTCCTCCCATAGGTGTTTTGCTCTCCCAACTGATGTGGTATATCCCATGCTTTATTCGTTAGAAGCGCTTTTTCAAAGTACCCCGGAGTTTCTTTGAATAGCTTTTTCACCAGTTTTTGGGTAATATCGGATGTTACATTGATATCACAGTGGCTGCTGCTGTTTGATTGCCACTCCACATATTCACACTGATTTTCATTATGAAAAAATCCATTTGCATCTCTTTGGAGTGCATTAGCCGAAATACCTGGATCATCTATCGAGTTCAGCATAAATAATTTGCTTTGCTGATACAGCTTTCTTTTGAAAAGATGCGAACGCGAATAGCCGGATACTCCTCAAAGGCATACATCCAAAAGTGAAAATGGATGTTACCGTTTTGTTTACCTGCCGGAACGAACGCTTTAAGCAGTGCGTAATGAAATTTATGATACCAGCCTTCCTTTTGTTAAGGGATTTTTCAGAAACACTCTAGTGCCGCGTCCGGCCATTAAGGTGTGAATATGGCGGTCTAATTTTTCCTTTCTCTGCGTTGTTCGTCGGTTAAAATGTCCCGCATTGCGCCCTTCTCACGCCTTGATAAAGAAAAAAATTGCCTCCCCAATTCATACCTTAATGACCGGGCGCGGCACTAGCCTTTACGGAATTCTGATGGCAACTTTCCGTAGCGTTCTTTAAAGGCTTTGCTAAAATAACCGCTGTTATCTAAACCTACAGCAGTCGCCACTTCTCCAACATTCAGATATATCTTGTTTTCAAGTAAATATAGGGCTTTGGCCAGTCGTGCATTCATCAAATACTCATGCGGTGAAAGACCTGTATAATCTGTAACCCTTTTCCTGAAAGTTCTTTCACATATCGCTAATCTATAAGCAATATCCGGTATTTTAACGTTTCTATTGTACAGTTCCGACGTTACTACTTCCTCCAATTGCTTTAACCATCGAATCTTGAAAGAAGAGGTTTCTTCTTTTTTCATGATTCCAATTTTCGGTTGAGAAATAGCCGATTGACTGTTTTTCGAAAATATCTCTTTTCGCGTACTATTATTGATCAAAATACTATTGATTCTAATCAGGAGTTCGTCAATCTCAAAAGGCTTTGTCAGATAAGCATCAACACCCATCAAAAGCCCCTTCAATAATTCTTCTTTATTTGAATTTACGGTAAGAAATAAAAAAGGGGTCAGATTCTTATCCTGTAGTCTGACTTCTCGCAACAAGTTAAATCCATCCAGGACAGGCATGTTTACATCGCTTACAATCAGGTCAATGGAATGCTTAGCGAAAATTTCAAGCGCCTGAAAACCATTAGATGCGGAGTAAACTGTATAATCTTTCTGTAAGCGCAGTTCCAAATACTCGAGTAGTTCCTCATCGTCTTCTGCAAGGAGTACTTGAAACTTCGACCTGGCCTCACCATGTCTATTTAAAGGTTGATTGTTCATTTTCATTTTTCGCAAGACTAAAGCCGGAAACCTGCCATCGTTTTTTGAATCAAAGAATTTACTTAGCTCTTGTTTGGAATTTTGCCTAAGGCAAAAATCCAAAACAAGCGCTAAAACTTTAATATCACAATGAAGTACAAATTTGTAGGTACAAGAATGATTTTATTCGGCACAAAATAGGTATTTTCGGCAAATTTGTTTTAGCAGGCACTTAATTAGACGGATGATGGTCGGAGCTTTTAGAGCTTGATTTGGGCTTATTCAGACAGGTTCTAAGCAGTCGGGTAAAATATAAGGGCTTCGCTGGCACCGGTCTCCTTTTTTTATCCTGGCAAGGAGTTCCAGGCCTTCATTCCTGAACAGTGAGAATCTGGATAGGTATTGGGTTTTCAGATTCGGTTGGACTTGCCGGTGGGCATGGAATAAGAAGACGCAAAGTGGTTCCCACGCCTAATGTGCTTGTTGCTGTTATGTGTCCACCCATTGCTATGGCATAACTCTGGCACAGTGCCAGGCCAATCCCAAAACCGCGGCGTTCGCTGGATATACTTGAGTAGGGAACCTGATAAAAGCGTTCAAAAATATGCGCTAAATGTTCCGAAGGGATGCCTATACCGGTGTCCTGTACCTCTACGATTAGCTCGCTTGCTTCATTGTAAGATGCTAAGATGCGCACAGAACCGCCCTCCAGAGTATATTTAATCGCATTATGGATCAAATTGGAAAGAATTTTCTCCAACTTTCTGACATCTATAAATACAGGCTGTTCAGGAAGGTTATGATGAAGTTCAAGCTTGATCTTTTTTTGTGCAGCGGGCAGCTCATAATCCTGAAAAACGGTAGAAATTATTTTACCCAACAAATGCGCTTTCAGATGTACCGCAATACCGGTTTCCAGTTTGGTAAGCTCGATCGTCTCCTCGATCAGAAGAATGATTTTTCGGGCACTGCGCTGAATACTCGCCAGCTTTTTTTGGTGGTTTTCTGAGAGGTCTGGCCTCTTTAGCAGATCCGTTACATGCCCTAAAATCAGGATAAGCGGACTGCAGATTTCATGATTTATGTCCTGAAAAAAGCGTGTTTTCTTTTTATCTGCCGCCTTCAGCATATCTGCTTGATGTAAAATAATCTTTTGTTCCTGCTTTAACTGGAGGGTTTGTTTCGCTACTTCCTTTTCAAGCCGATCGTTTGAGGCCCTAAGTCTTTTCTGCCGCCATTCGAAAATGAACAGCACGAACAATGAAATAAGACAGGAAACCAACACCAAAAAATTGCTGCTTAAGTAAAATGGCGCCTCTACCTGAAGGGCAAGCTGTAGTTTTGCTTTGTATCGTGAATTTTGTCCAACTCTAAGTGCTTCTATTTCAATGGTATAGTTTCCATGCTTCAGATTAATCAAGTCAATATGAGGGACTTTCAACGTTGACCATTCCTTATCTACTTGAAGAATACGCCATTTATATTGAATGTTCTCTCCGGAATATTCAGGAGCAAAAAAATCCAAAATAATGTGATCGGTGGAAGCTGATACACGAATAGGGGCGTCGGAGAAAATAGCCTGGGCGGTCTGATTTTCGCTCTGGTTCAGGGACGAGTTTTTTAGAAGTAAGGAACTCCATTGGAGAGACAAGGGTGGCCGGTTGCTTTGGGAAATACTGTCCGGGTGGAATGATATTACGCCTTTAGTGCTGCCGAAATAAAGCTGCCCGGTGCTGTCACGAAAATGCGACAACTGGTTCATTTCATCGGTGTTCAGCCCATCCGCTACAGTAAAGGTTTGAAAACCATTGGTTTTCTTCTCAAAACAAATGATACCATTATCACTCGGCATCCACAATCGTTCCAAATTATCTTCATAGACGGCATGGATCTTATCGGACGGAAATCCGGAGTTTTCAGTATTGAATATTTCCACTTCGCTGGAAAATGGCCGCCAGCGCAATAAGCCCTCATTGGTGGCCATCCAGAATACCCCATCCCGGTCTTCATGAATGTACTTGATGGTGGAATGTACCAACAGTGGAAAAATTGGAAGGAAACTTCGGTCAGTGAACGTTTTTGAAGGCGTTCGGAGCATTAACCCTTTCGTGGTGCCAACCCACAGCCCGGAACTGTTGCGGTGAAAACAATAAACGCCCAGCCCATCTAACCCGCAAGGCCCAAAAATGCTGGAACCGATATCATACCGGAACAGGCCGGAAGTGGTTCCAAGATAAGTGGAGTGTTGGTCAGGGAAAAATAAACTCAACCCCTCGAGATTATTCTGACCAACTTTTATTGGTACAAACTTGACTTTTCCGTTGTCGGGGTTGTAAATACTCACGCCAGAGTTGTGGTAAGTACTCCATAACAGACCCCCATGGGAGGAAAGCGCCAGTCCAAAGCCACATTGGTTGAGAACGCTCAATGGCTTCCAAACTTTTTTTTGCAAATCCACCTCATATTGGCCCAGGTAGCTGTTAACATACAGTTTTTTACCCAATACCTGCAGCCCGCGCGTACTGGGAAAAACGGGAATGCCCTCTAAATAGTTGGTAAAGTGATTTGGTAATATCTCCAGCCGTATCAGGCCCCCGGGAGCAATCATCCAGAAGGACATGTCATCTGTTTGAAAAAAATCCTGCTCCAAAACTAAACGGTAGTTTTTCCAAAAATAGGTGTCGAGGCCTTTGAAAAGCATATCGCCGTGGTCATACAGATCAAGCCCATTTGTACCCCAGTTGATTTCTATGCCTTTGGGGTTGTTGGCTCTCAATGGAAGTGAAGTATATTCCAAAGGCACGCCATTGCCCCATTCTAGTTGATACTTTTCTGATTTAGACAATGCCTTCAGACCTTCACCTCTTACGCACCGTAAGACTCCAACCGATGACCCATTCTGATCGCTTCGATTGGGGGTGAGCAGAAGGTCGCCGCAACCCGAAATCCAAACATTGGAAATCGGAGTATCCTGATAAGAATATTTTTCCAGGGTTCGTCCACGGGCATCCTTCAGGCGTATTTCCCTTTGCATCCTGTTGCAACTCCAGAACAAGCCATTCCCGGCAGGGTAATAAAACATACTACCCGAGTTTGGTTCCGTATCCTCAAAAACCTGATTCCACTGCCCGTTCAAATCAATAAACCCGCCTTTGCGCCTTTGAGGATCCAGTAGCCAAATCGTATCATTTACAATGCAAACACTCGACAGTGCGCTGTTTGTAAACTGCATCTGCCTGCCTGTGTACTCCCTCGAACTGAAGGTGAGGTCTCTAAATGGATCGTAAACATGGATGGATAAAGAATCCTCCGTGAGAAAAAACAACCAGAGGTTTTGCTGGTGATCAAAAACAACCCTCGAAAGATTCTTGCTTTGGACGTCAGGTATGTTTAAGGTATGGGTGTTAAACTGCTTGCCGTCAAATGAAACCAAGCCCACATTTGTGGCCATCCACATCAACCCCCGCTGGTCTTTTACCATCGATCGAATGCGCCAGGTAGGCAGCCCATCGCTCGGGCGCCAACAACTGATTTGGAGCTTTTTTTTGCCGAGAGAAATGTTATCTACGTCTTGGCCGCTCACCAGAAACGAATTCTGAAAGAAGGCCAGGTAAATGACAAGTATCCATTTTAATGAGCTCATGATCTTTCCTTAATTGTAAAGCATTAAAACGTGTTGTCTGGGTTTGTGGCACGCTTACTTGCAACGGGGCGGGATAGCAGGTAGGGTGGTCCGGTTTAGTCAAAGGGAGTTGAGGTAGATCTGCTACCTGAAGGTGGCGATTACCCGAAAGACATTTTTTTTTAAATATTGTTCAAAGCAATGTGTTATCAATGTGCTAATATTCTGAATATACACATGTGTAATTGGCTGAAGGGTTGTCTCTCAGGCCAATAAATGGATTGGTTTTCGGCAGCGGTAGCGTGTGTCTGAGGTAAACCCATTGCGTGCTTTGATGAAAAACCATACTGCAAATTTTGCCTTGCCTGAAAAAGATTTGCTCGTTTGTTGGCTCAAGACTAATTTCAAAAGATGATCAAAGATACTATTTGGGATTTTGAAGCGTATGTTCGTCAGCGCATTTGCCGAAAAGTGGCATTAATGCGCCGATCCAAAATTTGATTTTCCCGTTCCTTTGTACTGTCTAAGGATTCTAATTTATTCAAATTAAGCAAGAGAAGTGCAGAGAACTGGATTCATGCTGGTTTTCAACGCTTCAGTTCAATTCTCCGCACTGCTGTTCCGTTCATTTTGATCTGAGCTTGGCACATTGCGGGATTTCGGGAACACTTGATGAATTGGAGTAGTTTTTAATCAGGATGCAGTAGTTTTTTTAATCCATCGTCTATGCTGAATAGTTAATCTTTTATTTCTCATGAAAAGAAATTCTAAAGTTTCGCGTGGAAGCAGGCCCGCCGCCGCCTTGCAGAGCCAGGGACCAGACAGCATGTACTGGTTTGTGTCTTGGCTGTATTCCTGCCTTTTGATGCTGCTAGCATGGAAGATACAATGCTTCCGTCGCTCCCATCGGGATGTCAGCACGACAGCAGTCTCTTCCAAGAAGAGCAATCACCTTTCATTTCTTCAGTCCTGTGTCAATGGACGCCAGCAAGCCTGCCTCGAATAAGGGCGATCGCTGTATTTCCAATATATAATAATCGAACGATGGATGCTTTTGGTGCCTATGGCCCCAATTCAAGCCTTCTTCTCTTCATTTACACCCTTTTCGACTCACAATTATCAGTTTTTATTTATGGAACTTTCTACGTTTCTCCGAAGCATTTCCTTGCAGCATGTGCGGTATCTTTCCTGCGCAATACTCTCCTTGGGATTGTCGGGCAGCATCGCAGCTGCCGCTCCGCCGATTGAAAAAAAATCGGCAGAAAATCCTGTTCATTCCTCTATTCACCGCACAGCGCTGGATATGAAGAAAAACAGCACAGCAGCCAAGGCGTCCAACACCACCTTCTGGCCTTTCGGCGCTGAAGCGAGCGAGATGTCTTGCCCGACGTCTATTTCCATCACTATAACCCCCCCCGCCTATTGCACCAATACGCAAGGGGTACTTGGAGTAAACGCTATTGGCGGAACATTCACCAACCCTACCTATCAGTGGAGCACCAGCAATGGCCGGGCTGCGATCAGCAATACCACTTCCGCAACGCCGGATATTGATTACATCACGTCAGGTACGACCCTTATTTCCGTAACGGTGACGGATGGTGGAACTTGTGGTACTTTCACAGCTTCACAGTCGATCACCATCAGTTCCACACCAGAGCCCGTTATTTCCATCTCCACCACAGAGGTTTGTCAGGGCAATACCATCAACAATATCACGGGTTCGCCTTCGGGCTCTACCCGTCAGTGGACAGTGAATAACTTCAGCCTGGGTAACCCCTTCGGTACATTCTCGGCCCCCTCCAACCAAACTACCAATTTCACAGCGAATAATCCCGGAAATGCCGAGATATTTTATCAGGTAACTACCTCTGCCGGTTGTACGGGAACTTCAGAAGCGCAGCCAATTACCATTTTTGCGCCGGTAACGGCTACGGCTGCCGTTCAAGGCAGCAATCAGCCCAATGTTTGTGCAGATGCTACCCTTACGCTGGCGGCCTCCGTTACCGGCGGAAATGGCTCCTATTCCTACATATGGGAATACATGGGCGGCACGCAGGTAGTACCCACTTTCGTAAATGCCTCCATTCTCTTGAACAATGTGAATGCACAGAATCCGGTGCTTACTCCAGTGGGCACCGCCTCTGATGGTGACACCTATATATTTAGGGTGAAAGCTACGGACGGAATTCTTTGTGAAGATTTTTCGGACAATATCACCATCACTGTTCGTAAAATCACCTCTGCAGCGATTACGATCACGGGCGCTTCTACGATTTGTGCAGGTGGCACTACCACCTTCAAAGTGGATGTAACCCGCATAAATACCGGCGGCTCACCTACCTATACGCTGGTATATAACGATGGCACTGCCGATATTACGGTCAATAATTATGTGAGCGGCAGTTCTATTACCTCGAATGCGCAAAGTGCAGACTGCTCGCTTGCCATCGTTTCCATCAAAGACACCCGGGTGTCGGTGTCAAACTGTAGTTCACCCAACAATGGTAGCCCCGCTTCCGTGACGGTGAACAACCTGACGGCTGGCACGATCGCCGGCGATCAGACGATCTGCTCCGGCGATGATGCAGCTGCCTTCACGGTCAGCCCTGCCGCTACCGGTGATGGTACCCTGAGCTACCAATGGCAAATCAATACGAATCTGGTGACGCCAAGTTGGAGCGACATCAGCGGTGCAACC
>JBILHS010000039.1:0-43242 GCA_044350425.1 Saprospiraceae bacterium | reverse complement strand
AGGTTTTTAAAACCTGGAAGGTTTGTCGGCTCAAAAGGAATAAAATTTGGAATTAAGCTTGGGCAGAAAACTTGTGAGACAGCCTCGTTAAAAAAACAGCTTCCCCAGGGCTATCTATCTCCGAATCTCCACCTTTTCAGGCCTGCTCCATACCCGCTGTTCATTTTGATAATACAAATAGGCCTGGCTGGCTGGCGCTTCAAATACGCCTGCTACTTCGGCTCGCAGATCCAGGGCTAACTGGCGACTTTCTTTTGGATCCAGGTGTTTGAAGTGAAAAACCGCATAGCCATCCCATAATTCGTAGAAATCGCAATGGTGCTCGTCTACCAGCTTTTTGAGCTGCCAGGGCTGTAGACTGAGTCCGGCAGGAATGCCCAGGACGACCAAGGGCGAAGCTTGTACCTGCGAGGTTTCGTTTGTGAGCAGGGTGGTCAATCGAACGGTTTCCCCAATGGAAAGCGTGCTGGTTTCCAAAGCAGTTTGCAATGAAATTGGACAATTAGGCGCATCCTGAGGGGTACGGGAAGCATATTTTATTTCCAGATCAAACGGAATCGCAGCGTTTTCACCTTCAAAGAAAACCTCTATTTGGGGATCGTTGCTGGAGAAATACTTTTCCAAACCACTGATTTCCAATTGCTTCGCCTGTTTGCTTAAGAAGGCCTGCGATTCCACGCGTTTGCCATCAATTTGTACGACCATTGTGCCGTTGCCGCCTGCTTGATTTTGGGTGGATTTGGCATACTCCACCATTGCGCGCAAAGCCAATACCGTACTTTGGGTGTTGCCATAGCCATATGCGGTTTTGGATTTTGTCAAAAATGCTATGGCCTGATTAATTTTTGCTGGCTGAGTACCGGTTTTCAAAAATGCCAAGGCCGCGAGTGCCGTGGTTTCAATGTCCAAAGCAAGCCCTTGACTTCGAAATGCAGAATGCGAAGCGCCTTTCCAGAAGCCTTCCGGGGTTTGCATGCTGGCCAATTTAACCGTTATTGACTCTGCCCTAGGGTCACCCATGGTGGCAAGCGCATTGGCCATCAAGGCCAGGATATGCGGATCATTACTTTGGTTAGCAAGTGCCACTGCGGATTCGATTTCGGTTTTGAATGGCTGCCCGTATCCCGCTTCTGCTACAGCCCAGGCCAGGTAGGCAATTAAGACTTCGTCATTTTGCCAGCCATGCATACTTTGAGGATTCAATTTCCATCCGCCTTTTCCGTCGCGTCGGGATTGGAGCCACTGGACGGTTCGGTCAAGCATGGATTTATCTACGGTCATCACCTTTGCCATATCCGTAAATTCAAGCAATCCGTAAGCGGTCAGTCCCTCATGCCCGGGATCACTCCCAAACCATTCAAAACCACCGGATTTGCATTCATACGCAATCAGTTTTTTGTAGCCATCTTCCAGATAATTCATGGCCTGACTTTCCACTTCCGGGCAAATGCTTCCGGTACTGCGCAGCAATTCCAACACGAGGAGATTGGGATAGTTACTGCTACTCACCTGCTCGAAGCAGCCATTGGGTTGCCGGAGCATCCGTTCCATTCCTTTCAAAATATCCGCTAACGGGCTCGGATAGGCGGTTAATGAAGCCTTTATGGTGCCTTCCACAGGATCTAAAAGATGGATATTCAGGAGGTTTTGTGCAGCGCTGCCTGAGCCAAGGGTAGTTGCCGGGAAACCCCGGTCGTAGGTTTGGATGTTGGTTTCAAAGGCATCCATCAGGTTTTCATCGGCCCAGAATTTTACGCTGATCGATTGGTTATTATTTTTGGGTTGACCAATTTTGTACACAACCTCCATGATTTGTGTCTCGCCAGGTGCGAGGTGTATACTTTCTGGAATAAAGGCACTTTTGGCATTGTTCGGGATAAAATGTTCAGGTAGAGACAATACTAAATGCCCGCCCATTGCAGCGTTGGTTTTATTGCTGAGTGCAATTTGCAAGTTCAAAACATCTCCAACAATGACGGAAAATGGCGTTTTTACTGCAATGGTGAGCGGTTTTTGAACAAAAAACTTTTGTTCTGAATGACCAATATTGCCTTGATTGTCAATGCCTTCGAGGGTAGCCCGAAAGTTGGTGATGGCATCCGAACAGGTAAACTGAACCTCCGCTTTGCCGTTTTTGTCTGTGTTGATTTTGGGATTCCAGTATATGGTAGACCGGAAGTCAGTTTGTGTGGTATAACGGGACTCCGTGTCGTATTTCGGCGTATAGAATTCCCGGGCTTTATGGAATTGCTGAATCGATCCATACCGGTATCTGCTTGAATTTCCACCTACATTGCCCTTGGTAATAAAAGAAACGGTACCGCCGGTTACATTGCCGAATTCAGCGCCCAAACCGGATGTAATTACCTGCAATTGTTTCAGGTCTTGCACCGGCGGAATGCCTCCAGTAACCCGAATACCATCAATATAATAATCGGTGCCATTGGCCCGGGCGCCCCGGATGTTCACCTCGCCGCCGTCTATGGAAGAGGCGCCCACCGTAGTCGAAACGATGGCATTTATGTTGCGGGTAGGGATGTTTTTGATTTGTTCGGATGTCAGGGTTTGGCCACTGCTGGTCCGATCCTGGTCGATCAAAGGGATTTTGTAAGCAATGATGTTGACCTCACAAAGGTTTGTGCTGTTTTTCATGGTCAAATCCAGATGGTTCATGGAGCCTGCAACAATCCCAACGTTCGTGATTCGTTCCGCTTGAAATCCGGTGTAGCTAAATTCCACATCATATACGCCTGGATCCAGTTGTATTCGGTAATTGCCATCATAATCCGTAATCGTCCCTCGAATAAATTCTGGGCCGCGGGTCACTTTCACCGTGGCGCCAATGAGGCCTTCCGCTCCGTCAGATATGTTGCCAGCTAAAACCGTGCTGCCCGTGTTGTCTGGTGTGGTAAAATATTTAAAGTTCCCTTGATTCAGCCGCATCGGCATTTGAAGGAGAATGTCGCTGCCATAACCCTGGATGGCGTAATACTGACCGTTTCCGTATTGTAAGTGAGAATAACTGGAAAGATCAACGTTCTGAAAGGAAAAATAACCTTCCCGGTCACTCTGAACACTGGGACCGTTGGGATACAGGGTTACAATACCTCCGCGAATGGGCTTTCCATTTCTGCGCCATAATTGGCCCTCCAGGATGGCGCGCTCAGCGGCATACTCAGGGATTAATGGCGATTTATTCAACACCTCTTCCCAGGTAAATCGCCGCCAACCCTGGGTCAAAAGCAAATAATCCAGTGCCTTTTCCGACTTTGGCTCAGTACCATCAAAGTAAAAATTCGGATTTTCAATCCGGCCTTTCACATCCTGTTCCAGTAAGAGACTGGCCAGTATATTTCCCTGCTTGTCGTCGGCAAAAGAGAGCAGCTTTTCATCGGCTACCACCAGTGAAAAACGGCCTTGAACGGGCTGGCCGGCATGGTCCCGCACCTGGATTTTCATGTTTACGGTTTCCCTCGGCAGGTACTCCTGCTTGTCTGTAGTCAAGTCTATCCGCAAACCTTTGTCTTTGCCGACGAATACCAGTCGTTCAGCTATTTCAGTTTTGCCAACATCCAGCACCGTCAAACGCACGATGCCCGTGGACAGATCCGCCGTTGGGATATTGATCTGTTCCGAGTCTGATTTCAGGTTGTAGGCTTTGAAAAAGAAGATTTTATCGCGTTGAGCACCAACCAGATAAACTTTTCCGGTGTTTTTGCCAGCCAGGCTGAGTTTTAGGTTTTTTGGGGTGTTTTCGAGTATTTGAAGTGCGATCCCATTGTTTTTGGCCTTTGGCAGTTTATACGGTTGTTCAGAGAAAAAAGGCTTGGTCAGTTGCGCGGTATATTGTTCGCCCTGCTGGGGAGTAAAGGTGAAAGCGCCCATTCCGTCGTGAAAACTGCTGAATTTGCACACTTCATTTCCGGCTTTGTCGAGGATCACTCCTTCCACATCGGCGGGTTTCCCAAATTCGTTCAAGGCCTTGAATGCCATGACACAGGGCAGTCCCGCCACGGCTTCTCCGCCTTCCGGAAAAAATTGCAGATCCAGTTGGTTGAGCACAATCGGAATGGCACGGGAAATCGCCTCTTGTCGCCCATTGTGTTCCAGCAGCACATTCAACAAGCCATCCGGAGCATTGATTTTTTCCGGCAATTGAAAGCGCAGATAGGCGCGTCCATTTGCATCGGTAAGCGCTTCGGCCTCGGAAAAGGACTTGCCTTCAATACTTGCCTGATACCGAATTTTTTGATTCGCAATGGGTTTATTATCAAGACTTTGTGCGTCAAATCTAGCGATGGCAATATCTCCTGCCCCAAAGGCTTTTCGTTCAAATTCAAGCTTCAGATTTACGTTGGGGAATATCACTTTTTGCAAGGTGATCTCGCGCTCAAATGCCTCTTTCGTATTCAGCATCCAGTAGGTGTAGGCTTTTATTTTGTATAAACCACCCGACAGGCCCGCGCTCAGATCAAACTCGCCAGCGGCCGTGCCATCCAACGCGAGCAATTCTTTTTTGGCCAGCACGGAGCCACTGGCATTCAGGAGCTCCACGTACAGGATCTGGCTTTGCAGAGAAGGCCGCAAATCACCTGCATTGCGGAGATAAGCGTTAAACCACAGCGTTTCGCCGGGCTGAAAAAAACTGCGGTCCAGGTGGAGGTAAATTTTCTCCGGAGCGGAGGCGTTCAGGTGTTTTTTGAGTTTTTGCTGGAGATGTTTTAAAACGGCGGTATCGCTTTCGACCTCCTGCGGGAACGCGGATGGTTTTTGAACGGTATCCACAGCAATGCCATGTGAAGGGGCAAACAAAAGGGCCCAAAGCGCAAAGTAGATTGGTAGAAGCATAGGAATTGAATTTTTAGGCAGGATGCTGCCCGTGTTTTTTTTGCACAATCGATGATTCAAATGTGCTGGTCTGCTTCTTGCGCAGGCACCGCGGATGTGTGAACGCACCCGGATTCGCGCCGGAACTCCGAATTGATTGAGTAAGCATCTGGAAGCTAGCACAGACATTCATCCCTTTTTTACAGCCGTTCATCTATGGGTCCCGGTTATTGGCGGTCCCGGTGCAGCCTGGCTGTAACCTAATGGTCTTTGACCGGGTCTAGTGGGTGGATTTGAGGATTTGTGGATTTGGGCCACCCAAGCCCGGGCGCTCAAATCCCCAAATAACCCAATCCCCAGATTCCATTCATCCCCCAAAAACTACAGTTCATACAAAAGAACTAGGCATTGGTAGGTTCTATGTTTAACAAGTTACTGAAATGAAACACCTTTGCAGCACTGAAACAAAAACAAAAAGAACGATTGGAACTGGATGGTTGAGGGAAAAAGAGCATGAGGATAAGTCCAGAACCCGGCGTTGAAAGTCAACTAAAAATTAAGCTATGAAATCAATTTTCTTCCTGCCCGTGCTGGTCCTTAGCATGGCGGTCTCGGTTGTGTCTGCCCAAAAAATCAGCGGCTCTGTCAAAGAACCGAACGGGCAGCCAGCCACCTACGCAACGGTTACTCTGCACCAATCCAGCGACTCAGCGCTCGTTAAAGGAGCGATCACCGGCGATGACGGTGCATTTGAAATCTTCGGGGCTGCTGCCGGCAAGTATTTCCTGAAAGCCAATCTGATCGGAACCGGAGATGCGATGGGAGCTGCCTTTGACTATGCAGGCGGCGACCAAACGCTGGAGACCATTACCCTGAAAACAGCTGAAAATCAACTTGCTGCGGTGACCGTTACCGCCCGCCGCCCTCCTGTCGAAGTAAAAGCCGACAAGACCATACTCAACGTAGAAGGCACGGTCAATTCGACCGGACTCAATGCCCTGGAATTGCTGCGCAAAGCGCCCGGCGTAACCATCGACAACAACGAAAACGTGAATGTTCGTGGTAAAAACGCCGTAAGAATCATGATCGATGGGCGAGAATTACCCCTGGATGGCAAGGACCTTGCAGCCTTGTTAAAAGGTACGCAGGCCTCCGACATCTCCAACATAGAGATCATTTCCAACCCATCCGCCAAATACGATGCCGCAGGCAATGCCGGGATCATCAACATTCGCCTGAAAAAGAACAAGGCGATGGGCACCAATGGAAATTTTGGCCTCGAAGGCATTTATGGCGAGACCCTGAAAGGCGGCGCGAACCTTAGTCTCAACCATCGGGGTAAAAAATTCAACGCTTTTGGCAACTTCAATGGCCACTACGGGGATTGGCACAACCATCAGGATTTCCGTCGCGAACAGTTACAGGACAATGTGCGTGCCGATGGAGTAGCAGGAGAAGACTGGCGTGTTTTTGATCAAAAAAACGCGGAGTACTCTGAAAGCCGTTACATGGGCTATCGCGCTGGTGCCGATTGGTTTATCAACTCAAAGCATACGGTTGGTATACTCCTCAACGGCAGCACAAACCCGGGCGACTGGCATTCCAGCAGTGTGGCAAAGATCAGCGATCTACATACAGTCAATCGGATTGACTCGTTGCTGGTAGCCTCCAATGATGCCGCCAACGACCGCAAAGATCTGAATCTCAACCTCAACTATCGTTTTGCAGATACCAGCGGTCATTCACTCAATATTGATCTGGACCGTGGTGCATACCGAATTCGCGGTGCGAGTTATCAGCCTAATTTTTATCGCTCAGCAGACAACTCGGAAACACTTCGAGAGGCGATTTACCGAAATAACACCCCAACCGATATTCATATCATGACCGCCAAAGCGGATTACGAACAACGCCTTTGGAAGGGAATATTGGGGGCTGGCGTCAAGATCTCAGATGTTGAGACTTTCAACACTTTCGACTTTTTCAATGTGCAAAATGGCGTCCCTGTTAAAAATGAAATGCAAAGCAATGCAGTGGATTACACGGAGCGGACTCATGCAGCCTACCTCAACTACAACCGGGCCTTTGGTAAAAAGCTGAATATTCAGGCGGGATTGCGTCTGGAAAATACAGACTATAAAGGCGTGGGCAAGGACTCCACCTTCACCAACAACTATACCGAGCTGTTCCCCAGCGCGGCAGTAACCTACACTTTTACAAAGAAAATTGGCCTGAACGCAACCTATAGCCGCCGTATCGATCGCCCGAGTTATCAGGATCTGAATCCGTTTGAAAACAAGCTGGACGAACTGACCTATCAGAAAGGCAATCCGATGTTGCGGCCTCAATTCACCAATTCTTTTGAACTCAGTCCAACCTATGGAGGGTATCCGGTGATGACCCTGGGGTATAGCCATACCAAAGACGTGTTCACACAGATCCTGAAACGGGATGTACGTGACACCCGCGCCACCTTCATCACCCAGGAAAACATTGCGGATCAGAAAAACTATACCCTGAGTATCAATGCACCCACCAAGATCGCCAAATGGTGGGATGGGTTCGTAAGCCTGACGGGAATACGCAGCCACTTCCGCGCTGATTTCAGCACCCCTGAAACGCCGGGATTTATTGTAGACCAGTCCTTCAATACCTTCAATGCCTATGCAGAGCAGAACTTCAAACTGCCTATGGGCTTTGGTCTCCAGCTTTCAGGGTGGTACAACAGCCCTGCTTTCTGGGGTACGCTTCGCACCCGGCCACAAGGGGCCATGGATGTAGGCTTGCAAAAGAAAATTTTGAAGGATAAGGGCGAACTCCGCTTGCGGGTGGGTGATATCCTTGGCACCGCAGGCTGGGGGGGTGAAAACCTTTACACCCCGGGTTTATACATGCTTGCGGAGGGACGTTGGGAAAGCCAAACCGTAACACTCAACTTTTCCTACCGTTTCGGCTCCAATGAAGTGAAAGGGGCACGGCAGCGCAAAACCGGTCTGGAAGATGAGAAAAACCGGGTGAAATCGGGACACTAATTGGTGATTGGGTTAACTGGTGATTTGGTTATTCGAGCACCCAAGCTTGGCCTCTCGAATCACCAAATCACCAATTAACCCAATCACCAACAAAGAATATGAAAGTTTGATTTGGTTTATCGGAGAAAGTAGCCCCGGCGTCGAAAGATGTTTGGGGCTTTTTTATTCTTTGGCGGAGTCGATAAAATACATATCCACCAGACCTTTATTGTGCACTTCTTTTTGCCCCCGGTGGGTGGCGTGAAAAAGATGTTTGACGGCTTCTTTGGTGGCGCCGGAGATATTGACCTGACCAGGTTCGCCATTTTCTTCCAGACGCGCAGCCAGGTTTACGGCATCGCCCCAGATATCATAAGCGAATTTGTTTTTGCCGATCACACCTGCCATGACGGGGCCGGTATGGATCCCGATACGCATCTCCGTCAGGTGTGCATCTGCCCGTTCATGCTTGCGGGCCTTAAGCCAGGCCGACATTTCCAATCCGGCCCGGACAGCGTCAGCGGGGTGGGTTTCATTTGGGACAGGCAAACCGCCGGCGCACATGTATGCATCTCCGATGGTCTTGATCTTTTCCAGGCCATTCCGTTCACAGATCTCATCGAAAGCCAGAAAGCATTCATTGAGCTCGTCGATCAACTGCTTGGGGGTAAGGGTTGCGGATAGCAGGGTAAAATTGACAAAATCGCTAAAAAGTACCGTTGCAGACTCATAAAGCCTTGGGGTAGCCTGACCACTTGCCTTAAGCTCATCTGCGATCTCCTGAGGCAGGATGTTGAGCAGAAGGCCATCGCTTTTTCGTTGTTCCTCCTGGATCTGAATGTTTTGTGCCTGAATCTTGCGGTTTTGGCTTTGAAGTCGGCGTTTTGATCGTCGTGCAAACCACCAGGAAATTCCTACAATGACTAGTATAAGGATAAAAAGCGCTCCAAGGATGTAGGCAAATCGGCGAAAATCCGCGTCTTCTTTACTTCGATATAGTTGTTCTCTTTGAATACGGTCAATCTCCTGGGCACGGCTGGTGCTGTCAGCCATGTTTTCGGCACGTTCTATTTGTTCCTTTTCACGGAGTTCTACGATCAGACGATTTTGTTTTTCTGCGTTCAATTGCTGATCAGCAAGTCGGAGTCGTTGGCGGGCTTCGAGGGCCTGAAGGGTTTGTTCCCGGAGTTTAGCCTGGTCGGCCTCCTGCTGGGCTTCCAGCAGGCGAACCTCGTCTTCTTTTCTTCGGGATTCCAGTTCTAGATTCTTGTTCTGAAGCTCCAGTCTTTCCCGGTCGAACTTGATTTGATTGAACTCCAGATCTTTAAAATTCTGCCGTGCAAGCAGGAATTTGATCTGTCCCTCAGAGGCGGCAAGCAGACTGCGTTGTTGATTAAGCCGCTGCTGGCGCGCCTGATCTTCGATACGCATGGAATCGAGCACATTGAGGTAGTCCCGGTAATACTCAAAGGCTTTTTCAAAATCATAAAGTTCGTGGTACAGGTCGGCCGCGGTGCGATAGGCTTCTGCCAGTACTGCCTGTTGCTTGGTATCGCTGGCGTATTGAATGGCGGTTTGATTGTGAGAAAGGGCGTTGTAGAGATCGTTACTGCTGAAATAAACCCCTGCCAGCAGGTGTTCCAGGTTGGCCAGGGAAGTATATTCTTTTCGCGAAGCAAGCAGATTTCTGGCTTTGAGCAGGTATTCGATCCCGCGTTTGGATTCGCCGGTGTTGTGTAATGCAATGCCCATATTGGCCCACAGCACTTCTGGATATTCACAAGGGATGTAAGTACATTGAAGTTCGGCTTTGCGGAAATATCCCAGTGCTTTGGAGTATTCCCCCAGGGTGGCATATTGTCTGCCCAGGTTGTTGTAGAGCAGTGCTTGTTCCTGAGTGGTTCCGGCTTTTTCAATGATGCCTTCTAGCAAGTGGTAGAAATACAGACTTTTCCCGGCGTCTCCGTTTTGGTCGTATGCCTGAGCGCTTTTTTGGTAGATCTGTACTAAGCGTGGATTGTTTCCTTCCGATTTATATTTGATTATGAGTTCTTTATAAAGGATCTCGGCACTATCAAAACGCATGTCGTAAAGACAGGCATCGGCGGCTTTTTCACGCGTTTCGTAATCCTGAGGGCGCAGTTTAAGTACTTCCCGGTAGTATCGATGAGCTGGAGTGTACAGTTTTTCGCGAAAAAAAAGATCACCGATTGCGGTTTTTACAAGCAGTTGGGTGGGACGGTTTCCGGCGGTTTCGAGCTTGGCCTCTGCCTCAAGATAATGTTGAAGGGCTTCTTCGGAGCGTCCGGTTCGGGCGTAAGTTTCCCCTAAAAGGATAGATGCACGGATGATCCCGCCATCATAACGTAGGCCACGGGCAATGGAGAGGCTTTTTTGTGTAAGTTCTTCCCTTTCTGAATCACTATCGGTTTGTTTGGCCTGGTCCAAAACATGATCCACCTCCATCGTACTCTGTTCGATGTCGTCTGGGGCCTGGGCTTGCAAGCAAGTAAAAGCCAAAAAGATAAATATGGACGAAAGGGTAAGTCGCACGGTGTAGAAACAGTTAGCGACGCGAAGAAAGGAATCTTTTTTGGACTTTGGACTATAGACTATTGGACTTTGGATGACGTAAGAAATTAAATCCAACGTCCAACAGTCCAAAGTCCAATAGTCTTGTGCGTCTATCCTTTCCAGATCTTTAACTGAAGAGATTCCAATACCATTTCCCAGAGGACTTCGTAAGGGATGATCTCGATCTCATGGGCCTGGCTGGCTGCTTCCAGGGGTACGGTCTGTAACTGATCGAAAAGTCGTTTGGCTTTTCTCGAAGAGGCCTCGCGGTGGAAATTGGCCTGTGGTACCTGAAGCAACATTTTGATGAAACAATTGCTTCTGAAGGTGGCGTCGTCTCTCAAATAACGACTGCAATATTTTTCAATGCCTTCGATACGGTCAGAAGATTTTTTGTAGTCTTTCTCTGCAATGGCATATAGAATCTGGACAATGAGCACACTGATGTTCATACCACCCTTGTCTTTGGAAAAGAGCGAGATGTCGTTGATGAACTTACCCATTTTGAACTTTTTGGATCGTTCGCTCAATACGGACTCGGGTATTTTTCCAATCTTGATGAGGTAAAAAACATAAGCCTGGAAAATGCGCCACATTTCAACGACCTGTACTTGTTTTTCCTCAAAACGAGGGTAGTTGACGACCTTCTCGTAAAGGTGATAAGCTTCTTTCCAGTGGCCGGTACGTACTGCGAGCAGGAAGAACAGTTCTTGTAATTTGAACCAGTTGAACGAACCTTCTTCGAAGAAATACTCGCAGCGTTCGATTGCTTTTTGTCCCTTTTCGAATTCGCCTAACTGCAGATAACAAACAATCAGATTGTAATAAAACACCTGAAGTGGCAGACCGCTATCGTATTTCTTTTTGTCAAAAAAAGCAATGGCATCTTCACAAAGTGCGGTAGTTTTAACGTAGTCGTTTTCACTATTGTAAATCAGCAGATGCACCATCCTGCCAAAAAGGTGGAGTTTAAAGGAGGTGCAAACCGCCATAAACGGCTTCAATTCTGCATAATATTCTTCCGCCTGCTGGGTTACTTCTGCTTTGGTCGATTTGCTATTGGTGTACTGCATCATCAGCTCGGAGTAGAAAAACTCCGCTTTGCTCTCCATCTGCCAGATCTTCTCGTACTCGAAATACTGCTTCTTAATGTCCTCATACTTATTGAGGTCTCCATCCACGGTACTATATTGAAGGCGCAACACACGCAAGATATCCAATGTCAGCTCCGTAAATTCAAAGGTTTTGGCATGACGCAACAGCCGTTCCAGCAAATCTATCCCTGTGATCTTAGCGTTGCGTATGAGGAGGGTCATGGCGGCTGACCATTTTTTGTAGCACTCAAAAAACGCTTTTTGGCGGTTCGTAAAGTTGGCGTCTTTGAAGTCCAACAGGAAGATCGCGTCCAGCAGACGTTCCTTGAGGTTGTTCTTCAGACTGGTCAGGTTGGCTTCATCGCCACCTTTGAAAAGTGCTTTGGCGTCATCGTCGGTTTCTACTTTTTTGTCCAGAAGCGCATCGAAAAGCCGCTCCATTTTGGAGTCCGGTTCAATGATAAACTTAAGTATTCCACTTCCTTTCAACTTGGTCTTATTGACCAATCCCACGAGTTCTACAAGGTCGCGCATAAGCCGATTTCGTTTGATTATCAATCATTAATACACAAACAGGGTGACCTGAACCGCAGTGAATAGCAGGCTTCAGGGAACCTTTTGGGGCAATTGCCTTGAATCGGATTTGGAGTAAAAATTGGGAGAGGAAGAAATCAGAAATCTAAAAATTTGCTCAATTCCGTTTCAACGTACTACCTGATTGGATTATTGAGCGAAGGTGGAGTGCTCATGGATTAAATATGAGTAGCAAAGGTAATTTTTTTAAATAGTGAATGCCCAAATTTATGCCAAAGTCTTTTAAGTGGCGGGTGGACGCCATTAAACGGTTGAATTTGGAATCATTTTGACTGCTTACAACTCCATATTGACTCAAATAAAGTTCATGGCCGCAAAATTTCCGGCCAATATTTGTTGGGCATCTGCCCCCAACCATTTTTCCAGTAGGGTAGCATACACCTGACGGAAGTCGACGCGAAACTTGAGGTCGCCCTGGTCCAGATCCATCAGATCAGGCATCTCATTGAGCAGCCCTTTCTGACGCAAACCACCTCCAAAAAACATCATATTATTTGCGGTTCCATGATCTGTTCCATTGGACGCATTTTGAGATACGCGGCGGCCAAATTCTGAAAAGGTTGCCACGAGCACCTCAGTCCATTTTCCAAGGGATTTTAGATCGTTGGTAAAGGCCGCCAGCGCATCATTGAATTCCTGAAACAGCCGTTTTTGCTGCGCCTCCTGATTGATATGGGTGTCAAAACTGCCCAAAGAAACGTAATAAACGGAGGTCTCGGTGTCCGCTAAAATAAGGGAGGCGATGGTTTTTAAATCTTTGCCCAGACCACTTGCAGGGTATATGGCGGTGCTTGGCTTTTTACGACTTTGTTCAAACAAATAATTGGCCGAAGAAAGTGTTTCCGCCATGGTTTTGTGAAGGTAATCTATAGGTGCATCGTCATTAAGTACCAAACCTCGGGCGGAAGCATAATCAGTAAAAAACGGGCTTCTAGTACTTTCGTACAGCCTTTTTGCATCTTGCAAGGCCAGGCCTTTTGTGTTTTTGCCTTTCATGACAAGGCTTAAGGTGTCGTCGAACTCTAATCCGGCAGCAGGCCTTCCTACACATTTTGTATCCAGAAAACGGCCCAGCCAACCCGTTTGCCAGTATGCTTCGGCAGGGCTTGCGGACTGCCAGATGTCCATGCTTCGAAAGTGTGAACGGTCTGGATTGGGGTAGCCCACACTGTTTAGCACGGCCATGTGCCCATCATCCCAAAGGTTTTTGAGCCCTTCCAGGGTAGGGTGTAGTCCGGCTTCGTCAGTGAGCCTTAGGGTAGATTCCCGTTTGATCCCCAAACGTGGACGTTCGCGGTAATAAATGTCGTTCCGGGTAGGAATGATCGTATTCAGGCCGTCGTTGCCACCGCTGAATTGGATCACCACCAGGCTTCGGCCTTTGGTAGAGATGGTGCCAGGCCATTGATGTGCACTCAGAAATTTTGGCAGTAGCAGGGAGGCACTTGCAAGGGAACTGGTTTTGAGAAAATCTCTTCTTTTAATTAACATGGTCTGACTGGTGATTGAGTGAGATGGGTGATTGGTTTATTGGGATGAAGTGAGCTGGGGTTCATTCAATTTTTTTTGAAAAAATAAGTGTTTCAACAACTAAATTTACAACACCTTGTTATACTTTTATTCTTTCACCAACTTTCACTTTACTACATCATGGCAACTACAACTTGGAATCTGGATGCAGCACACTCAGAAGTTAATTTTAAGGTCAAACACTTGGTCATTTCTACAGTTTCGGGCAAATTCAAAAACTTTTCTTCAGCGGTCAGCGCTGACGGGGATGATTTTTCAACGGCCAGTATTAGCTTTGAAATAGAGTCAGGCTCCATCGATACCGGCATGGATATGCGCGACAACCACCTCCGTGGCGAGGAGTTTTTCAGTGCCGAAGCATTTCCAAAGATCATTTTTACAGCTTCAAACATCCGATTGGCAGCAGGAAGCGAGGGTGAAATTGAAGGCCATCTAACCATCCGTGATGTCACAAAACCCATCCGCCTTAAAGTGGAATTTGGAGGCATTGCGAAGGATCCATATGGCCAGATTAAGGCTGGTTTTGAAGTTGAAGGCAAAATTAAACGCAGTGAGTTCGGACTGTCCTGGAACGCTATGACGGAAGCGGGCGGCGCGGTTGTTTCAGACGAAGTGAAATTTCAGGCCAACGTGCAGTATATCAAACAATAGATGATTTGGTTAATTGGGGATTTGGGGTGCCCAGGCTTGGTATTCATGTTTTCCTGTAGGTAGGAATGAACCCCAAGCCTGGGCACCCCAAATCACCAATTAACCAAATCCTCAGCAAAGCTGATATTCCGGCGTAGCCATCAGCTGTACCATGGCGGTTTGAACCAAAGCAGCCCGGCTATTATGGTTGGTATGTTTTTCAAGCACTTTGAGCGGCAAATTTTTGGCAGGCACAGTCCAAAGAAATTCCGCTACTTTTTCAACCAACGCATGATCCGGTGTTTTGGCAAACAGATCTATAGCTGGTTGCCAATCCATCACGGAAGAAAGCCGACGCAGGTTTCCTTTCGCAGACGCCCCCATTTGCTGATCGTCATCCGTTTTGCCCCGGATATCCAGATCCTGGTTAGAATATAGCAGCTGCGGAATGCGCATGCGTAGCATCAAAGAACTGCTGTCGATCCAGTTTCGACCACCGGGCCAGCCGGCTACATTGGGCGGATAAAAAAGGATCTGTCCCAGTGCTTTCTGAAGCACCAGCTGACTTTCCGGATCCGAAAGCTCCATGGGCAATGCCCGGCGAATACCGATCCAGAGTTCTACAGGAGATTTGATCTTGGAACCCACATTTTCGGGCGCATAAAACCAATCAGAACGCGCAATATCTTCCAGCAGACGCATGATCTTATAGCCGGAATCAAAAAAACGATCGCCGAGCCAAACGATCCGCTCCTCGGGTACCAGGGTTTCGTTCACCAGATATTTATAGAGCTTTCTTGCGATGAACCGGGCGGTCTCCCGCTTTTCCAGTAAAATATTCAGCAGATCGTCGCCGTCAAAATTTCCCGTTTTACCCAACACCGTTTTAGCGTCTGTATCATGGTCGCGCGGCCGGAACACAAAGGTTCCGTCGAGCCGATGACTCCATCCGGTAAAGGCCCGGGCGGCCTCTTTTACGTCGTTCTCTGTATAGTTCCCCCGCCCCAGCGTAAAGAGCTCCATCACTTCCCGGGCGAAGTTTTCATTGGGATGTTGTTTTTTGTTTTGCTGATTGTTCAGAAAGGAGATCATAGCGCCGGATTTCGACACACCGCGCAAAAGGTCGGCAAAATTGCCCAGGGCATGCTCCCGCACCTCCATCAATAATTGTTGCTGATACAGGATATTGATGTTCCGGCTCGCAAAATGCCCGTGCCAGAACAGGGCCATCTTTTCCCGCAATTGGGCTTTGGTATGCGTCATTTCCTCCAGCCAGAGCAGGTTCAGGTTTTGCAGGTCTTCCCGGCTTTGTTTCCGGATTTGACGTTTTTGTTCCTTGTCCAGTTCGTTGCGCTCCATTTTTCCGAGTTCGCCCACCCCCATTAATAGTCCTTTCACCACCCCATCGGCCACATCAAAATGCAGGGGAGCGGGCAATGATTCGTCACGCAATTTAGGCCACCAGGATTCCTGGGGCAAGGCCGACCAATTGGCCCAACTCTTGGTGCGGGGCCCGAATCCGAAACGCCCGATCAGATGCTGTAATTTGTTCATGGTTTGGGTGGAGAAAAAAATTAGAATCTGGTTTAAGGAAGGACGTCAACACCTGGGTTTTGGGATATGTCAGCGCCTGAACCTTTAAACTGAATGATAGACGGGTTACAATGAAAAACGTTTAACCCTTAACGCTTTTTTAAAGGTAACGTACCTTTGGGCCAGGGGGCAAATCCTCGATCATCCGTTTTACTCAACCATAGACATGAAAAATATAGCCATACTTACCGGCGGCGACTCCGAAGAGCGCGTCATCTCCCTTAAAAGTGGTCAGGTTGTACTCGAACGCCTGCCCAAAGATCAGTACAATTGCTTCCTGATCGATATCCAAAAAGCGGATTGGCGGGACCTTGGCTCGGGAGTACAGGTGGACAAAAATGATTTTTCATTGACAGTGCATGGCCAAAAGATCCACTTTGATTGCGCTTTTGCTGCCTTGCATGGCGCACCGCTGGAAGATGGCAAAATGCAGGGGTACCTCGAGATGCTGGGCATCCCATATACCTGCTGCAACGGTTATGTGAGTGCACTGACCATGAATAAGCACAATACCAAAATGCAAATGGCACAGTACGGGAATCGTATTCCGATGGCCAGATCGGTGCTTTTGCATCGGGGAGAACAGATCGACGCGGATCAATTTGAATCCCTGGGTTTGCCGCTTTTTGTGAAACCAAACACCCATGGGTCTAGCTTTGGGGTGACGAAAGTCAAAACAACCGAGGCGCTACTTCCGGCAATCGAGGAGGCATTTCAATTTGATCAGGAAGTGGTGGTGGAAAGCTATTTGCCGGGACGGGAGTTTTCCAACGGCGCCTTGCGCGTAAACGGTCAGATCATAGTACTGCCGGTTACGGAGATCATTCCCGAGGATGAGTTCTTTACTTATGCCGCCAAGTATGAGGGACGCTCCAAAGAGGTTACACCCGCCGAAATCTCTCCGGCGCTGAGTCAACAATGCCAGGCCAACTCCCATTTTCTTTACAATGCTTTGCAATGCCGGGGAGCGGTACGATTCGACTTCATTTTAGTGGGCGAAACCTTTCATTTCCTGGAGGCCAACACGATCCCGGGCATTTCTCCCGCCAGTATCATTCCACAACAGGCTGTGGCCCATGGCTGGGAGCTGGGCGCGTTTTTTGCCTTGCTGATAGAAGAAGCCTTACGGAGTTAAAGGTTTCGGCTCCGAGCCAAAAACTTTCCCCTTGAAACTGTCCCCTTGAAACTTTCTACTTCAATAACTTAATTAAATACTCCCCATACCCACTTTTCAGGTATTTGTGTCCCAAGCGTTCCAGACCTTCATCGTTGATAAAGCCCATTTCCCAGGCGATCTCTTCGATACATCCGATCTTCAGTCCCTGTCGGTCTTCGATGGCTTGTACGAATTGTCCGGCTTGCATCAGTGACTCGTGGGTACCCGTGTCGAGCCAGGCGTACCCGCGTCCCATTACGCGCACTTCCAGACGACCTTGTTCCAGATAATAGCGGTTTACATCGGTGATCTCGTATTCTCCTCTGGGACTGGGTTTAAGGTCACGTGCAATTTGAACGACCTGATTGTCATAAAAATAGAGCCCGGGGACAGCGAAATTACTCTTAGGTTGGCTGGGTTTTTCTTCGATGCTGATGGCTTTGAGGCTTTTATCAAATTCCACCACCCCATAACGCTCGGGGTCGGCTACCTGATAGGCGAAAATAATGCCCCCGTCCGGATTGGCACAGGAACGAAGCATCTCTCCAAGTCCGGCTCCATAAAAAATGTTGTCACCCAGAATCAAGGATGCAGGGTCTTTTCCAATGAAGGGGGCTCCCAGGACGAATGCCTGGGCCAGTCCATTGGGCTCATGCTGGGCTACGTAGGAGAAATTCATACCCAATGCGCTACCGTCGCCAAAAAGCTGTTGGAACTTAGGCAGGTCGTGCGGGGTAGAGATGATCAGCACATCACGAATACCTGCCAACATCAGGGTGCTAAGCGGGTAATAGATCATTGGTTTGTCGTACACCGGCATGAGTTGTTTGCTCACAGCGAGGGTGAGTGGGTAGAGGCGCGTGCCGAGGCCGCCAGCTAAAATGATGCCTTTCATATAAAAACCTTGGAATGTTCAAGCAATTTCTGCAAAAGTAAAGCTTTTGCTGATACGCTGCTTCTTAAGAAATCCGACTCCAAACCCTGGCATCCTTCCCTTCCGAAGCCAAATGCAGGCGCAAACGTACATGTTCCGGCAATGCCAGTTCAGGGTCTTTTTCCAAAATCTGTGCAGCGACTTCCCGGGCAACAGCGATGATTTGTCCATCCCGGGCAAGGTCAGCGAGTAGAAATCGAAGCATGCCACTTTGCTGGGTTCCTTCAATATTGCCCGGGCCGCGCAGCCGCAGATCGGTTTCGGCAATGATGAATCCATCTGTGGTCTGAACCATCGTCTGGATCCGTTCCCGGCCGTCATGACTGAGTTTGTGTCCGGTCAGAAGCACGCAATAGCTTTGATCAGCGCCCCGCCCCACACGGCCACGCAATTGGTGGAGTTGAGAAAGTCCAAAACGCTCGGCATTTTCAATCACCATCAGGGAGGCATTTGGAATATTCACACCAACTTCGATGACCGTAGTGGCGACCATGATCTGCGTTTCTCTTTTGATAAACCGCTGCATTTCAAAGTCCTTATCGCCGGCTTTCATTTTGCCGTGTACAATAGAGATCTGGTATTTGGGCGCAGGAAAGTCGCGGCTCAGTGCCTCAAAACCAGACATCAGATTTTGAAGATCCACTTTTTCGGTCTCCTCGATCATCGGATACACTACATACACCTGATGTCCTTTGGCAATTTCGTCGCGCATGAAGCCCTGCACCCTAAGCCGATGATGCTCTGTCTTATGTATCGTGGTGATCGGCTTTCTGCCGGGCGGCAATTCGTCAATAACCGAAATATCCAGGTCACCATACAAGGTCATCGCAAGGGTGCGCGGGATGGGCGTTGCGGTCATGACCAGGACATGGGGCGGTCCGGCAGGGTTCTTTGCCCATAAGCGGGAGCGTTGTTCCACACCGAAGCGGTGCTGCTCATCGATCACGCTAATACCCAGGTTTTTGAATTGTACCCAGTCCTCAATCAGGGCATGGGTGCCGATGACGATGTGCATTTCGCCGGAGGCGAGCTGAGCCAGAATGGCTTCGCGTTTTTTGCCTTTTACGGAGCCGCTGAGGTAGCCGACATTTACCCCGAGTTCACCCACGAGTGCAGTAATTCCCTCAAGATGCTGTTGCGCCAGAATTTCCGTCGGAGCCATCAAACAGGCCTGATGCCCGTTGTCTAAAGCCATCAACATGGTCATGAGCGCAACCACCGTTTTACCGGAACCCACATCGCCCTGTACCAGACGGTTCATATGTTTGCCGGAAGCCAGGTCGGCGCGGATCTCTTTTAAAACCCGCTTTTGAGCCCCAGTTAATTCAAAGGCAAGTTTTTCCTGATAGAATTGATTGAAAAAATCGCCTATTTTAGAAAAAACAAAACCCCGCATGGTGTCCTTTCGGCGGGTGCGGACCTGGAGTAAGCGAAGTTGCAGGAAAAACAGTTCCTCAAATTTCAGACGTCTTACAGCTGCGTCTAACACGCCCTGTGTTTCAGGGAAATGGATATGATTCAAGGCCTGCCAGCGCGGCGTGAGTTTGAATTGTGCGCCTAGGTAATCAGGTAGCGTCTCCGGCAAATCAGCGGCGGATAAACCATCCAATAAAGTTCGGATCAGTTTGCGCAAGCCCTTGGCATCCAGCCCTTTTTGCGTCAGTTTATCGGTAGTAGGGTAGACGGGGTCGAAGTTTTTGGCCGCCCCCCCCATTAGGAGGGGAGCAGGCTTCGCGCCGGGGATTGCTCCGTTGCCCTCTGGCGATTCTCCCCCCCTAATGGGAGGGCTGGGGGGGGCTTCCTCCATCTCCGGGTGCGGCATATTGAACTTCCCATTAAACTCACTGACGCGCCCGAAAACAATATATTCTTTGCCAACTACCAGGCTTTTCTCAAGCCATTGTACACTTCTGAACCAGACCAGTTCCAGGATGCCTGTCTCGTCGCGCAAAGTGCCTACCAGTCGTTTGGCCCTTCCTTCGCCCAGGGTCTCCAGGCGGCGGAGCGTTCCGCGAAGCTGCACGGTCTCTCCTTCATGATGCAGGTCTCGGATGCTGTGAAACTTGGTGCGATCAATGTACCGAAATGGGAAATGAAACAGTAGATCCCGGCAAGTGAAGATGCCCAACTCCGTCTTGAGGGTATCGGCGCGTTGCGGGCCTACGCCTTTTAGGAATTCTATGTTGGAATCTAAGTTGGGCATGGATTAGGTGTCGTCATTGCTCATTAAGTCATTGGTCATTAATTTGCCAGTGCTGGTTTGGGGCTTGAATGTCTTTAAAAAGCCTCCCTAATGCGTTCGGAATGAAGTAAATACAATAAAAAAACAGTCATCACAAACACGATCCAAAAACCAGGCCGGCCGGAGTCCACCACAATAGACGCAATCGATATGGCCAGCACAACCCAAGCTAATAAAAGGGCTCCGGTCCTTGCCCACGACTTGCGTGCAAGCAGGCCGATGCCAAATAAAAGACCAAAAAATGGTGCTATTTTGATGTTACCGGTAGGTTCCACAAACCAGGTCTTGAAGTATATCGGGAAAAACATCGTGATGCCAAACAGGAGTAAAGTGCAAATCACGATATCTGTATCAACTGAGGTGATGGTTCTGGACATAGCCGATCAATGTAAGGATAATACGCTGCAAAAGTAACATAGTTTGTTTTAAAAACCGAATCTTATACAGCCTAAAAGGAAATCACAGCGACTTGGTAGACTGTAAGCGCTGTGTCTTGGATGCTTAGCAAAATCTAAAAGCATGCATTCCATATATATTGCCATTTGCCTAATAATAGCAAAACTTCATTTTGTGGAAGATCAATTTAATTAGATATAAACAAAATGGATTTGGCCGTGTTCAATCTCCAGATTCAACAAAATCTTACACAATCTAACCTGTTTTAAAATGAATAGATTTACCTTGACTTTGATGGCGTTTCTGCTCACAGCAGTCAGCGCTTTCGCTCAAACAGCCCGGGTACAGCTCGTTCATAATTCGCCCGACCCAACGGTGGACGTTTATGTGAACGGCTTTCTCGCATTCGATGATTTCGCGTTTCGCACGGCAACTCCTTTTCTGGATCTGCCTGCCGGATTGCCATTATCCATCGCAGTAGCGCCCGCAAACAGCATGTCTGTATTGGATGCGATCGCTACGTTCAACACTACTTTTAGCGATGGCCAGACTTATGTGGTCACCGCTTCAGGCATTGTAGGTGATCCAACTACACCCTTCACGCTGATCACCGATGGTAACGCTCGTGAAGCGGCCATTGATGGTGCTTCTAATGTGAATATCTCTGTTTTGCATGGAGCGCCTGACGCACCTGCAGTAGATGTGGTGGTTCGTACAGGCGGCAAAATTGTATCGAACGCCGCGTACGGCCAGTTTACACCCTATTTGAGTGTACCAACAGGAGTTTATTACCTTGACGTAAAACCAGCTGGTACACAAACCATCGTTGGTACTTATCGCGCCGACCTGTCAGCCGCAGGTGGACAGGCCATCAAAGTAATGGCCAGCGGGTTGCTTAACGGAACGCCAGGTTTTGGCCTGTATGCTGTTTTTGCAGATGGTACCGTAGCAGAACTTCCGCTTGCACCAGTGGCTCGCGTTCAGGTAGTCCACAACAGTCCTTCTCCGACCGTAGACGTTTACGCTAACACCGATATTCTTCTTGACAACTTTGCCTATCGCACTGCTACACCGTTCATTTTTGTGCCGGCCGGGGTAGATATTACGCTGGGTGTTGCTCCGGAAAGCAGTACTTCTTCAGCAGATGCCATTGCTACTTTTCCTGTTAATCTGGAAAATGGTAAAACCTATATCGTTACGGCTTCTGGTATTGTGGGCGACCTGACCACCCCTTTTGGCCTCATTATCAACGGTTCAGGTCAGGAGGTGTCAACAGACACCAGCAAAGTAGACATCGCAGTTTTGCATGGTTCGACCAACGCACCTGCAGTGGATGTTGATGCAGTTTTTCTGGCCAACAACGTGATTGAAAATCTTTCCTATGGTAACTTTACCGGATACCTGGGACTATCCCCTGATAAATACGACCTGGCTGTGCGCGCTGCGGGCGACCCGAATGTGGTGGCTTCCTTCCGTGCTGATCTTAGTGGTTTGAAAGGTGCTGCTGCATATGTTTTTGCCAGCGGCTTGCTGGGCGGTTCTCCTGCTTTTGGCTTGTTTGCAGCATTGCCTAGTGGCGCTGTAGTCGAGCTGCCACTTACGCCAACGGCTCGTTTGCAGGTGATCCACAATTCACCTGAACCAACTGTGGATGTTTATGCCGGAAACACACTTTTGCTTGACAATTTTGCTTTCCGCACGGCAACCCCTTTTATTAACGTACCATCCGACCGCAACATCACCCTCGGTGTTGCCGGAGAAAACAGTGCCTCAGCGAGTGACGCTATCGCAACCTTTGATGTCAACCTGACCACAGGCGGCACATTTGCTGTTACCGCTTCAGGAATAGTTGGTGACCCGACTACCCCATTCACGCTGATCACGGACGGCAATGCACGTGAATCAGCAATTAATTCTAATGAGGTAGATTTCAATGTATTGCATGGTGCACCGAATGCACCAGCTGTGGATATTGCTGTAGTAGGCCTGGGTACTGTGATCAGTAACCTTGCTTATTCGGAGTTCACTCCTTATCTCAGCGTTCCACCGGCAAGCTATCAGGTACAGGTAATTCCTGCCGGAACAGGTTCCGTATTGGCTACCTACACTGCTGATCTGAGTGGTTTGACTGGTGGCGCAGCCCGGGTTTTTGCCAGCGGCCTATTGGGTGGTACGCCAGCCTTTGGCTTGTTTGCTGCTTTGGCCAACGGTACTGTGATCGAGCTTCCTTTGGTACCTCCACCATCGGTTGCCCGTGTACAGGTGATCCACAACAGTCCGTCACCAACGGTGGACGTGTATGCCAACAGCGATCTTTTGATCGATAATTTTGAGTACCGCACGGCAACGCCATTTATTGACGTGCCTGCAGGCGTGAATATCACTTTGGGCATCGCGCTTGAAAACAGCAACGCTGCTTCAGATGCGATCGCAACATTCGATGTTAACCTTGAAGAAGGTAAAACCTATATCGTAACTGCTTCCGGTATCGTTGGCGACCCAACGACTCCATTTACACTGATCGTCAATGACGGTGGACAAGAAACGGCAGCAGTGGCTGGCAATGTAGATGTAGCTGTTTTGCATGGTTCGACCAATGCACCTGCCGTAGATGTAGACGCAGTCTTTTTGGCTGACAATGTAGTTTCAAACCTCGCTTATGGCGAATTTACAGGTTATTTGCCGCTTGCAGCTGACAAGTATGATCTGGCCGTCCGCGCTGCGGGCGACCCGAATGTGGTAGCCTCCTTCCGTGCTGACCTGAGTGGTTTGGCAGGTGGTGCTGCTTATGTTTTTGCCAGTGGCTTACTGGGTGGTTCTCCGGCATTTGGCTTGTTTGCTGCATTGCCAACTGGTGATGTCATCGAGTTGCCACTTACGCCAACGGCCCGTTTGCAGGTGATCCACAATTCACCTGAACCAACCGTGGATGTTTATGCCGGAAACACACTGTTGCTTGACAATTTTGCTTTCCGCACAGCTACCCCTTTTATTAACGTACCCTCTGACCGGAACATCACCCTCGGTGTTGCCGGAGAAAATAGCACCTCATCAAGTGACGCTATCGCAACATTTGATGTAAACCTGACCACAGGCGGCACTTTCGCCGTTACAGCTTCTGGTATTGTTGGCAATCCAACCACTCCATTCACACTCATTGTAGACGGCAATGCACGTGAAGCTGCGATCAGCCCTACCGACGTAGATTTCAATGTATTGCATGGTGCGCCGAACGCGCCAGCGGTAGACATTGCTGTTGTAGGCCTGGGTACTGTGATCAGCAACCTTGCTTATTCGGAGTTTACACCTTACCTCAGTGTTCCACCGGCAAGCTATCAGGTGCAGGTAATTCCTGCCGGAACAGGTTCTGTATTGGCTACCTACACTGCTGATCTGAGTGGTTTGACTGGTGGCGCAGCCCGGGTTTTTGCCAGCGGTTTGCTGGGTGGTACGCCAGCCTTTGGCTTGTTTGCTGCTTTGGCCAACGGTACTGTGATCGAGCTTCCTTTGGTACCTCCACCATCGGTTGCCCGTGTACAGGTGATCCACAACAGTCCGTCACCAACGGTGGACGTGTATGCCAACAGCGATCTTTTGATCGATAATTTTGAGTACCGCACGGCAACGCCATTTATTGACGTGCCTGCAGGCGTGAATATCACTTTGGGCATCGCGCTTGAAAACAGCAACGCTGCTTCAGATGCGATCGCAACATTCGATGTTAACCTTGAAGAAGGTAAAACCTATATCGTAACTGCTTCCGGTATCGTTGGCGACCCAACGACTCCATTTACACTGATCGTCAATGACGGTGGACAAGAAACGGCAGCAGTGGCTGGCAATGTAGATGTAGCTGTTTTGCATGGTTCGACCAATGCACCTGCCGTAGATGTAGACGCAGTCTTTTTGGCTGACAATGTAGTTTCAAACCTCGCTTATGGCGAATTTACAGGTTATTTGCCGCTTGCAGCTGACAAGTATGATCTGGCTGTCCGCGCTGCGGGCGACCCGAATGTGGTAGCCTCCTTCCGTGCTGACCTGAGTGGTCTGACAGGTGGTGCTGCTTATGTTTTTGCCAGTGGTTTGTTGGGTGGTTCTCCGGCGTTTGGCTTGTTTGCTGCATTGCCAAATGGCATAGTTGTTGAACTGCCACTTACTCCAACTGCAAGGGTACAGGTTGTACACAATTCACCGGATCCTACGGTGGATGTATATGCCGGCAACTCCCTTTTCCTGGATAATTTTGAGTTCCGTACTGCAACCCCATTCGTGGATCTTCCGGCTGATCGCAACATCTCCATAGGCATTGCCCTGGGCAATAGTAATTCTGTGAATGATGTTTTGGTTTCTTTCCCGGTCAATTTTACTGCCGGTGAATCTTATACTGTCTTTGCAAACGGCGTGGTAGGAAATCCCGTAACGCCATTTGGTCTGGTGGTAGATAACAATGCCCGCGAAACTGCAGGCAGCGGCACCACCGCAGTAAGTGTATTCCACGGTTCTCCGGATGCGCCAGCGGTAGATATCGCGGAGCGTCTGGCCGGTGATCTTTTCACAGATGTTTCTTTTGGTGAATATACGCCTTATCTGGATCTTCCTTCCAGTGAATATTTTATTGACATTCGTGTAGCTGGACAGACTCCAATTGTTGCAACCTATGCTGCAGATCTTACAGGTCTGGCAGGTCAGGCGATCCGTGTTTTTGCAAGCGGATTCTTGGGTGGCACGCCAGGTTTTGGTTTGTTTGCGGTATTGCCTGATGGAACGGTGGTTGAACTGCCTTTCTCTCCGGTTTCCCGCGTACAGATCATACACAACAGCCCAAGTCCTACCGTAGACGTATATGCGAACGGTGGTCTGTTCCTGGATAATTTTGAATTCCGTACAGCACTTCCATTCATTTATGTTCCGGCTCAGTTGGAAATCAATTTCGGGGTAGCAGGTGCCAACAGCCAGTCTGCTGCTGATACTCTGGTCAATTTTCCGGTTACCTTTGAAAATGGAAAGACCTATGTCGTAGTAGCCAGCGGTCTGGTTGGAAATGCAACTACTCCGTTTAGCCTCATCGTCAACGATCTGGGACGTGAGCAGTCGGTTGATGCAGATGATATGGATATTGCGATCCTGCATGGTGCTCCGGATGCTCCGGCGGTAGATCTGCGTGATTATTTCACCGGTGGAACGGTGCTTGCAGGTGCTGAGTATGGTGATTTTACCAATTATCTTTCGCTGACACCAGAGCCGCTTTACCTGGAAATTTCGCCTAGCAGTACACCTACACAAACGGTAGGTATCTGGGGTGGTGATTTCTCTGCATTGGGTGGCTTGGCCTTTGTGGTATACGCTTCTGGATTATTGAGCGATGGCACTTTCGATCTGTATGCAACCCTTGCAGATGGTACTACTTTCCCATTGCCATCCTATGCACAGGTTCAGGTGATCCACAACTCACCAGAGCCAGGCGTAGATGTATACTATTCGGATGATTTCAATGCCAATGGGATACAGGTACTGAATGACTTTCAGTTCCGTCAGGCAACAGGAGTTGTTTTGTTCCCTGCAGCCAATCCTTTTGATCTGGTTGTAGCACCGCAAAACAGCTCGTCTATCAACGACGGCATCTATACGTTGCCTATATCTGGCCTGTCAACCAGAAATTCCTACACCATTATGGCCAGTGGAGTAGTAGGTGGCAGCCCGGGCTTTGAACTGGCAGTGAATGACAATGCCCGTTTCCGTCCACTCAATGCCAGCAACACAGAGTTCTCGGCGTTCCATGGTTCGCCGGACGCACCTGAAGTAGACGTTACACTGTTCAATGGTCCGGTATTGATTGACAATCTCGAGTTTGGAGAATTCTCTCCTTACCTGAGCGTACCAGCTACTGACTATGTGATTTCTGTTACCCCTGCAAACGACAATAATGCAGTGGTAGAGAGTTATTTGGCGCCCCTCACAGGTCTGGAAGGACAAACCTTCACAGTGTTTGCTTCTGGCTACCTGACATCATCTCCGTCATTTGGATTGTGGGTGGCATTGACCAACGGTGTAACTTTCCCGTTGCCGGTTTATGTGAGTACCAATGAATTAGATGGAAAACTGGCAACCATGAAACTTACGCCTAACCCTGCTACCGATGAGGTATGGGTACGTTTGAATCTGACTGAAAGCGAAGCACTCCGTTATGCGGTGCGCGACGTATCCGGTCGCCTGATCCTTGAAGGCGATTTTGGACAAGTAAGCGAAGGCGAATTTGCACAACGGGTAGAAGTTGGCCAGTTGGCTGCCGGGATGTACCAGTTGGAAATTCGCTCCGACAATGGTGTTCGGACACAGAAATTCGCAGTACAGCGGTAATTTTGGGATTGTTTGATTGATTTTATACTTCGCGCCGGGGCATTTGCTCCGGCGCGTTTTTTTTGCACAAATGCTAAAAAAAACTTCCACGCAATATTTGATCGGAGAAACACCTTTCTACAAGCATCGATCATGCTATCCGCGAGGGTATGGCTATCAATAATCAAACCATCCATCTTTCTCCCTATGATCAAAATCTTTCTGCTCTCTTTTTCGCTGGTGCTGAGCACCTTTCTTTTTGCTCAGGCTCCTGTATCCACCGCATCCATTTTTTTTGAAACAGACCGCTCCGAACTTTCGGCGGAAGCTTGTAAAATACTGGATGCGCTCGCGCCTGCACTGCTTCAAGCACCCGATTATCAGGTGAATATCGAGGCTTTTGCAGACGACCGTGGCACAGTGCAATACAACCTTCGCCTCGCTGCCGACCGGGCAGCCTCCGTGCAAAACTACCTGGCCGGGAAAGGGCTGATTGCAGACAAAACTGCAGTACAAAACTGGGGTGAAAAAAAAGCAGATGCCCCAACCGAGCCCGGCAGGCAAAAAAGCCGCCGGGTGGATGTGATGGTCAACGCCATTTCTTTCAATGATTTTGAATCCCTGAGAGATCGGCTATCGGCGAATACCGAACAGGTTCTGAAAATCCAGTCCAACCAGGAGCAAACCGTGACAGCTGCTAAGGGAACGATCCTGGTAGTCCCTGCCAATGCATTTGTTTTTGAAGATGGAAAAACACCCAAAGGGGAGGTGGAGCTTCTGGTTCAGGAGGCCTATGATCCATCAGATTTTATTTTGCACAACCTGACCACCCTGAGCGATGGGCATATCTTGCAGACAGGGGGTATGGTGAATATCACGGCGCGGTCTGGTGGCCGGGCACTCCTACTGGCGGAGGGTGCCTCTCTCACCGTGTCACTTCCCAATGGTGGAAATTTTGATCCGAATATGGAGCTGTTTTATGCACAGCCAGTAGCTAACGGGGGAGTTGACTGGAAACCAGCCGGGCAAAAATTCCGTAAGACCCTGAAGCCCAATCTAGTGGAGCTTGTGATAGATCCGGCGTTGGGCGCACGCATCGCAGCGCTAAAAGTGCCTGAATATCCAAGGCCGGTAATGCCTGCCTTTAAGGGTCAAATGCCACCGGAGCCCAAAATGCCTGTCGCCCCTTACAAGCCTCGTGCACCTAAAAAGCCGGAATGGGAGGCCGTTCAAAAAATGTATGCTGGAGGCGGAGATGCCGCCCGACTGAGCCGAAAAGAATTGAAAAAAGCACAGGTCTATTTCAACGATCAGATCCTGCGCTATACCCGTGATTCTGCTAAGTATGTTCAACTGGCAGACCGTTACAAGCTCAATATAGCAGGTTATGAAAGATCCGTGATCCGGTTTCAAACGGAGTGCCAGCAATGGGAAACTGAGTTAGAAAATCGTCTGGCAGCCATCATGCTTTATCAACGCGAGTTGTGGGTCTATACTTATTCCAAATGTTTGCCCAAAGCCTTGAAAATCACGGCTAAAACTATCTGTGATATTAAAACGTACAGTAATCTCAGGCTAGCGGTTAGCGATGCAGTTGTTGAACAGGTCTATTTTGCTCTTGGAACAGGTATGTTTGATGAAAGTAAAACAAAGGCAATCGGAACATCTATAGAGGCCAATTTGTATGAGCGTATCATAGGTATAAAAACTATGGACACCTATAAAGATTTTGGCAAGGTAAAGGGGAATGTGTTTTTGGCCCTTGAGCGGGATACTACTGACCGGACAACATCCAGGCTCTTGAGATCCATCGGGCTTCAGGAAATTTCTGACAGCCTGGCCACTGAATTAAGTGAAAAAATGTTGCTCAATTCAAAATCCCCGCAACAGGTCAATACAATATTGGGTGGCTATGTCGCCACCGTGAGCAAACTGGGCTGGATTAATTGTGATCGCTTCTCCAACGACCCCGCAGAAAAAATGCAGGTCCTGGTGAATGAGACCGAGGATGCCACCTTGTATGCTATTTGCAAGGATATCAACGCGATGCTGCCGTTTTCCAGGAATGCTGAAGGCACTTATACCGCGAGTGGCTTGCCCAAGGGCAAAAAGATCACCATTGTAGCCATCAAGATCAAAGACGGAATGACGCAATATGCACAGCGCGATATGAAAGTGGGCGATGCAGCCTTGACTGGCATGGTCTACCGAAGCCTTCCTTTGCGGGATTTGAAGGAGGAGTTGAAGAAGCTGAATATTTGATCCAAATGCTTATCCTGGTCAAATACTCATTTTAACAGTGCGATGTGTCGGCCAATGGCATTTGAAAATGAACAAGCGGCTGGATCGCGTGGTACTTTTGGAACAAGAAGAGATACTTTTTTAAAAGTGTTACTTCTAATCGTTTCAAACCATAAAAATACCACCCGATGCGAAAAATCTACTTTCTCCTGCTTTGCTGTTTTAGTACCACGGCCAAAGGGCAAGACTATTACACCGATTTTGCCCTGTTAGTCGAAGACTTTTGCCCGGTTGGCCAGGCTGGCCTTCAAATCCGCCCGGAAGGAATGGATATTTATCAAACCATTGATGGCTTTTGGGATGGTACTCCGGATTCTACACGTTGTATTTCAGCTGAACCGCTGGGCCCCTGGAGCGGGATGAAAATTGACCTGGGCCAGATCAACCCGGCAGAACCCATTTTTATCCGAGTCAGAGCCACTGAACTTGCACCGCTGCCTTCGCTGCAATCCAATTGGGTGTACAACCTAACTTCCTGTGCCGATATGTTTCCCGACACGGTGTCATGGTTGAAAGGGGTTGCTTGCGAGCAGGGTATTTGCAGCGGGGCTTTTGTAGGCATTGCCATCCCCGATTCCTTCGGTACGCCTGGTGCGGCTACTCGATTTCAAACGGGTTTTGCTCAAACATCTGGCACAGGCTTCTGTGGCGGGTATGGTATTGAGACGTGTTTCCCTACTGAATATTTTGATGATCAGCGTTTGCGAGAGATCATTCTGAAATTTAGTTTTCTGCCTGGGATCGATCTGACGGGCAAGTATCTCAACCTCCGCAACCTTTTCATAAGCGGCCAAATTTGGCCATCTGGGGAAGTAACCGAAGTGAAAGCACAGCCCTTCCATTACTCCAATGGAGCATACACGCTTAATATCAGCCAAGCTGCAAATACTGCCTTCAATGATAACTTCTTGATGCGCTACACAGCGCCAACTTATCCTGATAACAATCACCAGTCCTATATTGAGGCCGCTCCGGAGCCAAATTCTTCCGTTCAGCAGGTCATTAATTTGACGGTTGACGAGTTGCAATCGCTTGAAATTCAACCCTTCACCAACTTCCGTGGAGCGTTGGTGGAAGGCAGCGATTCTGTTCGGCACATTGCCAATCTGGTCAATATGGGTGGCGATTTTTGCGCCAATTTTATCGATTTCGTTGTCGCCGGAGGCGGCGAATACCGGCATGGTGGCGGCCACATTACCATGCATAACCCGCGCTCCTGTATGCAATTCCGCACGGGTAGTGCGCTCCGGGTGCTGGAAGGCAGCACCCTTTACTACGGCAATGAGGGCGCAGGTATGCTCGTGCTTTGCCCCAGCAGCACCATCGCTTTGGAGCGAGACGCAACCCTTGTGATGGACGGTCTGCTCAATTTGACCTACTGTAAAGAAGACCTTGGTGACCAGCAAGTGTACATGGATCTGCCGCCAGGGGCAAAGCTGATTTTTTCTGAAAACGCCCGAATTTCAAACGATTTTAGTCTGGACCAGAAAGCCTTGCTCAATATCCGTATGATGGGTGGCACACTGGATGATACAGCACTTGACCCTGCCGACCGGGCCCTCATTCGCCGGGTATATCCGGAGCCTTCGGCCTCTTTTCTCGATAATCTGCGCTTTTTCCCCAATCCTTTTGAGGAGTACGTCAATCTGTCATATTTGTCCAAAAACGATGAAGTCCTGCGTCTAAATTGGTTCAATTTGAGTGGCCAGACTGTTTTGTCCGAGATGTTTAATGCTTTAAAAGGTATGAATGAATGGCAGCCAGAGACGCCAATGTCGGCAGGCATGTATCTACTCGAGATTTCAGGAGAATCTGGCAAAATAATTCAAAAAGTGGTTTGCAGTGGGCATTAGCGATTTTACCTGGAGCACATTTCAACATTCGAGATTTTAAAAAAATGAGTCTTCCCAAAATCCGGGAAGACTCATTTTATACATTCATATTAGATTTACCCTTCAAAGGCAGGCGGCCCCCATGGCTTTCCGATATCAATTCACAGAGAAAGCCGGAACAAAGGTGTTGACCGAATTGTAAAATGTGAGCTCATTCACCCGAACTTTCATGTAGCGGGTAAGGGGCAGGCGATGCACCATTTCCATGAGGTCAGCCTCGTTTGCTGCAGCGAAAACCACCCAGAGCTTGGAGTTTTCCAGCGATAGGGCATAGTTGAGAATCTTCCCTTCGGTCAGCAGGCGATTGACCATACTGCGTTGCTGTGGAATTTTGTTGACAAATTCTTCAGGAAGGTCGGTGGGCAATGTAAAGTCCACCATGTATTGCGTCAGGTTATTGTCCATGTAAGTGTCGTTGGAGGTTTGAGGTTAAAAACCCTAAGTCTTCAATTATCAACGGTCAAAAATCGTGCAAATTTTATCAACTTATCATATACCTGCCAAGCCGTCAGGCGGACTTAACAAAAAGAAAACCCTTCGTCTGTTCGGACAAAGAGTTTTCTTTTTTAAAAACAGGCACTCAGAGCGCGCCACAGCAGATTATTGTGATGAAAGGTCTTAAGTCAGCAGATATAGTATTTTCAGGGGATGCCAGTATTTCACGGAATAATTAACATCCAGCCTGTAATTTTAGACACTAGTTGATCCCCAAAGCCTTCAGCGTTTCCATGTCCAGGTTTCCGACCGGTAGATTATGGTCTTTCTGAAATTTGGTGAGTGCGGCTTTGGTTTTATTGCCCATTTCGTTGTCGGGCGTGCCAACATTATAGCCTGCCTTATTGAGCGCAATCTGGATCTGGCGAATGGTATACCCGGTTACCTTTTCTCCGCAGAGAACCTCCCGCCAGTCAGAAAAACCTCCGGGTTTTATCAATTTGCGTTTGGTGATTCCGGTTGTTTCAGCCACGATCTCTTCACTGGCAATACTGGCCGGCGTTTTTACTACTCGGATGGTGACCGCCTGGGTTTCAGCAGGAATGAGCTCTTCCCGAGTAGAAGCGGGCACTTTTACAATTTCTTTGGACACGATGACGTATTCTCCCGGAATGTCCTCCTCCCGGATGATCGCAGCGGTTTTGAGTACCTGCTTTTTAGAGGGTTTATTTTCTGCCGGGATAATCTCTTCCCGGGTTCCGGCTGGTTTTTTCACTTCTCGCACTGAAAATGCCCTGAATTCAGCAGGAATGATCTCTTCCCGGAAGGTGGCGGCGGTTTTGACCTTGCGCACGTTGCGGGTGCCCATGATGGCAGGCACCTCTATCTTCCGGATACATCCTGCATCCGGCTTGCCAGTGTCATCACAACCTTTGTTGACCCGTTTGGTAATCGTTTTGTATTCAGCGGGCACTTCCACCATACACCAGACCAGACAGTCGTCCGGGTTGGCACTCAGACAACTGGCGTCTGCTTGCTTTTTTACCCATTTCACAGAAACTGGCTTGGTCTCGATGCGTTCGGTGACCATTTCAAAGCGGGGTTGCAACACTTCTATTTTGGAATAGGCTGGTTCAATAGCGTAGGGTTCCGCAACCGTTTCATACACCGAAGGCACCTCTACGATCCGTTTGCTTTCATCTTTGATTTTCATCTGCTTTTGTACAGACATGTATTCTGCTGGAACCGCTACAATGCGCTTGCTTTCAGGCTTTTGCGGGATGATCTCATCCAGGGTTTCGTAAACTGCAGGGATCACTTCAAATCGCTTACCGGGAGCCTTTACCATGATTTCCTCGGTGATGGTTCCGTATTCAGCAGGTACAGGGATGAATCGTTTGCTGGCTTCTTTGATGACCATGTTTTCTGTTTTGTTTTCAAAAGTAGCCTGTACTGCAACCGAACGCTTTCCTGCAGGCTTGATGACCACTTGTTCGGTGACCGTTTCGTACTGATCCGGAAGAATGCATTTGGCGTAGCATTTGCCTGGCTGGGCATCTGGTGGGGCATCCTGTGCAACCAGGGTGCGGTCAAAACTGAGAAACAGTGTTGGGAGGAGGAAATAAAGTTTTCCCATAGCTAAAGCAATTTTTTAGGATAGCAGATAAAATGTTTCGTAACCAATTGAGTGTAAAGGGGGACGTCAGAACATTGGTCGATGGGCAACACCGAACCGTTTTTAAAAAGTATCTTGATCTGCTCTTTAGAGTCGTCGTAAGCACGATTGCTTTCAGAGCCGGTATACACCAGGTGCTCCAGGATGGCTTTTTCGCCCAGATTGGCAAGCACTTTTTGCTGAATGGATCGGGAATAGTCTTCTGTGACGGGCTCATTGTGCCATTCCAGCCGGAACAATTGCCGGTTTAGCAGGCCCTGTGACAAGTAGGAAAGGGTAAAGTCACTCGCTTCCGACCAGTACTTGATGGCCACGGTCACATCATGGTCGTCCAGACGGGAAAAATGCGACAGCATTTCAGTAGGCTCCAGCAATTCGCTGGGCCTCCAGGAAAGGAACCACCTTAAATGCCGGGGCATTTCAAGTTCCTCCCCTGCAAGGGTGAGCTCGCGGGCACGACGCAGCGTGTGAATGAGCATTTTTTCGGCAGACACCCCTGTTTTGTGCAGATAAACCTGCCAATACATCAGCCTGCGTGCGATGAGGAATTTTTCAATACTGTAAATGCCCTTTTCTTCCACCACCAGTTCGTCTTCATGAATGTCGAGCATCGTGATGATACGGTCATAACTGATGACGCCCTCGCTGACACCGGTAAAAAAACTATCTCGGTTGAGGTAGTCCATACGGTCCATGTCGAGTTGCCCCGACACCAGTTGATGGAGAAACTTCTTAGAGTATTGGTTCCGGAAAATGCTGATCGCCAAGGTTAGACGACCCTCAAACTGACGATTGAGGTCTTCCATAAAAATACTGGAAAGCTCCTCATGGTGCATGTCTGCCAGGGTGTGCTCCAGGGCATGGGAAAAGGGTCCATGCCCGATATCGTGCAATAAAATGGCGATACAAGCACCTTCCGCCTCTTCCGGGCTGATATCGGCCCCTTTTTGGCGAAGTGTTTCGATGGCTTGTTGCATTAAATGCAGGGCGCCCAAAGCGTGGTGAAACCTGGTGTGCAAAGCCCCTGGATATACATACGAACTGAGCCCGAGCTGTCGGATACGACGCAGCCGCTGGAAATACGGATGATCGATCAGATCGAGCAAAATGCCGTGCGGGACGGACACAAAGCCATAGACCGGGTCGTTGAAGATTTTTTTGCGGGGGATCATTTGCTCGTATTTTCTACTTATTTACAATTGCTCCTCTTCTCCTAGTGCCGGTATCCCCACTGTTTTAAATCCCTTCTCTATCAAATATTCCCGCCATTTTTCCTGTCTGTCCAAGGTGCCGTGTACCAGCCAGAGTTTTTTTACGGATTGTTTCTGATTGGCGATCATGTCCAGCATTTCGACACGATCACCATGCGCGGAGAAGGAATCCATGGTTTCGATCGCGGCATTGACCTCCAGGTTTTTGCCAAACAGGAAGACGCTTTTTGCTCCGGCGCGGAGTATGCCGCCCAGCGTGTTGGGTGAACAATAGCCTACGATCAGGATCGTGTTCTTCGGGTGTTCAATATTATTCGCTACGTGGTGTCGGATACGGCCTGCATTCATCATACCAGATGCCGAAATGATGATACAGGGTTCCGGGGAGTCGTTGAGTTGCTTGGAAGCTTCGGTATCCCGGACATAAATCAATCCATTGAAGCCGAATGGATTATCGTCTTCGGTCATGTATCGGTGCAGGTCTGAATCGAAGCATTCCGGGTGGTTGATAAAGACTTCGGTTGCATTGACTGATAGCGGGCTGTCCACATAAACCGGCACCTGAGGCAGTTTTCCGGCATGCTGAAGTCTGTCGAGCATGAACACAATCTCCTGGGTACGCCCAACTGAGAAAGCAGGAATAATGACCTTACCGCCTTTATCTTCACAGGTATGTCGTATGATCTCTGTGAAATGGTCCACTTCAGAAGGGGCCGATTCGTGTCCCCGATCGCCATAAGTGCTTTCACAGATCAGGTAATCCAGCTCAGGCATCTGTAAAGGATCGCCAAGAATAGGACGATGGGGTCGGCCAATGTCCCCGGTAAAGCCAAAACGGGTCGTTTTTCCAGCTTCCTTAATTTCAAGTGTCACACTGGCGCTGCCCAGAATATGGCCTGCGTCCCGGTAAAGTACCCGTACATCCGGATGAATATCAAACCATTGCTCGTAATTGAAGCTTACAAACTGCCGCATTACCTGTTGTACATCTTCGATGGTATAGAGCGGACTTTTCTCGGGTTCGTTCTCTTTAAGGAGTTTTCGGTTGTGGTATGCTGCATCGCTTTCCTGGATCTTGGCGCTATCCAGAAGCATCAGGGCACATAGATCGCGGGTCGCATGGGTAGCGTATATTTTTCCACGGAAACCATCACCAACTAGTTTGGGTACCCGTCCCGTGTGGTCAATATGCGCATGACTCAGGATCAGGCAGTCGATCTCCTTGGGATCAAAAAGCCATTTTTCATTGAAACCTGTGATCGGGTTGCTTTCGCCCGCCTGACCGTCGTCATCGCCCCCCTGATACAGGCCGCAGTCGAGGAGGATCTTAAAGCCGTTATCAAGGGTAATCAGGTGGCAGGAGCCAGTAACTTCGCGGGCAGCGCCGCAGAATTTTACTTTCATAATTTTTATTGCTGCGCAAATTTCGCAAATTGTTTTGGGAAAGAGGTTAAAACCTGATTTTTTGGAAATTGCGAGCAAATTTGCCGGGTAAACTTAAACTCACCGGGTGACTGTCAGTCACCCGGTGAGTTTAAGTTTACCCGGCAAATTTGCTTTGCACATTGAATTTATTTAACTTTGGAGTAGAACTGGAATTCCCAAACGGCATTCAAGCCAAATTTAAATCTATGAATTTTGAAAGTGGATTTGTCTATCATGTTTATAATCAAGGCAATAACAGCGAACCAATCTTTTTTGAGGATGACAACTATCTTTTTTTCTTGAAAAAGATGCGAACCTATCTTTTACCTTATGCTGACTTACTATGCTATTGTTTGATGCCAAATCATTTTCACTGGCTGGTTTACGTCAGGCATGCAGAGATTGATTTTGGTTTGACTGTAAACTCACCGGGTGACTCGGAGTCACCCGGTGAGTTTACAGTCAAACCAAAATCAAAAAAACCGCGTACTTTCAATAATTCAATTGCCATCCTCTTAAGGTCTTATACCAGGGCAATCAATAAACAACAAGACCGAAGTGGCGCGCTTTTTCGGGAAGGTACAAAAGCCAAAACAGGCTGGATTGACGAATTTATTACAGTTGATCGGTATCGAAATGGCCCAAATGATTTTCGTGCTTTCCCGGACGATGAATATGGATGGCATTGTTTTAATTATATTCACCAAAATCCTGTAGCTGGTCAAATAGTAACTCAAGCAATAGATTGGGAGTATTCTTCTTCCCGAGATTATGAAGGGTTTCGCAACGGAACTTTATGCAATCAGGTTTTAGCAAAGGAATTGCTACGCTTGCCTTGATCACCCAAGGTCAAACTGAATTAAGTAGTCTAAGGTTAACTCACCGGGTGACTTGGAGTCACCCGGTGAGTTAACCTTAGACTACTTGATTCGGTTTGACACACTGAGCTATCCCCGATTCGTAACTTAAGTAAATTCATTGGGTGCCTTAAACTCACCGGGTGACTGTCAGTCACCCGGTGAGTTTAAGGCACCCAATGAATTTACTTAAGGCCAGTTTATTCCGTTTCACCCCTTTTGCGGAACTTTCCCCACAACCTTTCGTTTCTTTGCATCTTAAATTATGGAAACACCAAAATTCACAATTGACAAAGAAAGACTCAGTCAGCGACGCGCTGCGCTCGAGATCATTCGACTGCGCCTCAAGGAGGACTTTGTAGGTATTGACGAAATCATTGACAGTCTGCTGGACTACATTCAGGTTTGGTACCTGATGCCTGAGGTGCTTACGCGCCCAATCATTGTCTGCCTCTGGGGCATGACCGGTGTAGGCAAAACCGATCTGGTACGCCGCCTGGTACAACACCTTGATTATCAGGAACGTTTTGCGGAAGTTGAACTAGGCAATACCGACCAAACCACCTATTTCAGCAGTGTAAATGCCATCCTGAAATCCAATGGTTTGGTGGACAGCCGTCCGGCTATTGTGCTCTTTGACGAAATCCAACGGTTCTACACCGTCGAGCCGGATGGTTCGCCGGTACAGGTGACCAAGTTCAACGATTTCTGGGAATTGCTCTCCGATGGCCGCCTCGCCAAGCGCGAAAAAGAAGATTTCGACTATTATATTTCAGATTTTATGTTCAACCAGCGGCAGCGAAACCGCCGCCCGCCCGGTGAACCCGTGCCGCCTGAAGACCCTATGCAGGACACGGTGGGCATCTGGGAAGCCAGAAATCTGAAAAAAATGCTCGAGTTGGAAGAAGATGTACTAGACATCGCCGAGATGAGCAAAAAGCAGATGCTGGATATCATCATTGAGGCCAAGAGCCGTCGACGTGTATTTGAGCCGATCGATTATTCTCAGATGTTGATTCTCATCAGTGGCAATCTGGATGAGGCGTTTCAAATGGCTACCCATACCTCTGACAGTGAAGTGGATGCGGATATTTACCATGCTTTTACCAAAAAGATCACTGCGGTGGACATTAAAAACGCATTGACCAGGCGTTTTCGGCCTGAGCAGGTAGCGCGTTTTGGCAACATTCACCTGATTTATCCCAGTCTGCGTAAGGCAGATTTTGAGGCGCTGATCCGCAAGGAAGTGGGCAAGATCATTGGACGGACAGAAGAGCGGTTCCAGGTGAAGATCGATATTTCAGACACTGTTTTTGCGCTTATTTACCGCAATGGTGTTTTCCCGGTACAGGGTGTCCGGCCTGTTTTCAGCAGCGTGACCGATATTCTGGAGACCAATCTGAGCAAATTTTTATTCGAATGCCTCAAGGATGGCAGCGATTCTTTTTCCATTGACTACGACAATGATGGAAAAAAAATATCCGCCCAGATCGGCGACCGGAGAGTGGAGATCCCTTTCGTTGGGCGCATTGATAAGATCCGCCAGGGCAACATTGCCGATGTGGTGGCCAATGTGAGCGTACACGAAGCGGGCCATGCGGTGGCTTATGTCACCCTTTTTGGGATCGCACCGCTGCAACTTAAATCAAAGATGGCGAGTAGTTATGCTTCCGGCTTCACGTTTCCGCATGAGATCTATGAGACAAAGGAAAATCTGCTGAAGAAGATCCAGGTATTTCTTGCTGGCGGATTGGCGGAAGAACTTGTTTTTGGAGATGAAAACGCTACGGTTGGCCGCTCCAACGACCGGGAGCATGTAACCATGTTGGCCATGGATTTTATCCGCCGTCATGGTTTTGATGATCGTTACCAGGCCAATTACACCCTGGAATATGGTTTTTCGATGGACAAGAACGCTACCGATAAAGATGTGGAAGCGATGATCTCCGGCATCGTAAAGGAGACCCGGGCATTGCTCGCCCAAAACCTTGATTTTTTGCTGGATCTGTCCCGCGTACTCAATGAAAAAGGCAGTATGGATGCCAAAGAAGTGGCTGAAGTAGCCACACGCTACGAGCTTCCAGTGGCGATCAAAGAAGAAGGATACCTGCATTTGCCAGGCTACCTGGAAAAGTTGGGGTAGGATAGAACACGGATGGCGTGGATGAGACACGGAGTTTGGATTGATCTGGAATACAAGTTTGCGAAGCAAACAAAAAATCCGTGTCCCATCCGTGGCATCCGTGTTCCCTTGATTCCCCATAAATTTTACCAAGAAAAAACCAGAAATCCTAAAACAAAAAATTTTTCCTTGCCCGCCAAGCCTTAATCCACACAACAATTTTTACTTTTGCAACCAAAGAGCAAACGGGCGCGTTGTTATAAAGCCAAAGCGCACCCTTTTTTTCACTAAACCATCACACTTAATTGGCATTCAAACCTTATCGACCTAAACCCCCCGGCGGCGCTCGTCCCCCCGGTTCCCGCCCAGGTGGGCCACGCCCTTTCAATCGCGGTCCTCGTCCGCCAGAGCACAACATCAACAATTTCATCCGTGCCAACGAGGTGCGTCTGATTGGTGACAACCTGGACGAAATTAGCGCAGCAGCCGGGCAATTAGTCGAAACCGGCGTTTATCCGACTTCAAAGCTTCAGAAATGGGCAGAAGAGCTCGCGCTGGATCTGGTAGAAATTACCCCCAATGCAGTACCACCTGTGGTGCGTATTGTGGACTACAATAAATTTCTATACCAGAAAAAGAAGCGAGAAAAGGAATTGAAGGCCAATGCGGTCAAGGTAGAATTGAAGGAAATTCGTTTTGGCCCTGAAACGGGCGAACACGATTTCGACTTCAAATTGCGCCATGCCAAAACCTTCCTTTCGGAGGGCAACAAGGTCAAAGCATACGTACAGTTCCGCGGGCGTGCCATTGTTTTTAAAGAACGTGGCGAATTATTGCTTCTGCGTTTCATGAAAGAACTGGAAGATTACGGCTCTGCCGACCAGCTTCCACGCCTGGAAGGAAAAAGAATGCACGTCATTCTTTCTCCGAAAAAAGGACCGGTGAAGAAGAAAGAGTCTGCGCCTTCAGAAAAACCTGCGAAACCACCAGTATCAACCACTGCTCCGCCAGAGGCACAGGTATCAACGCCCACGCTGCCAGAAGCACAGGTGTCCGCGCCAGAACCGCCACCGGCTGAGGAAGCATAAAGATCTGTTGAGCAGCAGTGCTCATGATCCATAAGATTTTTGAACCCCACCTGGCTTTGGCTTGGTGGGGTTCTTTTGATATAGTCAACGCAGAGTGGTTTTGAACAGGACGGATTTGTAATCATTTTATAAGCACGCATTTGTCTTACTCAAATCAGCAAAATCACTTTAATCATAGTATATTATTTACAATCAGATAAACTGCATGATGAAATCAATATGCTTAACACTGGCCTGTCTGTTTCCAGTTTGTTTGTTTGCACAATTGGAAGGCCCCCAATTCACAAATCCAATGGAGGGCACCCATTTGCAGGATTATTATTTGGTGAATTATGTAGACTGGAGTTTGGATAGTATTCAGGACCATCAGTGTAACCACAAGACCTATGACGGACATCAGGGAACTGATTTCACCCTTCGGAATTTTGCTCAGATGGATGCAGGGGTAGCTGTTGTTGCCGTCAAGTCAGGAGTTGTGACCTATATCATTGACACTTTATTCGATCGAAATAAAACTGCCTTGGCCGGAGGATTGGGGAATTATGTGGCAATTCGCCATTTCAACGATTTTTATACCTACTACGGTCATTTGAAAAAAGGATCAGTGTTGGTTCAGGCAGGCGATACGGTGATGGCAGGCCAAAAGATAGGAGAAGTTGGAAGCAGTGGATATTCCAGTGATCCGCATTTGCATTTTGAGGTTTGGTACGACAGTTTGTATTACCTGGATCCCTTTTCGGGGCCTTGTGGGAACACATCTTCCATGTGGCTGGACACCTTGCCGTATATCCATGAATTTGGCCTGATTGATCACGATTTTACCAATTTTGAACCTATTCTGGATACCCTGAAAGAGCGTCTGCCTGGTCAGTCTGTATTTACTTCTACCGATCCGCTGATCATCTTTTGGATGCAAGGATATGGCGTTTCTCCCGGCGATATCAGCACGGTGAAATGGTTTGATCCCGAAGGAAACCTTTGGTTTCAATTCGATTATGAACATGTTTACGAATGGTGGTACTACTATTTCTGGGCATATATCAACACCCCTCCGGCTGATAAAGCGGGGCTTTGGAGGGTACAATACCTGGTAAACAATGAACAGAAAATTGTAGATACATTTACACTCACCGGCGCTTCGGCAGTTTCGGAACCCCCAATAGTTCTGGATGCTAAGGCTTTTCAAAATGCGGAAGGCGATCTGGTTTTGCAATGGGAGCAACATGTGCCTTTCGATGATCAGATATGGATCGTGGATATCATGGGTGTTACGGTTTATACAGGTCGGGTTACTTCCAGTGGACAAACATTTACTTTGCCAAATCTCCAAAAAATGAACTCCGGTGTGTATTTTTTGAGCAGTGCACAGGGTAAGATGAAGCCAATTCGATTTGTTTTTGTGCGATAATTGCATCCAGGTCAAGGTTCCCAAACAATTTTGAACTTTCCTTTTGTAAATTGGCTAAGAATAGTACCTTTGCGCTCCGTTTTTCAACAATATATTTTTGTCATGCCTAAAATGAAGACCCACTCCAGCGCCAAGAAGCGTTTCTCGGTGACTGGCAAGGGGAAAGTTAAGCGCAACCGCGCTCGCATGCGTCACTTGATGCGTAAGAAATCAACGAAAGCCAAGCGCCACCTGCGCGGAAGTGTCATCGTTGACAAAACTGAACACGCTCGCATCCAGCGTCTGCTTGTAAGTTAAATCGTTGTCGGTTGGAGTATCCAGCCTCATCGATTAACTTCAATTTCCGCAAAGGCGGGAATTTCACTTTTCTTTTTTTAACGAGGACATTGGTTAAAAGTGTTTTTAGTTTAAAGTAACAGGTAGCAGGGGACAAGTTGAATAAACTTGAAACTCAAGACCTGTAACTGTATCAGCTAAAAGCCCCGGTGTCGCACTAAAAAATCTTTTAAATGCCTAGAGCAACAAACAACCCGGCCAGCCGCGCCCGCCGGAAAAAAATCATGTTAGCCGCACGCGGCTTCTTTGGCGCCCGCTCCAAAGTTTACACGGTAGCGAAAAACACGCTCGAGAAAGGTTGGCAGTACGCCTACCGCGACCGTAAATTCAAAAAGCGCATCTACCGTCGCCTCTGGATCGCCCGTATCAACGCAGCAGTGCGTCCGATGGGCATCAATTACAGCAGCTTCATCCACCTGTTGAGCCAAAAAGGAATCGGTTTGAACCGTAAAGCTTTGGCTGACCTCGCACTCAATCACCCTACGACTTTCAAAGCTGTAGTGGATGCTTCCAGAGCAAAAGGATAAGCAGCAGCTTCGGCGACTGAAAAATATAAAGGGGAATCAGCTTTTAGCTGGTTCCCCTTTTTGCATTTTCATAAAAACCATAAACCCCTCAAAATCAGGCTGCAAAGGCCAATCCCATTTCCTGATAAACAAGTTCCAATTCGACCACGATACTGGTCTTTATAAGTTTTAGCTGATAAATTCCTGGCAGTACGCGCAAACCTAATTTCAGTCCTAATCGTATCGTGATTGAATCCGGCAAGCTCCTGGCCGAATCAACCCGAAAGCCTTCCCCGGGAAAAAATTGAGCCAACGTATCTGCACGCATCGCCTCTATTGGGAATTCAAAGCGTAGCATTCCGTTCACAGGACTGGAGATTTCTGCTTTTACCTGGCGGATATGCCGGGGTTCATAAGTTGCCCATTGCTCGGGAGTGATCACTTCTACGGAGCAAATGCCGAAATGGGCACAATCTGCGGCGGGGCTGCCGAGTTCTACGGCGGCTAGTAGTTTTATTGATTTTGACATGGCTGGGTGCTTCGGGGGGGGGTAATGGCGAGTGATGATTTCATGAGGGATTATTGTTGAGGTATTTGATTGACGAGAGATGATTACATGAGTGATGATTGTTGAGGTATTTGATTGACGAGTGATGATTACATGAGTGATGATTGCTGAAGTTTTGATTGACGAGTGATGATTACATGATTGATGATTGCTGAGGTATTTGATTGACGAGTGATGATTACATGAGCGATGATTGTTGAGGTATTTGATTGATGAGTGATGATTACATGAGTGATGATTGTTGAAGTTTTGATTGACGAGTGACGATTACGGATTGATGAATTAGTGATTATTTCAATTTCGCTGTGGCGGTCTTTGTACTGGAGACAAAAATGGAAACGAGTTCATTGTTTTCAGCAAGTATCGGGGAGAGCTTTTCTGGTGGAAACCAATTTCGTTTGGTTATTAGCTTTAAGCAAATCAAGGTTTCACGTAGTTCTTTGAGGCATATTTTCATTTTATGGATAAAATCCTCTCGTGATTCCGCGGATTGTGCCTCAG
>JBILHS010000223.1:0-3821 GCA_044350425.1 Saprospiraceae bacterium | reverse complement strand
TTCCAGATTTCTAAAAGTGGAATGGTTTCTTTGGACGCTTCTTCATATTTTTTTATTCCTGCCGCTGTCAAATGGTATTTTTTTCCCTGTTTTAAAATCAGTCCTTCATTGCGCAGCCAGGTCAAGGAAGTGCTCAACTCTTTTTCAGTCGGAACAGCATGATTAATTCCATCCGCAATCATAGAAATTGCATCAAAACCCGCAGGTTCTTCTTGAGAAGCCAGAGCTGTTGCTAAAAAAATCCAGGATATTACTTCTTGCTCTGTCATTGGTCTGAATTTTTGGTAAAACGATGAATTTTAGGGCTGAGTTTGCTTGGGGTGGCGGCTAGGATGGCTCATTTTGCGTTCTGTCCAAGTTCCTTTTTCGTTTAATTGCAAAGCGTATTTGGATTAATGCTCCAATAGTAAGAAACGGAGTTGCATGAATAATACCTTCCGGTAAAAAAGGCATGTATTCCTTTAAAAAGGTCTCTGAGTATGAAGCTGTCGGGTCAGCTTCAAGTCTAATACTCCTTTCCCACTCTGTAAAAATGCAACCTCCAGTAAGGACAAGTGAAAAAATCTGTCCAAATGCACAAATAATGAATGCCCCAGCAAAAAAGTCCTTTTTGTGAAATTTGGAAAATCTGCCTGTAAACAATGCAACAGCCACTGTAATTCCAACTACTATAGCATGTAGAATTAAAAGTCCATTTGCTAACCAAATTTCCTGTTCCATTTCTATTATTATATTACATCTTTTTTTGCATTACCGCCAACTGGAATGCATATGCACACTCCCCAAGAGTAACTCCAAAAGTACAATAAAGAGCAGAATCGCCGTTAATTTACCCCAAAATCACCCGCCCATGCGCTTCCTACTACTCCCCCTACTAGTCCTTTTCACCCAACACACCCAGGCCCAAACCTGCAATTACCTAGCCTACGATGGTTTCACCTACCCAGCCAACACGCCCCTCGAAGGTCTCCAGGGCGGAACCGGCTGGCAATCCCCCTGGAACGTACAAAGCGAAAATACCAGTCTGCCCGGGTTTGGCATCGAAACCGCGAGTCCGCTGCAATGGCTGGACCTGCAAACGGCCGGAAATTACACCTCGGGCGGACTGGCTTACCTGACTGCCGGACGCCGCCTGAATACCAGCCCCGGCGGACCCTTCGCCAATTGGCTGACACCCGACGGTACCATCGGCAAACCCGGCACCACGCTCTGGGCCAGTATTTTGCTCCAAAAAAATCAGAACAACGACGAAACGGTAGCCGCCCTCTGGCACGAAAGCAACCTGCAGTGGTGCGAGGGCTGCACCTCCAATAAAGTCGCGGTCGGGTATTTTGGCGTCCACTCGAACGTGGGTGGACAAGCCCGCTGGACGCTGCGCATTCAGGATCAGTATTATCCAAGTGCGGTACCAATGGTGCCCAATGAGACGGTTTTACTGGTGGTAAAATTTGAATTCCTGGCGGGCGCTACCACGGTCTCCCTGTTTGTAAATCCTACGGCGCTGGGTAATGACGCGCCGCAGCCAAGCGCAGACCTGCCCCAAACGACCAACACGCCGGTCCTGCTCCGCAGCCTGGCACTTTACCTCGGCAATGACCCGGCCAGCGCGCAGGCCGACGAGATTCGCATGGGCGCTACCTATGCCTGCACTGTTCCGGACCCATCCGTGCTGGTGAACCAGCCGCCCAACGCAGCTTTCAGCATGAGTCCGCCCACAGGCATGGCGCCGCTGCAGGTGACCCTCGACGCTTCGGCCGCGGTGGATCCGGACGGCAGCATCGTGGCCTACAGCTGGAATTTTGGCGACGGCTCCCCACAGACTTCCGGTCAAACGGTGTCACATACCTTCACGGCGACCGGAACGCTCACGGTGACTTTGACGGTGACCGATAATCTGGGCTTGCAACATGCCCTGTCCAAAACCATCACGGTGCTCAATGCCGGTGGTTCATTCTCTTGCCAACTCGGCCTGGTCAATGAAAACCTGGCCTCCTGCACGGGCAACGACGGCCGATTCCGGGTCACGAATTACAGCAACCTTCCACTCCAGCTCAAAAACAGCAGCGGAACCACGATCGCGCCCGCAAGCGGGAATCCGAATCTTTACGACAACCTCGCTCCCGGTCTTTATCAACTCACGGCCAATGGTGCAAACGGTTGCCGCGATACCTTTCAGGTGCACATCCAACGCGACAGCAACACCTGCCCGGGCTGGACACCCGAGCCCTGTGCCATGAAGATCGGCGTGGGCATCGAAGGACTGGCGTATTATTCCAAAGGCCGCCCCTTCAAGGACTTTTTCAAATCCTGTGGCACCTGGATCACCTACGACCCCAATCCACCCGGCGGAAACTTTGTCTGGAATACTGAAAATCAGGCACATATCCCCACCAATATAGACGGATATCCAAGCCAGGTTCCTTTCGCGGTGCCCAACGGGAGCGGACAGAATTTGCTCCGGGGCATCATTTCTGCCATAGGCTTTATCCCGAAAGATGTCCCCCTGCGACTGCTGTATGAAGGGACTGGCACTTTGCAAATGCAGGGCGCTGTGACGGTCACCAGCAATCAGCCCGGACAGATCGATTTTGTGATCAACGATGAAGGGAACATCTTTTTCAACCTCACGGCATCTCAGGCGGGCAATCCGGTACGCAACATCCGGGTGGTGGAACTGAGCCATGTGGATACGTATGAGTCCCAGCCCTTCCGGCAGGGTTTTCTGGACAAATGTGCTGAATTTAATACCCTGCGATTTATGGACTGGGTACAGACCAACGGAAGCCGGCAGGTAAAATGGGCCGACCGGACCCTACCCAATTATTACTCACAGGCCGAAAGCCCAAACGGCGGCCTGGCGTATGAGTACATCATCCAGGTGGCGAACCACTTGGACAAAAACATCTGGGTTTGCATCCCGCATCAGGCCGACGATAATTACATCACGCAAATGGCCGCGATGTTCCGCGACGGGCTCGAACCCGGCATTCAGGTTTATCTGGAATACAGCAATGAGGTCTGGAACTGGATCTTCCCACAAGCCAACTGGGTGGCCGAAAACGGTCCGCAGAACATCAGTTATCCCCGGCGATATACCGAGCGGGCCACCCATGCTTTTGGCATCTGGATGAATGCCTGGGGCAATCAAAACACCCGGCTTAAACGGGTACTAGGCACCCAGAACGGTTATGACTGGATCACCGAAGAGATTCTCGCGCAGGCGGATCCGGCGCAGTACGATTACATTTCACCTTCCTGGTATGTAGGCCTGGATCATGGCTCCAATGGCATGCCCAATCTGCAGGCCCTCGGCGCAGCAGCCACTCCGGAAGATGTGCTGGAAAACGCCAACAACACCTTTCTGAACTTTTATCCCCACTGGGAAATGGTGTACCGGACCGCTAAACTCTACGGCAAAAAAGTGGTGAACTACGAAGGCGGCCAGCACTTTACAGATTTTAGCATACCGCCCTACATCCAATCCATGTACGACGCGCAGGTGCACCCGGACATGTACACCCTGTACAACCGCATGCTCGATAGCCTTCGGCGACTGGGCAGCGAACTCCCGATGGCTTTTGTACTGACGGGACCCTGGCAAAGTCAATATGGTTCCTGGGGACATATTTTCGACGATGATGATGCGGCGCCCTGGAATAACCGACCTAAATTTCAGGTTTTGATAGATCAGATAGCGCAGTGTGTGGAGACGCCCAGCGGTGTCAAAAATGTCGAAAATTCAAGCGGCGTGGCGCTTCGGGTTTTCCCGAATCCGACCCGCGGCGAATTTCGTTTAGCGGTCCCGGAGGCGTGGTTTGGAC
>JBILHS010000169.1:0-8267 GCA_044350425.1 Saprospiraceae bacterium | reverse complement strand
ACGGGTGACGCAGATTAGACACGGATTTTAACTGCACACCGTGAACCATACACCGTGAACCATACACCGTGAACCATACACCGTGAACCGTACACCGTGAACCGTACACCGTGAACCGTGAACCGTACACCGTGAACCGTACACCGTACACCGTGAACCGTACACCGTGAACCGTACACCGTGAACCGTACACCGTGAACCGTACACTATTCTCTGTTTTTTGAATCCATCAAGATCGTAACCGGTCCATCGTTCAGCAAAGATACTTTCATATCTGCACCAAATTCTCCTGTTTGTACTGGACAGGAAGATTCATGCCGAAGGCTTGAAACAAATTTTTCGTACAAAGGAATCGCTGTTTCAGGTCGGGCCGAACGAATAAAGGACGGGCGGTTACCTTTTTTAGTGCTGGCAAAAAGCGTAAATTGGCTTACCACAATCATTTCCCCAGCAATATCCTTTATGGAAAGATTCATCAGTCCAGCCTCGTCAGAAAAGATCCGAAGTGCCGCAATTTTCCTGCAAAGCCAGAGTATATCTTCCTCGGTGTCCTCGTGTTCGATGCCGAGTAGAATGAGCAGTCCCGCGCGGATGCTTGATTTTTCAACACCATCTATGGTCACAGATGCCTGAGAAACTCGTTGTATGACAGTACGCATGATTTGAAGTCGGGGGATTTCTGAAACAGCTGAACAATAACCCGTTCCTTTGCGGCAAAAATATCAAGACTTACGAACAAAATTTCAGCAGATACCTGTGGCTCGCAAAAACAAACTACGCAAATTCGCCGAAGTACTCTCATTCCCCAATGTTTATGAGTGCTATAGTGTACAACAGCCCCAGCTGGTCGGGGCCGGCATGATCCCTGTGGACCTGAAAGGCAATTGGGCCCGGGAATATTTCAAAAATGAAAATCCCATTATCCTCGAACTGGCCTGTGGTGGGGGAGAATACACTGTCGGACTGGCGAAGATCTTTCCGGAACGAAATTTTATCGGGGTGGATGTGAAAGGCAACCGCTTGTGGAAAGGGGCAAAAACCGCGCTGGAAGAAGGATTAAGTAATGTGGCTTTTGTGCGCACCCGCATTGAGATCATCGATCATTTTTTCGCGCCGGGAGAAGTGGCTGAGATCTGGATCACCTTTCCTGATCCATTTCCACGGGCCAGCAAAGAGAACCGCCGACTGACCTCTGCTTATTTTCTGGAAAAATACAGGCAGATCCTTCAAGCGGGAGGCTTGGTTCACCTGAAGCACGACGATCCGGATTTTTACCAGTTTACCCTGGATACCATTGCGCAGGATGAACGCAATACGCTGGTGTTGGAAAATTCAGACATTTATGCAGCTATCCTGCCTTTTCCGGAGCTCGGTATTCAGACACTTTACGAGTCTTTTCACCTCGCGGCCGGAAAAACGATCAAATATGTCCGGTTCCGGATTTCATAGATAAAAGTGGGTAGCGTCGAAACCCGAAGCTCTGGAAGCGTATGTTCCGGTGCTACGCACCTCCTAAGGTATGGAGAACAAACCTTTCTACCGACGTTTGGGTACTACGCACCTGCAAAAAAATGAGTCACCCCACAAACCCATGGAATGACTCATTTTTTATCAGGCCAATAATTTACTTCTTGGCTACGAGTGATACCTGAAGGTCGAACTCGTCATAAATGGTTTTGTCGCCCAAACCGTCGAAGAAAGAACCTGAGCCGTAGCGCATGTTGAACTCAGAGCGGTCGATCGTGATCTTACCAGCAGCATTGACGGTGCCATTGGCTTCCGCAGCGTTCGCGAAGAACTTAACTTCTTTCGTGATGCCTTTGATGGTAAGGTTACCCAGGATCTTATAGTTGCCTTTGCTGTCTTGTGGAATGGCCTTGGTGATCACAAAAGAAGCAGTTGGGAAGCTGGCTACCCCTAAAAAGTCATCGCTTTTCAAGTGGCCTTCCAGTTTGCCAGCGTATTCGCCTTCCATATCTGTGTCCTTAACGCTGTTCATATCTATTTCAAAAGAACCGCCGGTGATCAGACCTGCGTCCATTGAAAGCATACCATTTTTGATCTTTATGGTGCCGGTGTGTTTACCAGTCACTTTGTAGCCGGTCCAAACTACGGAGCTGCTGTTGGTATCTACTTTGTAAGTAGCCGGTGTTTTGGCAGCCATCACTAAGATGGCCAGAAGAGGGAGGAAAAATAATTTTTTCATGCTTGCAAAGATTTAGAATTGTTGAAAAACTTGAATTGTTTAAGTAGAACGCAAAGACAAGAAAGATGTTTGAATTATTGGTGTTAAAACATCTAATTTAACGGTGGGTTAACAGCCAGCGAAATGGAATCAGGAAATTTTCAAAACAATATTTTTTTTTTCGGCAGGAAATTTTACCTTTGCGCCTCTAAATTTTGAGCGTATACAAATTTCGATATAATGAAAGAGTTGGAAGCCATACAGTTCGTACATCAGCAAATGCTGACAGCGCCGAATTTCGCTAACTTTAAAACAGGTGATACCGTTATTGTCACTTATAAGATCGTGGAGGGTGATAAAACCCGTGAGCAGGATTATCGCGGAGACGTGATTCAGATCAGCGGTCACGGTTTGACAAAAACCTTTACGGTTCGTAAGATCTCTCACGGCGTGGGTGTAGAGCGTATTTTCTCGTTCACAAACCCAAATGTCGCTGATGTTCAAGTGGTTAAGCGCGGACGAGTACGTCGAGCACGCCTGTTCTATCTGCGTGGATTGGTCGGCAAAAAGGCCCGTATCAAAGAATTGAAGAAAAGCGCTACGCGTTAATTTTCGGTTTTTCCATCCTCTTCATACCAAGCGGGGCTGTCACAACATGTAACAGCCCCGCTTGGTATTTGTATTTTTGGACATGGACTTTGGACTACAGACGTTGTACATTAGACTTTGGACTTGTTCTGTGGCTTTAATAAACCATCCTGCGATTCCTGAACGCAAGTCCAACGTCTATAGTCCAAAGTCCAACGTCCAACGTCCAGTGTCCTACTTGTTGCTAAACTTCTTTTCGTAAGATTCCCAAGGTGTCTTTTTGTGGCTGTCTGATCCAAAATAATTGATGATCGCTTCCATTTTTACAGCATCCTGGTAGCCTGGAACGGGCTGAATCAACTGTTGATTTTCGTCCAGGAACACGACGGTCGGGAAAGAAAACTTATTGTTCAACCACAGGGCTGCTAGTTCGTGATACCCCCGGGAACCACTTTTCTTGAATTTATAGGTTTGGTCGTGGAACACGATGTCTTTTTCCTGTTCGGCATTGAATTTCACCGGGTAGTAGTGTTCGTTCAGGTATTTTGCCACCGGAACACTCACAAAAGTAGTGGAGTCCATGTGCTTGCACCAGCTGCACCAGTCCGTGTACAGATCCACAAAGATCTTTCGTTTTTCGGTTTTACTCTTTTCTAAGGCCTGCTCCAGGCTCATCCAGTTTACCGTGCCACGCGCTGTAGATTTTAAAGACGCTGCTTTTTGGGCGGTTCCGATATTGCCACCTTTTGCAGCGGTAGCACTGGTGGGAGGGGCATAGGTTGCGGGACGTTTGGCCTTCTGGTCGGATGGGCGAACGGCCCTTTCCTGCGCATGCTGATTCGCGGTGGAATTTCCAAGGGTCGTGGACGGTGTAACGCCGCGGTTTGGGGTGACTACCGGTGTGCTGCTCCGATCGCGGCTTGGAGTAGCAGAAGGAGTTGCGGTCGTTTTAGTGCTTCGGGAAGTGCTTGTAGCGGGCGAAACAGCGGTTTGCGGAGCAGGACTACTCCCGCTACGCCCCTTCGTTCCCTGGGCAAAAAGCGCGGTGAAGGAAAGGCTGACAAATATGGATACCAAAAGGAGTCTGCTCATTAGGATGGTAGTGTAGATTGGGTCAGACGATTCTTGAACAAATGTATGCCTCTGAAACAGAAAAACCGGTATCCGTCACCCCTTGTAGCCTCACTTTAAAAGAACTTTAAGGAATAGCCCCCCGATTTGCACTCAGGCTTGTTTGGGAAGCGTTAATTTTAACTGTTCAATGCGGCGTTTGTCCGCAAGGGTAACGGAGAGCAAAAATCCGTTCCAGGCTACTTCCGTCCCGATCAATGGAATGTCGCCGCGGATCTCCAGTGCCAGTCCGGCCAGCGTGTCCGAAGTACCCCGAACCGCATCAAAGGTGCCTGGTTCAAGTCCTGCGATCCGGCACACATCGTTTAGAAGGGTTTGTCCTTCAAAAAGGTAATTGAAATCGTCAATTTTTCGATAGCGGATCTCGCTCTCTTCGTCAAATTCATCCCGGATATCACCTGTCACTTCTTCCAGAATGTCCTCCATGGTGACAATGCCTGCGATACCCCCATATTCGTCCACCACGATGGCCATGTGCATCCGCTGTTGTTTAAATTCTTCCAGCAGCTCGCTTCCGCGTTTGTTTTCCGGCACCATCAACATATTGGTGCGGATCAGTGGTTGCCACTCAAATGCTGCTGTTTCGTCCAGATGCGGCACCAGATCTTTTACATAAAGTATGCCGATGATATTGTCCAGATCTTCGTCGTGCACCGGCAAGCGCGAAAATTCGGAGTCCCGCACCACTGCAAGCAGGTCCTTAAAATCTGTTTTGAAATCAACCGAAACCACCTTAGAGCGGGGTTGCATCACCTGTTTCACGGTTACATCGCTGAACTGAACGATACTTTTGAGCAGCTCAAGTTCCCTTTTTTCGCTGGCTGCGATGGTCGCGATGGTACTATCCGGCTCTGATTCATTGCCACTCGGCATGGGTTCCTGTTTTCGCTCTGTCCGAATGAAGATCGCAAAAACCAGGTTCCAAAAAGCAGCAAACCACCAAAGGCGTTTTAAAACAAGGGTAGCGCGCCAGAAATTATATTCTTGAAAATCAATCTTTTGCAAACCCCAAAAGATCCAAGCCAGGGCAGAGGCCAAAAAGATACCGACGAGGCTCCAGATCAATTTCGGAGAGAAAATACTTGCGTCTGAAAGTTGCAACAAGCCTGCTTTGATCTCCGGAGAACCCAGGATCAGGACCGCCACCAGCACACCGGCTAAAGTCATGAGGAATATCCTGGTCAGCAACATAGCAGCCAGGCCCGGGCGTATTTCTATACTCTGGGCCAGGGCCTGACGTGCAGCGCGGGTTTTATCCGCCCGCAGCAAATCAAGATCATGGGCTGAAACGCCTACCAGCGCCCGCTCGATCAGTAAACAAAGGAAATACAGCAGAAAAAGTAAAAGTAGCCAGCCCATAGTTGGTTTGGAGGTGGTCTCAGGAGGTTGATGAGGGTTTATAAGGGTTTATAAAGTTGATCGTTACCACTCAAAAGGTGAAAAGACCAACTTTATAAACCTTCGTGAACCCTTACAAAACCCCATCAACCTGATGAGAACACCAGCCTAAATTTAGAATGGCAAATCGTCGCCGTCAGAAGCCGGTGGGGCATCTACAGGCATCGAGGAGGGTGCATCTGCCGATGCGTTGCGATTGCCTGGCATCACTGCCGGCTCGCTGTTCGGGAAGCGGTTGTCAAAACCGCCACCTTCGCGTTTATCGAGCATCCGGAAAGTGGCTGCTACGATATCGGTCAGGTTTTTTTCCACACCGTCTTTGTCCGTGTATTTACGGTAAGAGATCTTACCTTCCACATAGACGGTGCTGCCTTTTTTTAGGTTTTTAGCGCGTTCGGCGAGGTCGCGCCACACTACTACATTGTGCCATTCGGTTTGGCTTTGCCAGTTACCTTCTTTGTCTTTGTAGTTTTCATTGGTCGCAACAGAGAAGCGGCCCACCGGGGTGCCGTTTTCAAGGGTGCGAATTTCCGGATCGCCACCGAGGTGTCCGACGAGGGTTACTTTGTTAATCATTGTAATTTTAAATTTGTTTAAACGTGATTTGAATGAAAGTTCAATTCAAAGTTAGCACAATGTTTTGTAAAAAACAATCAATCACCTTGGGAAATGCAATATTTTTTTTTAATTCTTTTTGATCGATTCGCAGGCAGGTTTCCAAAAGTGGATGTTTGAAAACCTCCGCCGAAACATCCGCCGGCAGTTCGATCTCATAAAAAACCGCTGTGACAGCCAAATGGGTGAGTAATTGACGAAAGGGTTCGGATGCGCGGACATGGCCTACTCCAAGCGGGGAGACCAGTACTGGCTCTGCCGACTGCGGAAACTCCCACAACCCGCGCCAGATATCCTTTCCCGTCCGTTTTTGAATGAATACGTGGCCTTGATGGCTAAAAACCAGATAGTGGAACATTCGCTTTTTTTTGACCAAAGCTTTTGACTTTACTGGCAACTCGGCCACTTTTCCATCCAAATAGGCGCGGCATTCCGTCCGAAACGGGCATTCCGGGCACCGGGGCTGCTGCGGCGTACACCAGATGGCCCCAAAATCCATCATGGCCTGATTGTGTGCGGCCGGTTTGGCCGGATCCAGCAGTTGCTGGGCCAGGGCTGAAAATTGCTTTTGTCCCGCAAGCGTGTCCGTAATCGTTTCGATCCCGAAAAAACGGGCCAGCACCCGGTAAACATTGCCATCCAAAACAGCATAAGGCAATCCAAAGCCAAAAGAAGCGATCGCTGCTGCAGTGTAATTGCCCACCCCCTTCAGCTTGCGAATCTCCGCATAAGTGTCCGGGAAAGTGCCTCCCAGCTCCCCGGCCATGTATTTGGCTGCGGCATGAAGGTTGCGGGCCCGGGAGTAATAGCCCAGCCCTTCCCAGAGTTTCATCAGTTCATCTTCGGGAGCCGCAGCGAGTTGGCGCACATCGGGGTACCGGGCTACAAATTTCTGATAATAGGGCAGGCCTTGTTCTACCCTGGTCTGCTGTAAAATGATCTCGGAAAGCCAGATCTTGTAGGGGTCAGGCTCACCTTTCCAGGGCATTGGGCGGGGATTCTGAGCAGACCATTCCAGCAAATTTTTTCGAAAAAAAGCGATCCGCGTATTGTCTGGGATTGCATTCATCTTAATAAGTTGCTACAAGCTCTTGCAGTCCTTCCAGGTAACGCCGTTTTACGGGCTCGCGCAAGGTCATGTTCGTTTGGGTGTGAAAGCGGTGGGCCATCAGAAAACTGACCTGAAGGCGGTTCCAGGTTTGCGCGTCGCCAATGAGGTGGTAATCCTGCAATTCTTCGAAAAGAGAGGCTCCGATGGCAAAAAAGTCCTCGCGGCCCAGATAGTCCAGGTCCGCATCGCAGAGGATCTGTTCGAAAATATTGGTGGGCGATTGTGGGATCTTGGTGGCCATGATCATCCCGCAGATGCGCTCAATGTCTTCGGGCTGGTAGCCAAAGCGGGGCAAATACTCCCGAACCAGCAAACACCCCTCGATCTCATGTCCTGCATGTTTGTTGGTGATAAAACCCGCATCATGAAAAAGAGCAGCCGTCTTTACCAGCACCCGATCGCACTCACGTACACCTTCACTGATGCAGAGTGCCGACGCCATTTTAAGTACATCGAGCGTATGGTGCAGCCCGTGGTACTTCAATCGGTCGGAGAGCTCGGCGCGAAGTTTTGTCAGAATAAATTGTTTGGCGGCGCGATAATCCATGTGTGGTGATCTGTCATCAATCGGTGCTGTTGCGTGTCCGGAAGTCTTTTGTCAGGTTCTAAAAACACGCTTGGAAAGGGGAAAACGCAGCCTGGCAAAAATTGTTGGTCAGAGCGCAGGCCAAAATTGCGGGTTTTCTCAAAACTTGTGGTGTTCCGGCAAAAATATTTTCGTAAAGTAGCCAATTTTGTGCCGAATTGTAAATCAACCTGATACTTTTCAAGACCTTTGCGTCATAGTTCGGCCTTTGCAACGAAAGACAAACTTCCGAAGCAGGCAAATTACCCGGAACCCGATTCTGATTCACTTTAACCAACAATTTAAGTTTCTGATTATGAACTTTATGGACATCCTCCAGGGCCAACTTTCCGAAGAAATGGTAGGCCAGCTATCTCAACACATCGGTGCAGAACCCCAACAGACCGCTCAGGCGGCCAGCGGTATTTTTGCAACCTTGTTGGGCGGACTAGCCAACAACGCATCCACGGAAGGTGGACTTTCTTCTCTTGGAGCAGCACTTGACCGCGACCACGATGGCTCTGTGCTCGACGATCTGGCCGGAATGGTGGGTGGAATGCTGCAAGGCGGCGGTCAGAATTCGCAGGCCACCAATGGCACGGGTATGCTGAACCACATCCTGGGCGGACAACAAGAAGTAGCAGCCGAGCAAATCGGTCAGTCTTCCGGCCTCA
>JBILHS010000231.1:0-3447 GCA_044350425.1 Saprospiraceae bacterium | reverse complement strand
GACAAAGTATAGCTCTCGCTCTGGCCTGTCACATAGACTTGTTTCACGGTCTGCCCGTACATATTACGCAACACGATATGCTTTTGCCCCATGGTACCTTCCAACGAAACGGTGAGCTGACCTCCGGTAGGGTTGGGATACACGCGGTTCAGGCGACCCGACGGACTGCTGATTGCTACCGTTGCAGTACACGGCAGCCCCGGATTATCAATAGGCCCTAACCGGTAGTTGGGAAAATACGGAATACTGGCCCCGCTGGGCGTGGGAAGGACTAAACCGCGCTGCTCTAAATTACAGGCCAGCCCTGGCTCATCAGGATTATGAATGATGTGGTAGTAGCGGGTGTCACCTCCTCCTAGGATGTAGATTTTACAGTCTGGGCCAAGTTGGCAAGTAAGAAATGAAATAGCTACCGGATCAAGGAACCCATCCCAGACCGCAACTTTTACCTGACTGGCAGCAATATCCGAAGCCCACAAGTCGAATTGATATACCTGCAATAAGGCTGCGATATAGAGGAATCGACCATTAGGAGAAATTGCGCAGCCACCTTGATGCGCAAAGTCACTGCCATAGTTGACAGAAAAAGTACTATAATCAGTAAAATACCCCGTGATGCGGTCAAAGGTGAAATTCATAATAGGGGTGTAAGGATAATAGCGGATCATCCTTGTGCCGTCTGGGGAAAAAACAGTCTGCCCATACCCTTCTTTGTCTGGTGGAGGCATATCTCCTATGGTCTGAGTGAGTGTGTCCACGATACCATCTTTTGTAAAAAGAAAAATATAAAATTGGTTGCTGTTCCTTCTGGGCAGGATTATCCACCAATCCTTACCGTTCGCGTGTTTCACAGCATTCATTTCTCCAGTAGCCAGTGAGTCTACCAAAACTGGGATGTTCTTCTCAAAAACGTTTTTCTTATCCCCCTTTATTTTCACCAGACTATACAACAGTCTGTCCACATAAGCGTCTTCGGTTGGGGGAGGAACATATTTTACGCTCATGTGGAACACGTAAAACATTGAATCCGCCTCTGGCAATGGCAGGATTGTAATGCTTGGGTAGCCCGCAAAATATCCCCGACCAATATCGTCGCAGAGCGTAGTGTGGTAAGACCCAGGATTTATGTCGGTGCCATTGGGCAAATATTGGCTGGTATTGTCGGCAATATCACAGCCATTGGAATAAAACAGCAAATTCCCAGACGAATCAGAAATGCTGGCATTGCAGACAAACATATTCATGTTGACGTAGCCAACATGATATTCAACTGCAGGTGGTGTAGTATTGAAATTTATTTCTACTCGACCATGTAATGAATCCTGAATATTATAGTCATGACCAATGATCCATCTGTTGGTTTCCTTTTGGGCTACCAAATTTTGGCTCATCAACATTACCAAAGCAATGAAAGTCTTTTTCATATCAAGACAAAATAGTCCAGCCTGTCGGAGTATATGCTCCAACAGGCTGGGGTTGTAAAGAAGAATTAGTGGGAGATTACCAGATTACCTTTTACAGTAGAATTGGTAACGACATAATGGTATACACCAGATGGAAGAGTTTGAGTAGACAACGCAACTTCACCTTCAAGGTCTGGCAAAATGACTTTAGCTACTTGCTGTCCAAAAAGATTGAATAATAGCAAATTCCTTTCTAAACCTTCAGACGCAAATGTATATTGGATAACGGTGTTTCCAGAAGCAGGATTAGGATTCATCTTGACAAACCCATTAATCGGCAGTTCTGGTGCTCGGTTCTCTGATGGTCTTAAGTTACTACCACAATTTGTTACGTTATTGTAAAAAATTGGTGCATCCTGAGTCAATGTTAGCATATCACGTGCCCGGAGAACTGCTTCACCACCAGAAAGGGGACATTGGGCTGCAATAGCTTGTAAGGACACTAGTTGCACCGCAGAGAAAGTATTGTTTCCGACTGCCACAGTTTGAAGATAAATATCGTTCACAGTTTTCTCATTTGTCCGAAAGTCACCTGTACCGGTCAAATTGTTGTTTTGGGTAAGCATAGAATTAGAAACGCTGAGCCTGGTGTTAGCAATGGTGTTAAGTTTGTTTTCCCGCTGTATAGTAATATTGACCAGGCCCTGCTTGATGGAATTGCGCTGTGCGGCAAGCGTGATACTATCTTGTTGGCTAAGACCGGAAGTATTAAGCAGTGCTTCAGTTTGAGCCAACTGACCCAAGCCCTGTTCCAATTGTGTTTCAAAGGTTGCCAAATCGGCTCTATCCGTTGTGCTGGTTTGAAACGCCTGGCGAATACCAATCTGTAGATCCGCATAGGCTTTAATGCCATTTGTCTGAGCAGATGCCATGAAATTATTGAAATCCACATCACCAGGATACGGGTTACCTTCCTCGGAAAGGCGCTCATAGAGCCTGCGTTGCGCTGTCCAGAGTTGCGGAGCCTGATAGGTGAGCCCTGTCAAAAGCCCTTTCGCGATTTCTTTCTCGCGTACATAATCAGAAGCCGCTTGGACAATGGGGCAATCCAGATTGTTGGGACTACATTGGTATGATGTAGATGGGGCAGAAACATTTACAAACCATTGCCCTGGGAGAACTACGCTTGGCAAAAAAGCAGGATTTTGATTGGCATCTACTGTAAATTGAGACCTTACCGCTACACCAATGCCCCCTAAGTGCTGGGCTATCGTAAACCCAGCCCCCGTCCACTTATTACCCTGATGCACCTGCTCTCCAATCACCGCATCCGAACCCATGAGCAGGCCGCCGCCTGCATTGTTGTTCAACGTATTACCTGCCACCCGTATACTTCCTTTCCCTACAAAAACGCCTTCAAAGTTTAATCCAATGCCGGTACCGGAAGCATTGTTGCACACAAAATTGCTGCGGCCGGCCATGATTCCATAAATGCCTTTTTGGCCCACGCCGTTGATCGTATTGCAATTGACCCCGTTGAGGTCGCCGCCGGAAATGCCAATGCCGTAGGTACTGCTTCCATTGTTCAAATTCACCAGGTTATTGATTACTTTAAGATTACGAGACACCCCAACATCTATACCGGCAGCACCATCGGTCACGATGATGGTATTTTGGGAAAACAAACCTTCCTGTTGCCCAAAATCACCGGAGCCACCCGTTTTGATCCCTACGCCCTGTGCATTTCCAATCATCCGGACCGTGTTTTCATTCACCTGGCAGCCATTCGGCAAGGCCAATGTATGGAATACTCCAATGCCGAGGTCTTTGGCTTGAATGTCATTGGTTGAAATAAAGACCCTTTTATTGACACCTATACGGCTCAACACCCCATTGTTGACGTTTAGCATTTTGTTTTCGGTCACAGAGAGGGTTGTTTGAAGGCCTTCTATGCCCGTGTGGCAGTTGGTGAACGTTGCAGGGCTAGCTGATAGAATGCCTTCTCCTTTTACCACGAGGCTGCTATTTTGTGCATATATCGCCT
>JBILHS010000038.1:0-44014 GCA_044350425.1 Saprospiraceae bacterium | reverse complement strand
ACCCGTCTGCCCAGGTACCCATTGACCACATTGACCACATTAAAATATTGACCACATTAACCTAAGATACTATCCTGCTGTTTATTGTTTTCGGAGCCTCCTGGCGTAAGTCGGTGAGGCTTTTTTTGTTATTACATTTTTGGATACGATGTGCCAGGCTACAATAGGTTTATTTGATCCGGGTTTTCGTTGCTTTGAGGATCAATCGATGTATCGTTGAAAAATTCAAACAAATATTCCACCTTGTAATCAATCCCAAAGCGGTGCAATAACGCCAGATACTCTTCATTGAAGGTTTGTTTATGATGGTGTTCCGGCTGATTCAAGATGTATTTGACAACCTTATCCAGGTCTTTCCGAGCATGAGCAAATGCTCCAAAGCCTTCCTGCCATTGGAACCGAAAAGGGGTAAAATGTTTTTCCTTAATGAAATTGGTGGATTCTGTTTTCAATACCTGTACCGTATCGGATAACGAAATGGCCGGATTTGCAGCGATCAGAATGTGTGCATGATCTGGCATCAGGTAAATTGCAAGCAGTTTGTGTTTTTTTCGCTGTAAAATGCCAGTCATATATCGCTCTAGCTCTTCCCTAAATGCAGGTTTGATAAGAGATTGTCTATATTTTACAGCAAATACCAGGTGGAAATAAAGTTGTGTATACGTGTTCGCCATATCGGTGGTTTGGGTTGGTTTCATACAAAGATAACGATTTTTTTAAATGCGCAAAAGTCCCGGAGGGACTTCATCTTTGTAGCAACAGCATAGGGCATTTCCCCGCGTTTCGTAGGAACGGTATCTCCAAGGGCTTAGATACCGTTCCTACGGAACGGCGAAAAAATTTCAAACCTTGGTGCTACAAAGATGGCGTTCCTACGAAACGGTTTGACATGATCCTGTTTTTACATTGTTTTTTACTAGGCTTTCATTCCCTATATTGGTCATTCATTCGCTTCGAAGGCTATCCACCGGATCCATCAGCGCTGCCCGCAAACTCTGAAACCCGATCGTTAAAAACGCCAGAATAACAGCGGCTGAAGCCGCCGCTACAAATACCCAGCCTTTTAGTTCCACCCGATATGCAAAATCGGAAAGCCACTGGTCCATAAAATAATACGCAACCGGACTGGCGATCACTATCGCCAGGAGTACCAGTTTCAGAAAATCCTTGCTGAGTAAAGCGACCACCGAGCCCACCGATGCTCCTAAAACCTTGCGTACACCGATCTCTTTGGTGCGTTGCTCCGCGGTGAAAGTTGCAAGTCCAAACAAGCCCAGGCAGGAGAGCAAAATGGCCAGCCCTGCGAAGTACCTGGATAAGGCGGACACCCGATTTTCAGCGATGTATTGTTTTTGGAAATCATCATCCAAAAAGCTGTAATCAAAGGCGTAGCCCGGGTTGAAGGTGTTGTAAAACTGCTTCATGCTCGCCAAAGTTTCACGCTCTTTTCCGGCTTCCAGTTGGACCAGCATTTCAGTCACACGGTCGGAGGCCAACCGAATGAAGGCTGGCTCTACTGCTTCCCGAAGTGACTTTATATGAAAATCTTTGGCGACACCAACAATCTGATGGGGCTTGCCCCAGAGCTGAACAGTTTGTCCAATGGGGTTTTTGAGCTGCATGGCGGCTATAGCGGCCTCATTGAAGACAAGACCGGAGCTATCGGCTACGGATGAAGCTAACAAAGCACGCCCTTCTTTTATTTCAATACCCAGGGTTTCAGTAAGATCAGCCGTCCCGCTCAAATTGGCAAACCGAATGGTTTCTCCTGCAGACTTTCCAGGCCATTCTACGCCTATCGTAAAAGAATTATCGCCTAAAAAATTGCCGGAAAGGCCTGCTGCGTTCACCACCCCGGGCAGGCGTTTCAATTCTGACAAAAATGCCTCCATTCCAGGTCCCAGTTTGCCTTCGCGGCCAAAACGGATCACTTGCTCCCGGTTATAACCCAGATTTTTGGTCTGGACCAATTGGATCTGTTGGAATACAACCATGACAGCGATCATGAAGGTGATGGACAATGAAAATTGAAGCACCACCAAACCCTTGCGCGCCCACACTTCCCCGGCATTGCGGGATATTTTGCCTTTTAACATCGCAATCGGCTTCAAACCGGAAAGGTATAAGGCCGGGTAACTCCCGGCTACCAAACCTGTAAGCAGGGCGATGCCTACGAATGGCATTACCCAGTCCATGCTGGTTTGCAATTGAAGCACTTTTCCTGTAATGGCGTTAAATTGAGGCAACAGGGTATACACCAAACCCGATGCAAGGACCAGCGAAAGGAAGGTCAAAACCAGCGATTCGCCCATAAATTGTGCCGCAAGTTCTGCTCTGCTGATCCCAATGGCTTTTTTTATCCCCACTTCTTTCATCCGAAGCGAAGCACGTGCCGTGCTTAGGTTCATAAAATTGATACAAGCGATCAAAAGGATAAACAAGGCGATCAACCCAAATAATTTGATGTAAGCGATACGACCACCCACCTGAACACCGCCCTCGTATTGGTCGTGCAAATAGCGATTGGAATAGCGTTGTAAAAACAGCGTAACCTTGGAATCAGCGTATTTGGTCTGCAGAAATCCTGCGATTTTCCGGTCAAAAGCCACCACATCTGTACCTTTTTTAAGCGTCAGGATGGTACTTGGAGCATGGTTGTCCCAACCAATATTCCGTCTGAACAAGGTTGGGTCACGAAAAGATTGAATGGTCAGGACAAAATCAAAGGTGTTGGAGCTGTTGGTTGGGAGATCTTTATAAATACCGGTAACTATACATTGCCGGTTAAATTCTGCAAGTTGCCAATCGACTGTTTTTCCGATCACATTTTCAGTGCTTTGGAACAAAGCCTTTGCCATTCGTTCCGATAATACAATGGAATTGGTGACTTGCAATACCTGCGCTGCATTGCCTTGTAAGAGTGGATAACTGAATACACTGAAAAAATCTTTGTCCGCAAACTGACCTGCACTTTTGATCTTCTGATCTGTCTGCGCAGATAGGATGAATTTCATCGGGATCATCTCTGCAGGCAGGTAAGAAGTATACATTTCTACTTCGGGCATATCTGCAGCCAGTGTCTCAGCCAGGAGATCGGGCGTCTCCTGTATGGTTCTGATACGGTCAGATTCCATGTGATTGGCCATCACCTGATACAACTGCGCATCGTTGGTGTGAAATTTATCCATGCTCCACTCATCACTGATCCACAGATAAATCAGCAGCACACAAGCCAGTCCGGTGGAGAGTCCCGGAAGGTTGATAAAAAAGGTGCTGCGGTTCCGTTTGAAATTGCGGAAGATCACAAGAAGGTTGTGGTAGATCATGGTGTAGACGTGCGTATTGTTTCTTTATTCCATGCTACGCCAAATGGTGCGCCAAGATTTCAATTAATTGATTGTCAGGTTGTTATCAGTGAATTGATTCAATAAAAATGTCCGAACCTGAACGGGAATGTTCGGATTCGGACAGTGTCTTGTGGTCGTTTTGCGTGCTGATAAGCCATTTATGCCCCTGCATAAGACTGAGAAAAATTTGACCTTGAAATGATCCTTGAAAATCCGTGTCTTATCCGTGCCATCCGTGGCCCATCAACGCTCCAACAAGCTCCGCATTGCCTCCCGTATCTCCTTCGTGCACAAATTTCCTATGCTTCCTTCATGTGTATGGTGCAGTTCATTCGAAGCATCCCATTCAAAATCCCCTGATTCAATTTGCTTACCTATCGTTTGATAGGCTTCCCGAAACGACACTCCTTGTTTCACCAGTTCATTTACAGCTTCCACTGAAAACAGGTATTGGTAACGTGCATCATTCAGGATATCCGGCCGCACCTCCACGAATTCCAACGCATGGCGCATCATGAGCAAACAATTTTTGAGTTCGCCGATGGCCGGAAAAAGTATTTCCTTAGTCAGTTGCAGATCACGATGATAACCAGATGGCAGGTTGGTAAGCAGCAGGGTAATTTCGTTGGGCAATGCCTGTAATCGGTTGCATTTTGCGCGGATGAGCTCAAAAATATCCGGATTTTTTTTGTGCGGCATAATGCTGCTCCCGGTGGTCAGCGCTGACGGAAAACTGATAAAATTGAAGTTTTGGCTCAAATAAAGGCAGATATCCATGGAAAAACGAGCCAACGTGCTTCCCAGGTTGGCCATGGCCATGGCCACTATTTTCTCGGTCTTTCCACGACTCATTTGCGCATACACCGAATTGTAGTGCATACTGCGGAACCCCAGTAATTCGGTGGTCAGACTACGATCCAGCGGGAAAGCTGAGCCATATCCCGCACCACTACCCAGTGGGTTTTTATCCACGATTCTTGTTGCGGCCATGAGCATTTCCATATCATCCACCAGACTTTCCGCCCAGGCGCCAAACCATAGTCCGAAAGAGGATGGCATGGCCACCTGCAAGTGCGTATAACCAGGTAACAATACGTCTTTATGCTTTTCGCTGAGTGCCAGCAATTGCTCAAATAACTCCAACACAGACGTTTTAATGTCCCCCATTTCTGCCCGGAGAAACAATTTGATGTCCACCGCCACCTGATCATTTCTGCTACGGCCTGCGTGTATTTTTTTACCGGCCTCCCCGATGCGCCGGGTCAGCAGGAGCTCCACCTGAGAGTGTACATCCTCCACATCGGGTTCTATTTCAAATTGCCCGGCTTCTATTTCCTGTTGAATATCGGGTAGGCCTTTTTGAATGGAAGTCCATTCGTCCGAAGTTAATAAGCCAGCTTTTGTCAGCATTTGGGTATGTGCCAGGGAGCCCTGCACATCGTATTTTGCAAGCATTAGATCGAATTCGCGGTCCCGACCCACCGTAAACTGTTCCACGATTTCATGGGTAACACTATTTCCTTTAGCCCAGAGTTTCATGCAATTTCATTAAAAGGTTAATGTATAGTTCTACGCCCGATTCAATTTCCGAAACATAAATAAATTCGTCGGCCGTATGGCTGCGGGCGCTGTCGCCGGGGCCCATTTTTAGGGTAGGAAACGGCATTAAAGCCTTGTCAGAAGTGGTGGGCGAACCATAATATTCTCGTCCCAATGCCAGTCCTGCCTGTATCAATGGATGCTCCAAGGTAATGATAGAAGAACGCATGCGCATACTTCGGGGTTTCAATTCGCTTTGGACATGGCTTTGCATGGCTGCCAGGATCTGCTCCAGCGTGTAACATTCATTGACGCGGACATCTACCGTGAATTCGCAGCGATCAGGCACAACATTGTGTTGCGCACCGGAATGGATCACCGTCACAGACATTTTCACAGGTCCCAGCACCTCGGATGTCTGAGGGAACTGGTAAGACCGAATCCAGGCAATATCGTCCATCGCTTTGTACAAAGCACTTTCACCTTCTTCGCGTGCGGCATGTCCGGATCGCCCGTGCGCTACGCCATCCAGCACCATCAGTCCTTTTTCCGCTATAGCCAGGTGCATTTGAGTGGGTTCGCCGACAATGCCAAAATCTATTTTCCCCAGCTCAGGCAAAATCAACTCGATGCCACCATGGCCGGAAATTTCTTCTTCGGCAGAGGCTGCATAAATCAGGTTGAACGGCAAATTTTCCTGTTCAAAAAAATACAGGAAGGTAGCCAGCAGACCGGTCAAAGCGCCGCCAGCGTCGTTACTTCCCAGGCCGTACAATTTCCCGTCTTCAATATCTGCCGAAAATGGGTCACGAGTGTAGCCCTGATTGGGGTACACCGTGTCATGGTGCGAATTAAGCAGAACGGTTGGTTTTAAAGGGTTGAAATGGCGGTTTTTTGCCCAAATATTGTGTTGCTTGCGCTGGGTAGTAACGCCGCGCTGTTGTAAAAACCGCTCGATCAGATCACCTGTTTTATCTTCTTCCCGACTGAATGAAGGGGTGGCTATCAGGTTTTGCAGCAAGGATATGACTTCTTGTGTCAGTATTTTTCTGTTCATAAATTTTGGGTCCCTTGTTTATTACGAATTCTGCGAATTCAGACTTCTTCCCAGACAATACTCGTCCCTTCACGTCCCTCCACCAATTGCATCAGATTTTCAGCCTGCCCAATGATGACTTTCCGCACCCCTTTTTTTAAAGCAGAAAAGGCATTGTCCAGTTTTGAGATCATGCCTTCCGTGATTATTCCCTGTGATTTAAGGGTCTTATATCGTTCAAAATCAAGGACCTCCACGCGGGAATCGGGGTCATTTACATCCAACAAAACACCGCTTTTTTCAAACCCGAAAATGAGTTCTACCTGAAATGCCTGACACATGGCCTGGGCGATTTCCTGTGCAATGGTATCCGCATTGGTGTTGAGTAATTGCCCTTGTCCATCATGAGAAAGCGGTGCCACCACAGGGGTCAATCCCTGTCCGAGCCATCGGTCGATCAGCGGGGCGTTTACCGTCTCAATATCACCCACCAAACCAAAGTCAATGGGGACATGCCTGCGTTTGTGTGCACGCAGAAGATCACCATCGGCGCCACAGACCCCGAGCGATGGGCAGTTCAATGCCTGAAGTTTGGCTACCATCTGTTTGTTCACCCATCCGCCATAAATCATCACCGCAATGCGAAGGGTTTCGGCATCCGTCACCCGGCGGCCCTCGATCATGGTTTGTGGAACACCTAGTTTTTCAGCCAACTGGGTAGCGATCTTACCCCCGCCATGTACGAGGATTTTAGGACTTGGCAGTGCTGCGAAATTCGCCAGAAAGCCGTCCAGTCGAAGGGCGTCGTCTATGATGGTTCCTCCAATCTTGACTACCCGGAGAATTCTTTTTTTTGACATCGTTATGGATTGATTTCGAGCATTCGTTTCAAAATGGCCTGCGCTGCAAACACGCGATTTTTGGCTGGCTCCTGTACCAGACTGTGCGGGCTGTCCAGAATCTCGTCGCTTAATTCGACATTCCGGCGCACCGGCAGACAGTGCATCACCTGGGCGTTGTTGGTATCGTTCAGATGCTTTTCAGTCAACATCCACGCAGGGGCCTGATTTAAGATCTTGCCATATTCCGCATAACTGCTCCAGTTTTTAACATAAACAAAATCAGCCCCTTCCAGAGCTTTAAGTTGGTCATGTTCTATTCGGGCATTTCCGGAAAACCGTGGGTTTAATTCGTACCCTTCGGGGTGGGTTATTACAAAATCCACGTCCATCCGATTCGTCCATTCTGCAAATGAATTGGCCACAGCATGGGGAATTGGCTTGATATGTGGCGCCCAGGTCAGCACGACTTTGGGTCGGTGCACTGGCCGGTGTTCCGTCATGGTGATGACATCTGCAAGACTCTGCAAAGGATGAAGCGTAGCCGATTCAAGGCTGAGAAAAGGCCTGTTTGTCCATCGCATGAATTGATGCATAATGTGCTCACTGTCATCCGTTTCCCGGGATTGTAAGCCCGGAAAGCAGCGCACTCCAATGATATCGCAGTAGCTTCCCAGGACAGGAGCTGCATCGCGGATATGCTCCACGGTAGAGCCATTCATTACAGTACCGTCCTGGAACTCAAGCGCCCAACTATCCTTGTCAGCATTCACGATCACTACGTTCATGCCAAGGTTTTGTGCGGCAATTTGAGTACTCAGACGGGTGCGCAGGCTGGGGTTCAGGAAGACCAGCCCAAGGGTTTTGTTTTTACCCAGGTGCTGAAAAGCGAATGGCGCACTTTTCAACGCCAGCGCCTCCTGAACGAGGGCAGCCACATCGGGGATATCGGCGACGGAAGTGAAGTTCATTTGCGATGTGATTTATGTTAATCTACTTTGCATCTATTAGGCATCCATGAGGAACCGTCCTTTTTTTAACCAGTGACCTTAGTCCAATGGTGTTTAGTTAAGCGATTTTCAACCCACGACTTCAGTCGTGGGCAGGTGAGCTGGTGCAAAAACACTAACCGATTTATCGGTTTTGTGTAGGAAACCGATAAATCGGTTCATCGGATCAGCGTCCTGGATCAGGCCCACGACTGAAGTCGTGGGTTTAATTAAATCAGTGAACGAAAGGCCTCCAAAAAATGGTCCGCTTCAGCACGCTTTAGCGCCAAAGAGGGCAACAATCGAATGATATTTGGCTTGGCCTCTCCGGTAAAAACGCCCTTTTCGTACAACAATCTTTGGCGCACATCGGCCCTCTCCTGTGGCAAATCAATGCCGATCATCAGCCCGCGGCCACGGATCTCCGTTACGGCTGAAAGCTTGCTCAACTCATCTATCAGGTAATTGCCCTGGATCGTCGCATTTTCTAAAAGCCGCTCATTTTCAATGGTTTCTGCGACTGCTAACGCCGCCGCGCAGGCCAATGGATTTCCGCCAAAAGTGGTGCCCAACATGCCGTGCCAGGGCTTGAAATGCGGGGCGATCCACACGCCACCAATTGGAAAACCATTGCCCATACCCTTCGCAGTGGTGTAAACATCGGCCGGAACACCCGCCCAATCGTGGGAGAAAAACTTGCCGCTGCGCCCGTAACCACATTGCACACTGTCGGCGATGTAGACCGCTCCATAAAACGTACACAGGGAACGGATGGATTGTAAAAAGCCGTCCGAAGCGATATGGATGCCGCCCACACCCTGGATACCTTCCACGATGACCGCGGCAATTTCTTCGCCCTGATTCCGGAAGCATGTGTCGAGGGCAGCTTCGTCGTTGAAGGGGAGAAAAATGACATGCTCTGTTTCATTGACCGGAGCTACGATCCTGGGATTATCTGTGGCAGCAACCGCCAGAGAAGTCCGGCCATGAAAGCCTTTTTTGAACGCCACGATCTTCTTTCGCCCGGTGTGAAAAGAGGCTAATTTGAGTGCATTCTCATTGGCTTCTGCCCCTGAATTGCACAAAAACAATTGATAATCCGCCTTGCCAGACACCCGACCGAGAGTTTCAGCCAAATCCTCCTGGATGGCCAAATGCACGGAATTGGAATAAAAACCGATTTTTTCGAGTTGGTCTGTCAGCCGTTTCACGTAATGCGGGTGGGTATGGCCGATGGAAATAACCGCGTGTCCTCCATACATGTCGAGGTATTTCCGGTCCTGATCATCCCAGACCCAGGATCCGAGTGCCCGATCGATGGTGATATTTTGCAAAGGATAAACATCGAATAGCTGCATCTTTCAAAAGTTGGTGGGTTTGAGCAGAAGTCCGGCCTTTTCGTCGAGACCGAAACAGAGGTTCATATTTTGTACGGCTTGTCCGCTGGCGCCTTTGAGCAGATTATCGATGGTGGCATGCACGACCAGTTGACCATCCTGATATTCCAGATGAAGCAGACATTTATTGGTATTGACTACTTGTTTGAGGTCGATCGGCTCGAGACTCAGGTGTGTAAAGGGCTCGTTTTCATAATACTTTGAATAGATCGCCTGCGCTTCTGCGGCACTGCCTTCAAAAGCCATGCAGCAACTGACGAAAATGCCCCGGGTAAAATCGCCGCGCCAGGGGATGAAGTGTACCGCGTGATCGCCTGGCTGCAATTGTGCCAGCGACTGTTTGATCTCGTACAAATGCTGGTGTTGCAAGGTTTTATATGCTGAAATGTTGTTGGCTCGCCAGGGAAAATGTAGGGCGCTTTGCAGACTTTGCCCGGCGCCGGTAGCCCCGGTAATGCCGGTCACGTGGGCCGTTTCTAATAAGCCAGCTTTAGCCAAAGGCAGCAGCGCCAACTGAATGGCTGTTGCAAAACAACCCGGGTTGGCGATATTTTGGGCTGATCTAATGGCCTCACGATTCAATTCGGGCAAACCATACACAAAGGATCTATCCTCAAAAACTTCCGTTGAAGACAAGCGGAAATCCTGGCTTAAGTCAATAATTTTGACTGAATCAGGAACCTGGAGCTCTCCTAAAACCTTTCGAGCTTCACCATGTCCAAGACATAGAAAAAGCACATCAATATCATCCAATAACATGTCTTCGGCAAAATGGAGGTCCGTTTCCCCTACCAGGTCGCGATGCACGGTTTGTATGGCCTTACCCGCATTGCTTTTGCTATGGGCAAAGCGGATCGCAGCGTTCGGATGCCGCAGCAAGAGCCGGATCAATTCGCCCCCGGTGTAGCCGGCGGCACCTATAATGCCTGCTTTAACTGGTTTACTCATGGTTATTCCCGTTGATCTTATGGTAAATAGCCGTTTGATTGCCAAATATTTTGGCAAACCCCCGCACGTCTTCACCGCTCCAGCCCGTATTCATTTCGCCATAACTCCCGAATCGTGCATTCATCAGGTCGTGTGCGCTCTCTATGCCATCCAGGGTAAACCGATACGGATGCAGGGTGCAGAATACGGTTCCAGTGACGGTTTGTTGGGTATCTTCTAAAAATCGTTCGATGTTGCGCATCGTAGGATCTAGCATCTGGCCTTCGTGGAGCCAGTTGCCATACCAGGAGGCCAATTGCTCTTTCCAGTGGAGCTGCCATTTAGTGAGCGTATGTTTTTCCAGCAGGTGATGGGCCTTGATGATGATCAGGGGCGCCTCAGCCTCAAACCCAACACGGCCTTTGATTCCGATGATGGTATCACCCACATGAATATCGCGGCCAATGCCAAATGGCTGAGCGATGTGCTGCAAAAAGGCAATGGCTTCTGCAGGCTGATCAAAGGATCGATCGTTCACCGCTTTCAGTTCTCCTTTTTCAAAGTGAAGCCTCAGCGACTCAGGTGTTGTTTTACTGATCTGGGTCGGCCAGGCAGATTCGGGCAAAGGCTGGCGACTGTTCAGGATTTCTTTTCCTCCGACGGAAGTGCCCCAAAGGCCTTTGTTGATACTATAAGCAGCTTTGTCAAAATCCATTTCTACGCCGTTCTCTTTTAGAAAGGCGATCTCAGCATCACGACTGAGCCGCTGGTCGCGGATGGGCGTGATGATCTCCACACCCGGCAACATACTTTGAAAAACCATGTCAAAGCGAACCTGGTCGTTGCCTGCGCCTGTGCTTCCATGTGCCACGGCATCCGCGCCGATCTGCGGTGCATAAGTTCCCACCGCAATGGCCTGGCTCATGCGTTCGGCGCTGACACTCAGGGGATAAGTGCCATTCTTTAGCACATTTCCATAGATCAGATAGCGAATGCAGGTGTCGTAATATTGCCGGGTTACGTCTACAACGCTGAAAGAGGCCACGCCCAGATTTCGGGCGCGCGATTCGATCTGTTGCAGATCTTCGGGGGTAAAACCGCCTGTCTGAACCGTCACAGCATGCACTTCCATGCCGAGGTTTTTGCGCAGATAAATGGCGCAGTAGGTGGTATCAAGTCCGCCACTAAAGGCCAGGACCACTTTTTTATGACTCATTGCTGGTATATTAAGATCAGATGAACAGGAAGGAGCGAATTTTATCGATTTTTGGCCTAAACAGATGCAAAGCCCTGGCCCTTGCTTTTTGCCATTTTTCGCTGAGCACTGTATGCCTCTTTTCGCTGGTTTGTAATTCAGACAAGGGAGACTCAGATCCTGCCTTTTCAGCCGGGTCATAAAGCATGGCAGTACAGAGACAGTTTTTGCGCTCCTTTGCCATCAAAATATCGAAATTGACACAGCTTTGGCAGCCGGCCCAGAACGCATCATCCGAAGTAAGTTCAGAATAGGTGACAGGCTCGTAACCCAACTCAGAATTGATCTTCATCACAGCCAGGCCAGTTGTGAGGCCAAATATTTTAGCCTCCGGGTAAGTGGCACGGCTGAGGTCGAAAATGCGGCGTTTGATGAGCTTTGCCAGCCCCCCTTTGCGGAAGTGAGGCGAAACGATCAATCCGGAGTTGGCGACATGCTGGCCATGCCCCCAGGTTTCTATATAGCAAAAGCCCGCCCATTCTCCCTGATCAGAGAATGCGATTACGGCCTTGCCTTCCGTCATTTTTTGCATCAGATACTCCGGCGAACGTTTGGCGATGCCGGTGCCACGCGCTTTGGCAGAGGTTTCCATCTCCTCGCAGATGAGCGGGGCGAAATCGTGGTGTGCCTCAGTGGCTATGATAACCTTGAAAAAAGCTTGTTGCATTTTTGAAAAATCGTGGATCGGTAGGCATTGTGGTCGGAATATGGTTTGGGATTTCCGACAGCAATGGAAAAATGAATTGCGTTTCCGTTCACTGACCAGGCGGGCCATGAACGGAAGGGAAAAAGTGCTTTGTGTAGGCCAGACGTTGGACTACACAAGACTTGATCGAAAAATCAATCTGGGTTTATCGTCGCACCCTAAGGGGATGCGGAAAAGAGGGACTAAAAAACGCCCGACAAGCCGGGACGACAAAAACACCACGCTTCGAAACGACCTGCGCGGTCGCGTCAAAATTGTGAGCAGTGGGTGAGTTTTTTTTCATTTCAAATCAACCGATGTACAGGCCGTTGTCGCCTTGGATGGTGGTACAGGTCTTGATTTACAAGATATAATTGAGAAAGCACGAACGCACTTGTAAGTACAAAGAAAGGGGCATTTGGAAAATGAAGGGGCTTTTTTTAAAATTAAATTTGCTTTAAATGAGCTTAAATAATCAGATTTAGAATTTAATTTTATATTTTAAATTATTTTTAAAATTAAAAATACAAATATTGCTAAAAGTATTATTTATAGTTTGATTTCTGGTTGTGTAAATGTCGCGTTTTAGTAAGCTGACAGGAAAATTTTACTGACCTACCATCCCCTACCGGGCCCCCAGGCTTGTCATCTTGTCGAGACCCGTCCACCCTAAGTGCGCCTAATGTGGTTATTTTAATAACCAGGAAGGCATATACCCAGCCAAAGCGCACTTAGGGTGGACGGGTCTCGACAAGATGACAAGCCTGGGATCCAGCTTTAGCTCATTTCAACTCCTGAATCAGCACATTCCTAAACCATATCGGCGCCCCCGCGTGTTTCCCCTGAAAACCAATATGCCCTTCCAGGGGAAGCGTAGCAAAAGGTTTCGACAGCCAGGATGGGATGGCTGAACCATCCGGATTCTGACTGCCTGAAAGCCAGCGACTCATGTCCATGTGGTTGACCAGTTCGCCGTTCAGTGCCACCCAAATTTCCCGGTCGATGCAGGTTATGGTGTAATGGTTCCATTCGCCGGGGCCCTTAACCGCCTTTTTTTCAGCAGCCAAGTGGCCAAAGATCGCGGCACATTGCCAGGTTGGGTCTGCTTTGCTCCATTCTGCGGAGTAGTCGTCGGCGATCTGGATCTCTACCGAATTGGGGATCCAGTTGTCCGTATTGGAGCAGTGGACGATCACCCCGGAATTGGTACCGTCGGCAGTTTTGAACTCCAGATCGAGTACGAAGTTTTTGTAGGTTTTTTGGGTGAAGATGCACTGATCTTCGGTGGCGGTGATTTCGCCGTTTTTGTCTGCACTCCAGATACCTTTGGGGTAAGTGGCATTGGAGAGATTGGATGTAAAAAGGGGCTGCCAATCCGGGCCAGCGATGTCGGGATGCCTGGAAAATATAGGATCTACTTTGGGTTCCCTTAACGAGATTAAGGATAAATCCGCTTTATGCAGGGTGAGGTTCAAGATGCTGATCTCATGATAAATAAGGTCAAACAATGCACTTTTCAGAGAATCGCACAACGCAGCATTTCGATTGACGGCGTTAATCAATGGGCTAGTGGGCACCATATCGCTTTCCTGCAATTGATTCATTAAACTCAAAAACTGGCTGGAAAGATCACCCAGATTGGGCTTTGACATGTCGAGGGCTTTCGCCTTTGCCTGAACATCCTGGAGTATGTCTTTTGCTTTAATTTTCTTTTTATTGCCAGCAGGATCAATTTTGTAGGCCAGAATTTTTTGGATATCGCGATGAGCTCTGGACGCTTTTGACTGCTTTTCATAACACTTCAAGGATAAATCGTGTTGAAGTTGCAGCTCCTCCAGGCTAGTTTTGACACGCGGATCCATTTTTACTTCCAAGGGCTGTTCGTAAATTTTGTCATCCACCTCCAAACGAACTATATACATCCCGGGCATTACAAAAGGGGCACTTGGGGCAGGCGCCGTTTGTCCGTACACCGCAGCGATCGGGAAGGAAGATCCGCCCTCTAGCAGCGGATCATACCGCATATCCCAGCAAAAACGGTGTGCCCCTTTTTTTTCAGAAAGCAAGGTATGGGGGCGTACCCAGTACAATGGGATGTTTACACCACTCACGTCAGGAGCCAGATTTTTCTGCCAGTAGGTCCGAACAACATTACTGTCTTTATCAAGGATCTCTAGCGAAATAGAATTGGCATCTTTCTCCAACACATAATCGATCATCGCTCCATCCGGCGGATTCTGTCCTGCGGGTTCTTCCTGCGGCAGGGGTGTATCGGTATTCATGTTCCATCGTACCCGATAGGCTGACTGAGGCTTAAATAACCGCACTCGCGACCCCGCTCCTGAAAGCGAGGTGATCTGCCGCAACGGCGTAATATTATCCAGGATCCAAAAAGACCTTCCATGGGTTCCGATCACCAGGTCATCGTCTTTCACCACCAGATCGCGAATACTGGTGGCAGGCATGTTCAATCGAAGGGATTGCCAGTGGTCGCCATCGTCAAAGGAAACATAGACCGCATTTTCAGAACCAGCATAAAGCAAACCCTTTTGAACGGGATCTTCCCGGACGGTATTAATTGGCTCATTGTCCGGGATACCGGCGGTGATCTCCTGCCAGGATTTGCCACCGTCATGGGTACGCAAAATATGCGGTCGCAGGTCATCCAGCCGGATCCGATTGATGGCGGCATAACAAGTGTTGTTGTCAAAATGTCCGGCATCGAGTTGGGAGACTTTGCTCCAGTCGTTCACGCTTGGGGGCGTAATATTTTTCCAGTTTTTACCGCCATCTCGGGTGATGTGGAGTAATCCATCGTCCGAGCCGACCCAGATTGTGTTGGTATCCTGCTGAGAGGGTGCTACTGCGTAGATCACCCCCCGACGGCGTTTTGTCTTTTCTGCTTCGGGACGGTACACGCCCACGCAGGATGGAACCTGCCAGGTTTCGCGGGTCAGATCGGGAGAAATTACGTCCCAGGAATTGCCGCCATTTTTGGTTTTAAACAGCACATTACCAGCAAAGTAAAGGCAGCGTGAATCCACCGGGGAGAACAACACAGGAGCCGTTCGAATGAAGCGATACTTGCCACTGCGCACGGCTTCTGGACTGATGTTCTGCGTTTGGCCTGTACGTTTGTCGTGCTTGGTGATCTTGCCGCCGTAAACAATATTCGGATCGAGCGGGTCTACCGCCACATAGCCATATTCTTCCACGCCCACCGGATGCCATTCGCGGAATGTGATCTGGCCGTCGTTGCCGCGACTGCTGATGCCGACAGAACCGCTTTCCTGTTGCCCGCCATAAACATTGTATGGAAAGGCATTGTCGGTGCTGACATGGTAAAACTGGGCCGTCGGCTGATTGTACCAGGAACTGAAGGTCTGTCCACCATTGACTGTCACGATTGCGCCCTGATCACTGGCGATCAAGATGATATTCGGGTCATTCGGGTTGATCCAAATGCGGTGGTAATCGTCCCCCCCCGGCGCGCCGCGGAAGGCCTGCCAGGTTTTGGCACCGTCAGTACTTTTCCAGGTCACGACATTGGCTGAATACACGATATCGGGATTTTTCGGATCCGCTTTGATCTCGGCAAAATCACTGCCGCGGCCCCAGAGGCGGGAGTCGGCATTGGTACGGTACCAGTTGGTACCAGCGTCGTCAGAGCGGTAGATGCCGCTGTATTTTTGGGCATTTTCGGTGCCTTCCCCACAATCTACGGTGGCGTAAAGCCGGGAAGGCAGCGATGGACAAATGCAAAATCCAATACGGCCCAGATCTTGTGCCGGAGTAGGCAGGCCGTTTGTGAGTTGTGTCCAGGTATCGCCACCGTCGGAACTTTTCCAAAGGCCAGAGCCAGGACCGGCAAACGTTCCGTTTTCCCAGGGAGCCAGGCGATTGGCCCAGAAATCTGCGTAGACAATTTGTGGGTTTTTCGGGTCGATGGTCACCTGGATCGCGCCGGAATTTTCGTCTATAAACTTGACCTTTTCCCAGGATTTTCCGCCGTTTTTGGTTCGGTATATGCCGCGTTCAGCATTGGCAGCATAAGGATGGCCCAGGACTGCGGCGAACACACGATCTGGATTGGTCGGGTCAATGGCCAGTCCTCCGATCTGGAGGCCTTCGTTTAGCCCCGTATTGACCCAGGTTTTTCCGCCGTCGGAAGAACGATAAACACCGTTGCCCACACTCAAATCGGGACGTTGTAAACCCTCACCACAGGCCACGTAAATAACCTTTGGGTCGCTGGGCGCTACGGCCACATCGCCCACCGAGCCTGTGGGTTGATCGTCAAAAATTGGAGTCCATACCCGACCGTAATCCGTTGATTTCCAAACGCCCCCATTGTTCACGCCGATGTAAAAAGTGCCGGGTTGCTGGGGCACACCCACGGCTCCTACGGTGCGACCACCGCGGTGTGGACCGATGCAGCGCCATTGCATGGCGTCGAAAATTTGCGGGGTCTGGGCGGTGGAAGGAATGAAGTTCAGCAGAAAAAGGCTGACAAGCAGATGGGTATATGTTCGCATGGAATGCAGTGCGGAAATGAATAGTAAGGGTTTGACAGTTGGTGCCTGGGCTGATTTTTAAACATATAAGGCACATAAAGACACCTAAGGTTTAATTATCCAATTCCTTAGGTGTCCTTATGTGCCTCATGTGTTTAAATTGAGCAATTGAGTTTAAGCATAGGAATCAAATCGCCTCCAAAACCTCCAGATAATACCCCCAAAACTTCTTAAAACTAGACACCGAAGCGCGCTCATCCGGGCTATGCGCGCCCTGGATCAGTGGTCCGAAGGAAACCATGTCGAGGCCTTTGTAGGCTTCTCCGATGATGCCACATTCCAGACCCGCATGACAAGCTTCGATCACAGGGGCATGGCCAAATTTTTTCTCATAAATGACCGCCATCTTTTGCACTAGTTTGGAACTCGGGTTGGGTTTCCAGCCAGGATATTCGCTGCCGGTCTGCACCTTGGCGCCGATCATATCGAAGGGGGAACGGAAAGCAGCAGCCACATCGGCTTTGCTGGACTCCACGGAACTGCGTTGAAGAGAACCAATGGTTAGTTTGCCATCTCCGAGCGTGATCTTGGCCAGATTGGTAGAGGCTTCCACCAGGCTCGGAATTTCAGGACTCATTCGGAATACGCCGTTTTGAACCGCACGAATGGCGTGCAGGAATTTGGCCTGGTCGCTTTTTCGCATGACGTTTGCTGGCTTAACAGCTTCCGATGCGGTAATTTTCAAATTGGGTTCCGGAGTCTGGTATTCGGTAGCGATTTCTTTAAAGATTGATTGCAACAGCTTATGAAACCGTTTTTCATTTTTTACCAACACGAGCGCGCTTGCTTCGCGGGGGATCTCGTTGCGCAGGTTGCCACCATTGAAGCTGGACAAACGCAGTCCCGCAGGCGCCAGGGACATCAGGACCCGGGCGAGGATCTTATTGGCATTGCCGCGGCCGGAATTGATGTCCATCCCGCTGTGTCCACCTTGCAGGCTGCTGACCTTTACGGTGTAAGCTACCAGCGGCTCTGGCGTTGCCTCTTCTTTATAGGTCCAGTCGATCAGGGTGTCAATACCGCCGGCGCAGCCGATGGTGAGGACATGATCTTCCTCGGTGTCGAGATTGAGCAGAAGTTTCCCTTTGAGTAAACCGCGGCCCAGGTATTTGGCGCCGCTGAGGCCTTGTTCCTCGTCTAGGGTGAAAAGGGCTTCCAGGGGCGGATGTGCAATGTCTTTGGAGGCCAAAACTGCCAGAATAGCAGCTACGCCCAAACCATTGTCTGCACCCAGCGTGGTGCCTCTGGCGCGTACCCAATCGCCATCGAGGTACATTTCGATGCCTTGTTTGTCAAAATCAAAGGTTACATCTGCATTTTTGGAATGCACCATGTCAAGGTGGCCCTGCAGGATGGTGACGGGACGTTTCTCCCGACCGGGAGTAGCGGGTTTTTTCAGGATGATGTTCCCAAAATCATCGGTAATGGTTTCCAAACCGTGCTTTTTGCCAAAGTCACGTACCCATTGGGCAATGCGTTCTTCTTTTTTAGAGGGACGGGGAATGGCGTTGAGGTCGGCGAAAAGATTCCAGGGCGCCTGGGGTTCTAGCTGGCGGATTTGATCGGACATGTTGTGGGTCTGAATTTATGGAAAATATGGAACAGATTGGGGCGCTAAACTACAGCCAAATTTTGCTTTTGATGGGCTAATCCTTGCTTTTGACTTTGCAACTCAAAGGTTTTTAGAACCTATCAATTTTAGAGGAATAAAAAAAGTGTGGCACACCCTAACAGGTATACCACACTTTTTAAAAAAAAACCACAGACACCGCATTGTGCAAACCAGAGCTTCGCAAAACTGGTAAGTGGAGCAGACAGAACGGAGGCGGCAACTTGCTTAGAGTCGGACAAGTCAACGACAACAACTTGCCTAAATTCCGGGGAGTACTCCTTTGAAAATAGTGTTCGAGCCGGTGCAGAGAGAGCAGCGTCTGTAGCGGGGCAAAGATACGTAATGTTTGCTAAGTACGGAGGAAATAAGATGATTTCTATTCACCTCCAACGCGCCCGGCTTCCGTCTCTATTCCAGTACTACGCTTGCGCGATTTCACATTGTCATTGCCAAAACGATACCCCAGGCTCAGACTGATGCGCCGGCTGTCCCAACGACCTCCCCCGGTAGCAAGCAGTCCGTTGAAATTGGAATAGCCATCCCATCCGGTCTCATAGAAAAGATCTTCGGCACTAAGGCGCACATTCAGGCGCTCCTGGAGGAATTTTCGTTGCAGGCCCAGGTTCAATCCCCAGCTGGACTCGTAAACAAATACGCCCCCCCAAATGCCGGGACCTGAGTAGTAGCCGGAGACCTCACCCTTCAGACCTAAAGGCAGGTCGAACGTGTGTTGCTGGTAAACATTGTAACTGAATGCCTGTACGTCCACGACTGCGCCATTGCCATAGTCGGCCTGGTTGTCCAGATGTGAGGCACTGGCGTTGAAGTAAGCATTCCACCATTTAAAGAGCTGCACGGGCACGCTGGCGCTAAAACTGAACACGGTCTGATCGGCCAGGTTGGCCCAGGTGATAAATCCTGCTCTGGGGTCCTCTGAATCAGGGCCAATCAGACGGGTGATCTGGTTGGTGGTGCGGCTATAACCCAGTTTGAAATTATATCGATAGGCCAGGGTATAACCCAGCTCCAGGTTGTTTACGATCTCAGGCCGGAGAAATGGGTTTCCTTTTTCGTAGGAAAGCTGGCTGATCTGGTTGTTGAAGGGATTGAGGACATTATAATCCGGACGGTTGATACGTCGGCCGCCATTCAGGGCCAGGCTATGCTTGGGCGCAAGATCCCAGGTCAATCCTGCATTTGGAAACCAGCTCAGATAATTGAACAATACCGGAGGCTCCTCCAGTTCCGGCAAAAAGGCCTGCAGGTCGCCACTGGCATCCGTTTGCTCTGCACGAAGGCCTGCGGAGAACTTCCATTTTTTACCCAGGTCACGGGCATAGTTCATATAACCTGCATAGACCTTTTCATCATATTTGAACCGATTGGATCGACGGTTATTGCGAATGGGTGAGCCATTGGGTTCGTCGTAAAACAAAAAGGTGTTGTCTGAGATCACCTGACTGAATTTGGTGCCGGCGCCCAGTACTCCGCCCCAGAGCTTGTCTTCATAATCCGCTTGTACCGTGAAAATATCAATGTCGCTGGGCGTATCAAAACTGTTAACGATCTTGGTGAGCACATCATCTTCTGCAGCATTGTAGTAAAGGTTTGGCTGGTAGCGTTTGCTGTCATTCAGATAGTTGCCAAAGTCCAGATCTACGTTCAGGCTTCTGCCTTTGGTGTTGTCGAAGCGATAGTTGAGGTTATAAGTTTGCTGCTGACGGTGATTTTGCTCGGTGGTATTGGCTACCAGAATACTGTCGATCATTTCGGGCGTATTTTGTTGTGCCAGGGTGATCCGGTTATAAGACTGATTGCTGCGGGTATTGTCTGATCCGCCCACCAAAAAACCGATGGTATGGTGATCTGCTAAGAAAAAATCAGCGCCCACACGGTAATTGTAATTGTCAGCATCATTTTTGCGATTGTTGATCTCATCCTGGACTATCCCGTTCTGTAAACTGTGAAAATACATGTTATGGAAGCTAAGATTATTGCCAACACCGGCTGTGCCGAAGGCATTAAAATGTTTGTTCCGATAATTTCCACTGCCGCTCAGGTTCGCCTTGTGGTAAATACCCTGGCTGTAAGTGGCATTTACAGATCCGTTTGCGCCCAGGTTCTGATCCCGTTTTAGTCGAAGGTCGATGATCCCGGCATTGCCCTCGGCTTCATATTTGGCTCCGGGATTGGTGATGATCTCGATGCGGTCGATCTGTTCAGCCGGCAGATTTTGCAGGTAATTGGTCAGGTCGTCGCCGGTAAGCGGGAGCCGTTTGCCATCGACATAAAGCAGTACACCGGCACGCCCGAGTACATTGATATTGTCATTGTTGTCTACGGTAACACTGGGTGCTTTGCGGAGCAAGGAAAGGGCATCTGAGCCCGCACTGTTAATGGTGCCCTCCACATTGAACACCGTACGATCAGGTTTGATCTCTACCATCACCCGGGAGGCCTTGACGGTCATCTCATCGAGTTGGATAGCATTGGCCGATAAAACCAAAACGCCCAGATCCAGGGCTTGATTTGCGTCCAGCCGAAGGCCGGATTTTTGTAAATTTCCGAATCCGATCCCGGCGGCTTTTAAATAATAGGTTCCTGCGCCAAGTCCGTTCAGGCTGAATACACCCGCTTCATTGCTGGTTTCAGCCTTGTATAAACTGCTGTCCGCAGCATTGTACAAGCCAAGGTTGGCAAAGGCGATGGCGACTCCTTCCACGCTTTGTAATTGACCGCGAATGCTGGCGGTCTGTGCAGAAAGAGAAAGTGCGGCCAGGAGCCACCAAAGGGTTGTTAGAATCCTCATATTAAAATGGTTGTGTTGAATTGTGCCCGAAGCGGACAACAAAGACGATGGATGGTTGCGTTCTGGGTGGATTTTTTCGACAAAGACCTGGTCTCGAGGGCCGTAGCACAGGAATAGTCAGATAACTTTTACGGGGTTCGCGGCAGGTTTTTCGAACCGGGATTGATTTTAGGCGTCTCGCAAAGTGCTAAATTTTAAACCCGATCTGTAAGATGCTGGCATAAAAAACAATGTGCTGTTTAGCCTTGTCTGCCCGGAGGTAGTTGGTCGTATGAATCTGGTTCAATTGTAAATGGCCATATTTAAAATCTGCCTGTAAATAGACACGACGGGTTAAATTGAACTGAAATCCGATTTTAGCACTGGCACCCCAACCCGCAACATTCCAGTAATGATTGTCACCACTGCCAAAAAGATGTGCGTCGGTTCTGGGAATGACCAGGCCACTGCCAAGACCACCAAACAGGGTAAAACCGATTTTATTGTTTCTTGAAGATTGCCACAATGCTAAGTAGCGGTCCAGGTCTATGCTCGCATAGTTCAGCCCATCCGTATGCTCCAGGTGCACAAAATCATCCGGAGTCAGTTGTACGGCAACATTCTGATAGATCCCCTCAGGGGCATAGCGCTGGTTGAGCAGTATCATGTTTTTTTGGATATCCAGGTCAGACGCAAGGGCGGGGTTTACAAACCCGGTCATTCGAACGGTCTGAAGATTATCGGCGATATATTTCATGTGATCCCAGCCAATCGAAATGCTGTATTTGTCAGAAAGCTGGTACCCTAAATGCAGATTGAACTGCGGAATGGACCAGGTAGTCGGACCAATATAAACCAGGCCCAAGGGGGTAGGGCGGTCTGAGGCGGTAACATTCTGCAACACAAAATCATGGCCCTGGCCTGAAAAATGAATATCGCTTTTTTGATACCAGGCTCTGTTATAACCCCAGTGGATGAATACCTGGCCTTTTTTATGCAGTGGATAGACAGGGCTATTTGCAGGTTCAATATTCGGGTTTTGTGCAAAGACACCGGTATTGAACAGGCAAAAACAGACTGTCAGGATCCTTTCAATTTTGATGGATCGGGTCATGGGTAAAAGATACATTTGGATGGAGGTTTAAGCGGTGGTCGCAGTTTTTAAAATGGAATTTATTCAGATAAAAAAGGGGGCGGAAGGTTTTGACGAGCACAGAACTATTGGTGATATAATTTGAACCACAAAAGGCACAAAAGAACACAAAGGTACACGTTACGTTTTTGTGTCCTTTTGTGCCTTTTGTGGTTCAATTCTAATTGCTTTTAACTGGTGTGGTAAGGAGAATGTCATTTCAACCAGACTACTGGACATTTTGACGTTGGACACTAGACACGATTCTGTAAGTGCATGATTTTCAATTTTTTAGAGTGCAAGTCCAACGTCTATTGTCAAAATGTCCAGTAGTCTGCATTTCAACGCCTGATCTCCGCCACCCCGATTTTAGAATCTCCAGCCCCGTAATACAACAACCACCGCCCATCTATCCAAACCATGCCCTCCAGAAAACAGACATTGGCGACTTCGCCTGCTTTCTCAAAATCACGATCGGCAGTAAGTAGATACCGGTCTGATCGGGCGCGCAGCTCCCAGGGTTTTTGGGTAGAAAATAGTGCCTGGCCTACAGAATAGACATCGGCCCCCAATGATTTATCTCCGCTGCTGGCACTGTTTGCGCTGTTGTAGAGCAGCAAAATTCCTTCATCCTGCACCAAAGCGAAGGGCCCGGGTTCCACCAGACGACTGTCGAAAAGCCCGGGACGCGGCATCATGACCCGGGTAAGGTTCCCTTTTTTATCTTCCAGGGGCTCCCAGGAAACCAGGTCCTCCGAAGAGGCCATAAAAAGGTCGGTATCTCCCCAGTACATCCAGTATTTTCCCTTTAGTTTTTTGGCAATGATCTTACTGCCATCTCTTTCGCAGACAATGGCGCCGGATTTGGACCAGAGGTTGCGGTATTTGCGGTCGGTAAGGACCACCCCGTGTTTTTCCCAGTTTATGAGGTTGCGCGAAGAGGCCAGGCAAAGTCTGGCGGTTTTACCATCGTACGCGGTATAGGTCATGACGTAAAGACCGTCTTCTCTGCGTACCACACGAGGGTCTTCACAGCCACCTTCCCATTCAAGGTCCTCCATGGTATCGTTGTCAGGTGCAAGTACAGGTGTCGGGTTTTTGCGGAATTCGGTTCCATTCCGGCTATTGGCAATGCCAATGCGTGAGGTGCCGTTTTTGTCCTGTGCCCGGTACAAGAGCCAGACCCGGCTGTCTTTCATCACGGCAGTAGGGTTGAAAACGGATTTTTCTTCCCAGTTAACCCGTTTTTTTCGAATAGGGCAGTAGTATTCAGGCCTGGAATCGCGCTCCAGAATGGGGTTAAATTCATCCAGACGGTCTATGGATTTGACCATCCAGTCGGTGCCTTTCAATGCTTTTTGTCCACCAGTACAGGCGGATAAAATTACAACAAACAGGAAAAATGGAATCAGTTTTTTCATGATAGCGGCTATGGGTTATGCAGTTGCATTCAAAAATACAACGGAATTAAATATGAACAAAAGTAGGATAATTCGGGCTGGGATCAGTTCAAATTTTGATCAGAGTCAGCATTCGGTGGCCCTATCAGGTCCCACAAATTGCCATATAAGTCCTGAAATACGGCTACGGTGCCATAGACTTCCACGGAAGGCGCTCTTACAATGAAGATCTGGTGGCTTAGTAAATTGCGGTAATCCCTCCAGAAATCATCGGTATGAAGGAAAAGGAATACACGGCCCCCTGTTTGATTTCCAATACGACTGCGTTGTTCCTCAGTGGCGGCTTGAGCAAGCAGGAGACAACAACCGCCACTGCCTTTGGGTGCCACCAATACCCATCGTTTCGTTTCGCTCAAAGGGGTGTCCTCCAGCAGATCAAAGCCTAGCTTTTGCGTGTAAAACTCAATGGCTTCGTCGTAATCGTTCACTACCAGTGAAATGTGAGCAATGCGTTGGTTCATCCTTATAAATTTAGCCAATACACGACCTTTACCACCAGGGCCTTGTTTTTGGGTGAAAAAACTTTGACGGGCGTGTTTGGGATTGGCTCTGCGTAGGTATTGTCCGTGTAGACCAGAAACACATCCGAAACGGGCGCAAACCGCCATTGTATCCGGGCATTCAGGTTGAAGTTATTGTACTGGGTATTGTACTGCATGAAGGCGCTCAGGAACAGATCCCGCCGGAATGAAAACTCGACCCTCGGTCCAATGAGCCAGAAATTGGCCGAAGCATAGGGCGCTGGCAGCCGGATCTGAATATAATTGTACTGCATTGAAAACCGTCCCACAGGCTGCCATCGATAGGCCAACTGCCCATCACTGCTGAAAATATTACCCGTGTAAAAACCGGCGTAGTTCACACTTACGCTTCCCTGGAAGTCGGTGGATGACCCGGTGGTGTATTCCGCCAGCGCACCATAGTTGTTGTAGCCTCCAACGGGAATCTCGGGTTTTCCGGTATTGCTTGGATCAAAAGGCTCAAATAGGTAAACGTAGCTGTTAAACAGGGCCACGTTTACTTCCGACAAATCTTTAAAGCTCATTTTGGCAAATAAAGAGACATCGCGATCTGTATTCTTGCCACTCAAACCAAAGGTCAATGATCCACTTGAGCCAAAAGAAAAGTTCGTAATATGGTCAGCCGCCCATCCGTTTTCCGGATACAAATTGAATCCAATGCCGGGATAAATCCCCTGTACGCCCTTTCGGGGCACAAATCCAGCCTCTGCAGTGTAATTTGAATCTACCCGAAAGTAGCCAAAATTGGCGTTGAATACCCGGTCCTGATAGCCCAAAAAGGTAGCTGCAGTTGCGCCGCGTTGTGCGGGGTCCGGCGAGAAGGACCTGTGGTAATAAGCCTCCCCTTCCCATCGATTGTCTTCGGAATAAAGGTTGTATTCCAGGCCTGCCACCCGATTCCAAGGCTGCCAGTCTTCCTGCTGCGTCTCGGATAAATTGTCTGTAAAATTCTGTTTGTTCACCAGAAACCCACTCATAATGCTTCGGCTAAACACCTTTTGCTGTAAGGTAGCCACACTAAAATTAGCCGCCGGTAATACAGAGCTGGTGTCCCAGTCCAGGCGTTGTGTCTGCATATTGAGCAATCCGATGCGCAAGTCGTCTGTAAGCTTGCCGCTGAGTCTTGCTCCTGCAAGGATGGGCACTTTTTCATTGAGGCCGGTGACCGGATTTCTGGCCAATCCAATACGGCGGGAGAAAAAGGGGCGGGTACTGGGAAAGCCATACATGGCAAAGAGATCCCGGTTTTCCAGAAAAAACTGTCTGGTTTCAGGAAAAAACAACTCAAAACGACTGAGATTCGCTACCTGACGATCTACTTCTACCTGACTAAAATCCGGATTGATGGTCAGGTCAAGATTGAGACCGGGGGTAAGTCCGATTTTAGCGTCTCCTCCGAAATTCCCGGACAGGTCCCGTTTTTTGTCTTGCAGTTCGAGCGTATTTGCATCGCGCAAATAATTCAGGGAAGTGCTGCCAATGGCGTAAGGGATCAAACTGACGCTGGCGCCGGGCTTGGGCGGCGGAGTATCCCAGATCAGACGCCCGAGAAAAGAAAGGTTGATGTTCGAAAATTGAAAGGGCACAGGCGCCCAGACGCTGGCCTCAAAATCTTTGATCTTGGCCCGCATGAATTGCAGGCCCCAGGAGTTTTCACCCTCGGAAACATTGTATCGCAGTGTTTTGAAAGGGATGGCTATTTCTACGGTCCAGTGATCATCAAAATTTTGGACCGCAGAGTACCATTTGTTGTCCCATTCAAAAGCCATGGACTCGCCCGTGGAAATAAGGGCTTCGCGCTGCACATTATACGGGCTGACACTGAAAATAAAACCATTGAGCCCGTCTTTGCTGGGGTCAAATAGCACATTGATCACGTCTGTGGTGCCGCCGCCATAATCGCGCCGCAGACTTTGAACCGTGTAGTCCGACCGGCGTTGCCGACACACAATGCCAATATAAAGATGCTGGTCGTCAAAAGTTAAACGCGCCTCGGTGGTCCAGGGACTGAAGGCGGTGTCATTGGGGAAGTTAAGAATGAAATTATCTGCTTTTTCAGCGCCTGTTTGCCAGGCGGTCTCGTTGAGTATCCCATCCACTTTAATGGCTACGGCGGATTTTTTTACCCGGATCTGGTACTTTTCGGCATTATTCTGACCCATGGCAGAAAAAGCAGTGAACACCAGAAGGCAAGCAAAAAGGGCGGGTTTCATAGCAAAAAAATTTGGCCGCGAAGGTAGGAAGCCGCTCCATTTAATGGACGCCATTGGGGGGCAGGGAAAGGTATTTGGTCGTTTTTACTCCTTGCCTTTCTGGGCTGCCCGCTTCATTTCCTCGGCCAGCGCTGGACCCAAATAATGGTCGATCGCGTGGTGTACCCAATAGATGACCGGGGTCATGATCAGTGCAACCAGGCCTTTGTATAAATAATTCATGATCGAAATAGCCAATACCATCACAAAAGGCAACTGCTGACCAATGTAGAGCGCAATGAATACGACCACAAAACTGTCCAGAAATTGCGACACCAGGGTGCTTCCCGTGGATCGAAGCCAGAGTTTTCCTTCACCCGTGCGTGCTTTGATGCGGTGGAAAACTGCCACGTCCACCACCTGAGAGATCAGGAAGGCGAATAAAGAACCAATAATGATCCACAGACTCTGACCAAAAACAACGGAGTAGGCCGTGTTGTAATCACCCACCTGAGCGCGCAAAGCAGCGGCTTCCTCCGGACTGAGACTGGGTTTTATATGCGCAGTGCGCCACCACTCAGCCGGTTCCAGGCCCATGGCCAGATAGAGCATCATAAATCCGTAAGCGATCAAGCCTGCCGTTAAGTAGGAGATGAGTCGTACGCCGCGCGGACCAAAATATTCGTTCATCAGATCCGTCATCACAAACACCACCGGCCAGAGCAAAACACCAGCCGTGAGGGTGAACGACAAGCCGTTCTGACCCATGAGCGACCAGTCAACAGGGGTGTAACCCAGGGTTTTTTCCAGGGAAAAAAGTTTGACCCCCATGAACTCGGCTACCAGTGCATTGGCCACAAAAAAACCTGCCATGATGGTCCATAGTCGGTTTGATTTGGAGGTAAAGAAGTTGTGCATGGCGTGTTTAATTTAATGTCGAATGTCCAACAAGGTTATTTTAATATCGAATGTCCAACAAGGAATTTCCAATGTCCAAGTTAGCCCTGAGCCTGGAATTATACCTGACGGAAAGTGGTTTACGATAAAAGCGAAGTGCTTGCGCTATTCACCGGGTGACTCAAAGTCAAATGTCGTCAATTTAGCGTTTTTTGAGGTGACATCTCCGATCCCGAGGATTCGGGAGAGGAGGTGTCACCTCAAAAAAAATTGGGGTATCTAGCCCGTTCCAAGATTTCACCTGCTCGTGCCTCGCAGATGACACCTCTTCACTTTTGACTGGCCAAGCCCGAAGCCAACCTGGACATTGGAAATTCCTTGTTGGACATTGGACATTCCCCTTTATCCTTCATCCAGGTCACTGTCACAGTGATAATGCTGCTTGGGGCGGCTCGGTTTTTCGCCTCCTTCGCCGCCTTTTTTATCGGCTTGCAATTTCTGGATCAGTCGAGCGCGTTCTTTCTGCACGTCCTCCTGACGTTGAAGGTCTTCCTGACGATCAAAGAAAAGGATGCCATCTACCCAGGTTTTTTCGGCCTTGGCGTAAACAGAAAGTGGGTTGTCATTCCACAATACTACGTCGGCATCCTTGCCGGTTTTGATGCTTCCCGTGCGGTCATCGACATGCAGCAGTTTGGCCGGATTGATGGTGACCATTTTCCAGGCATCGTGTTCTTTCATCCCGGCATACATCACGGATTTGGCAGCTTCCTGGTTGAGCCGGCGCGCCATTTCGGCATCGTCAGAGTTGATGGCTACGATTACGCCCCGGTCCGCCATTATTTTGGGGTTGTACGGAATGGCCTCGTATACCTCAAATTTATAGGCCCACCAGTCGGAAAAAGTAGAGGCGCCTGCCCCGTGTTTTGCCATTTTATCGGCTACTTTATAACCTTCCAGGATGTGGGTGAAGGTATTGACCTTAAACTTATACTGCTCTGCCACCCGCATCAGCATCGTGATCTCGGACTGGACATAGGAGTGGCAGGTAATAAACCTTTTGGAATCCAGGATCTCAGCCAGGGCTTCTAATTCCAGGTCCTTCCGGAAGGTCTTTCCGCTGGTTTTCAGGCGGGAGTACTCCTGAGCACGGGCAAAATAATCCACGTAAACCTGCTCAACACCCATGCGGGTTTGTGGGTAACGACTGCTGCCATCGGCGCCCCAGTTGCTTTGTTTTACATTCTCGCCCAAGGCAAACTTGATAAAGCCCGGCCAGTTCTGGAATTTCATTTCTTCCGGTGTAAAGCCCCAACGCAACTTGATCAGTTGGGTTTGTCCACCGATTGGGTTGGCCGATCCGTGCAAAATATGGCTGCTGGTGACGCCTCCGGCCAATTGCCGGTAAATATCGATGTCCTCACTGTCGATCACATCGCCGATACGAACCTCTGCCGATGATTCCTGGGTGCCTTCATTGATGCTGCGGGTAGCCGCAATATGCGAGTGCTCGTCAATGATACCCGCAGTGAGGTGTTTGCCCGCTCCGTCGATGACGATGGCATTGTCTTGTACGGGCAGTTTGCGACCTACTTTCTGGATCTTACCGTTGGTGATCAAAACGTCTGTATTGGTTAAAATGCCTTCTTTTTCGCCGGTCCAGACGGTGGTGTTTTGGATCAGAACGGTTTGTGCCCGCGGTTTTTCTTTCCAACCGAAGGCTGTGAAAGGGTAGCTTACATTCCCAAGCGTGGGAGGAGCAGGCACAGGGTCTTGTTTTTTAGGCTTTTCCGGTTCTCCGGCCTTAGTCAAACTGGCAGACCAGGCCACCCAGGCACCATCCTGCAGGGTGCCGTTTCCAGCCCAGTTTTGGTCGCTTACAGCACCGGAAAGTGATATAAATCCCTTTTTAAGGGTGTCGGGCTGGAAGGAGAGCGATACAAGACCGCTGGGGTTATAGGTGAAATTGACCTTGACCTTGGAGCTGTCCATTTTCATGATCTGGGCCTCTGGAGCTTCTGGTTTTCCCTTGATGGTCAAGGTGTAGGCATCAGTTCCAACCTTCAGGTCATACACGCCCATGCTGCGCTGTGAAATAGATTTGTCGGGCGAAACATCAAAGCCCTGGCCTTTGATCCAATGTTGCTGGATCCTGGTTTCAGCTTTGAAAATATTGCCGGTAGTGAGTATGAAGTTCGCCACTTTGCCGGGCTCCAGGCTTCCTACCTGTGTGTAGGCCTGGATGAAATTTGCAGGGTTGAAGGTCAGTGCTTTCAGCGCGGATTCTTCATCCAGTCCGTATTCGATGGCTTTTCGCAGGTTTTCCCAGAATTTTGTTTTTTCCTTCAGACCATAGGTAGTCAGACAGAACGGAACTCCGGCGGATTGCAGGCGCGCTGGATTGGTGGGGGCTAGTTCCCAGTGCTTCAGATCTTTAAGCGGGGTATTGAGGGCGTCATATGGGTCGCGCACGTCGTACCCTTCCGGGAAAGTAAGCGGTACGATCAGTGGAAAGCCCGTGAGTACGAGCTCACTCAGGCGCTGGTATTCGTTGCCGGCAGATTTGACAATGTATCGGGTGCCAAACTCTTGTCCAAGCCGTGCGATGCGCAGGACATCCATTTTTTCTCCGGCCTCAAAGATCTGGGGCAATCCTTGTTCAGCGATCCAGGCTTCCATGGAGAGGTTTTTTTCTTCCTTGTAACCTTCAGCTTTGTACCACTGAGCGTCGAGGTAGGTTTGTCGCAACAAGGCAATAATACCCATCAACGAAGAAGGGTAGCCCTGGGTACTGGTGCCTTTGTTAAAAGTCAGGTGGTTGCTGGCTTTTTCAGACAGGATCATTTCGTGTTCGCGCAGATTGCCGGGCAGGACCAGGGCTCCTGTGCCCCGGGAAATGCCATCTGCCCGATGGGTGAGCAGCGCCCCAAACCCGAGTTTTCGCCATTCTTCGGCCGCTTTGGGATCATTGGAGAACTCCGCAGCTGCATTGTATTCCGGGCGCAGGGCCTGATTCCAGCTGTACGCGCCTTTTTTGTTGGAAAACGGTTGTTGTCCACGGCCACTACCTTCATTTCGGGGCGGTATGGTGAGTCCATAATCGGTCGCATATAGGTCAATGAAGGAGGGGTAGATCGTTTTACCGCTACAATCATGCGTGGCTGCATCTTTTGGTACCGTCACGTTGAGGCCGGCGGCCACTACCTTGCCATCGCGAATGAGCAGGGTAGCGCCTTCTATCCGTGTTTTGTAATCCGTGTAGATGGTTGCGTTGGTGAACGCGTGTAGTCCGGTTCGTTCATCGGCAGGTGCCGGAGTGGGAAAGGTTTGCTGGGCAATTAACGATGAAGGAGGATCAATGAATGATAAAGCAAGTAGGAAGCTGAGCCGGATCAATTTTATCATGGAAAGAAAAATGTTTTGCGGGGGTGAAGGTAGAAAAGGAATGGAATAGGCAAAATGTTTGGTAACAGGTAAAACACGGAATTCCTGATGTTTTACTTGATAATCTGATTACATTTGAGCACTCTTTCACCTGATTTTTTCAAAATGAAAAAAAAATTACTTTTTCTGATAGCTGGTTTGGCATTTTTTGAGGCAAATGCACAATGGGAGTCGCTCAACGGCCCAACAGGGGATGGAGTCACCGGGATGGTAAAAACAGGCAACGATTTGCTGCTTTCTACCTATAACGGCGTTTTTAGGTCTTCAGATGATGGCGAACATTGGCAGATTGAAAACAATGCATTGCGCGGCCTAAGCGTACATGGCTTGTGCCAACAAAAGGATACGATTTATGCTTATGCAGGTACTGGAGACAATCTTTTCCGTTCTACCAATGAAGGACATACTTGGTTGCCAATTGCCACAGCCAATTTAGACGTGTATGTTTTTCATCAGATGATCGCTACGGACTCGGCATTGTTTATTACAGACCCAACGTTGCAGCGCTCTTTCGATGGTGGAATGAGTTGGGAACACCTCAGTTTTCCAACAACACTTCAATATTACTACACGCGAATGATCGTGGAGGGAAATACACTTTACGTCGTGGCGCCTGATCAGGGAATATTTAAAAGCGAAGACCAGGGAGATACTTGGATTCTACTTACAGGCAACTTGCCCAAGAAACCTTATTATGGATTTGTCCATGACAGCTGCCTTATTGTTGGATATTATTCAAACGGCTGGAAAACGTACCGATCATTTAACGAGGGGGCGACCTGGACTTTAGACCAAACTCCAGGCTTGGGCTTGTCCATGACAATCTTCGGCGGAGAGGGCCCCTACATTTACTCGGTTTCTTCCGGCGAACTTAGGCGAACTTCTATGGACAACAACCTTTGGTCACAGATCAGCGATGAAACTCAAACCCCGTTTTTAGGGCAAAGCAATGTACCCATCGTACATCGTATCAAGTTTTATGCTTTTGACAACCAACTTTTTGCCACCAGCTACGCAGGCGTCCATAGATCTTCAGACCATGGGGAAAACTGGCAGGATATTGAAAACGGGTTGGTCAACATAGGTGCGCGTGATATTTTGCTTCAAGGAAAAACAGTAGTTTGTGCTGGGAACAGCGGACTGTACCGTTTGCCCTCACAAGGGCAATGGAGCGGAGACCTGACGAATGAGTTTTCATTTTATGACAATGAGGTATTGCGACTCTCTGAAGTTGAGGGCAAACTATATGCTGGATCAAAGTGGAAACTTTTCAGCTCTGCCGACACGGGTCAGAGCTGGCAAGCGGCCTCCCCTTTCCTCATAGATTATTTGACCCAAGTTATCAAAGTAGGAAACGATTTACTGTCAGGCTCAAGCCAAGGGGTTTGGCGTTCCGCTGACAACGGTACAACCTGGGTACATTCTAGTGAGGGCATGGGTTATATGGATATCGATGTTTTTGTTTATCCATTTGTTTGGTCGCTTGCGGCAATTGGCAATACTGTATTGGCTGCTGGATATAACATGCTTTATCGGTCGGTTGATGGAGGGAATCATTGGGATACTCTTTTTAACGGCTATACTGGGCTTCGGGTTTACAATTTCGAAAACCAATTGTTTTGGGTTACTTCCTATAACACTTACCGCTCTAACGATGCTGGTGCTACCTGGCAGCCTGTGGTTTTTGATCACCCGGATGGGGTGAACAGTATGGCACGATTAGACAGCCTGATGTTCGCCTCCACACGAGGCGGCGTGTTGGTGTCCAAAGATGAAGGCTACACCTGGTCCTTTTCAGATGGCAATTTTCCTGACAGCCTTTGGATCAGTTGTTTGAGTGTTGATAATCAATACCTTTATGCTGGCACTCAGGGAGAAGGCGTATGGAGGAGACCGGTGCAGGATTTTACTTCCAAATCTATCCAAGCTCCGCCGCAAACTTTGGCTAATGCGGTTCTTTTGAAAAACCCAGTCACCGAATGCGCTGACATCCGGGTGGTTTTGCCCCAAAAAAGCAAGCTCGAAATTTTAGTGTTCAATGCAGAAGGCCGATTGCTACGTACGATGCCCCTCGGTGAAAAAAATGCTGGGGAGCATATTATAAGCGTTGATTTGACGGGATTGCCTCAGGCAATTTATAAGGTGGCATTGTTAATAAACAAGCAGAATTTTGCCTTGAATGTAATAAAAGTATGATCTGACTTTTCCTTAGTGTCCCTTAGTGTTTAAAAAAAATAATTCGAGTTCCTTTATACATTGGAATCTATATTAGCTCAGATTTTTCTAAGGAAAAGTATCAAAAAACTTAGATTTCAGTATATTCAGAGACCATGAAAGAAATTCTTATCATACTCTTGCTAGCTTATCTCTCCCCCTGTGTTGCCCAGGAATTTAGAGGAGGAGAATTGCGCTTTGTCCGGGTTGACCAATACCGATACGACACAGATATTGATTTTTACTATCAAAAACCGAATATACCCATCAAAAACCATATTTTGGTTGATGCGAGTACGGGTATTCTGGATACAGCTTATTTAGTGTCCAACGACTCAATTTCGTTTGATGTGCGCAGACTGCGGTATCATACGCGCCTTTTTCTCCCGTTTGAAGAAGAAATGTATATAATTCGTGTGTTAGACACTGTTTTTTTGCCCGAATTGGTCAATCTTGATGGAACACATAAATCTTTTTTTTTCCTAGGTGCCTACTTAACCCCTCCTTATACTCAGTTTTTCGGTCTTAACTCGCCGCCTGTTTTTGCTCACCCGCCTACGGATTACACCATTGATGATGGGAAATTGGTCTTTAATTCTAGTGCATTAGACCCCGATGGGGATACATTATACTATGGACTGATAGACCCTAACTATCCAGTCAATTATATTTATTCTTTGCCTGCTTTTTCCGACACTTTTTTCCTAAATCCGCTTAATGGTGTGCTGACTTGGGATAAGCCAGTATATGCAGGAAAATATCTGATTGGCATTGCCGTTGCAGAGTATAATTCAGTTGCACACTACTTTGGTCAAATGTGGCGGTATTTCATTTTGGAGATCACAGAAGCAGACCTAGTTGCCATTCACGATCAAACAAATACACTGGAAGCCCCCTTTCTGCTCTCTCCCAATCCTGCCAGTAACGAAGTGCTTATAAGTAAGCTGCCAAGTGATAGCCGCTTTGAAATAGTTGACTTAATGGGGAATAGCATACTGTTAGGTAGCCTAAATGCAAGGACCCAGTCCCTTAATGTTTCCGACTTTTCCAATGGAATATACTTTGTCAGGGTTTTCTCGAAGGGGAAGGTTTGGGTTGAGAAATTGGTGGTGCAGCATTGATTTGTGGGATTACTGCTAATGTCTTAGTTTTGGCCTTCATTTTCCCGATAACTATTCCTTTTTATGCAAAAAAATACGCTCTGCTTGTTGTTCGCCCTGACGTTCCAGACTTCACTTTTCAGTCAGAATTTGGTCTCTGCCACCTTTCTGGGACAAAAAACCAAAGCCGAATTATTGGCGGAGTTTAACAATCTTCCATTCATCCAATACGGTGCGAAATACTACCGAATCACTTACACGACCAAAAGTGTTCAAGGGGCTGTAGACACCGCATCCGGCTTGTTGACCGTGCCGGATAATCCGGGGCTTAAATACCCTCGATTGGTTTACCAGCATGGTACCTCGGGGTCTAAGCAGGATGTTCCTTCTATCAATGTGGTGACGGGTGGGGAAGGCATCGTTGGGCAATTGTTTGCCGGATTGGGTTATGTGGCGTTTTTGCCCGATTATTTGGGGTTGGGGAATACCTCCAAGGGCTTTCATCCGTACGTGCACGCAGAGAGTGAAGCCTGGGCCGCGATGGATATGCTGCGCGCCGGCGATACCTTTTTGCAACAAAATCAGGTGTTTACGAACGAGCAATTGTTCATCACCGGGTATTCACAGGGGGGACATGGGGCCATGGCTTTGCATCGGGCAATCGAGCAGGATCCTGCAAACGAGTTTACTGTAACGGCTGCCGCACCCATGTCAGGTCCCTACAGCGTTTCCGGAGTCATGCGGGAGCTGATCCTGACGGATGCCGTTTATTATTATCCCGGGTATATTCCGAACACGGCCTTATCCTATCAAACGGTCTACGGCAACCTGTTCAGTGATGTGTCGGAGGTATTCAAACCGGCTTATGCGGGCTTGATCCAGCAATTTTATGTGAACCAGATCACACTTTCTGACCTGAACGAACAGCTGATCGCGGCCCTGATCGCCAATGAAGGCGCCTCGAGGCCCTTTAAAATGTTGCAGGAAAGCATGGTGCAGGAAATTCTCAACAACCCGAACCACCCCATCAATCTGGCCTTGGATGCCAATGATACCTACGATGAGAACTGGTTTCCAGAAGCTCCATTCCGCTTGTTTTATTGCATGGCTGATGATCAGGTGCCTTACAAAAATAGTCTACTGTCCCGCGACTCCTTCCTGGCCAGAGGAGTGACCAACTTTGCCATCAACGATGTAATGCCGACGGCAGACCACGGGGCCTGTTATGTGCCGGCAATGACCAGTACCCTGATCTTTTTCCTGGGTTTTCAGCAGATTGAAACGGTGGCGGCCCTTTCACCTAAAGTGCTTGGGAAGTTGCAATTGTCGCCAAATCCTGCACATGAAATGCTGTTTGTCAGTGAATTGCCCACAGAGGGTCGTCTTGAGATCGTCGATTTCAACGGTAAATTAATGCAAGCGGAACGCTTAAGTGCCGGCTCGCACGCGGTGAATCTTTCAGAGATTCCAGGAGGTGTTTATCTGGTTCGCTTTTTTGGAAAGGGAGAAATTTGGTCAGAGAAATTGGTCGTGGAGCGGTAGCCCGGTAAAAAAATGTTTGAATAGTTTGATATTTTAAAACTTATTCATACGTTTGCTTGCATTTTCAAAACAAAACTTGTTACAACTTATGGAAATCAACTTTATCGCCGTTGCAGTAGCAGCGCTCATTCCGATGATCGTCGGGTTCGTTTATTACCATCCTGCCGTACTGGGCGGACCCTGGATGAGGGCCAATGGATTCACTCTGGAAAGTGTTGGTAATGGCCCGAATCCCATTTTGTATGTCGTTGCACTTGCTTTTTCATTCCTGCTCTCCATGTTTGTTTGTGTCAACGTAACTGGCCCTGGTCAGGATGTTGCTCCGGATGGGCACAGTTATGTTACCTTCCAGCATGGCGTGGTTCACGGGATCATGATCAGTATACTGGTCGTGATGCCGATATTGGGTACCATGTCCGTTTTTGAGCGGCGCGGCTGGGCATGGGTATTTACAAACCTTGGATATTGGATGGTCACTTTGTCCATCATGGCTGGTATTTTGAGCGCCTGGCGTTAAAAATATACTTTTTTAGCAGAAAACAGGAGTCACCCCGAATTTTTGGGGGTGACTCCTGTCATTTTTAAGAAAATTAGGTATGCAGCAACGAGACCAGACTTCCCCAAAGCGTATTTGTTCCGGTGCTACGCACCTACTAATCTATTGAAAACGAACATTCTACCGACGTTTTGGTGCTATGCACCCATTTCTAAAAATTTGAGATAACCCCTCTTTGATTTAGTGGGATAAGAAAAGCAAATTTTATTTGGTTTTTTAAACACTAAATTTCTACCTTTGCGCCCCTCGAAAAGCCCGGTGCTATTTCAAATAAGTAGCCGGGCGAGAATTTCTCATTTAAATTTTCAATTACACAACATGGCAGTCAAACTTCGCCTGCAACGCAAAGGCCGCAAAGCCGCCCCATTTTACCACATCGTAGTCGCTGATAGCCGTTCGCCTCGCGACGGTAAGTTCATCGAGAAAATCGGCACTTACAATCCACTTACTGTTCCTGCTGCAATTGAACTGAACCGCGAACGTGCATTTCACTGGATCAGCGTAGGTGCACAACCAACGGATACTGTAAATGCAATCCTTCGCCATAAAGGCGTATTGTACCAAAAACACCTTCAAAAAGGCGTAAATAAAGGTGCTTTCAACCAGGAAAAAGCGGACGAACTATTGACCGCATGGATCGAGCAGAAAGAAACCCACACTGAAAAACACCGCGAGGCGACCAAAGAAGCCAAGCAGAAGTTTGTAGCTAAAGTGGATGGCGTAGCTAAAGTGAAAGTTAAGCCAGTTCCACCACCTGCTGAAGTTGAAGAGGCTCCGGTTGTTGAGGAAGCTGTAGAAGCTGCTGCTGAAGAAGTAGCGGTAGAAGCTGCTCCGGTAGTAGAAGCTGTTGCTGAGGAAGTAGCTGCACCGGTTGCTGAAGTAATAGAAGCTGCTGCTGAAGAAGTGGCTGCACCGGTTGCTGAAGTAACAGAAGCTGCTGCTGAAGAAGTGGCTGCACCGATTGCTGAAGTAGCAGAAGCTGCTGCTGAAGAAGTGGCTGCACCGATTGCTGAAGTAGCAGAAGCTGCTGCTGAAGAAGTGGCTGCACCGGTTGCTGAAGTAGCAGAAGAAGTGGCTGTAGAAGTTGCTCCGGTAGAAGAAGCTGCTGCTGAGGAAGCTGCACCAGTTGCTGAAGTAGCAGAAGAAGCTGCTGCTGAAGTAGTAGAAGCACCCGCAGAAGAAAAAACAGAAGAATAAATAAGCCTACTTCCAGGCGAGTGTTTACATTTGCCCTTGAAGCGTGTTTTGATGAAGAGACCTGATGAAGCCCTTGGTGGCTTCATCGGGTCTTTTTCAAAATGGGGTTTGACTTTGAATTTAAAAAATCACTTTCCATGCAGTCTTTAGACGACCAATATTACGACCGACTGAACGAAATTGCGGCAGCCATCCAGGACTCCGAAAGCCTCGCCCAATACCTCGAAGAAGAGGAAGACGAGTCCTACAATGATTTGCGCACTGCGTTCGAGCCCATGCTATCCGCCCTGCACCACCAGGTGGCCTCTGAGGCGCCCTTGCAGTTGGTGACTTTTGAAAAATACTTGCTAGAGCCACCCTTTGAAGGGCTTTACCTGCCTCGTATCCTTGGTTTCTCCGTGCTTCGTAATGAGATCACTGACCAGTATAAGTACGTTCGCCCGAACGACCACTTTAAGGAGATCCTGATCGCTATTTGCAAAAGTGTGCATTTTGAACAACTCAAAAAGCGCATTGGCCAAAGCATTACCGTAGGTTTTGCCTTGAGCAGCGATATCTGGATCACCAACCTGATGAGCCTCGTAGAGAACAAGCGCATCCGCTATTTCCTGCAACAGTTGAAACAGGACCGCTTCCGCGACCTGAAAGACCGTGAAGATATCTACCGCCGGTATTCCAATCAATTCCGCAAAGAGCAATACCACTCAGCCGATTTCCCCAAGACCCTGGGCGAAATGAAGCCTAATTTTTCTGCCCTGCGTCAATTCCTGCTCAAACGTTTTGAAACAGGTGCCGGAAATGACAGCCTGAAATCCCAGATCCTGGATTTCCTGAACAATAAGGACTTTCATGGCACAGAAGAATTTCTCGAAATGCTTGCCATTTGTGGCAATTTCGTAGACTTGGATCCAGCAGAACGCAAGGCCTTTGCAACCCATTTCGAACGCGAACGCCGTTCCTTTCAGGAATTTGACATACGCTACCTCCGCTTTCTGGTTGGATTATACAAATCTCCGGGAATTGATGCGACCAACGATGAGCGCATGAGCCAGGCCATCGACAAGACCTGGAAAGACCGGATCTCTGATTACTACCGGATTGCGGATAAAATTCACAGCCTGGGCTATGTGCATCCGGATTCGATCGAAGCGGTACAGGATTTTTACAACGGACACGAAGGTCTGGCCGTGGAGACCGAATGCCTGCGCCAACTGGTGATCACCTATTTCACGCGCCTGGTACGTGGACTGGAAGAACGCGAGTATGCCGACTATTTCGAGTTGACCAAAATTTTTGGTCTGTATATGAAAATCTTTGGCAATCAACAGTTTAACCAGGATATTGAGAAGCTTTCCATGGCTTATGTGGGCAAACTGCTTCATGCGTTCACCGACAAGCGTGCGAAAGACTATCAGGATGTAAAACGTTTCGTTTCGACCCAGTTTGTAGATTTCAATTTCCTCACAGACAAAGAAGTGGTGGAGCTGTTCAAAACCCGTCGCAAACGTCGCAGTAATAAGTCGGCAGAAGAAGGATAGAGATACCCGGAATCAGGTTTTTAATAGATGACCAAAGACTTCCTTCATCGAAGTTTTCCGTCCTCCAATCTAACGAAGAGCGAAGGTGTTTTTTAATTAAAATACCTTCGCTTTTGTTTTACCTGCCAAAGCGCACAGCGCGAAGGAGGGTCCATTGCCCCCATTGACCACATTAAATAATTGACCACATTAATTTCAAAAGATGTCAATACTGATTTTCCTAATTGTCCTTTACATCCTGCTCGGTCTGAGCATGATGAAATTGTTTGAAAAAGCGGGTATTCCGGGTTGGAAGGCATTGGTGCCGGGTGTTGCGGCCATTGAATGGTGCAAACTGGTAGGCCGTCAACCGCAATATGCTTTGTGGTTCTTATTCCCAGTGGTCAATATTTTCATTTATGCAGGATTGGCCATTGATTTGATCCGTTCGTTTGGGCGACATGGGTTTTTGGATTCGGTGCTGGCAGTGGTCTATGCCCCGATATTGTTTTTCCTGGTAGGTCGTGATGATCAGGCCAAATATGAGGGCGCGATTTTAGGAAAAGAACGGGAATATCACCGGCTTCATCATGAAGCATTGGAAAATAAGGACACTTTGGGTTTGAAAAAACTCGAAGCGCAATATCCACAGTTCAAAAAGACCGCCACCCGTGAGTGGACAGAAGCTATCGTATTTGCAGTGTTTGCTGCAGCCTTTATTCGGATGTTTCTGATCGAAGCTTATGTCATTCCCAGCTCTTCTATGGAGGGTTCGCTTAAAGTGGGGGATTACTTATTTGTAAGCAAGGCCCATTACGGAATCCGGACTCCCATGACCGTGATCCAGTTTCCTTTGATGCACAATGTGATGCCGGTTACAGGCGCTGAATCCTATCTGGAAAAACCATCCCTCCCATACTTCCGCCTTCCAGCCATCGAAATGGTGGATCGCAATGAGCCGGTCGTATTCAACTGGCCTGCAGGAGATAGCGTGATTTTGCTTCCGGACCGAAGCTATGATGCCGGACAATACCTTAGAAATTATCCTTCGCTGAAATTCCGATACAAGCGAGACTATAACCTGGACATTCCTGCTGCACCGAATTGGATCACACGTCCGGTAGATAAAAAAGACCACTATATTAAGCGCTGTGTCGCTATTGCCGGCGATAGTCTGCAAATTAGAAACGGTCAGGTATTTGTAAATGGTCAGGCTGCGGCAAATCCAACCCACATGCAGTTTGCCTATAATCTGGAAAGTTCCGGCAACTCTTTCAACGCTAAGAAGCTGGGAGATTTTGGTGTGAATCTGAAAGAAATGTACAAAAATGAAAAGGGGCAGGTATGTGCCTTTCTCGATCAGGCCCAGGTGGAGAAAGTGCGTGCCTTAGGGTTGAAGGTAGAGCGTGAAAAGCGGAATTCTGATCCGGGTAATATGTTTCCGAATGATGCCCGTCGTTTTGCAACCTGGACCGTGGACGATTATGGCCCGGTTTGGATACCCCAAAAAGATGCAACGGTAGCGCTTGACCTTGCCAGCCTGCCTTTCTACCGTCGTGCCATTCAGGTGTATGAGCACAACGATCTGGAAGTACGCAATGGAAAGATATTCATCAATGGCCAGGAGGCGACCTCATATACCTTTAAGATGGATTACTTCTGGATGCAGGGCGATAACCGCCACAACTCTGAAGATTCCCGTTTTTGGGGCTACGTACCCGCCGACCACATTGTAGGAAAGCCATTATTCATCTGGTTCTCTACCTTGAACGGCAACGCGCGGGATGGTATCAACTGGAATCGGATCTTTAAGTCGGCTTCAGCGATGTAAACGAGGATAATGGCGTTAAGACAAATAAAAAATGCCCCGCAGGTTGGATACTTGCGGGGCATTTTTTTATTTGGATTCGCCACTTAACTCCGGCTCCGAATTCCGCCACCGCGTACCACACTCAGTTTTGAAACCTCCGCTTTGCCGCTGCGTTTGTCCTGAAAACGAACAAAGTAGATGCCTTCAGACAGTCCGCTGACGTCGAAAAAGAAGGAGTTGAAGCCAGGGTGCACGGTTTCGGTGCGCGCTGCAATGAGTGTGCCTCCCAAGCCATGCAGGGTGAGGTAGGCATCAAATACTTCGCCTCGGTTTTCGTAAGATACTTCTGTTGTGGAACTGGCAGGGTTTGGAAACATGCTCATTGGACGGAACTGATCGACAATGATCTCGGCGCCGCCCCATTGACAATTGGGATCCACCTTGTAGTGACGATCCACCAATTTCATTTTATCGTAGCCATCGAACATGGTTTGCTCCATCACATACGGATTGGCGCCGAGCCAGTCCTGAAGCAAGGTTGCAAATACCTGACGGTAATCAAACTGCATGGTTTTCAGCTGATTGTCGCTGGTCAGATTGTTCAGGTCCGGGTTGGTGCCTTGCACGCCGGGTCTGGCCCCTTTGCCAAAGACCAGCATGGGCGAGAGCGTGCCGTGGTCGGTCCCGAAGGAGCCATTCTCTTTGACGCAACGGCCAAATTCAGAGAAGGTACAGCCCATGACATTTCCAGCCAGGCCCATTCCTTCCAGGTCGTCAAAAAAGGTTTTGACTGAGTCTGAAAGGGTTTTCAGCAAGTTTGCGTGTGCGCCCAGACTCGTGTCTCCGGAATCGACCTGAGCAGAGTGGGTATCAAAACCACCCAGCTGACAAAGGAATATTTTGGTTTTGCAGCCACCTTTGATCATTCGGGCCACTGTCTTTAACTGCGCAGCCAATGAACCGGTAGGGTAGGTGCTGATGGAATTAGAACCAGCATTAAACACATCGGTGATGCGCTGTGCATACAGATTGATGCTGCGCTCCACGCCCATGATATATTCGAGTTCATCTCCATGGTCGGAGTCAGGAACATTCATGATCGGAGCGCCTCCGATGGTCTGAATGAGCGAATAAAAGCCGGAGGGATCTTGTCCACTCAGGTTGATGACATTCTGGTGCTCGGTATCTGTGTGAAAACCCAGGGAAGTCGCAGGATCGCCCACCTGGATGCCCAACGGGTCGACCATGTCAGCGACCGGTACCCCTTCAATGTGCGGGTACATCGCCTGTAATGCCCGTCCCATCCATCCAGAGGTCAGGTTTTGTAGATTCGAAGCACCGCCGCCGCCTGACAGCCAAAGGTCAGTGCCTTTGAAGTGGCTTTGGTTCATGCTCTGATAACCGGCAGCCTGAACCACCGACAACCAGCCCCGGTCGTAAAGATCCTTCAGTCCGGTCATTGCCGGGTGAAAGCCCGCCTGATCGGCAGTTGGGAGTGTATTGTCGATCGGGATAAAAGCTCCGGCGCCTGAATCATTTAATTTAGTCGTAGGACGCAATTGAGCATAGCGGTCATACATGGCCGCCGGAATAATCATATTCAATCCGTCATTACCGCCTTTGAGCTGAATCAGCACGAGGGTACGATCCTGTACCCCATCACAAGAGCCGAGAATTTCGGCCATGCGACTGTTGGCAAACGGACGCATAGAAAAGCCGTTGACGGCAAATGAAGTGACCCCTGCAGCAGGGAGAAGGCGGAGGAAGTTTCTTCTTTTCATGTTGAAGTCAAAATCTATAGGCGTTTGGCGGCTTGTTTAGCATCAAATAGCTGGAAAAATGGGGTAGATGCAGATACTTAGAAGTTCTGAAGCGTAAAGGTTTAAAATTGATTGGATATTTTTTTTGTTTTTTTGGTCAGGGTTGAAAAAAGGGCTGGTGGCCTGAGTTTTATTCCATCTGTTTTGATATAATCCCAATTATGAGACACCTACTCGCTTTGGGAAATTGTCCAGTAGTAAAAGCGAACCCTTCTAAACGCGCCGAAATCAAATTTACAGACATTTTTTGAATATTAACAAAAGTTAATATCAACATGAGAAACCTGACTTTATCTCCGATTAAATTCAGGGCTGTTTCGCTCATTTAGTTGTAAATAAACCAATTTTTAATATTATTCAGCTAAAATCAGGACAAAATCCATTCAAGATCGGGTCTTTATTCAAATTGCCAACTTTTCAGAAACCTGACTTTTAATTTTTTTGTCCAGGCGCAGTTCGGGCCATGTACTTACCTTCCTAGCGTCAATTGGCCATACGGTTCAAAAAAGCAGACGTGTTTTTTTGCGCTAAATTTTTTCTTTAATCTTTCTCGTACCTAATCCATGTAAGTTGGTCAGGCGGGTTGCCTGATCGTAGTCATTCACAAACATTTTTTCATTCATTCAACAATTTTTTCCAAAATGAAACAAGCAAAGTTTTTATTTTCGAACCTTCGAACCCTACAAGCCTGCGAGTAAAATAGGATTGTTCTGCCTATTAGTTGCGCTCACATTGCCTACGTTTGCTTTCGCTCAAACCGCTTCCTATTTCAATTGGTTTTTTAAGAACTGTCAACCAACGCCACCAGAAAACCTTAACAGTCCGGAAGGACGTCCAACCTTATGTGACAGATTCGGGAATTCGGCTGTGGACATTAGAATACCAACGTTGCCAGCTCCAAATGGACAATCCATCACACGAGCCTCCACAGTCATTTGGGGTGATGTGAATGGTGTTGTTCAGGATAAATTCATTGAAATCACCAACGGTGTGCTTATCATGGATGTACCCCTTATTTTTTTGAATTGCGAGTTTATGATGGCTGGTGATGTTGTGATTCAGACCGAAGATAACCACCCTTTTACAGCCATCAGTACCAAGTTCTTTTCATGTAATAATATGTGGAAGGGAATTGAAGCGAAAGGCAATAGCCTGGTTTCCCTCTGGTTCTGTGAATTTGAAGATGCTCGTGTCACACTTCAAATAGACGACGTAGTTCCGGAAGTATATTTGGTGGGCAATATCTTCAATCGAAACCACCTGAATATCACCAATGGTTCCTTTCAGCCGGGAGGTGATGGTACCATAAACTTAGCTTTCTGTGCTGGCAATACCTTTGAATGTACTTCGAAAACAGTTCATGGGAATGGACCTAATAATTCAGGTGCTCAATGGACCCTTTATCATGTACTACTGGACCACTGCTCCGCAGCTTTCATTGGTGGTGCTAATATTCGTAACCGTTTTTTTGATTGTAATCAGTCCGATGCAGCTATTTATCTTAAAGATGCAGACTTGGTCATTCAACATGCGGATTTTAAGAGATTTGGACTGGTTGAAGGTGGTGATCAGTTTGGTTATGCCATTTATACGGCTTATTCATCAGACAACATTCTATTCACCG